>JAZRKQ010000037.1:0-130454 GCA_045646385.1 Clostridia bacterium | reverse complement strand
AATGCGTTCTGTTCGATTGTTAAAGGATGGAGTTTAGCGCCGATTCTGTAGCACTGTGACTTCCATTCTTCTTCAGATGCAAATTCACCTGCAAACTGGGGTTCCCAGAAAGCGATGTGGCACATTCTGCCGATACCGAATACAAGCACAAGTTTAGCACCCTCGTCTTTTAATGCTTTAATCTTTTCAGGATATGTAGGAAGATTATCTTTTTTTGCAAAGTTTCTCTGTGTTTCAGGCATTAGGTATTCGCCTAGCGGATTGAAGAAAGCCTGCTTCATGCTATATTCAAATGAAGCGGTGTTGTCTGAAGGAAGTGTGTTTCCATCAGCGTCAGCCCATTCGTCCATATTGAAAGTGTATACGTGGTCGCATTTAATTTTCCAGTTGGTAAGGAAATAAACTGCCCATTTGTACATACCCATAGGACCAACGGGGAGAATCATAGCAAGTTTTTTGCCTTCTTCTCTTGCGAGTTTAATCTGCATAGCGATTTCGTGACCCATATAAGTATCGAAATCATTTATATTATCACACTCTACTGGGTTGAAATCTTTGTTCCAGAAATCTTCGCGTGCTACACCTTTTTCACAGCAAGCATCGATTTTTGCTAAATCCCAGCCTTTTGGGAAAAAGTTTTCACAAAGTGAACCTTTAACTGTTGATAAAAAATCCATTTTTGTTTCCTCCTTAAATTATATATAAATTTTATATAGTTTTTGTTATGGTAACATTCTTTTTGTGGTAACTTTAGGATATGCATAGCATTGTTTGAATGCCTCTGCATATTGAACACCTGACTGTATACCACGGAATCTTGCAACTGATTTTATAAGTTCGGCAAAGTCGATGTGGTCATGGTCACGCATCCATTTAAGTTGGCTTACGTGGCACTCAAGCATTTCCATTTTTAAATCAATTGTATCTGTAATGTCAACATACTCTGTAGGCAGAAAATTTACACCTGCAAAGTTGTCCATATAGTATATAGGTGTAACTGCGGCTTTACCCGGAACAGATGTTTTGTACTGCGGAACACTTGCTGCAAAAGATGCAGCAAAAACGAGTTTGCTTACTGCAACGTGGTCGGGCATATAGTCCTCTGGATCGTGAGTGATAATAAAGTCAGGCTGAGTCTGACGGATAATATCAACTACTTTGTCAATCTGCTCTTTTTGCTCGCCGTACACAAGCAGGTCGCCTATATCGCAGGTTACAACATCAATACCTGCCAGTTTACCTGCGTTTTTAGCCTCTTCACGGCGCATAACACGCAGTTCGTCTGATGGAATAATTTCGTGTCCCAAGTTGCCGTTTGCTACGTGACAAACAGTTACTTTGTCACCTCTCTGTACGCATTTAGCCAAAGTGCCCGCGCACTGGCACTCAATGTCGTCCGGATGACAACCGATTGCAAGAACGTTCATTTGTAAACCATCCTTTCATTTATTTAATATGTAATTTTGTATTTGAATTTGATTTAATTATATGATATAATTACAAAAGAGGGAATATATTTTTTTGGCATAAACATATCTTTTTGTAAACGAAACATAAGGAGTTAAATATATGAGGACAAAATTTATAGGTCATAAAATATCAAATATTCTGCCTGTTGACGAAATAGATACAATCCATTATTTTGAACTTGATAAAGATTTTCAGTCAAGAGGGGAAAGTCACGACTGCTGGGAGTTTGTGTATGTGGACAAAGGCGAGGTTATTGCCGAAGCCGACGGCGTGCGCCATATTCTTAAACAAGGCGACGGAATATTTCATAAACCCGACGAGTACCATACACATTCTGCAAATAAAATTGTGGCACCGAACATTTTTATAATTACCTTTGTATGTAAGTCTGCAAGTATGGAATATTTTCAGGGGAGAGTTTTGCATATCCCCGAAAAATTACGTCCTCTTATTGCAAGTATTCTTGCTGAAAGCCATAACACGTTTGAAATCCCGTTTAACCAGGTTTATCTGCGGGAAATGAAGGTTAAGCCCAACAGTGCCATTGGCGGATTGCAGATGATAAGGACATATCTTGAACAGTTCCTTATTTTGCTTTTGCGCAACGAAGCACGCCATCAGGTAACAGTTTATCACTCGCGTGAGAATATGGAAGGGCATATAGCACAACAGATAGCGGACACTATAGAAAAAAGTGTTTACGGAACGAAAACCAATGTTGAGCAAATATGCAATATGCACGGCTATAGCAGAGCATACCTTTCCCGTGTTTTTAAGGAAAATTATGATTGTACCATGACGGAATATATGTCAAAGGTTAAAATTGACGAGGCAAAGCGGCTTATGAGGGAAAAGAGAATGAACTTCACGCAGATATCCGATGCACTTTCGTTTTCGAATCCGTTATATTTTTCAAGAGTGTTTAAGCGTGTTACAGGTATGTCGCCTACAGAATATTGTAAATCAATAAAAATAGACTGATTATTCCACTATGTTCCCGTCAAAAGAAATATCAAAAAGTCTGTCGCACAGATTAAATGCTGCGCCTTTTATTGTTTCGTTATCAGTCACGTTTATTTCGTATATGGCAAGTTCTTTTGTAAGGGCAGGGTATGCTCGGGCAAGCATTTCTTTTTCTGCTACGTCAAGCAAAGGTTGGCAGCACGCCATATCTCCTGAATTTATTACCATAACCGACGGATTAAGTAAATTAATAATATTTGCAAGACCTATTCCAAGATATCGGGCGCACTCTGTTATTGCCTTTATGGCGGCAGAGTCGCCTTTTTTGTATTTGTCGCAAAGGTCATCTTCGGTGGCATTTTCGTTGCCGGAATATTCTTTGTATAACCGCAATGTTCTGTCAACCGAGCACATTGCTTCAAGACAGCCTCTGTTTCCGCAGAAGCATAAATCACCGTCTTTGTCAACCGTTGTGTGACCAATCTCACCAAGTACGGCACGGCTGATACTGCCTTTATAGAACTGGGTGGCGCCAATGCCGTTTTTAAGATCAACAAAAATCATATTGTTTCTGTTTGCAGTTTTTTTGCAACAGAAATACCAAACTGCTCTAAGGTGCGATATATTTTCTGCAAAAACTGGCAGACCGGTTTCTGCCATAAGTGTTTTTCGAATGTCAAAACCTTTCCATTTCAAACTGGAGGAGAGTATAAATCTGCTTCCGTCAAGCACCATGCCGGATATACCTATGCTTATACCGAGAATATTTTTCTTGCCGGCGGAGGCAATTATTTCGTTTACGCTTTTGCGTACGGTTTTTATAACTTTTTCGGGAGAGTCGCTCATATGCTCGTGTTTGCGAGATATAATTCCGCCTTCTAAATCAGTATGCACAATATCTATGTGCTCTTTCCCCAGAATTATGCATATAAGCCCGTAAGCAGATGAATTGAACCTTAAAAGTGTACTCTTTCTGCCTACTCTGCCTACTTGCTCAGTACCGCATTCTGAAATAAGGTTAATATCTAAAAGATACGACGTAGTGTTGGTAATTGTTGCAAGTGAAAGCCCTGTTTTTTCAGCAATTACGGGGCGCACTACATCGGGATTGTTTCGTATAAAATTAAGTACCTTCAGTCTGTTCATCTGTTGCATCAGTCGAACATTGCCAACCTGTTTGTTCATTATCTTTCCTCCGCGCGTTATAATGATAAATATATTTTACCATTTTTTTATATCATGTGTCAATGTGATAAAAATATAATTATTGTATTGACAAGTAATTGTCTAAATGTTATAATTAATTTTAACAATAAATAAATTAATTTTAAGGAGGAAAATAAAATGGGATCATCAGATTTCAGATATAATACAGGTGCTACAAGAGTACCTTGGGCGGCTGTAGGTGAAAACTATAATGTTCACGATTTAATGGAGATTATCCGTTTCCTTATGCAGGGCGAAGGAAAAGAGTACGACGATGCACTTGAGGCAGTTTGGACTCAGGTTAAAAAACTTGATGCACTTGCAACCCCTCCAGGAAAACTTTCTCTTGGCAGCAGAGTTGAAGAGGCTGAGGCTGCTTGTAACGAGTATCTCGGTACAACAACTTCTACATTCGTAACAAACGCTACAGCAGGTTTTGAGATTGCTTATAAATATGCTAACTTAAAACCCGGTGATGAGGTTATTGTTCCTGCTATTACATTCGTAGCAACAATGGCATACCCTCTGGCAGTAGGCGCAAAACTTGTTTTTGCAGACGTTGACCCCAAAACAATTAATATGGACCCTGCAGACGTTGCAAGAAAGATTACAGATAAAACAAAAATGATTGTTCCTGTACATATTGGTGGTTATCCTGTAGATATGGATCCTATTATGGAACTTGCAAGAAAGCACGATATCTTAGTACTTGAAGATGCCGCACACGCATTTGGTGCTATGTATAAAGGCAAAAAAATCGGTACAATCGGTGACTTTGCAGCGTTCTCAATGCACGAAGTAAAAAATATCACCTCTTTTGGCGAGGGTGGTATTGCTACAACAACTATCCCCGGTTTTGGTCCTGAAATGAAGAGAGCACGTTTCTTAGGTCTTGATTTCTCATGCCCGATTAAAGATTGGCTCTATAACATTACACCTATTGAAGGTAAATACGGACCTTTTGTACCCGGTAACGCATCTACTACAGAAATTCAGGGCTTAGGTCTTACACTTCAGGTTGCACGTAATGAAGAAATTGTTGCAATAAGAAGAAAGGCTGCTGCTTATCTTACAGAAAGATTTGCCGCTAATGATGCTATTATCCCTCAGGATTTAGGCAATGATGATATTAAACCTACATTCCATATGTATCTTTTGCAGATTGATCCCGCAAAAGCAGGTGGAGATATTCAGGTTCTTAAAAAGAAATTAGAGGAAAAAGGCGTTACACAGATTGCACACTTTGGTCCTCTGTACAGATTTAAAATCGTTCAGGATATGGGTTATGATTCAGACGAAATCGCAAAAACATGCCCCAACTGTGAAGAAGTGTTCTATAAGAGATTTACACATCTTCCCCTTTACGGCTTAAGCGACGAACAACTTGAGTACATGGCAGATGCTGTTCTTGAGTCAGTTGCAGAAATGCAGGCAGGTAAATAATTGTTTAATAAAAAAGGTGCAAGATATTTCTTTGCACCTTTTTGTAACAGAAAGGAAGTATTGATATGAGTAAAGTTAAATGGGGCGTAATCGGTTGTGGCGGCATTGCAGACAGACGCACAATCCCCGGCATGATGCTGGCAGACAACGCAGAACTCATTGCCGTTATGGACGCTGATAAGGCTGCTGCAGAGCGTGTTAAAGAGAAATATAATGCTAAATACGCTTTTGACGATATGAACGCACTTTTGGCAATTGACGAAATTGATGCCGTGTATATTGCATCGCCCGTTTTCTGCCATAAAGAGCAGGTTGAGGCTGCGTGCAAGGCAGGTAAACATATTCTTTTGGAAAAGCCTATCGGTATTGATATTGCCGAAGCAGAAGAAATCGTTAAAATTTGCGAAGATGCCGGAATTAAACTTGGTGTAGGCTTTATGATGCGCTTCCACGCATACCATGAAAAGATGAGAGAAATTATAGCAGAGGGTAAACTTGGGCAGTTGGTTTCTGCAAGAGCAGAATTTACTTGCTGGTACCCCACAATGGATAATTGCTGGCGTCAGGATGCAAAACTTTCCGGCGGCGGTGCAATGATGGATATGGGTATTCATTGTATAGACCTTATCCGTTATATTACCGGTGCAGAATTCACAGAGGCGGCTGGTATGATAGGCAATCAGGTGTTTGAGTATAACGGTGTTGAAGACGGCGGTTATCTTATCGGTAGAATGGATAACGGTGCAGTTGCCTATGTAGGCGCTAACTTTAACCTGCCGGACGAAATTGCAAAATGCCAGATGGAATTTTACGGAACAGCAGGCTGTTTAACTGCTGAGGGTACGCTTTCTCAGGTAGAGGGCGGCAGCGTTAAACTTGTTTGCGGTGATAGCAGCGCAGAGTATGATGCTATGCAGAACCGCACTATGGCAGAGCCCGTAGAACTTGAAGTGGATTTTGGCAATATGTATACCAAAGAGGTTGAAGCATTCGGCAAGGCTGTTCTTGGCGAGGGCGAAATCCCTGTTACTGCGCACGATGCCATTGCCGCACAGAAAGTTGTTGAAGCAGTATACAAAAGCAGCACGGGTAAAATTCACGTTGATTTGTAATAATACTTTTTCTATAAAAACAGGACGATTTTGTATCGTCCTGTTTTTTATATATTTGCACATAAAAACAATACAAATTATGTAAAAATAGTCATGTCAAATTTGTTGACAATTTTTTGTTACAGAGGTATAATGATTATGTATATACTTTTGTGTTTAATATATATAAATAATATAAGGAGTGATTACAATGAAAAGATTTGTAAGTATTGTAATGGCAATTATGATGATTGCCTCAATGTTTACATCCGTTTCAGCGGCGACAATTAATGAACACGCGTCTGCGCCAGGGTTTTCTTATATTACCAACCCTCTCGATATGACCCTTGGTGTTAGTGTTCTTGCACGCAAAAACGGAGAAGGTGAATATTCAGACAGGGCAATATCTATAGATACTGTCGGCGATGGTATGGGTATTGACTATAAAGCGACTCTCGATATGTCAACTATAAGAGGATTTTTTGATAAACCTTTTATTACCACTGTTTTAGGCGGAGATGGACAGGCGATTGATGAGTTCAATAGAGCAACAGTATCAAGCACGATTAATGTTGCTATAACTTATCCTGCTGACGCTATAATTGCCGATGGTAGTGATTTGGCTACAGCGGGTAGATTGGAAGCCGGTTCAATTTTCAGCGAAGTACTTCCAAGAAGCGGTTTTGAAACAGCAGCATCGGGTGAAAGTAAAACCTTGACAATTACATATAAAAATGCTGATAACCTTACAGCAGGTGGACTTTCTGCAAACAAAGACACATACCTTAAAGATATAGCGTTTTATCTTGATAATGTTGTTTCATATAATGAGAATGGATTGCATAAAGTAACTGTTTCTTTAACAGGTTCTACAACAATTAATTTTGAATCAAGAACACAGACAATTAATTACACAGGTGCATCATCTTACATTGTATCTGCTGCAATTAACCATTTGCTTCAGGTTGTGCCTGCAGTTCCTGCAACTTGTGATGAAAAAGGCTGGACCGAGGGTGTTATTTGCGTAAGCCACGACAGTTACAACTGTGGTGCTAACGGAACAGTTGAACCTGAGCAGACTATTGAAATATTAAACCATAATACAGTTTTCGTTGCAAGAATAGCGCCTACCTGTACATCAACAGGTGTGGCAGAGCACTGGATGTGTATTCTTTGTAAAAAAGACTTTACAACTCAAGCGGCAACTACTGTAATCGATAAAGCCTCACTTACATTGGCAAAACTTCCTCACGATAATGAAACTATTCCTGCCATCCCTGCAACATGTACCGAAAAAGGTTTGTCAGAAGGTCATGTGTGTAGAGTGTGCGGTCACACAGACAACCGTTCAATTATTCCTGCAAACGGTCATACAGTAGTTACAGATGCAGCAGTTCCTGCTACTTGTGAAACAGCAGGTAAAACCGAAGGTTCACGCTGTTCTGTTTGTAACACCGTACTCGTAGCACAGAAACCTATTCCTGCTTTGGGACATAACTGGGGCGAGTGGACAGTAACTGATTCTACTGAACAGACAGAAGGATCTAAAACGAGAGTTTGTTTGAACGACTCTAACCATACAGAAACAGTTACAATTCCTAAAAAGGAACATATTTGTGTTATTTCTGCAGAGGACGCAGTTATAACAAAAGCGGCAACCTGTACAGAAGCAGGTGAGATGCAGAACTACTGTGCTTGCGGAGAGCCCGTAGGCGAACCCGTAATTCTCCCTGCAACAGGCCATAGTGCTAACGTAGGTCACGTGGCTGGTGTTACCGCTACTTGTACATCTACAGGTATTCTTGAACATTGGTCCTGTGAAACCTGCGGTGGATTGTTTAAAGATGCAGCACGTACACAAAAAATCACAAGTGCAGTAATTGACAAGGATTTAACCAATCACGGCAATAACAAAGTTAAACTGCGTGCTATCGCTCCTACTTGTGAAGAAGACGGTCTTACCGAAGGTGAAAAGTGCGTAAAATGTAGTACAGTTACTATCCCTCAGACCATAGTTTCTAAAACAGGTCATACATTAGAAGAAATCGATGAAAAGCCTGCAACCTGTACACATACAGGTACACTTGCTCATAAGCATTGTATAGTTTGTGACAAAGACTTCTCTCATGATAAGATTACAGAAATTACTTTAGAGCAGTACACAACTCCGGCACTTGGTCACAGTTGGGATTATGAAAACCAGCAAGTTATTGAAGGCGAGGAACCTACAGATGAAAAAGAAGGTAAAGCAAATGTTCCTTGCTCAAACTGTGGAGAAACCAAACCAGTTACATTAGCAAAACTTGTTCATACACATAACGAAGAATGTGAAAAAATCGTAAGACCTGCAACTTGTACAGCAGACGGTTTAAAGCGAATTGTTTACACTTGCTGTAACGAAATTAAAGAGGATAACATCAGAATTCCCGCAGCACACAAACCCGTTAAAGTAAATGCTATTCCGGCAGACTGCTTTAATCACGGTACAAAAACACACTGGTACTGTACAGTTTGTGAAAAATCTTTTGAAGACCCCAATTGCAAAAATGAAGTTAATCTTGATACTTTGAAAACAGATAAAAAACTTCACAAATGGAAAGATATAGGAGAAGAAACTGACGGCGAAGTAACATACGCAGTTAACGAATGTGAGCACTGTAAAGAAGTTGTAAAATCAAAGAAAAACGATAACGCAGAAGTTAAAGGACATGGCGGTATTAAAGAAAAGAAAGATAAAACTAAAGAAGACCGTCACAACGAAGAAAAGAACGAAACAAAACGTGAAGTTAAGGTAGAAGCGCAGATTAATATTGACGACAGAGAAATTTCTGCAGTTCTTGAACAGGAAATCCACAAAAACGACACCCAAGAAAATAAAGCAAGTGAAAACAAAGTGGTCTTGGATATCGTTATAGAAAAAGTTACTACATATACTGATGTTGGTGAAGGTTCGTTAACTGAAGGACAAATCGTTGACGAAGACCGCGAAATCGTTAAAGAAACAAACGACTTGATTGTAATTGAACTTACAATCCCCGAAAGTATGAGGGGGTATGTAGACTTCCTTGTTCACAGACGACATGGCAACGAAACACATATACTTACAACCGCTAAAAATGATGACGGTGAGTATATTGAAATTGCAGCCGATAAATCTAAAGTAACACTCCACGTTAAGAAGTTCTCCGAGTACGCTCTGGTTGGTTACGACACAGTTGTTAACCCTGACCCCGAACTTCCTTTGCCAAGTCCGGTAACAGGTGGTGGAACATCTTCAACCGTAACAGTTAAATTCAATGCTAACGGCGGTACAGTTGTTAACAGTGTTACTGTAAAACGCGGTGAAAAGATTACTGCACCCGAAACAACCAGAGATGGTTATACATTTGCTGGTTGGTATACAGATATATCACTTACAAAACTGTTCGACTTTGATACAGCGCTTACAAGCAACATAACTCTCTACGCTAAATGGTCAGACGGCTCAGCAGGTTGCCCCGGAACTGCAGATGGTGGTTGCCCGGCAGTTCACTTTGCAGACGTTGATACCTCTGCTTGGTATCACTTAGATGTTGACTATGTTGTAGACAATGGCCTGATGAACGGTGTTGCTGAGGGTGAATTTGCACCTGCATCAACTCTTACAAGAGCAATGCTTGTAACAGTTCTCTACAGAGCAGCAGGCGCACCTGAAATTGCAGACGCAAGCCAGTTTGCAGACGTTGCAATTGGTGGTTATTACGAAAAAGCAGTTGTTTGGGCAGAGCAGAACGGCATTGT
The DNA here is from genome assembly GCA_045646385.1 of Clostridia bacterium. Taxonomy (GTDB): domain Bacteria; phylum Bacillota; class Clostridia; order UMGS1810; family UMGS1810; genus SIG455. The sequence continues at coordinate 120,501 of JAZRKQ010000037.1, read as the reverse complement.
TAAAGGTTACTCCGATACAGCGTTCGGTCCTGACGATAATATCTTGAGAGAACAGATTGCTGCTATTATGCACAGATACTCACAGTATAAAGGTTATGATGTAAGCGTTGGCGAGAATACAAATATTCTCTCTTACACAGACGTTGCAGAAATTTCTGAGTACGCTATCCCCTCAATGCAGTACGCTGTTGGTAGTGGATTGTTGAAAGGTAAGACAGAGTCTACACTCAATCCGAAAGACAATACCACAAGAGCTGAAATTGCTGCGATTCTGCACAGATTTTTTGAGGCTCATAAATAAGTTTTAATATTTAAAATGGCATACCGCATTAAACGGTATGCCATTTTTTTGTTTACAAACATAATATTATATGTTAATATAAAATTAGGCAATCTTTAAAAAGGAGGAATACATATGAAAAAAATAATATCAATCCTTTTGGCAACTCTTATTCTTACTATAAGCGCGTCTGCGGCAGAGTTACCTGCATTTTTAACAAAAACAATTACAAACTATACTGCTGATTATTCTGTCTCTGTTACGTTTGACAGCAGCGAAGAAATTGCCGCACTTCTTGATGAGATTGAATTTTCGCAAGTAATTAACAATTATGTGGATATTAAGTCGCTTTTACGTACTTTGCTTGCATACGACGGTACGATGCGTCTTCAGGCGGATATGAGCGATGATTACAAAAAAATCAAACTTGCGCTTACTTCTGAAAGTAAACACGATATAGATGTTAACTCAAATCTTAATGTCGGCATAAAGGCAAAAATGGGAATGTGGATGAATATGGATTTTTCAAATGATGAAGCGCCTGTTTTTGATATTATCTATTCATATCCGTTTTTGAATAAATATATGAAAGTCACAATAGACGATATTGCATTTGATAAAACGGCTCTTGATGAAATGAAAGCAGTATTTGACAAAGAATATATGAATAATATTCAAAAGTTAAGTACTGACCTTTTTGCAAAACATTCTCAAATAGAACTTGGCGGCAGTAAATATGTAATTAAAATGGACAACGACGGTCTTACCTCGTATATCGACGAACTTATGGCTATGTTGCCCGATATAATGTCTGATATTGCACCAGAACAAGATTTTTCGTATATTGCGTTCCCGTCCGTTAAAGGCTGGAAGATTTTGGGTAAAGACGGTATACGATGCGTATACAACGTAAGCGGAAATAAGATTAAAAGCAGCGATGTTAGTGTTGATATTTTGGTAGATATTGCGCAGATTTACACAGCACTGACCGGCGGAAAATGGATATATGAGTCTGACGGATTACTTGACTTCACAATTAATATTGACACTGATTTCAAAGCGTATGGTGTAACCAAAGTAGAATTTCCTGTGCTTACAGATGAAAACTCATTCACTTTAACTGATATGGGACATCAGTATATAGCAAGCGAAGAACCTGCTGGTATAGAAAATACATATCCTGTATGGTATGTAAGCGAAAGTTGCGGCGCACTTCCCGTTATTGACGGAGAAATTTATGTGCCCCTCCGCCAGACTATAGAGGCAGGGTATAGCGATAGTGCTTGTATTGATTACAACAACGGAAATATAACAATAACAAGCGAATTCTTCCCTGCATATACAAATTTAGAAATTGCCATAGATTCGGCTGATGCATACACAGATGGTGCTAAGCACACAATTTCAAAACCGATTTTAATTGACGGTATAACGTATGTGGGAAACACATTTTTCAGCGATATGCTCGGCTGGGAATTTACGTATGCAGAGCATAACCTGCTCAATGATTATTATCACTACACATTCTACACCACAACTTATTAAAAATTTAAACCCCTGCATCAGCAGGGGTTTTATTTATCTATAACTTATTATTCGTAGTCGTTTTTGTTTGCGCATCCGATTATGCATTTAATAAGGCAAGCAACCGTAGTTACTATGAGAGAGAAAAACGCCAGCAATGCGCCCGTAATGATCGCGCCTATCACACTGGTAGCAGCAAATGTGATAGCCAAAAGAACTATTGATGTTAAAATTGCGCCAAGTATACCCACTAGAATCACGGATAGATTGTTACATACGCATCCGTTTCTGCGTATAACGGGTGATACAGCCAGCAATATTGCCAGATACACTACGGCAATGCCAAGCACTACCCACAAAAACGCAGGAGTAACTGTTATAACTGCACTAAACTGCAGAAACGCTGTAATTATACCTATTATTATACTTGCAACGATGGCAAGACCTGCACAGTCACTTTTGCAAGTGCAACAGAAATTAGCCATATATTGTCACCTCCAATAATAATATATGCAAAACCCGTATGGCGGGTGAAATTTACATTCCAATAATTACATTTGAAATTATAATTGTATATATGTTAGTATATACAGGTGTCATTTCTACAAAAATTACAGGAGGTAACAAAAATGAAAAAGTTTATAGTTTCTGCATTAATTGCAGTCCAGATATTTATGACGTTTGCCGCATCTGCTGCTACCCACACGGTTATATCAGGCGACAGTATGTGGAAAATCGCAGTTAAATACGAGGTTGGTTTAAGTGAACTTAAAGATGCTAACCCACAGATTATAAATCCTGCTTTGATATATCCCGGTCAGGTTATAACAATTCCCGAAGCAGATTCTAAGGTTACAGAATTTGAAAACGAGGTTATCCGTCTTGTAAATGAAATAAGAGTTAAAAACGGTTTAAATAAACTTGCTGCCGATTGGCAACTTAGCAGGGTTGCAAGATATAAATCTCAAGATATGAAGGATAATAAATATTTCTCTCATACAAGTCCTGTATACGGATCACCGTTTAAGATGATAAAAGATTTTGGTATATCGTATAGAGCGGCTGCGGAAAACATTGCAAAAGGGCAGTCAACACCACAGGCGGTAGTTAATGCATGGATGAATTCATCTGGGCACAGGGCCAATATCTTAAATGCTTCGTATAATAAAATCGGTGTGGGGTATGTTGCAAACGGCAATTACTGGACACAGATGTTTATAAAATAGTAATTTAAAACACCCACTTATATAGTGGGTGTTTTTTCGTCTATTCTTTTGCTTCTGATTAAGTACATAAATAGTTATTTCGAGTGATTATTACTTTAATATAAATTCTTTTATTAAGTCGCCAAGTTTATAATTTGCGTAGCAGCAATGTCCACCCTGTAAAATACGCAGTTGGAAGTTGGTGTGCTCAAAGTGCTTCATTGTTGCTTCCATAAGTCTTAACTGTTCATATCTGCCGTACATATCAAAATCAGCAACTAAAGCAAGCGAAGGCGGATATTTGCTTTCTGTACCAACATGGTACAGTGGTGAAGTTTCGTCTATTATTATACGTCTTGTGTCAATTCCGCGTTCGCGCAGTACGTTAAAATGTGCTGTGGGCTGACCACCGTTATGTATAAAACCAGCAATCTGCATAACGTCAATTCCGTGTGCTGCAAGATATTTTTTGTCAAAACATAACATCATAGAAAGATATGCACCTGCAGATGTTCCGCCAACATAAATTTTGTTGCACTTTCCATATTTACTTATATTATCAAACGTCCACGCAACTGCCAGCGCAGCATCTTCAATAAATTCAGGATACTTTGCATTTGGGTACAATCTATAGTTTGCAGAAACAACTGCAACACCATTTTCATTTAAAATTTTTGCAGTTTCTTCAACTTCTGTTTTTTCCCCACATTCTATTCCGCCACCGTGAAAATACACCAGCACGGGGAATTCGTCACATTCGGGCAGGTAAATATCGAGAACGTGCCTTTCGTGCCCGGATTCACTATATGGAATGTCTTTTAAAATATTCATATCAAAACCTCATAAATATTATTTTGTCTTTATTATAAACTTTTGTGACTATATTGTAAATAATGAAATAAAGTATGGATAGCATATGTTGACAGTTATAGTGAAGCATGATAAAATAATTGAGAGGTGATGGTATGGAACTTTTGCAACTTAAATATTTTTGTCGTGCAGCAGAGACTGAAAATTTTTCTGAAACCGCTAAAGAGTATTGTGTGCCTGCATCGAATATATCTCAAAGTATTCATAGGTTGGAAGCGGAACTGGACGTTATCCTTTTTGACCGCAGTGCAAACAAAATTACACTGAATGAACGTGGCAGAGCGTTTTATACAGACATCAAATCCGCTTTACAACTTATAGGCGACAGCAAAAGCCGGATTTGCAATTCGGACGTAGTATCCGGAGAAATACGATTACTCATAGAAACAAATCGTCGTATTGTCAGCAAGGCAATTGAAACTTTTCAAAAAAAACATAAGGACGTAAGTTTTTTTATTGACCATACAGCAGGTGAAAATATAAATAAGTACGACCTTATAATAACTGATAAGGTATTTAACAATAAAAATATGATGCGTAAAAGTATTGTTTGCGAGGATATTCTGCTTGCTATCAGCAAAAACAATCCTTTGGCTAATAAAAAAAATCTTCATCTATGTGACCTTGAAAATGAGCGATTTATAACTATGAGCAGAAAAAGCGGCCTTTATAAACTTACTAACGAAATATGCAGCACAGCAGGTTTTGTGCCAAATATTGTTATTCAGAGTGACGACCCGTTTTATATAAGAAAGTATGTAGAAATGGGTCTTGGTATTTCGTTTTTCCCGTCAATTTCGTGGCACGGAATGTTCAGCGATGATGTGCTTTGCAGAAATATTGTAAACATAAAACGTACTACATATGTTTACGGAAGTGCACGAAGATATTTATCTAAAGCGGTTGAAGAATTTTTAAATCAGTTAGACGGTAAGTAAATAGAAACCCTCGCAAAAGCGAGGGTTTTTTAAAGTTGTATTATTCAAATAAAGGTGTTGAAAAATATCTTTCGGCAGTATCAGGAAGCACAGTTACAACGGTTTTACCTTTGCCGAGTTTTTTTGCAAGTTTTATTGCTGCAGCCACGTTAGTACCGCCCGATATTCCGCACATAAGACCTTCGTATTTTGCAAGATCTTTAGATGTTCGTATTGCCTCGTCGTCAGTTATAATGCAAACATCGTTATAAATATTACAGTTTAATATTTTAGGTATAATACCATCACCTATACCCATTTGTATATGCGTACCTATGCTGCCGCCTGACAAAATAGCGGCGTGTTCAGGCTCTATTGCCCATATTTCAATATCGGGATTATGCTCTTTTAAAACTTCGCCGATACCGGTTATAGTTCCGCCCGTGCCAATACCTGAACAGAATCCATGTATGGGTCTGTTTGCTTGCTCTAAAATTTCCATAGCGGTATTGTTTTTATGTGCTAAAACATTTGCTTCGTTTTCAAACTGCTGCGGAACATAAACATTGGGATTCTTCTCAGCCATTTTAAGCGCTGTTTGTGTACATTCTTCAATGCATTTTCCGATATCGCCCTCGTCGTGTATAAGTATAACATCAGCACCGTAGTGCTTGACGATTTTTCTGCGTTCTTCACTAACGGAGTCGGGCATAATGATAATAGTTTTGTAGCCTCGTACTGCACCAACCAAAGCAAGCCCTATACCTTGGTTGCCGCTTGTAGGCTCTACAATTATACTGTTTTCATTTAAAAGACCCTGTCTTTCGGCCTTTAAAATCATATTATAAGCGGTACGTGTTTTAATAGAACCGCCGATATTGACACCTTCAAACTTTACAAGGATTTCAGCGTCGTTTTCACCTGTCATCCTGTTAAGTTTGATAAGCGGAGTATTACCAATTGCATCTAAAATATTGTTGCATATCATAAAAATAACCTCTGATAAGTTTCTGATTTTTACCTATGATATTATACTATAAAAACCATATTATGTCAAATCATTATTCTATTATACCGCAGGCGATTTTTTCTCCTGCATTACCTGATGGTTGGGAAGTAAAATCGTCTGCCTGACTATGAATAATAACAGTTCTTCCCATTATATCGTCAATGTTGAAGCGGTCTGTTAAAACTGCCATATAAGCCTCCCCGTCGCAAGAAAGAAGCGGTGGTAAATCGCCTGCATGCATGGGGTGGGGAGACTTTTTAGGGTTGTAATGTCCTCCTGTTTCCGGAAACCCTTCACCTTCGCAACTTTTCCCTTCGTGTATATGAAGTGCAAAGAAGCCTGATTCGTTTTTTGGAAGTCCCGTTACAGAAACTATCACCCATACAACGCCATCTCTTTGATAAAAATTTACATCTCCTGATATTTCGGGATTGTTCTCTCCGCCTTGTATATAAGCCGTTGCAGTTCTATGAATGTAATTAGTCATACTTATCACCTCTTGCTTATAATATGATTTGTGAAAGAGCAGAGTTACAGAGTAATTATAAATAAAAGGCCAAATGTTTCCATTTGACCTTTTGAAGTAATCATATTTTAAAAATTCCGAATGCGTCCAGTACAGACGATACTAAAATAAGCACAATAAAGATTGGCGCAATATATTTTATAATAATATTGAAAAGTTTTTCTCTTTTGAATTTTCCTGAAATTTCAACTTCTTCTGTAATTGCTTTTGGTTTAATAACATAACCGATGAAAATGCAGGTTGCAAACGCTACTATCGGCATAAGTACGCTGTTGCTGATGAAGTCAAAGAAGTCAAGGAACTGCATACCGATGATTTTAACTTCAGACCAGATGCTGTATCCAAAGCACGAAAGTAAGCCTATAAGTACAGTACCTGCAAAAACAACGGCACAACTTAATTTTCTGTTTAAATGCAGTTTGTCGCAGAAGATAGAAACAATTGTTTCCATAAGCGAAATTGAAGATGTAAGCGCCGCAAAAAGAACAAGTAAGAAGAACAACACACCGATTATTGTACCACCAAACATATTTTCAAATACTTTCGGCAGTGTTACAAACATCAGGCTGGGACCTTTTCCGAGCGCCTCGGGTGTACCGCCTGAAAAAGCGAATACGGCAGGTATAATCATAAGTCCGGCTAAGAATGCAATACCGGTATCGAATATTTCTATCTGTTTAACTGAAGACTCAAGGTTTACATCTTTTTTCATATATGAGCCGTAGGTAATCATAATTCCCATTGCAAGCGACATAGAGTAGAAAAGTTGTCCCATAGCGGCCAGAACTGTTGTGGCAGAGAATTTAGAAAAATCGGGTTTTAAATAGTAAACAACACCTTCCAATGCGCCGGGCTGACATGCAGAATAGATTGCTATAAATATTGAAAGCACAACCAATACGGGCATCATAATCTTGCTTACTTTTTCAATTCCTTTTTCAACACCGAACAAAACTACTAACGCAGTTACAGCAACATAAAGTATAAACCAGAACACGGGCTCGCCTGTGCTTGATATAAAACCGCCGAAGAATGAATCGTCTGCAGCAGCGGTTGCATTACTGCTAATAAATGTTGCAAGGTATTTCATAACCCATCCGCCAATTACTGAGTAGTAGGGGAGAATTATCATAGGTATCAGCGCTGCAAGATATCCTATAAACGCATACTTTTTGTTAAGTGATTTAAATGCACCGATAGCACTTAAACCTGTTTTTCTTCCAAGCGCAATTTCGCCAAGCATAAGAGTAAAACCAAATGTAAGTACAAGTAACAGATATACCAGTAAAAATATACCGCCGCCGTATTTTGCAGCGAGGTAAGGAAATCTCCAGATATTACCTAAGCCAACTGCGGAGCCGGCTGCTGCCAGTACAAAACCGAGTTTGCCGGTAAAGTTGCCTCTTTTTTCGTTTGTCATAACCATACTCCTTAAAATTAAATTATAATGTAGAAATTATACCATAGATGTATGCGCTTGTCAATTTATGAAAACAAAAAGAGTTTTGAGCGAATATGTTCAAAACTCTATAATATACAGTTAATTATTGCACTTGCTTTTTATATAACGTACTACTGCGGCGGTGTTTGCCGTTAAATTCAACAAAAAGCCACCGCTTAAACAAGCGGTGGCTTAAAAGCGACCCGGAACGGGCTCGAACCGTCGACCTCCAGCGTGACAGGCTGGCATTCTAACCAACTGAACTACCGGGCCGTATTTCCAACGTATAGAATTATACCATATTAGAATATCAATGTCAAGACAAAAATATACATTATTATAATTTATTTTATAAATTGCTTTGTACGAAATAATCATTGACAAATTTTGTATGCTTTGATATACTTTTTAAGTGGTATTTAAAAAGAAAGGAGTTGCAGAAAATGAGTAAGTTTTTCATACCCGAGAATTATAAACCCACTCTGTCTGTATATGAAACGCAGACCGCTATAGGTAAATTGAGAAGGGATTTTGAAAATAATCTCTGCAATGCTCTGGATATTACACGTGTATCTGCACCTTTGTTTGTAGAAAGCACAATGGGGCTTAACGATGACCTTAACGGAGTGGAGCGCCCCGTTGAGTTTGATATACTCGAAACCGGAACTAATGCGCAGATAGTTCACTCACTTGCAAAGTGGAAAAGATATGCGCTTTTTGCATATGATTTTCCTATTGGCAAAGGTTTGTATACTGATATGAATGCAATCCGACGTGATGAGGAGATGGATAATCTCCATTCTATATATGTAGACCAGTGGGATTGGGAAAAAGTTATTTCTGCTGATATGCGTACAGAGGAATATCTTAAAGACACAGTTACAAAAATTGTTAATGCTATATGCGATTCCGCAGATGCTATTAAGGCAGAATATCCTGAAATTAATGTTGAACTTTCACGTGATGTTAAATTTATAACATCTCAGGAACTGGAGGATATGTATCCCGATTTAACTGCTAAAGAAAGAGAAAACGCTATTGTAAAAGAATATAAAACAGTTTTCCTTATGCAGATAGGCGATGTTTTGAAATCTGGCAAAAAGCACGATGGCAGAGCACCTGACTATGATGATTGGAAGTTAAACGGTGATATACTTTTCTGGAACGATGTTTTAAAATGTGCTTTTGAGATTTCTTCAATGGGTATCAGAGTAGATAAAAATGCTTTAGAAGAACAACTTGCAAAAGCAAATGCTCAGGAACGCAAAAAATTGCCTTTCCACAGAATGTTGTTGGAAGATAAACTTCCGCTTTCTATGGGCGGAGGTATAGGTCAGTCAAGGTTGTGTATGCTTCTTTTAGGTAAAGCACACATTGGCGAAGTTCAGGTTTCAGTATGGGACGATAAAACCATTTATACCGGAAAAGAAAATGGAATAACAATATTATAAAATAAAAAACATATATTTTCCACTCGCTATATTTATGTGAAAAATATATGTTTTTTAAAATTAGTTCTAAAATAAAATAAGTCTTTTTTCGCATAAATATACTCAAGCGAAAAAAGACTTATTTATTTTTTGATTATTCTTTTATAGTGCCATCGGGATTAAAAACGGGGAGCGGTGCAAGAGCAATAATATCTTTTCGGTTAATAGCATCGCCCTCAGCAAGGACGGCCATTTTACCAACGATATTTCCGCCAACCTGCTCAACCAGTTGAGTAAGCGCTGCGATAGATTCGCCTGTGCTTATAACGTCATCAACTATAAGCACTCGTTTGCCCCTCATGGCTTCGGCATCTTCTCCGCTGATGCAAAGCATCTGTTTGCTGAGCGTTGTTATGGAGTTTACTGATGCGTATACAATATCCTGCATATAAACCTTTGGTCCTTTTCTGGCAAGAATATAATTATCCGCACCCGACTGGCGTGCCATTTCATAAAGAAGCGGAATACCTTTTGATTCTGCGGTAATCATAATGTCGTACTCAGGTGCCAGTTTTAAAAGTTCTTTTGCACATGCAACGGTAATTTCAACATCACCAAACATTACAAACGCTGCTATATATAACTGGTCATTTACTTTGCACAGAGGCAGGTCACGTTTTAAACCTGCAATTTCCATTGTATATGTTTTATTACTCATGGTTAAGAAGACACCTCTTTAATTTAAATTACTTACATTACCAATGTTGCAATATATGCAGCAAACAGCAGGAATGATACCCACATAATTGCGCTGATATCTTTAGCCTTGCCTGTAATCACTTTAAGGATTACCCAAGAAACGATACCAAACATAATACCTGTAGCAATTGAGTATGCAAAAGGCATCATAATAACTGCCAGGAAACCTCCGATAACGTCAGCGATGTCGCCTTCGAAGTCCATATTCTTGATAGCGCTGAGCATCAGGATACCAACGTAGAGCATAGCGGGTGTAGTAGCAAATGATGGGATAGCCAAGAAGATAGGAGCAAAGATGATAGCGATGATGAACATAATACCTGTTGTAAGTGCTGTTAAACCAGTTTTACCGCCTGCAGCAACACCTGCGCTTGATTCAACATAACTTGTAACTGTAGATGTTCCAAGGCAAGCACCAACTACTGTACCAACAGCGTCAGCCATTAAAGCACCGCCTGCTTTGGGCAGAGTGCCGTCTTCTTTAATAAGACCTGCTTTCTGTGTTACACCGATTAATGTACCAACAGTATCAAAAATATCTGTGTAAAGGAATGTGAATACAACAATTGCAAAACTTGCAAAGTTCTTTACAACATAACCGAAGTCAAATTTAAACAATGCAGGTGCAGCAAAGTTACCTTTGATTGCTTCCCAAGAAAGGGAGGGGATTAAGTTTGCATCAAAAAGGCTTACTCCGCATGCCCAGCCGATAGCCTGAATAACAATACCAAGTACCCAAGTAGCGATGATACCGATTAAGATACCGCCGGGAACTTTTTTGTATTCAAGAACACCGATGATAAGTAAACCTACAATTGAAAGGATAACCGGAAGAGAACCCAAGTCGCCGAGAGCAACTGTTGTTGCGGGGTCTGCTACGATAACTTTAGAGTTTAACAGAGCGATAATTGTGATAAACAAACCTATACCTGCGGTGATACCGAATTTTAAGTTGGTCGGAATTTTGTTTACCAATGCTTCTCTGAATTTGAACAATGAAAGAACGATGAAGATGATACCTTCTACGAATACTGCTGTTAAAGCAACTTCGTAAGAGCAACCCATTGCGCCGCAAACTGTGAATGCAAAGAATGCATTAAGACCCATACCTGAAGCAAGTGCTACGGGGTAGTTAGCGAAGAACGCCATACAGATTGTTGCTATTGCTGCAGAAATGGCAGTTGCCATAAAGATTGCAGCGGGTGATGCACCGGGGATACCGCCTAAGTATCCGGGGTTTACCGCAAGGATATACGCCATTGCAAGGAATGTAGTAATACCTGCGATAATCTCTGTTTTGACATTTGTGCCGTGCTCTTTAAGTTTAAAGAGTTTTTCCATTTTACCATACCTCCTAAAGGGATAGATTAGTATACTTTTATTATACATAATTTTGGTATTTTTACAAGTAATTTTTAAAAATATGTAACTTTTCACAAATAAATTTGACAAAGTTGGGAAAATAGAATAAAATATAGTTAATACTATATAATGGGTAGAAATTGTTTTATACACACAAAATATAGATAAATTTTATGAGGTGCGTAAATGGCTAAAAAACAGTATACAAACGAAAGTATATCAATGCTTAAAGGTGCTGACCGTGTACGTTTAAAACCTGCAGTTATTTTCGGGTCTGACGGTCTTGAGGGATGCGAGCATGCGGTTTTTGAGATTTTGTCAAACTCTATTGACGAGGCACGCGAGGGATACGGCAGTATTATAGAGGTTAAAAAATTCCTTGATAAGTCTATTGAAGTTACAGACAGAGGAAGGGGTATACCTGTAGACTACAACCCCGTTGAAGACAGATATAACTGGGAACTTGTATTCTGTGAACTTTACGCCGGAGGTAAATATAAAAACAATACCGGCGATAACTATGAGTATAGTTTGGGTCTTAACGGTCTTGGTGCGTGTGCTACACAGTATGCATCTGAATATATGGATGTAACTGTTCACCGTGACGGCTATAAATACGAACTCCATTTCGAGAAGGGCGAAAACATAGGCGGTCTTAAAAAAGAAGAATATAATTATAAGCATACTATGACACGCATTAAATGGCGCCCCGACTTAGATGTTTTTACCGACATAAATATAGGAACAGAATATTTTGAAAATATATTAAAAAAGCAGGCGATTGTAAACAAAGGTCTTGTGTTCAAATTCAAAAACGAAGTTGAACCGGGCAAGTTTGAAGAAAAAGATTTTGTATACGAAAACGGTATTATCGATTATATAAAAGAAACCGCCGGCGAAGACGCCCTTACAGAAGTTAAATATTGCGATGCAGAGCGTCGTGGACGTGACCGTGAGGACAAGCCTGAATATAAAGTTAAACTGTCTGTTGCGTTTTGTTTTTCCAATAAAGTAAATCTTTTGGAATATTACCATAACTCAAGTTTTTTGGAGCACGGAGGCTCACCGGATAAAGCCGTTACAAACGCATTTGTGTATGCTATAGACCAGTACCTCAAGCAGAATAACAAATACACTAAAAACGAGGGTAAGATAAGTTTTAACGATATTAAAGACTGCCTTATACTTGTTTCTAACTCATTCTCTACGGAAACCAGTTACGAAAACCAGACCAAAAAGGCTATTACAAATAAATTTATAGCAGATGCAATGATAGAGTTTTTGCGTCACGAACTGGAACTTTACTTTATAGAAAACAAGGTTGAAGCAGATAAAATTGCTGCACAAGTACTTGTAAACAAGCGCAGCCGTGAGCACGCAGAAAAGGCGAGAGTTAATATTGCCAAAAAGTTAAGCGGTTCAATAGATGTTACCAACCGTGTGCAAAAGTTTGTAGACTGCCGTACAAAAGATGTTTCAAAACGAGAGGTATACATAGTAGAGGGTGACTCTGCACTGGGTTCGTGTAAACTCGGACGCGACAGTGAATTTCAGGCTATAATGCCTGTAAGGGGTAAAATCTTGAATTGCCTTAAAGCCGATTACGATAAAATTTTTAAAAGTGACGTTATTGTAGATCTTTTGAAAGTTCTTGGCTGCGGTGTTGAGATTTCTTCAAAGCACAACAAAAATATATCTAATTTTGATATAAACAATCTGCGTTGGGATAAAATTATTATCTGTACTGATGCTGACGTAGACGGATTCCAGATACGTACTCTTATACTTACTATGCTTTACCGCCTTGCACCTACGCTTATAGAACAGGGTAAGGTGTTTATTGCAGAATCTCCGCTTTTTGAGATGACATATAAAGACGAGGTGCGCTTTGCATATAATGAAAAGGAAAAAGCCGATATCCTCGCTACTTTCGGAAATAAATGCAGTATTCAGCGTTCAAAAGGTCTTGGTGAGAACGAACCCGAAATGATGTGGCAGACCACTATGAATCCAGAAACACGCAGACTAATAAAGGTTGTCAGCGAAGAAGCAGAAGCAACCTCAAGAATGTTTGATGTGCTTTTGGGCGACGACCTCGCTTCCAGAAAAGAATATATAGCAGATAACGGCCATAAATATCTGGAAATGCTGGATTTGAGTTGATTGTACGGAGGTGAACTGATATGAGTATAGAACAAAAAATCACAAATACGCTTACGGAAAACTATATGCCGTATGCGATGAGTGTTATAATATCACGTGCTATTCCCGAAATTGACGGGTTTAAGCCATCGCACAGAAAACTTCTGTATACTATGTATAAAATGAATTTGCTTACGGGCAATAAGATGAAATCTGCAAACGTAGTCGGCAGAACTATGCAGTTGAACCCGCACGGCGATGGCGCAATCTATGAAACTATGGTGCGTTTGACACGTGGCAACGATGCGCTTTTGCACCCGTTTGTAGATTCAAAAGGTAACTTTGCCAAGCACTATTCACGTGATATGGCATATGCGGCATCACGTTATACCGAGGTTAAACTCGACGAATTTGCGCGTGAGATTTTCCGTGATATCGATAAAAACACAGTTGATTTTGTAGATAACTACGACGGTACTATGAAAGAACCTGTTCTTTTGCCGGTTTCTTTCCCCAATATTTTGGTAAATCCAAATCAGGGTATTGCCGTAGGTATGGCAAGTTGCATATGCTCTTTTAACTTAAAAGAGGTTTGCGATACAACCATTGCATATCTTAAAAATTCTAATTGCGATATTATGAAAACTTTGCTTGCACCCGATTTTACAACGGGCGGAAGTCTTATTTATAATGAAAGTGTGCTCAAATCTGTTTACGAAACGGGCAGAGGCAGTTTCCGCGTTCGCAGTAAATATAGATATGACAAGAAAAACAGTTGTATTGAAATTTACGAAATACCTTACAGCACAACGTCAGAAGCTATTATCGATAAAATCATCGAACTTATAAAAGCAGGTAAAATCAAAGAAATTACCGACCTCCGTGACGAAACTGATTTGAATGGTTTGAAAATCACTCTTGATATTAAAAAGAGCACAGATGTAGACAAACTGATGACTAAACTGTTTAAAATGACTCCTTTGGAAGATGCTTTCAGTTGTAATTTTAATGTTCTTATCGGTCAGACACCTAAAGTTATGGGTGTCCGTGAGATTATCGGACACTGGACGGATTTTCGCATGGATTGTATCCGTCGCAGAGTTAAATATGACCTTAATAAACTTACACATAAACTCCACCTTTTAGAGGGCTTGCAGAAGATTTTACTCGATATTGACAAAGCGGTAAAGATTATCCGTGAAACAGAAAAAGAAGCCGATGTAATTCCAAATTTGATGAACGGCTTCGGTATAGACGAAATTCAGGCAGATTACGTTGCAGAAATCAAATTGCGTAATATCAACAAAGAATATATTTTAAAACGTATTGCCGAGATAGAAGACCTTGAAAAAGAACTTGACCATTTAAGTTTTGTATTGAGCGACGATAACGAAATACGCAAAATAATCATTGCCGAACTTAAAGAAATCAGCAAAAAATATGGTGTGGACCGTCGTACAGATATAATTTCCGATGACGAGATTACCGAGTTTAAAGAGGAAGAACTGGTAGAGGATTATAACCTTAAAATCTTCCTTACAAAAGACGGTTATCTTAAAAAAGTTTCTGCTGTATCACTTCGCAGTGCATCTGTACAGAAACTTAAAGAAAATGACGTTATGATAGTAGAGCAGGAAAGCACTAACCGCGCTGATCTTATATTGCTCAGCAGTATGCAGAATGCGTATAAAATCAGACTCAGCGACATCTCTGACTGTAAAGCAAGCGATTGGGGACATTTTGTTCATAATATCATACAGATGGATAAAGACGAAACTATTGTATACGCTATTGCAACTACTGATTATGAGGGCACATTGTTGTATACATTTGAAAATGGTAAGTGTGCAAAAATCAATCTAAAGAGTTACGAAACAAAAACAAACCGCAAAAAACTTATTAATGCATACAGCGGTAAATCTCCGCTTGTGGACGTTAAGTTCTTAAAAGAAGATACCGACCTTGTGGCATATACCGACCTTGATAAAATACTTATATTCAACACAAGCGCGCTTTCTGTAAAAAGTGCAAAAGATTCTCAGGGCGTAGCGGTTATGAATATGAAGAAGAAAAGCAAACTTGTAAAAGTTGAGTACCTTTCGGATGTTAATTTTGAAAATGCTGATTACTACAGAACTAAAAATATTCCTGCAACGGGATATTATTTAAAGCCTGAGGATTCTGAGGGCGACCAACTCACATTGTTCTAACGGAGGATATTATGGACAGAATAAAGAAAGCAGTTGAAAATCACAAAAAGGGGTACAATTGTGCACAGGCTGTTGTGTGCGCTTTTGCAGATAAAACAGATTTTACCGAAGACCAACTTTTCAGACTTTCTGAGGCATTTGGCGGTGGTATGGGCGGTACAAAGGGTGTTTGCGGAGCAGTAAGCGCTATGGTGTTTTTAGCAGGACTTGAGAAAAGCAAAGGTGGCGATGCGCTCCCCGATACGAATAAGATTGAAAGTTACACTTTTGCACGCGAGATGATGGAAGAGTTTGAAAGTAAAAATCAATCCCTTATGTGCTCTCGCTTAAAAGGTGAATCCTTACGTTCGTGCGATGGTTGCATTGAGGACGCTGTAAAGATTTTGCAGGAAAAACTAAACTAAAACAACATATTCTTTTTAAACAAAATGTAAATATTTGATTTTATTTATTGCTTATTTGCAAAATAAGGAGTATAATCGAAACGAGACATATTCAAGGAGGATAATTGATGAGCAATAAAGAAAACTGTGCCGTGCATATGACAAGCATAGGCGGTCAGGCGGTTTTAGAGGGCGTTATGATGCGCGGGCCGAAAGAAATCGCTACAGCCGTGCGTAAGTCTGACGGCGAGATTGTTATAGATAAAAAACCTGTTACATCAATAACGCAGAAGTTTAAATTTTTAAAACTACCGGTTATTCGCGGTGTAGTAAATTTTATTGAGTCTATGGTGGTGGGTGTTAAGTGCCTGATGTTTTCCGCAGACCTTTATGATATTGAAGATGATTCCGGATATGAACCGTCTAAGTTTGAAAAATGGCTGGACGATAAATTTGGTGATAAAATTAAAGATATAGCGATTTACGCAGCAGTTGCTATAGCACTTGTTATGGGAATAGGTCTTTTTATGCTGTTACCAACAGTTATAGTGGGTTTTTTAAAACCGTTAATTCCGAACACTGTTCTTTTGAACTTGGCAGAGGGCGTTGTACGTATGTCGATATTTTTGATATATCTGGCGTTGGTATCACGTATGAGCGACATTCAGCGTGTGTTTGAATATCACGGGGCAGAGCATAAAACCATTGCTGCATACGAACATGGTGAGGAACTTACTGTTGAAAATGCACGTAAATATACACGTTTGCACCCCAGATGTGGAACGAGTTTTCTACTTATCGTTATGGTAATAAGCATTATATTTTTCTCATTCTTACGTTGGGATAATGTTTTTCAGCGTATAGTATTCAGACTACTTTTACTTCCGATAGTTGCCGGAGTATCATACGAGATTATAAAGTTTGCCGGAAGAAGCCAAAACAAGTGCGTGTCACTTTTAACCAAACCCGGCTTATGGTTGCAGAAACTTACCACACGTGAGCCTGACGATTCACAACTTGAAGTTGCTATTGCATCTATTAAAGCAGTTATACCTGAAAATAAGGAAGAAGATAAATGGTAATAAAAGATTGCATCTTAAAAGCATCTGAAATTTTAAGGGCATCAGGCACGGACACTCCCGTGCTTGATGCCCGTGTTTTAATGTGTTTTTCTTTGGGTAAAAGCGATGTTTTTGTAATTACAAACCCCAACGAAATCGTCCCAAAAGAGTTAGAGGAGCATTTTTATAAACTTGTTAATCGACGTGCACAACACGAACCCATTGCATATATTACAGGTGAAAAAGAGTTTATGTCGCACAAATTTTATGTGGACAGTAATGTTCTTATACCTCGTCCCGACACAGAACATCTTGCGGAACTGGCGATTGAACTTATAAATAAAAATAACTTTAAAAATGTTGCCGATTTTTGTACGGGTTCGGGCGCGCTTGCAATTTCTATTGCAAAGGCTTGCCCTGATGCACAGATTACAGGATACGATATATCAGAAGGCGCACTACAAGTTGCAAATAAAAATAAGCAACTTTTAAAGGCTGATAATGTTGAGTTTGATAAAACAGATATTTTAACAGAAATCGATAAATTAAATACAAAGTTTGATATTGTTGTTTCTAATCCGCCTTATATTGATAGTGATGATATGAAAAAACTGGAGAAAAGTGTGAGTGAATACGAGCCTCATCTGGCGCTTTTCGGCGGTGATGACGGTTTGGAATTTTACAGAATAATAACAGAAAAAGCAAGACTGTTTTTAAATGAAGGCGGCATACTGGCTTTTGAGGTTGGGCATACTCAGGCAACAGAGGTAGCACACCTTATGGAAAATGATTTTAATAAAATACAAATTAAAAAAGATTACGCAGATATAGAACGTGTAGTGTGGGGGATATTAAAATAAAATCCCCCGCACTTTTTTTGTTTGATTTTATCATAATTAAAACCTTGTCCCAATATATATTTAAAAACGAATGATATTGGGAGGATAGAACTTATGAAAACAGAGTTCAACGGATTAAGCAAGGAGCAGGCACGCAAAAACCAACTGCGCTACGGCTTTAATGAACTAGCAAAGGGCAAAAAAGCGTCACTGTTTAAGATTTTTTTGGGGCAGTTTAAAGATGTGCTCACTCTTACTCTTATAGCCGCAATGGCTGTTTCGGCGTTTTTGGGAGAGTACTCCGATGCAATAACAGTAATGATAATCGTTTTAATGAATGGTATTCTGGGCTTTGTTCAGGAGTATAAAACGGAAAAGTCGCTTGAGGCGCTTAGTAAACTGTCTGCGCCGATGGCAGTTGTTATACGTGATGGCGAGCAAATCAGCATACCATCACGTGAAGTTACGGTGGGTGATGTTATTGTACTTGAGGCGGGTGACAGAATAAGTGCCGATTGTACACTTTTGGAAAGTAACAATCTTTGTACGGACGAATCTCCGCTTACGGGTGAGTCTGTAGCAGTTGAAAAAGATACATATAAAAATACGGCTCTGTATATGGGGACTACCGTCACCTCGGGCAGAGGTGTTGCTCGTGCAGATGTTATAGGTATGGGCACTAAAATGGGGTCCATTGCGCATATGCTTGACAATACCACTTCCGGTGAAACGCCATTAAAGAAAAACCTTAATAAAATAGGCAAAGAACTTGTTGTTATATGTGCCGCTGTTTGCGTACTGATATTTATAGCAGGAATGTTTCACGGTCAGAGTGCTTTTGATATGTTTATGTCGGCAGTATCCCTTGCTGTTGCGGCAATTCCTGAGGGGTTGCCTGCAGTGGTTACCGTATCGCTTACAATAGGCGTAAGCCGTATGCTTAAACGTAATGCACTTGTGCGTAAACTTCCTGCGGTGGAAACATTGGGCTGTACCAATGTGATATGCACCGATAAAACAGGTACTTTAACGCTGAATAAAATGACGGTTAAAAAAGTGTATTGCGACGGCAGAATTACAGACGTTTCTGCTGACGGAAGTTTGTGTTTTAACGGCAGAACATTCAATCCGTCTGCAAATAATGCATTTTTAAAATTGCTCACCTGCGGATATATGTGTAATAATTCCGTTTACAGAAACGGCGAAGTGTCGGGTGACCCTACAGAGGTCGCTATATATAATCTTACAGAAAATGCAGGGATAGACAAAAATTATCTTGCAACATATACGAGAATTTCTGAAATTCCATTTGACTCTGAACGCAAGCGTATGAGTGTAGTATGCATCGATGGATTTGGAGGAAAGGTGTCGTTTGTAAAAGGCGCTGCCGACAGAATAATAGATTTATGTAATAAAAAACTGACTTCAAACGGAGTGAGTGACTTTAACGATAAACGCCGTGTAAGAGATATAAATAACGATATGACATCTAACGCATTGAGAGTACTTGGATTTGCGTATAAAGTGATTGAAAGCAATGCGGATAATACGGAAGATAATCTTATTTTTATAGGGTTAGAGGGTATGATAGACCCGCCAAGACCTGAGGCTTACGAAGCAGTTGCAAAATGCTATGATGCAGGCATAAAACCGGTTATGATAACCGGTGACCACAAAAATACAGCCCGTGCCATTGCAGACGAACTGGGATTTCTCGGTAACAATGTGCCCGTAACCGGTGCCGAAATAGAAAATATGAATGATGACCAACTTGCAGACGCTGTTGGCAGAACAAACGTGTTTGCGCGTGTGTCACCTGCTGATAAATTGCGAATAGTACGTGCGTTCAAACGACGCAAAAATATAGTTGCTATGACGGGTGACGGTGTTAATGATGCTCCATCTTTAAAAGAGGCGGATATTGGCATAGCGATGGGGAAATGCGGTACAGACGTTGCAAAGCAGGCGGCAGATATGGTGCTTTTGGACGATAATTTTTCTACAATAATAGCGGCGGTGGAAGAGGGCAGAATGATTTACGGAAATATACGTAAATTTATACGATATCTGCTTTCGTGTAACTTGGGTGAGATTATACTTATGGGTGCTGCCGCATTCTGCGGTATGCCTATGCCGCTTATGCCTATACAAATACTGTGGCTCAATCTTGTAACGGACGGATTGCCTGCGCTTGCACTTGGGGTTGACAGTCCCGAAGCCGGTATTATGAAAAAAACTCCCCGAAAGGACGGAGAGAGCATATTCTCTAAAGGACTTGGCGGAAACATTGCTATGTCGGGAATACTTATCGGTGGTGAGGCTTTGCTGGCATTTTCCGTTGCACAGTATATCACCGGTGATTTGGCAATTGCCCGAACAGTTGCATTTGCAACTTTAATTTTTGCGGAATTGATTTATTCGTTTGAGTGCAAAAATGAGCACGGCAGTATTTTGAATGTGAATATTATGGATAATCTTTATCTGCTTGGTGCGGTAGCAGTTTCGGCATTCTTAACTATGGCTGTTGTATACGTTCCTGCACTTGCGCAGATATTTAAAACAGTACCGTTAACAGGTTCACAATGGGGAATTGTTGCCGGATTCGGCATAATAGAAATTATTTTCAATATAATATTTAATTGTAAAAAAGAGCATAGTTAAAAACTATGCTCTTTTTCGTTGTTTTTCCTGAATTTATAGGGTGTTATCCCTTTTGCCGCTTTAAATGTTTTAATAAAGTAACTCAGGTCGTTAAAGCCGCAGTTATATGCAATTTCCGTAACAGACATATCCGTTGCCAGAAGTTTTCTGGCGGCACGTTCCACTCTGTAGTTGTTAAGGTAGTTTACGGGGCTTTTTTGAGTCATTTCTTTAAAAAAGTAACAAAAGTATTTGGAACTCATTCCTGCTACGGCTGCAATTTGTTCTAATGTAAGGGCACTGTTGTAGTTCTGGCGCATAAAAGACAGAACTTTTTTAATCTTTGCATTTTTTGCAGAATCGCCGTTAGAAAAAGTGGAGGCCGAGTTATAAAGTTTTTCTTTTATAAGCATACCAAAAACAGAATATAGTGCACCTATTGCCTCAAAGTAGCAACCACTTCTGCCCATAACCTCAAAAAGCGTATTAAATGCAGACACTATGCTGTCTTGCGGTTTAAAGTGGTCGTTTATAACTAAAATATGGTCAAGCAGGTCGGATATAAATGCACCGCACAATTTGTCGTGTACTGCAAGTAATTCGGGAAATAAAACTATACATTCATAAACACAGTCCGAAGGAAGTGCCCCGTGTACTGTTTCGGAATTTACAAAAACCACATCACCTGCATTTGCATCAAATTCACGTCGGTTAAGGCTTACTTTTAAAGTTCCGCTGATTATTCTTATAATTTCAAATTCGCTGTGCCAGTGATGAGCCATCTCATATTTAGGATGGTTGCAATCTATCTGGTACAGTTCCATTGGCAGTTCATATGTACCTCTTTGTTCTATCTCATTGTAACTCAAATCACCACCACCCAAAACTGAATATTATTATACTTTTATCTATTATACTACAAGTAATATAAAAAAATCAAGTGTATAATGATATTATTATATAAATAATGGGAGGTACTTTGAAATGGCAAAAAGCAGATTAATCGGTTCTTATCCCGTAATCGGCATAAGACCTACTATTGACGGCAGACGAGGTGTTTTAAAGGTTAGAGAATCTTTGGAAGACCAGACAATGAATATGGCAAAAGCGGCAAAAAAATTGTTTGAAGAAAATCTTAAATATTCAAACGGCGAGCCAGTTAAGGTTGTTATTGCCGATACAACCATCGGCAGAGTAGCAGAGGCCGCTGCGTGCGCTGATAAATTTAAAAAAGAGGGTGTAGATATCACCTTAACCGTTACACCTTGCTGGTGCTACGGCTCTGAAACTATGGATATGGATAAAAATACTATCAAGGCTGTTTGGGGCTTTAACGGAACAGAACGTCCCGGTGCAGTTTACCTTGCAGCGGTTTTGGCTTCACACGCACAGAAGGGCTTGCCTGCATTCGGCATTTACGGTCACGATGTTCAGAATATGGACGAGTCTGACAAAATTCCTGCTGACGTTGAAGAAAAACTTTTAAGATTCGGTCGTGCTGCAATTGCGGCTGCTACTATGAGAGGTAAGTCTTATCTGCAGATTGGCTCAATCTGTATGGGTATCGGCGGATCTATCATAGACGTAAACTTTATCGAAGAATATCTTGGCATGAGAGTAGAGTCTGTCGATGAGGTTGAACTTATCAGACGAATGACAGAAGGCATCTATGACGAGGCTGAATACCAGAAAGCACTTAAATGGGCAAAAGAAAAATGCATTATGGGCTTTGATAAAAACCCCGAGGAACTCCAGATTAGTGCAGAAAAGAAAGAAGAACAGTTTGAGTTTGTTGTTAAAATGATGTGCATCATAAAAGACCTTATGAACGGCAATCCTAACCTCCCCGAAGGTTGCGAGGAAGAAATGGTTGGTCACAACGCAATCGCTGCAGGTTTCCAGGGACAAAGACAGTGGACAGACTTCTATCCCAACTGTGACTTCCCCGAAGCAATGCTTAACACATCTTTCGACTGGAACGGCGCAAGAGAGCCTTACATACTCGCTACAGAAAACGACGTTTTAAACGGCATAGGTATGCTGTTCGGCAAACTGCTTACAAACAGAGCACAGATGTTTGCAGACGTTAGAACTTACTGGAGTGGCGACGCTGTTAAGAGAGCATCAGGATACGAAATCGAAGGCAAAGCAAAAGAGGCTGACGGCTTTATCCACCTTATTAACTCCGGTGCTTGCTGCTTAGACGCTTGCGGTGAGGTTAAAGACGAAAACGGCAACGGCGTTATAAAACAGTGGTTTGATATGACGGAAGAAGATTGTGATACTGTTATGAAAGCAACCACATGGAATATGGCTGACCTTGGTTACTTCAGAGGCGGCGGCTTCTCTTCAAGATTTTTAACAAGAGCAGAGATGCCTGCTACAATGATAAGACTTAACCTTGTTAAAGGTTTAGGCCCCGTTCTGCAGATTGCAGAGGGTTGGACAATCGGTTTGCCCGATGAAGTTTCTGACGTACTCTGGAAGAGAACAGACTACACATGGCCATGCACATGGTTTGCTCCCAGATGCACAGGTGAGGGCGCATTCAAAACCGCTTATGACGTTATGAATAACTGGGGTGCTAACCACGGCGCTATCAGTTATGGTCATATAGGTGCAGACCTCATTACACTTTGCTCAATTTTAAGAATCCCCGTATGTATGCACAATGTACCTGAAGAAAAGATTTTCAGACCTGCTGCGTGGAATGCATTCGGTATGGATAAAGAAGGTCAGGACTACAGAGCCTGCGCTTCTTACGGACCTATGTATAAATAATTTTAGGTTTATTTACCGCCTGATGGACAATATCCGTCGGGCGGTTTTTTATTTTGAACTTTATTGACAATAATACAAAAAAATGGTATAATCAACATACGATATATGTTATAAGGAGAAAACTATGTTTAAACACGACAACCTGACTGTGAATGATAAAAAGCATCTTGTTATAGGCGGCTGTGATTGTGTGGATTTGGCTTCGCAATACGGTACACCTTTATATGTTATGGACGAAGATAAAATCCGTGCCAATGCAAGAGCATACAAAAATGCAATTGACTTATATTACGGTGGCAACGGTATGGCTCTTTATGCAAGCAAGGCTATGTCTACAGCATATTTATATAAGATTATAGCACAGGAAGGATTGGGTGCTGACGTAGTTTCCGGCGGTGAACTCTACACTGCTTTGAAAGCGGGCTTTAATCCCGAAAACATATATTTTCACGGAAACAACAAAACTGCTGCTGAACTCTCTATGGCTATTGATGCAACAGTAGGCAGAATAGTTGTAGACAATGAGGGCGAACTTGAAGAGTTAAACGCTTTAAGCATTGAAAAAGGTAAGGTAACTAAAATACTTTTCAGAATAAAACCGGGTATTGATGCCCACACGCACGAGTTTATAAGCACAGGGCAGATAGACTCTAAATTCGGTGTTACTTTGCAAAACGGTGAGGCTATGGACATTATTTCCAAAGCATCAAAAATGCAAGGTGTTAAAGTGGTAGGTATTCATTGCCATATTGGCTCACAGATATTTGAACTTGCGCCTTTTGAAGAAGCGGCAAAAGTTATGCTTGATTTTGCTGCAGATGTTAAAGATACACTTGGTATTGAAATTGAAGAACTCAACCTCGGCGGAGGTTTTGGCATTAAGTATGTAGATGGCGACAAGCCTGTTCCGTATGATGCTTATATAGAGGCGGTTTCAAAAGTCGTTAAAAAAGTATGTGATGAAAAAGGGCTTAAATTGCCTAAAATAATAATGGAACCCGGTCGTTCTATAGTTGGCGATGCAGGAATTACTTTGTATACTGTAGGTATGGTTAAAGATATTCCAAATGTGCGCAAATATATTTCCGTTGATGGCGGTATGTCGGACAATCCACGATATATTATGTATGAGGCAGAGTACGACGGAGTGCTTGCCAACCGTGCGGGTGATGAGCCGAAAGAAAAGGTTACAATTTGCGGTAAATGCTGTGAATCAGGTGATATTTTAATTAAAGACGCGTACTTTCCTGAAATAAAAAAAGGCGATATAATGTGTATAATGTCTACAGGTGCATATAACTACTCTATGTCGAGCAATTATAACCGAATACCAAGACCGCCCGTTGTAATGGTGTCAAACGGTGAATCAAAAGTAGTTGTAAAACGTGAAACTTATGAAGATGTTATAAGGAACGACGTTTTTTAAGGAGTAATTTAAATGTATGATATAAAATCCAGATTTCTATCTTTACTGTTAAGCCTTCCTGCGCTTTTGCTGGCGCTTACAGTGCACGAATACGCACACGGTTGGGCTGCAGATAAAATGGGCGACCCCACTGCACGTTATAGCGGAAGATTAAGTCTTAATCCGCTTGCTCATATGGATTTATTCGGTACTGTATGCCTTTTGTTCTTTGGCTTTGGCTGGGCAAGGCCTGTGCCGATAAACACACGTAATTTCCGCAATTCCAAGTGGGGAACTGTGGCAGTGTCTTTGGCGGGGCCGGGAGCGAACTTTATATTGGCATTGATTTGTGCATTTGTAGTGTCTGCAATGGAAAAGTTTGTTCCTGCAAATACGCTTACACAATTTTTGTATACAGTAGTATATATGGGTGTTCAACTCAATGTGGGATTGATGGTATTTAATTTAATACCCATTCCTCCGCTTGACGGCTCTAAAGTTTTAATGGAATTTCTGCCGCCTAAGTACAGATTCAAAATGTATACGTTGGAGAGATATTTCAGCATAATTTTACTTGCACTTATATTTTTTAATATACTTACACCGTTGCTCTCTGTACTAAGAGGGTGGGTTTTGACTGTTATATATTTTATAGTTGGGTTGGTGTTTTAATTGGATTTAACATTCAAAACCGCAACCTTTGAGGGACCTCTGGATTTGCTGGAGCACCTTATAAGGAAAAACAAATTAAATATATGTTCTGTTTCGCTAATTGCAATTACTGACCAGTATATAGAGTATATTGAGGGCCTTAAAAAAATGGACCTTGACATATCAAGTGAGTTTTTAACTGTTGCATCAAATCTTCTCTATATAAAGTCAAAAGCACTTTTGCCGAAACACGACGAAGAAGACGATGCCGAACAGATTGCTCGTGATTTAACAGAGGCACTCAAAAAACGTCATACCATGAAACTTATTTCAGAACTTTTTAAGAAAAAGCAGTTTGATGGAGCGCTCAATTTCTATAAAGAGGCTGAACATTTAGACCTTGCTCCCGTAAAGCGTGAGGTTGAGCAGGTTGAACTGGACAGGCTTATGGAGGCTTTTTTAACGGTTCTGGAAAAAACCGAGCGAAAAGCACCGCCACCGAAGTCTAACTTTGAGGGCGTTGTCGGCAGAGAAAAGGTGTCTGTTAAGGAAAAAGCAGGCAATCTTATGAAACGTCTGCGCACAAGCAAAAAACTTTCGTTTGAAAATGCTTTTGAGGGAATTAAAACAAGGAGTGAGGCTGTTGCGCTGTTCCTTGCAATACTTGAACTTCTTAAAATGAATTCTTTAGAAGCGTACGACGAGGGCGACAAAGTATATTTTAAACTTGGTAAATCGAAAAATGACACATTAAGTGGTGAATTTGATGGATAATATAAATTTAGAGGCTGCTGTAGAGGGAATACTCTTTGCGGCGGGAGAGTCTGTGGCAATAGAGCGTCTTTGCGAGGTAACCTCGTGCTCAAAATCTGCTATGCGGCAGACACTCGAAAAAATGCAGGAAAAGTACGAAACCGATAAAACGCGCGGCATAAAACTTGTGCGTTTTGAAGATAAGTATCAACTCTGCACTAAAAGCGAATATTACGATTGCATCCGTGCCCTTAACGAAAAAAAGGGAAGAGTTACTATCTCTAATGCGGGGTTGGAAGTGCTTTCAATTGTTGCATACAATCAACCTGTAACACGTGCTACTGTTGAATTTATACGCGGTGTAAATTCGGACGGTGCTATGAACAGACTTGCAGAACTCGGTCTTATTGACGAGGTCGGAAGACTTGACGCACCCGGAAGACCTATTTTGTACGCTACTACTGAGGAGTTTTTAAGATGCTTTTCGCTGCAATCTTTAAGCGAACTTCCCGAAGTTGAAACGGATATTGACATGGGTGGAGGAATAGGGCAGTACTCTCAGCCCGAAAAACTTACTGATTATTTAGAGCAATAAATTACCCTTAAATTGGATAATATATCAGCGAGGTGATGTTTTGATAGTTTTGTATATCGTTTTGATTATACTGGCATTGCTAATTGCTGTAATGCTTTTTGCCAAAATATCGCTGATTGTTAAATTGGTAAAATCGGCAGACGGAAAATTAAAAACAGAACTTAATCTATCTGTTTTCGGCATGACGATAGGCTTATCACGATTCATAAAAAAAGATAAAAAACCCACTGAAAAAACGGACAAGCCTGTTAAAAATAAAAAACCGGAAAAACCGCCTTTAAAAGAGAGATTGCATAAACTGCGCGTTAATATTGAACGTGGCAGATATACATATCTTTTAAGCAAAAGGTATGTGTGTAAAAAAATCAAGATTGAAAACATTGACTTCAATATGACGTTTGGTCTTGACGATGCCGCACACACCGGTATTGCAACCGGTGCTGCGTGGGGAAGTTTGTATAATGTATTTGGCTTTGTGTCATCACTTTTTAGAGTTAAATCTCACAAGTTCAATATAACTCCCGTTTTTGACGGAGAATGTTTTGTGTTTAACTTTTACACTAAAATAAAATTCAGTTTGTCAAATATTTTAGCCATTGCCTTTGCAGTAATGGTAAATTATATTAAAGCAAAAATAAAAATCAAGTAATCTTATGTTTCGGAAAGGATGATTTAAATGTCAACTCCCATCGAAGGTCTTATGAGTGTAGCAATGGAAAACATCAAAAGTATGGTAGATGTAAACACTATCGTGGGTGAACCTATCGTTACACCCGACGGAGCAACTATTGTGCCTATTTCAAGAGTGAGTTTCGGGTTTGGCGCAGGCGGTTCTGAATTCAGCGCTGTTCCGACAGATAAAAAAGACGACGGACGTATGTTCGGCGGCGGTAGTGGCGGCGGGGCGTCTATAAAGCCTGTAGCGTTCCTTGTGGTTAATAAAGACACCATAAGAATTCTGCCCATTACAAACACATTGTCTACTATTGACAGAGTGGTTGATATGGTGCCTGAGGCTATCGGCAAGTTCAATAATCTTATAAGCGGAATAAAGGGTAAAAAAGAAAACAATTCTGCAGACGATACCATTGTTATATCGGAAGAGTAATAAATAAATCACCTGCCTACTATATTTTATAATGGTAGGTGATTTTTTTGAGATTAAAAATTTTAAGTTTAATATTTGTTGTTTTATTTGCAGTTCCGTATACGCAATGTTATGCATTGGGAATTTCTGCGCATAGCGCTATTGTAATTGATAGTTTAACAGGCGATGTAATATACGAAAAAAATGCATACGAGCGCAGGCGTATGGCAAGTACCACGAAAATTATGACTGCCATATGCGCTTTGGAAAACGGAAATCCCGATGATATGGTAAAGGTGCATCCAAGCGCTGTGGGTGTTGAGGGCTCGTCAATGTACTTGGGTCATGATGAGGTTATATCACTACGAGATTTAACTTATGGACTTATGCTTGCATCGGGTAATGATGCTGCTGTGGCTATTGCTATGCATATATCAGGAAGTATTGAAGCGTTTGCCGATTTAATGAACACTACTGCGGCAAAAATAGGAGCCAAAGATACAAGTTTTAAAAATCCTAACGGGCTTGATGCAGAAGGTCACTATACTACGGCATACGACCTTGCAAAAATCACACGCTATGGTATGACCATACCTGCATTTGCTGAGATTGTTTCAACTAAAAATGTTAAAATACCATGGCAGGACAGAGATTATCCCCGTCAACTTAAAAATCATAACAAACTGTTAAATATGTATGAGGGGTGCGATGGTGTAAAAACAGGGTTTACAAAAAAGTCCGGCAGGTGCTTGGTATCCAGCGCAACTAAAGAGGGGTATCAGGTTATAGCGGTCACTTTAAATGCACCTGATGATTGGAACGACCATATATCAATGCTTAACTATGCTTTTGAAAATTATGAAAATAGGCAATTGCTTAAAGAAAACGATTATCTTGCAACTATCCCGATTGTAAACGGTGTTACCAATACTGTAGAAATTATCGCCGAAAAAGGCTTTTCTATGCCCGCTAAAAACGGAACTATCCCGCAGGTTGAGATGAGATATTCACTTCCCCAAACTTTAACTGCACCGCTTGGCTTTGGTCAGGAAGTGGGAAAGGTGGATTTTTATTATAATGGTAATCTTATTGGCACAGTTGCGGCTGTTTCCAACGGAAGTGTCGCATATTGTGAGCCTGAAACAATCTTAAACAGTTTACGAAAAATATTCAAGTCGTTCTTTTTGATGTACAGAATGACCTGCTGAGAAAGGAATTTATATATGACAGATGATAAAATGCGTCTTCAGAAATATCTGGCGCTTTGCGGTGTGGCATCACGCAGGGCAGCAGAAAAACTTATTACCGACGGCAGAGTTTCGGTAAACGGTAATATTGTAACGGAACTTGGTACAAAGGTGTCTTCTAAAGACAAAGTTGCGTTTGACGGCAAACCGGTTTCGTACAATGAACGAAAGGTTTATATAGCGCTTAATAAACCTGTAGGATATTTAAGTTCAGCGTCTGATGACAGGGGCAGACAAACGGTTATAGACTTGGTTAAAAATGATTTTCCCGAAAGACTGTATCCTGTAGGCAGACTTGACTATGACACCGAGGGGCTTATATTTTTAACAAATGACGGTGATTTTACTTATGCAGTTACACATCCCAAGCATAATATAAACAAAACTTATGAGGCTGTTATACGAGGCAGGCTTACTGAAGATGAAGTGGTGTCATTGTGTTGTGGTGTGAATATAGACGGCTTTGTTACATCTCCTGCAAAAGTTGATATAGTTGATGAACGTGATGGCAAATCGGTTGTACGCATTACAATACACGAAGGCAAAAACCGTCAGGTGCGCAAGATGTTCGAGGCAGTAGGACACAGAGTTTTAAAACTTAAACGCATATCCGTAGGTAAAATAAAACTCGGCAACTTAAAAAGCGGTGAATGGAGAGAACTAACCGAACGTGAAATTAACAGCCTGAAAGGAAAATGAATTATGGTTACTATACTACCTGATAAAGATTATAAAAACTGTAAACTTATCAATAAGTCATATTCTGATGATGTATTTGTATTTACCGCTAAAGACGGTGAGGAATATTTAGGATTTGGTGCTGTTGCTATGTATGGCGATTATGCAGAAATTGTAGATGTAGAAACTGTTGAAGGAATGGAAAATTTAGAACACGGGATATTTAAATCGCTTTTGAATTTTACCGAACGCCGCAAGGTTTACGACTGCATATGTGCACTTGATAAACCTGTTATGTTGAAACGTCTTGGATTTTCTCCTGCAGAGAATAACTTAAAAAGTTTATACAACAAAAAAAATGTTACTTTTTATCTAAATTTAACAGGATATTTCGAAAAACATTGTTAAAAATTTTACAAGATAAAAAAAGGAAAAAAAGAGTTTTTGTAGAAATGTTAGAATAAGGCAAGATTTGGATTTGTTTTATACAATATGTAGAAAAACAAATCTTTTTCTGCTGATAATATGTATCATTGTCCGCTTAAGGACGAACTAAATCATTGAAAGTGTGGTGAATAAAATGGTAGATTGGGGACAGGCAGTATTAATTTTCATTCTTGGTATAGGTACAGTTTTCGCCGTGCTAATTCTTTTGTGGGCGATACTTGCTTTGATGAAGGTTGTTTTTTACAGACCTGAAACTAAAGCAACTGCTCCTGCAGCAGCACCCAAGGCAAGCACACCTGCTGCCAAAAGCGAACGTAAGATGAGCACACCTAAGGTCGTGGCATCTGCACCACCTGCTAACGAGGACGAACTTGTAGCAGTATTTACCGCTGCTGTTGCAGCAGATTCTAACTCTACTAACTTAAGGGTTAAGTCTTACAAAAAGATGTAAATTTTTATTAAAGAAAGGGTAATTAACATGAGAAAATATAATATTAATGTAAACGGTACTCTCTACGAAGTAGAGGTTGAAGAAATCGGCGGTGCAGCACCTGCTCCTGCAGCGGCTCCCGCAGCAACACCCGCGCCTGCAGCAGCACCTGCTCCCGCAGCAGCACCAGCCGGCGCAACAGTTGTTTCTGCTCCAATGCCTGGTAACATCATGGATGTTAAAGTAAAAGTTGGCGACACAGTAGCAGAAGGCGATGTTCTTTGCATTTTAGAGGCTATGAAAATGGAAAACGAAATTATGGCTCCTAAAGCAGGTACAGTTGCAGCCATTAATACAACCAAAGGCGCATCTGTAAACACAGGCGACGCTTTAGTTTCTATTAACTGATTAGGCGGGTGAATAAATAATGTTAGAAACTCTTACAAACGGCATAGGCAAATTCTTAGCATCTACAGGTTTTGCCAGAATGTTCGACAACGGTTTCTTCCAGATTGTCGACGGTGGTATTTCAGGTGCTTTGGGTACTATCATTATGATAGTTGTTGCCTGCGTGCTTTTATATCTTGCAATTGTTAAGAAGTTTGAGCCGTTGCTCCTTCTTCCTATTGCCTTTGGTATGCTTATAGCAAATATGCCTGCAGCAGGACTTTTCCATAACGAATGGTTTACTGCTAAGGAAATTGACTTTGGCCTTGTTCTTTCCAAAGGCGGTCTTTTAGACCTTTTGTACTTAGGTGTTAAACTCGGTATCTATCCACCGCTTATCTTTTTGGGCGTAGGTGCCATGACAGACTTTTCACCACTTATTGCTAACCCTAAGAGTCTTCTTTTAGGTGCAGCAGCACAGTTAGGTGTATTCGTTACATTCTTCGGTGCACTTCTTTTGGGATTTACCGTGGAAGAAGCATGCTCTATAGGTATTATCGGCGGTGCTGATGGTCCTACTGCTATTTATGTAACAAAAACATTGGCAAGCCATCTGCTCCCTGCCATTGCAGTAGCAGCATACTCATATATGGCGCTGATTCCTGTTATTCAGCCGCCAATTATGAAGGCGCTTACCACTAAAAAAGAACGTATGATTGTTATGGAGCAACTTCGCCCTGTAAGCAAAACAGAAAAAATCATATTCCCAATTCTTGTTGCAATAGTTGTATCTTTAATACTCCCCGATGCAGCAGCATTGGTTGGTATGCTTATGCTTGGTAACCTTGCAAAAGAATGTGGTGTTGTTGACCGTATCAGCAAAACTGCACAGAACGAACTTATGAACATTGTTACAATTTTCTTAGGTTTAACTGTAGGTGCTACTGCAACTGCAAGTTCATTCTTAAGACTTGAAACAATTATGATTATCGCTCTCGGTCTGGTTGCATTCTGCATCTCTACTGCAGGTGGATTGCTTCTTGGTAAACTTATGTGCAAACTTACCGGTGGTAAAATCAATCCGCTTATCGGTTCTGCAGGTGTATCTGCCGTTCCTATGGCGGCACGTGTTTCGCAGATGGTTGGTCAGAAAGAAAACCCTGCTAACTTCCTGCTTATGCACGCTATGGGCCCCAATGTGGCAGGTGTTATCGGTTCAGCCGTAGCAGCAGGTGTATTCCTGTCAATGGTTGGTTAATTAGTATAATAGGAGGTATATAATATGGCTAAAGTTGGTATTACAGAAACCGTCCTGCGTGATGCTCATCAGTCGCTTATCGCTACTCGAATGACAACCGCAGAGATGCTTCCCATTATAGAAAAGATGGATAAAGTGGGTTATCATTCGCTGGAAGCATGGGGCGGAGCAACATTTGACTCCTGCCTGCGTTTCCTTAACGAAGACCCCTGGGATAGATTAAGACAGATTAAGGATAAAGCTAAAAACACTCCTTTGCAGATGCTCTTCCGTGGTCAGAATATCTTAGGATACCGTCACTACGCAGATGACGTTGTTGAATACTTTGTACAGAAATCTATTGCTAACGGTATCAATATTATAAGAATTTTTGATGCACTTAACGACGTAAGAAACCTGCAGACTGCAATCAATGCAACTAAAAAAGAGGGCGGTCATGTTCAGGCGGCAATTTCATACACAATCAGCCCTGTTCACGATATTCCGTTCTTTGTAAATCTTGCTAAAGAGTACGAAAACTGTGGTGCAGATTCAATCTGTATCAAGGATATGGCAGGTCTGCTTATCCCTTACGAGGCTGAAAAACTCGTTACTGAACTTAAAAAGGCAGTTAAAGTGCCGATTCAGTTGCATACACACTACACAAGCGGTGTGGCTTCTATGACATATCTTAAAGCCATCGAAGCAGGTGTAGACGTAGTTGACTGTGCTATGTCACCTCTGGCAATGGGCACAAGCCAGCCTGCAACAGAGCCTTTGGTAAAAACACTTGAAGGCACAGGCTATGACACAGGTATTGATATTGACGCTCTTACTGAAATTGCTGACTATTTCAGACCCTTAAGAGAGAAATCTTTGGAAAGCGGTCTTATGAGCACAAAGGTACTTGGTGTTGACATCAATACACTTAAGTATCAGGTTCCGGGCGGTATGCTTTCAAACCTCGTATCTCAACTTAAACAGCAGAACGCTGAAGATAAGTTTGAAGAAGTATTAAAAGAAATCCCCCGTGTACGTGAAGACCTCGGTTGGTTGCCGCTTGTTACTCCTACAAGTCAGATTGTAGGTACTCAGGCAGTACTCAACGTACTGATGGGCGAAAGATACAAAATGGTATCTAAAGAAACAAAAGGTATCGTGCGTGGAGAATACGGCAGAACCCCCGTTGCTATTTCTGACGAGTTCAGAAAGAAGATTATAGGTGATGAAGAGCCTATCACATGCCGTCCTGCAGATAATATTGCTCCCGAATTGGATAAATTAAGAGAGCAGTGCAAAGAATATATGCAGCAGGAGGAGGACGTGCTTTCATATGCACTGTTCGACCAGGTTGCAACTAAATTCTTTGAATACAGAAAAGGTCCTCAGGTTAAAGAGGTTGATGTAAACTCTGTATCAATTACCGAAGTTCTTTAATTTGAACATAAATGTATGGCGGAGGGTAATCCCTTCCGCCATTTACTTATCGAAAGGAAGATTTTCTCAATGAGTAAAGATTATATTATCCGCGCAGTTACTAAAGATGGTTGCCTTCGTGCGTTTGCTGCCGACACCACAAGTCTTGCTAACGAAGCGCACCGTATGCATAAAACATATCCTATTGCCTCCGCAGCACTTGGCAGATTGTTAACTGCTGCGTCTATGATGGGAACTATGCTTAAATCAGAGGGTGATACCATCACTTTGCAATTAACCGGTAACGGGCCAATCGGCAGAGTTATGGCGGTTTCGGACTTTAAGGGCAATGTTAAAGGGTATGTGGATAATCCGCTTGTAGATTTG
The DNA here is from genome assembly GCA_045646385.1 of Clostridia bacterium. Classification (GTDB taxonomy): domain Bacteria; phylum Bacillota; class Clostridia; order UMGS1810; family UMGS1810; genus SIG455. Next base: position 86,402 of record JAZRKQ010000037.1, on the reverse strand, counting down.
CCCAACAACGAGTACGGAAAATTGGACGTAGGCGGTGCTGTAGGCAAAAATGGTTATCTTACAGTTATACGAGATTTTGGCCTTAAAGAGCCTTATGTTGGCAAAGTTCCGCTTGTAAGCGGCGAAATTGGGGATGATTTAACATCATACTTTGCAATTTCTGAACAGACACCGTCATCAGTAGGCGTAGGTGTATTGGTTGACGTGGATTTGTCTATTAAATGTTCAGGCGGATTTATAGTACAGGTTATGCCCGAGGCGATGGACAGCGATATTGATAAGTTAGAGGAAAATCTTTCTAAAATTAAATCTGTTACCACTTTAATGAGTGAAGGTAAAACACCGGAAGATATGCTTGCTCTTCTTCTGGAAGGCTTTGAATATGAAATAACAGAAAAGACAGATGTAGAATACAGATGCGATTGCTCACGCGAAAGGGTAGAGCGCGCAATAGTTTCGCTCGGTAAAAAAGAAATTAAAAAAATTATTGAAGAGGACGGCTCCGCTGAACTTACCTGTCACTTTTGTGATAGCGTATATAACTTCGGCAAAGACGAACTTTCCGCTTTGTTGGACGAAGCCACAAGAGAATAATTTCAATAAAAAGGGCGTTAATTACGCCCTTTAAAAAATTTTTAAAAAATATGAAAATTTTTGTTGACATATCAAGATACGTGTGCTATAATAATTAATGTTCGTAAGCGAGTGTGCTGGAACTGGCAGACAGGCACGTTTGAGGGGCGTGTGTTTATGACGTATGGGTTCAAGTCCCATCACTCGCATTAAAAAACAGAGTCCGTTAGGGCTCTGTTTTTTTAATATAATGTAGGGACTTGAACCCTAAGAGGGGATTTTTCGTAAAAAAACAGTATGGTATACTGTTTTTTAGAAAAATCGTGTGCAGGCGGGTACTGAAAGCCTTGGCTTTCGGTCGCCAAACAGGGAAGGCGGAACGCCTTTGTCCCATCACTCGCATTAAAAAACAGAGTCCGATAGGGCTCTGTTTTTTTATACAGTTAAGGATTTCGGCATCAATTGACAATGTGTACCAAACATGCTATTATTAAATATGATTATAGTGATATTTTTATAGCAGTAAAGGAAGTTATACAGAAAAGGAGAGTATGCAATGCTAGTAACAATTAAAAATAAAATACTTGAAGCAACAATTGATACAAGAGGTGCTCAACTTGTAAGTCTTATTAAAGATAGTGCAGAGAACATCTGGGAACGTGATGCAAAATACTGGTCAAGTTGTTGTCCTGTGCTTTTTCCTATGGTAAGTTCTGTTTATGATGATTACTACACTCATAACGGAAAAACTTATCCGTTTTCTCAACACGGCTTTGCAAGGGATTGTGAATTTGACGTAGTAGAACAAAACGAAAATTCGGTTGTTATGCGTCTTGTTCAGAATCATCTTACTAAACTGATTTATCCGTTTAAGTTTGATTTTTGTGTAACATTTACACTCAATGGCGATAAACTTGAGATGTGGTACACGGTTAAAAATACATCTGAAACAGAAGATATGTATTTTAATACCGGTGCTCATGAGGGGTATAAACTTTTGGACGGTACAAGCATCGATGACCATTATATAGAATTTGAAAAAGTTGAAAACCTTGAACAAAAAGTTCTTACAGAACCATTATGGCGAGGAGAAGTAAATGATTTCGGTCAAACAAATATTTTGGAACTCAAAGACGAATATTTTGCTATAGACGGAATATTCTTTACTGATATAAAATCGAACTACGTTACATTAAAGAGTAAATCAAGCAATAAGGCAATACGTGTTTATTTTGATTGTGACAAACTGGGCTTCTGGAAAGTGCCTGAGGCTGGTTATCTTTGCATAGAGCCTTGGGACGGCTTTTGCGCTTACGAGGGTGACAGCCACGAACTTAAAGAAAAAAGATTTATTAAAACACTTGCTCCCAATGGTGAATATAAATTCTATCATGCAATAGAAATTATGTAAAACCTCTTGCATTTAGTAAGCAAATGTTATACAATAATATTGTATAATTTTTAACAAACAGGAGTGAATTGACATGATACTTGTTACAGGCGGTGCCGGATTTATCGGCAGTCACACATGTGTAGAACTTTTAAATGCTGGATATGAAATTGCGGTTATTGATAATTTCTGCAATTCAAAACCCGAGTCACTTAAAAGAATTAAACAGATTACCGGTAAAGATTTTAAATTTTACGAGGCAGATTTGCTCGACAGAGATGCCGTAGAGAAAATATTTACTGAAAATAAAATTGACGCAGTTATTCATTTTGCAGGCCTTAAGGCAGTAGGTGAGTCTGTGGCAATGCCTATTGAATATTATCACAACAATATCGGCAGTACATTAGTACTTTGTGATGTTATGAGAAAGCATGGTTGCAAAAAGATAGTATTTTCATCTTCTGCAACAGTTTATGGTAACCCCAAATCTGTGCCTATCAGCGAAGATTTTCCGCTTTCTACAACTAATCCTTATGGAAGCACAAAACTTATGATAGAGCAGATTTTAAGAGATTTGTACATATCTGATAACGAGTGGAGTATTGCACTTCTCCGTTACTTTAATCCAATCGGTGCACACGAAAGCGGTTTGATTGGTGAAAACCCAAATGGAATCCCGAATAACCTCGTTCCATATGTTGCACTTGTTGCGTTGGGTAAACTTGACCACTTAAATGTGTTCGGTGGTGATTATAACACTAAAGACGGTACCGGCGTGCGTGATTTTATCCACGTTGTAGATTTGAGTCTTGGTCACTTGAAAGCAGTTGAAAAAGTTATGTCAACTACAGGAGTAGACGCATATAACCTCGGCACAGGTAATGGCTACAGCGTTTTGGAGATTGTTAAAGCATACGAAAAAGCCTGCGGCAGACCTATTAAGTACGAGATTGTTGACCGCCGTCCCGGTGATATTGCAGAGTGCTATGCTAACCCGGAAAAATCTAAAAAGGAACTTGGCTGGGAAGCAAAACTCGGCATAGAAGAGATGTGTGCATCTTCTTGGAAGTTCACAATTAACAATCCCGATGGAATGTAATTTGATTATATGAAATTAAAAAACGACTTGGTTTAAACCAAGTCGTTTTTAGTTTTAAATTAAAGTGTATTCAAACATTTCGTAATGGAGTTTACTGCCAATATCTGTTCCTGCCGGAAGCAGAGCAAGCGCAATAAAAATTCCGTTTCCGCTTTCGTCTGTGATATAGGCATACTCGCCTTCAATTTTGGTAACAATGTAATCTTTAGGCTCCATTATACTCTGTAAACCTCCGATGGCTTTACAAGACCGATTCCTGCATCAAGCAATACTTTTTCAGCCTTCTCGGGGTCATTTGTGCGTACAACAACAAGTGCACCGTTGTTGTTGCTTGAAAGAAATGCATAAGAATATTCAACAACAATTCCGTTTTCGCTAAGAAGTGTAATTGCCTTAGCCATAGCGCCGGGGGTGTCGTCTAAAACCATACCGATTACATCTGTAGTTTTAACTATAACACCGCTTTCTCTGAGTTTTAATTTTGCTGTTTCGGGGTCGCTTACTATCATACGAAGAACACCGAAGTCGGTGGTTTCAGCAATTGAAAGTGCGCTTATGTCGATATTGTTTTGGCTAAGAACATTAAGAATCTCAGAAAGTCTGCCTGCTTTGTTTTCAATAAATACAGATAACTGTTTTATAAACATAGTTTTTACCTCCCGTTCATTAAACTAATTTTCTGTTATCAATAACACGTTTTGCTTTGCCTTCGCTTCTTACAATTGTTTTGGGGTTAACAAGATGTACGTCAGCGCCGATACCGAGCATCGTGCGAAGTTTCGCTTCGATTGTTTTTTCAACTTTTTCAATAGATTTGATGTCGTCTTCAAACATTTCTTCTGTCATTTCCACATTAACGTCTAATGTGTCGGTATTGTTTACGCGGTCAACCACAATCTGGTAGTTAGGTGTAACTTCGCCCATAGAAAGCAGAACTTCTTCAATCTGTGACGGGAACACATTAACACCGCGGATAATAAGCATATCATCAGAACGTCCTTTCGGCTTGTTCATACGAACAAGCGTTCTTCCGCAGGCACAGGTTTCATAGTTAAGTGAGCACAAATCACGTGTACGATATCGAATCATTGGCATGCCTTCTTTTGTTATGGTAGTAAACACTAATTCACCGAAAGAACCTTCGGGCAGAACTTCGCCTGTTTCGGGGTCTATAATCTCTGCTAAAAAGTGGTCTTCATTAATGTGCATACCGCCCTGTTCACCACATTCAAAAGCAACGCCGGGACCGCATATTTCTGTTAAGCCATATACATCGTATGCTTTAAGACCAAGACCTTCTTCGATTTTTCTTCTCATATCCTCTGTCCAGGGCTCAGCACCGAATATACCTGATTTAAGTTTTAACTGGTCCTTAACTCCTGCTTCTGCAACTGCCTCTGCAAGATACATAGCATAAGACGGTGTGCAGCAAAGGTGGGTTGAGCCAAGGTCGGTCATAAATCTAACCTGACGTTCTGTGTTACCTGAAGATGTGGGAATAACAGTAGCACCGATTCTTTCCGCACCGCCGTGAGCACCAAGACCGCCGGTAAACAATCCGTAACCGTAAGATACCTGAATTATAGAGTTTTCGTCGGCGTCAGCAGCCACAAACTGGCGTGCCATACAATCCGACCACATTTCCATATCGTTTTTTGTATAACCGGCTACAATCTGTTTACCTGTTGTGCCTGATGATGCGTGTATACGTACAATGTCTTTCATAGGAGCAGCGAAAAGGTCAAACGGATAAAAATCACGTAAGTCTTTTTTGTATGTAAATGGGAGTTTTGCAAGGTCTTTAAGTTCTTTTATGTCTTGGGGTTTTACACCTGCTTCATCCATACGCTTTCTGTAAGGTGCTACATTTTCGTAAACGTATTTGATTTGTTTAACAAGACGCTCTGTCTGGATTTTTTTGCGTTCCTCGCGGGGCATACACTCCAGTTTAGGCTGATGATAATTAGCCATTAGAATCACTCCTTATAAATTGTATCCAAGGTCAAATGCCTTAATGTTGATGTCAACAAATTTTTCCGGAACAGTTTCTTTTATGGTTTTAATCCATTTATCGTATTCGATACCTGTTGATTTTGCCATTATGCCGATAAGCACTACATTAACTGCCTTTATGTTGCCTGCCTGTTTTGCAAGCAATGCTGCATCTGCAATTTGTACATCTGCTTTGGTAGAGAGTTTATCTATAATGTTTTCAGGATAAGTTGCAGCACCTGTTATAACGGGCATAGGATTTATTTTTTGATTATTTACAATCATTTTTCCGCCTTTTTTAAGATAGGGCAGAGCACGGTAAGCCTCAAGTGTTTCAAATGCGAGAATGATGTCAGCCTCGCCTCTGTCGATAATAGGGGAGTATACTTTGTCGCCATATTTAACGTATGTAACAACGCTTCCGCCGCGCTGGCTCATCCCGTGAACTTCCGAAACTTTAACGTCATAACCTTCGTTTATAACTGTATTACCTAAAATTCGGCTGGCGAGAAGTGTTCCCTGACCGCCTACGCCTACAATCATAATATTCTTAGTCATTATTCGTTATCCTCCTTTTTAATAGCATTGAAAGGACAAACATTTACACACAGTCCGCAACCGTTGCACTGGTTAAGGTCTATTTTTACACCGTCGCCGTCTGCACTTATTGCAGGACAACCTAGTTTTAAGCACAGTTTACATTTTTTGCAGTTTTCGCCGATTGTGCAGTGACCAGTATATTTAACAGATTTTAAAAGCGCACACGGACGTTGTGCAATAATAACTGATGGTTCATTTGCCTGAGTTTCTTCTTTAACAACCTTTTCAAAGTTTTTAACATCAAACGGGTCTGCAACAACAACGCGCTCAACACCTATTGATTTGCAAAGTGCAATAAGGTTAACCTGCTTTGTTTCTTCGCCTCTGATTGTTTTTCCTGTGGTGGGGTTATCCTGATGACCTGTCATGCCGGTTATGGAGTTATCAAGGATAATAACTGTGTTAGCGCCTTTGTTATATACGATGTCAACTAAACCTGTTATGCCTGAGTGCATAAAGGTTGAATCACCAATAACGGATACGAGTTTTTTGTTAAACTCTTCGCCTCTGGCTTTAGCCATACCAAGTGCCGCAGAAACAGATGCACCCATACAGATGGTTGTATCTACACTCTGGAGCGGTGCAACAGCACCTAATGTGTAGCAACCAATGTCACCCGATACTACAAGACCGAGTTTTTTAAGAACATAGAATGTACCTCTGTGTGGGCAGCCTGCACACATAACGGGTGGACGAACAGGAATAGTTTCTTCTAATGCAGCGAATTCCGGAGCATCTTCTCCGAGAACTGCTTTTTTAATCATCTGAGGTGTGTATTCGCCCAAAAGGGTAAATGCATCTTTGCCAATAACTTCCAACCCTAATGCTTTGCAATGTTGTTCAAATACGGGATCAAGTTCTTCTATAACATATACCTTTTCACACTTTGCGGCAAAATCTAAAATCTTCTTTTCTGGCAGGGGATAAACCATACCTAGTTTTAAGTAATTAACTTTATCACCAAGTGCTTCTTTTGCGTACATATATGATATGCCTGATGTGATTACGCCGATTTTACTGTTGTTGTTTTCCTCTATATTAAGCGGAGAATTTTCAGCATATTCTGTAAGTTCTAATATGCGTTTTTCAACTTCTACGTGACGTTTGATAGCGTTTGCAGGCATCATAACATTTTTGCCGATATTCTTCTCGTATTCTTTAAGTTTGTAATCTTCTCTGTCGCACAGTTCCACCATACTCTGCGAGTGTGAAACACGTGTTGAAAGTCTGATAATAACTGGTGTGTCAAATTCCTCGGAAAGTTTATATGCAAGTTTTGTAAACTCTTTACATTCAGCAGAGTCTGCAGGCTCAAGCATAGCAATTTTAGATGCTTTTGCATAATGTCTTGAATCCTGTTCGTTCTGTGATGAGTGCATACCGGGGTCGTCTGCAACGCAGAATACCAGACCGCCGTTCACACCTATGTAACTAACTGTAAACATAGGGTCTGCCATAACATTCATACCAACGTGCTTCATACACGACATTGCCCTTGCACCGGCAATAGACGCACCTATGGCAACCTCTGCCGCAACTTTTTCATTAGGAGCCCATTCTGCATATATTTCGGGGTAGTCAACAATGTTTTCAGTAATTTCTGTGCTGGGTGTACCGGGGTATGATGATACCACCGTTACGCCTGCCTCGTATGCACCGCGTGCAACTGCGGCATTACCAAGTAATAATTTCTTCATACGGAAAATCCTTTCTTATCTTATTTCGTTCTGCTGAGCAACGACGCTTTCTCCGCAGTAAATCTGGCGGAGTTTCGGCTTTTCGATTTTGCCGGTGGGGTTGCGTGGAACTTCAGCAAATATAATTTTCTTGGGACGTTTGTATTTAGGCATATCTCTGCAGAAATCTTCAATGTCTGCTTCGGTTGTTGATGAACATTCCGGTTTAAGTTCTATAATAGCCGCCGCAATCTCGCCGAGTCTTGGGTCGGGCAATCCTATAACCGCCACGTCTTTAACTGACGGATACGCACGGATAAAGTCTTCAATCTGAACGGGGTAGAGGTTTTCGCCGCCTGTGATGATAACGTCTTTTTTGCGGTCTACAAGGTATATGAATCCGTCTTCATCTTCTTCTGCCATATCACCTGTAAACAACCAGCCGTCACGCAGAACTTCGTTTGTTGCTTTTTCGTCGTTATAATAGCAAGTCATAACACCCGGTCCGTACACGGCAAGTTCGCCAACGCCGCCGCGCGGAACTTCGTTGCCGTCGGGGTCGCATATTTTAACCTGCCATCCGTATCCCGCTTTACCGATTGCGCCTACTTTGTGAATGTTTTCTACACCAAGATGCACACATCCGGGGCCGATAGATTCGCTTAACCCGTAGTTGGTGTCATAAGCGTGATTCGGAAAACGCTCTCTCCAACGTTTTATAAGGCTTGGCGGAACGGGTTGTGCACCTATATGCATTAATCGCCATTGGTCAAGTGTATATTTGTCGAGGTCGATTTCGCCCCTGTCAATGCTGTCTAAAATATCCTGTGCCCAAGGTACTAAAAGCCATACAATAGTACATTTTTCTTCAGATGCCGCACGCAGTATCCACTCAGGCTTAACACCTTTTAAAAGAACTGCTTTACTTCCTGCTAAAAGTGAACCGAACCAGTGCATTTTAGCGCCCGTGTGGTAAAGAGGCGGAATACATAAAAAGCAATCTTCTCTTGTCTGTCCGTGATGCGCCTGCTCGGTTTTAGCGGCATGTATGATGCTTTCGTGGTTGTGCAGAATTGCTTTCGGGAATCCCGTTGTACCTGACGAAAAATAAATAGCCGCATTATCCTCAACTGTAAGTTCTATTGCAGGTTTGTGAGAAGAACAGTATGTAACAAGGGTATCGTAACTTTCAGCAAATGTGGGGCAGTTTTTGCCAACATAGAAAACTTGTTTTACGTTAGGCATTCTGTCATATATTTCTTCGACACGTCCTATAAATTCAGGACCGAATACCAGCACGTCAACCTCTGCAAGTGCTGTACAGTATTTAATCTCTGCAGATGTATAACGATAGTTAAGGGGAACTGCAAGTGCGCCTGTTTTAAGTATACCGAAGTATATTGGCAGCCACTCTAAGCAGTTCATTAAAAGTATTGCAACCTTGTCGCCTTTTTTAATTCCTCGGCTTAAAAGCAGATTTGCAAATCTGTTTGCTTTTTTGTCAAATTCAGACCATGTGATTTCCTGTCTGCCTGCCTCTGCCGGATTCGGCTGAATAAGTGCATACTCTTTCCATGTGACTTTTGCACTTTCCATCATATTGGGTGCAATCTCCACCAAAGCGACCTCGTTTCCGAAGTCTTTGGCGTTTCTTTCAAGTAAATCTGTGATAATCATTTTAAACTCCTTATAAATATATCAGTTGCCAAGTGTTTTCTTGGCAGGAGCTGATACTTGAATTTCATAGCAACTGAACATTTCATTTACTTTTTCAGTGCTGATTTTACGTGTTATAAAACTTACAACAGGAACAATTATAAATCCTGCAAGCATTGCTATAACGCCACAGTTGATGGGTGACTGCATTATTGCAGGGAACGAAGGGCGTGCAATCATATTGAGTATCATAATGCCTGCGCCGAATATAAAACTTGCAAAGCATCCTGCTTTTGTTGCCTTTTTCCAGTACAGACCGTAGAGGAACGGAGCAAGAAACGCACCGGCTAAAGCACCCCACGAAATACCCATCATATCGGCGATTGCGCTGAGTTTGTCCTTGTTAAGCGCAATATATGCAGAAATCACAATGAATATTACTATAAACACTCTCATTATAAACACTTGTTTTTTCTCGTCCATATTTTTTACAATATGACCTTTAATAAGGTCGAGTGTAAGAGTAGAACTTGATGTAAGCACTAATGATGAAAGTGTAGACATTGATGCTGAAAGAACAAGAACAATAACGATTGCTATTAAAATTTCGCTCAATCCCGAGAGCATTGTGGGAACAATTGAGTCAAAGTCTTTCATCGGCAGCAATCCGTTTGCCGCAAGTTCGGATGAAAATAATCTTCCAAAACCGCCTAAGAAATAGCATCCGCCTGCAACAACAATTGCAAATGCGGTTGAAATGATAGTGCCCTTAGTGATATCTTTTTCGCTTTTAATAGCGTAGAATTTCTGCACCATTTGAGGTAAGCCCCATGTGCCGAGCGATGTAAGTATTACAACGAAGAACAGATTTATCGGGTCTGGACCTAAGAATGAGTTGAATGCGCCGGGCATTTCAGAAACTGCAGGGTCAGAAATTTTGGCAAGTCCTTCAAGAGAGCCCATAAGACCGCCGTTTTTGCTTAAAACGGCAAATATAACTGCTATAATTCCTATAAGCATGATAATCCCTTGAATAAAGTCGTTTATAGCAGTTGCCATGTATCCGCCGGCGATAACATATATACCTGTCAATATTGCCATAACGATTACGCATACAGAGTAATCAATACCTGGAAATGCCATTTCAAAAAGTCTTGAAAGACCATTGTAAAGCGATGCGGTGTAGGGGATAAGGAATACAAATACAATAAGTGATGCAACTATTTTAAGTGATGCACAATCGTATCGTTTGCCGAAAAATTCAGGCATTGTAGATGTACCCAGATGTTGTGTCATAAGGCGTGTTCTTCTGCCGAGAATAACCCATGCAAGAAGTGAGCCTATAAAAGCATTGCCAAGACCAATCCACGTAGAGGCAATTCCGAACTTCCAGCCGAATTGACCTGCATATCCCACGAATATAACCGCCGAAAAATACGATGTTCCGTATGCAAAAGCAGTAAGCCAAGGACCTACGTTTCTGCCGCCTAAAACGAAACCGTTTACATCTGTTGACTGGCACCTGCAATAAAGACCTACACCAATCATTATTGCAAAGAACACCACTAGGATTGAGATTTTTACTGCCATTTTTAAAACTCCTTTTCTTTTGTGGGCGGAGTTTATATGTACTAAAAAACCCGCCCTCTGATTCAGTTTCAGAGGACGGGCAAAATCTACTATGTACCCGTGGTACCACCTCAGTTCATCTGTGCCTCACGGAACAGACCTTACAGGTTCCAACAAACCTTTGTTCTGTAACGGGAACTCCCGTTGCCGCCTACTTGTAAACAAACTTTCGGGACACTGCTCTCGAAATGTATTCAACCAATCTCCGTCATTGCCTCGCACCAAACGGCAACTCTCTCCAGACTTATAAATGGCCTACTTGTTTTCGGTCATTGCATTTATACTACATATTATACATATATTTTTATAATATGTCAACAAAAAAATGTTAAACGGTGTAAAAATTAATTTCTTTTTATAATTTGCTGACGGATTGCGGCGATGTCTTCTTCAGTATCAAGATATTTGGCGCCGATTAATATAATTCCTCTCTGTGGTTCTTCATAATATACAAAGGCACACTTTCTGTCTATGTTGGTTTTAAAGTTTCTTATATCCTCTTTCATAAGATGAACAGTTTTGCCCGCGTATTCGCCTAAATTGAGACTTAAAATGCTTTCTATAATTTCAGCGTCTTCACTTTCTGCAAATTCTGAATTAAGTTCAATATCTGCCGCAATTGCGCTGTTTATTACAATTTCGCAGTCGTTGCCGATAAAATCGTTCACCATATCGTATACAGTGTCTGTTTGCACTGCTTTAGTTACGCTTATAACATCATAATAATATTTTTCAAATGTTTCTAAAGATTGCGTTGCACTATTTACATAATCCATATGAAACTTTTCCATTCCGTCGCGTTCGTACATAAGATTTCTGTTATAATACGATCCTGAAAACGCTGTTTCGGTTATATTTATGTCGGAATAATCGTCAAAGAAAAGATATGATATTTCGTGTGCATTCGGGATAAGCGCAAATATAAGCGCAGATGTTTTATCCAAAGATTCATAATTTATATGGCGGTGCTTTGAACGGTCGTCCACTTTTATATTAATGGTAAGTCGCATAGGCTCGTTGTCTGTCTGCAACGTAATTGAATGGACGGAATAGGGAGACACATTTGCCATATCAACTATAGTGCGTGTTTTTGAGGCATCACCTATATATGTATCTTTATATGAATATAAAGTCTCTGCTACTGTTGGCTCTTTTGCCTGATTGGTAAAGTGTTTAATACTGCTTACAGTTACCGCACATACACACAGTAAAGCAATAATACCTGAAATAATGCTAATCTTTTTCATATATAATACCTCCTTTTGTTTTATTATATCATATATGGTATATTTTTGTAAATAAAAAAGACTATCCGTATGGATAGTCTTTCATACACCTTCGGGGATTCGAACCCCGGACACCCTGATTAAGAGTCAGGTGCTCTAGCCAGCTGAGCTAAAGGTGCGTATTCAAACACAACTGATATTATACACATATTATGTTTGATTGTCAAGATGTTTTTTCGAAAAATTTGGCAGAACAGAATTGTGATGAATTTTATTTCTTTATATATAAAAAACACTTGCAGATACGGAGATTATAATGTATAATATTATGGTAAAAAGAGTTTTTATGCCCAAATGCGACATATTTCGAAAGGAATGATATATAATGAAACTCGGTATAGTGGGCTTGCCAAATGTCGGCAAGAGCACACTTTTCAACGCAATCACACAGGCGGGGGCAGAGTCTGCCAACTATCCGTTCTGTACCATTGAGCCTAATGTGGGCGTGGTTGCTGTACCTGATGAAAGATTAAACAAACTGGCAGAGATGTACGAGCCTGAAAAAATTACACCTGCCATAATTGAATTTGTTGATATTGCAGGTCTTGTAAAAGGCGCCAGCAAAGGCGAAGGACTTGGAAACAAGTTCTTATCGCATATACGTGAGGTTGATGCCATTATTCACGTTGTACGTTGCTTTGAGGATTCAAACATCGTTCACGTTGACGGCGAAATCGGTCCTAAGCGTGATATAGAAACAATCAACTTTGAACTTATTTTTGCAGATATAGAACTTATTGACAAGCGTATTGACAAAACTGCAAAACTTTTAAAAACAGGCGATAAAAAATACAAGGACGAAATGGCAACTTTGCAGAAGATTAAAGAAAATCTTGAAAACGGCATAACCGCCCGTTCTATAGAGTTTACAGATGAAGAAAAGCCTTTCCTTAAAGAGCTTGCACTTCTTACAATTAAACCTATAATTTATGCGGCAAATGTATCTGAAGACGATTTTGCAAACGGCATTGAAAATAATGCTATGGTTAAAGAGGTTGAGCAAATCGCCGCTAAGGAAAATTCCGAAGTGCTTCCGATATCTGCAAGAATTGAAGAAGAAGTTGCCCAACTTGACGACGAAGAAAAAGTTATGTTTTTAAACGAACTTGGCATAGAAGAATCCGGTCTTGACAGATTGGTTAAGAAAAGTTACAGCCTTTTAGGTTTGATAAGTTATCTTACTGCAGGTAAGCCAGAGGTAAGAGCGTGGACTATTACAAAAGGCACAAAAGCACCTCAGGCGGCAGGTAAAATCCATACAGATTTTGAAAAAGGTTTTATCCGTGCAGAGGTCGTAGCGTATGATGACCTTATGGAATGCGGAACATATGCCGCTGCACGAGATAAAGGTCTTGTACGTTTAGAGGGTAAAGAATATGTAATGAACGACGGTGATATCGTTCTTTTCAGATTTAATGTTTAATAAAACTGCGGAGGTAGACAAAGTGTTAAGAAGAATTTTTGTAGAAAAGAAAAAAGGCTTTGACGTAGAGGCTCAGTCTATCCGTTATGACCTTAAGCACAATCTTTTAATAAAAGGTATCCAAGATGTGCGTGTTATAAACAGATACGACTGTGAAGGTCTTTCAGACGAAGAATACGAGAGAGCGAAAACTACGGTTTTCTCCGAGCCACCCGTTGATATGTGCTATGACGAAGCAATCGAAATTCCTGCTGAGGACAAAGTATTTGCTATGGGCTTGCTTGACGGTCAGTTCGACCAGAGGGCAGACTCCTGTATGCAGTGTATAGAAATTCTCACCGGCGGTAACCGTCCCAATGTAAAGGTTGCTAAAGTTATCGTTATAAGCGGTGATGTTTCTGATGATGAAGTAAACAAAATCAAAAAATATCTCATTAACCCCGTTGAAAGTTGTGAGGTATCTTTGGACAAGCCAAAGGATTTGTCCGTTGTTTTGGACATTCCGCAGAAAGTTGCAACTGTAGAGGGTTTTATTGACTTTACAGATGACGAAATGGCAAACTTCTTTAAAGAAACTGGATTTGCTATGGGATTGGACGATTTGCAACTTTGCCGTGATTATTTTAAAAACACCGAGAAGCGCAATCCTACAATTACCGAACTTAAAATGATTGATACTTATTGGTCTGACCATTGCCGACATACAACATTCTCTACAAGACTTGAAAATGTAGAGTTTGAAAAAGGCGCAGAATTTATTGAAAAAACATACGGCGATTATATTGAAGTACGCAAAAAACTCAATCGTACAAAAGATATCTGCCTTATGGATATTGCCACAATCGCAGTTAAAGAACTTAAAAGCCGCGGACTTCTCAAAAACATTGATGAATCCGAGGAAATTAATGCTTGCAGCATCAAAATAGATGTTGATATAGACGGCAAGGTTGAGCCATGGCTTCTTATGTTTAAAAACGAAACACACAACCACCCGACCGAGATTGAGCCTTTTGGCGGTGCTGCTACTTGCCTTGGCGGTGCTATCCGTGACCCGCTTTCAGGCAGATCATACGTATACTCTGCTATGCGTGTAACCGGCAGCGGTGACGTTCGCCAGAAAGTTGCAGACACTATGGCTAATAAACTCCCCCAGAGAAAAATCTCTCAGGGTGCTGCGGCAGGTTACAGTTCCTATGGTAACCAGATAGGACTTGCAACAGGTAAAGTACACGAAATTTACCACCCCGGTTATGTTGCTAAACGTATGGAAATCGGTGCTGTTGTAGGTGCTGCTCCTTGCGAGAATGTACGCAGAGAACGCCCTGCAAAAGGCGACGTTGTAGTTCTGCTCGGTGGCAGAACAGGTCGTGATGGTATCGGCGGTGCAACTGGTTCTTCAAAATCACACACAGACACATCACTTAAAAGTTGCGGAGCAGAAGTACAGAAAGGTAATCCGCCCGTTGAACGTAAACTGCAGAGACTTTTTAGAAATAAAGATGTTACAACATTAATCAAACGCTGTAACGACTTCGGCGCAGGCGGTGTATCTGTTGCTATCGGCGAACTTGCAGACGGTCTTATTATTAATCTTGATAAAGTACCTAAAAAGTACGAAGGTCTTGACGGCACAGAAATTGCTATTTCCGAATCTCAGGAACGTATGGCTTGCGTAGTTGCTGCAAGCGATGTTGATACATTTATCAAATACGCTAACGAAGAAAACCTTGAAGCAACCGTTGTTGCAGAGGTTACAGACGATATGCGTCTTAAAATGCACTGGAACGGCACAACTATAGTTGATATCAGCAGAGAATTCTTAAACACTAACGGTGCATCTAAATCTATTGATGTAGTTGTAAAAGCGCCTGAGGGCGAAAAATATTTTACACCTGCTGCACGTAAAGGCGTAGAGGGTATTAAAGAAGTTTTAACTGACTTAAACGGCGCAGGCCAGAAAGGTCTTGTTGAAAGATTTGACTCTACCATTGGTGCATACACAGTTCTTATGCCTTTTGGCGGAGAACGTCAGTTGACAGAGCCTGATGCAATGGTTTCAAAACTCCCTGTACTTAAAGGCGAAACAACCACCTGTTCCGTAATGTCTTACGGATACGACCCGTATCTTTCATCATGGAGCCCGTATCACGGAGCGGTTTATGCGGTTATCGACTCTGTTTCTAAAATTGTTTCAACAGGCGGAGATTATAAAACCGCTTACCTTACATTCCAGGAATACTTTGAACGTCTTGATGCTGATTCCGTTAAATGGGGCAAGCCTTTGTCTGCTCTCCTCGGTGCGTTTGACGCTCAGGAAAAACTCGGTCTTGGCTCTATCGGCGGCAAAGACAGTATGTCGGGTACATTTAACGATATAAGCGTACCGCCTACATTAGTATCTTTTGCTATCACACCCGCTAAAACAAGCGATATTATATCTCCCGAATTTAAAAAGTCAGCAGGCGATATAGTATTTGTAGACTTTGCAAAAGACGAGAACGGTCTGCCTGATTTTGATAATCTTAAAAAGGTATACGACGTTGTTGCAAAACTCATTGCGGATAAAAAAGCAATCGCTGCAAAGGTGTGCGGCAGATTTGGTGCTGCAGAGGCAGTTGCAAATATGTGCTTTGGTAATGGCGTTGGTGCTGAGTTTACAGATGAAACAGGAATTTACGACAGTGCAAATGGTGCATTTGTTCTGCAGATGGCAGAGGGTGCTT
Organism: Clostridia bacterium; assembly: GCA_045646385.1. GTDB lineage: Bacteria > Bacillota > Clostridia > UMGS1810 > UMGS1810 > SIG455. The sequence goes on along the minus strand of JAZRKQ010000037.1, from coordinate 70,355 downwards.
GCCTCTGTGAACTTGATGGTTTAAATTATAAAGTAATTGGCAAAACTACACCGGATAGTGCATATATTAAATTTAGTGATGGTGCAATTTCAGTTGACGAAGCAATCGAACTCTGGGGCGGTGTACTTGAAAAAGTATTCCCGACTAAAGTCGAGCAGGAAGTTAAGCCGATTGAAACAATCTCTTCCAAAGGCTTTACACGTGCAATATACAGTAAAGAAAAATTTGCTGCACCAAGAGTATTTATCCCTGTATTCCCCGGTACTAACTGCGAATACGATACTGCACGTGCATTTGAAAAAGCAGGCGCTATAGCAGACATATTTGTTGTTAACAACCTTTCGTCAACACATATTGCAGAGTCGCTTGCAGAAATGGCACGCAGAATAGATAACAGCCAGATAGTTATGATTCCCGGCGGTTTCTCCGGCGGTGACGAGCCTGATGGTTCAGGTAAGTTTATTGCATCTGCATTCAAAAATGCGGCTGTTAAAGATTCTGTTCACAACTTACTTAAAAATCGTGACGGTCTTATGCTTGGTATCTGTAACGGTTTCCAGGCACTTATCAAACTCGGTTTGGTTCCCTTTGGCGAGATTTGTGATATTGAGGATAATTTCCCAACACTTACATTTAACACAATTAACCGCCACGTGTCTTGCATAGTAAATACACGCATTGCATCTAATAAATCACCTTGGCTTTCACAGGTTGAGGTGGGCGATATTCACTCTATAGCAGTTTCTCATGGCGAGGGCAGATTTGTTGCTGATGATGCAACTGTTAAACGTCTTATCGAAAATGGACAGATTGCAACTCAGTATGTTGACTTAAACGGAAACGCAAGTATGGATATATCCGTTAACCCCAACGGCTCTGTTCTTTCTATTGAGGGTATCACAAGCCCCGACGGCAGAGTATTGGGTAAAATGGGTCACTCTGAGCGTTTTGGTAACAGCCTTTATAAAAATATCCCCGGCAACAAAGACCAGAAACTCTTTGAATCGGGTGTAAAATATTTTAAATAAGACTAATTAAGAGAAAAACGAAGAAATCAGGAGATAATTGCCTTTATCTCCTGATTTTGGCGGATATCTAAAGTTGCATTAAAATCTCTATAAGAGTAATATATATTTTAATAATTAGCACTCTTGCGAAGCGAGTGCTAAAAATAGGAGGTAATTTTAAATGACAATCAAGCCATTGGCAGACAGAGTAGTAATTAAAATGACAGAAGCAGAAGATACCACCAAAAGCGGTATTATATTGGCTGCTAACGCTAAAGAAAAACCACAGATTGCTGAAGTTGTGGCTGTAGGCCCCGGCGGCGTGGTTGATGGCAAAGAGATTAAAATGGAAGTTAAAGTTGGCGATAAAGTGCTTATCAATAAATATGCCGGAACAGAAGTTAAAGTTGACGGTGAAGAAAGCATCATAGTTCGTCAGAGCGATATTTTAGCAATAGTAGAGTAATTTTGGAGGTAGATAAACATGGCTAAACAGATTAAATACGGCGAAGAAGCACGTCGTGCATTACAGACAGGTATCGATGCGCTTGCAGATACTGTTAAAATTACATTAGGTCCTAAAGGAAGAAATGTTGTTCTTGATAAAAAATTCGGAGCGCCGTTAATCACTAACGACGGTGTTACAATCGCAAAAGAAATTGAACTTGAAGACCCGTTTGAAAATATGGGTGCTCAACTTATTAAAGAAGTTGCAACAAAAACAAATGATGTAGCAGGTGACGGCACAACAACCGCTACACTTTTAGCGCAGGCACTTATCCACGAGGGCATCAAAAACGTTACTGCTGGTGCTAATCCTATGATAGTTAGAAAAGGTATGAAAGCCGCTGTAGACGCTGCAGTTGAGTATATTGCAGGCAAAAGCAAAAAAGTAAGCGGTAAAGAGGATATTGCAACTGTTGCTGCTGTATCTGCCGCTGATGAGCACGTTGGAACACTCATTGCAGACGCTATGGAAAAAGTTACAAGTGATGGTGTTATAACAGTTGAAGAATCAAAAACTGCTGAAACATATTGTGATGTAGTTGAAGGTATGCAGTTTGACAGAGGTTATATTTCACCTTATATGGCGACAGATACAGATAAAATGGAAGCCGTTATTGATGATGCTTACATTCTTATCACAGACAAAAAGATTTCAAACATTCAGGAAATTCTTCCTTTGCTTGAGCAGATTGTTCAGCAGGGCAAAAAACTTGTTATCATCGCAGAAGATGTTGAGGGTGAGGCTTTGGCAACACTCCTCGTTAACCGTTTAAGAGGTACATTTACCTGTGTTGCAGTTAAAGCCCCCGGTTTTGGCGACAGAAGAAAAGAAATGCTTCAGGATATCGCTATCTTAACAGGTGGTACAGTTGTAACTGAAGATTTAGGTCTTGACCTTAAAGAGGCTACAGTTGAAATGCTTGGCCGTGCTAAACAGGTTAAAGTACAGAAAGAAGCAACAATTATCGTAGACGGCGCAGGTGATAAAGGCGCTATTGCAGACCGTGCTAACCAGATTAAAGCACAACTTGCTGAAACCACAAGCGAGTTTGATAAAGAAAAACTTCAGGAACGTCTTGCTAAAATTTCAGGCGGTGTTGCAGTTATTAAAGTAGGTGCTGCTACCGAAACAGAAATGAAAGAGATGAAACTCAGAATTGAAGACGCTCTTGCTGCTACTAAGGCTGCTGTTGAAGAGGGTATCGTTGCAGGTGGCGGTACATCTTATATCAACGCAATCGGCGCAGTTGAAAAACTGCTCGACACCACAAGCGGTGATGAAAAAACAGGTGTTCAGATTGTATTGAAAGCACTTGAAGCACCCGTTATGCAGATTGCCGCAAATGCAGGCCTTGAAGGCGCTGTTATTGTTGACAAAGTTAAAGCAAGTGATGATGCTATCGGTTATAACGCATTAAAAGATGAATATACCGATATGTTTGCTGCAGGTATTGTTGACCCTGCTAAAGTTACAAGAAGTGCTTTGCAGAACGCTGCAAGTGTTGCCGCTACTGTTTTAACAACAGAAAGTCTTGTAACAGATATTCCTGAGGAAAATCCTGCTCCTATGGGTGCACCCGGTGCAGGTATGGGAATGTATTAATTATAAATTTAGTATTGTTAAAAAGGCTGTTTTGGTTTTGCCAAAACAGCCTTTTTATAGTGCTATCAACCAAATTGCGAGCATTCGTATTGACTTTTAATCTTATAATGTTATAATTGGCATATATAGGTTTTATGGAAGATTTGATATAACGGAGGTGAGTCCTATATCAATATTTGCAATTTCTGATTTGCATCTGTCCACCAGCACAGATAAGTCTATGGAGGTTTTTGGTGACACATGGAAAAATTACACACAGCGTATCCGCGATAACTGGAATAGCATCGTAAATAAAGACGATACCGTGATTATCGGCGGAGATGTGTCGTGGGAAATGAAACTCAAAGATTGTGTGAGTGATTTTGAATTTATCTATTCTCTTTCGGGACGTAAAATCATATCGAAAGGCAATCACGATTACTGGTGGGAAACCGCTTCCAAACACAAAGAATTTTTGCAAAATAACGGATTTTCAACCATCGACTTTCTTTATAATAATGCATTTAAAGTTGAAGATGTTGCCGTATGCGGAACGCGTTGGTGGAACGATCCGTCTGCAGACGGATTTGATGGCGAGGATTTAAAAATTTACAATCATGAACTAATCCGTCTTGAAAATTCGCTTAAAGATGCTTGTAAACTTGGGTGCTTAAAAAAACTTGTTGTGCTGCATTATCCTCCGTTTACGGCAGACGGTGAATTAAATGCTGATATTGCAGATATTTTCGATCGCTATGAGGTAAGAGATTGTATTTACGGACACCTCCATGGGGCAGGTCTTAAAAATGCAGTTGTAGGCACATTTTTCGGCGTTAATTACCGTTTAACATCAGCTGATTTTTTAAATTTTACACCAATTGAAATAAAAATTTAAAAAATTTCAAAAAAAGGGTGGAATTTTTTATAATTTTTTGATATAATGTTATGCTGAATGGTAGATTACCTAAATTTTACCTAAAATATGAAATTTTATATATTAAGGAGCAAAAGAGATGAAATTAGTAAAGAAAGAAGCAACAGAGAAAAACACAGTAAAACTTACTATCAGTATTGATAAGGAAGTTTTCAACGAGGGTATTAACAAGGCTTATAAAAAACTTGTTAAAAATATCAATATCCCCGGTTTCAGAAAGGGTAAAGCACCCAGAGCAATTATTGAAAAATACTATGGCGAAGCAGTTTTCTATGAAGATGCTGTTAACGAAGTATGTCCCGATGCTTATGAGGCTGCTGTTAAAGAGGCAGGTATTGAACCTGTTGACAGACCTGAAATTGACATTGAGTCTATCGGCAAAGGCGAAGATCTCGTTATAACTGCAGTTGTAACTGTTAAACCTGAAGTTAAACTTGGTGAATATAAAGGCGTTTCTGTAGAGAAAACTGTTTATGCTACAGCTGATGAAGATGTAGAGAGAGAAATCGCATCTACACGTGAAAAGAACTCAAGAATGATTACTGTTGAAGACCGTGCAGTTAAAGCAGGCGACTTTGCAACAATCGATTTCGAAGGTTTTGTAGACGGTGTTGCATTTGAAGGCGGCAAAGGCGAGGATTATCCTTTAGAGATTGGCAGCGGTCAGTTTATCCCCGGATTTGAAGATCAACTCATTGGCGCTGAACTCGGCAAAGAAACAGATGTAAATGTTACTTTCCCTGAGGAGTACCATGCTGAAGAACTCAAGGGCAAACCTGCAGTATTTAAAGTAACTGTTAAAGAGATTAAAGTTAAAGAACTTCCCGAACTCGATGATGAGTTTGCAAAGGATAACGGCTTTGATACACTTGATGAATACAAAGCATCTATTAAAGAAAAACTCGATAAAGCTAATGAAGAGAGAACAACTGTTGAATTCCAGAATGCAGTTATCGAAGCAGTTGCAGAGAATTGTGAGATTGATATTCCCGATTGCATGGTTGAACAGCAGATTGAAAGTATTGCCAGAGATTTTGATTACCGTTTGCAGTCACAGGGACTTAACCTTGAAAGATATATGCAACTTACAGGTATGACAATGGACGCATTCAAAGAGCAGTTCAAAGAACAGGCTGCATCTCAGGTTAAATGCAATCTCGTATTAGAGGCAATTGCTGCTGCAGAAAAAATCGAAGCAACTGATGAAGATGTTGATAAAGAAATCGAAAAAATGGCAACAATGTATAATATGGAAGCAGATAAGGTAAAATCTTTCTTGGGCGACGCTGAAATGGAAAGCATGAAAAAAGACCTCTGCTCACGCAAAGCAGTAGAACTTATTGCTGACGCTGCTAAGGCTAAGAAACCTGCTGCAAAGAAGACAACTGCTAAAAAAGAAGCAGAAGAAAAAGCACCGGCAAAAAAGACAACTACTGCAAAGAAGGCAACAACTAAGAAAGAAACAGAAGAAAAAGCACCGGCAAAAAAGACAACCGCTGCTAAAAAAACAACTGCAACAAAAAAGACAACAACCAAGAAAGCAGCAAACAAGGAGGAATAATTAATGAGTTTAGTACCGATGGTCATTGAGCAAACTGCAAGAGGAGAGCGTTCGTTTGATATTTATTCACGTCTTTTAAAAGACAGAATTATATTTTTAAGCGACGAGGTTAACGATGTAACCGCCAGTCTTGTTGTGGCGCAAATGCTTTTTTTGGAAGCAGAAGACCCGGATAAAGACATTAATTTCTACATTAATAGCCCTGGTGGTTCTATAACATCCGGTATGGCTATTTATGATACAATGCAGTATATTAAATGCGATGTATCTACCATTTGTATCGGTTTGGCAGCGTCTATGGGCTCGTTTTTGCTTTGCGCAGGCGCTAAAGGCAAAAGAATTGCTCTGCCCAACAGCGAAATTATGATCCATCAGCCGCTTCTCGGCGGTTTGCAGGGTCAGGCAACCGATATTAAAATTCACGCTGACCATATAGTATCCACAAGAGAAAAACTTAACAGAATTCTCTCTGAACGTACAGGTCAGCCTATTGAAAAGATTCAGGCAGATACAGAGCGTGATAATTTTATGACTGCACAGCAGGCATTGGAATACGGAATTATCGATAAAGTTCTGGAAAAAAGAGCATAATATAGACTGAATTTTAAATTTTTCGTAGAGGTGTATTGATGAGTAACGAGAAAATGCACTCTGATAAGTGCTCCTTTTGCGGCAGACCTGCCGAGCAAGTTGATGGCATGGTTGCCGGTCCCAATGTAAATATATGTAATGAGTGTATAGCACTTTGTAATGATATCCTTGCCAATCAGTATGCGGGTGAAAGCGAACCGGTAGAATTTGCCGATTTGCCAAAACCAATGGAGATTAAAGAAATTCTTGACCAGTATGTAATTGGTCAGGATAAAGCCAAAAAAAGCCTTGCTGTGGCTGTGTATAATCATTACAAAAGAATCCATATGCCGCAAGACGATGACGGTGTGGAAATTCAGAAAAGCAATGTGCTTTTATTAGGTCCAACCGGTTGCGGAAAAACTTTGCTGGCACAAACTCTGGCAAAAATTTTAGATGTTCCGTTTGCAATAGCCGATGCAACTTCGCTTACCGAAGCAGGTTATGTGGGTGAGGACGTTGAAAATATCCTTTTAAAACTTATTCAGGCGGCAGACTATGATATTGACCGCGCTGAAAGAGGCATCATTTATATCGACGAAATTGATAAAATCACTCGAAAGAGCGAAAATCCGTCGATTACTCGTGATGTAAGCGGTGAAGGCGTTCAACAGGCACTTTTGAAAATTTTGGAAGGAACTGTTGCCTCTGTTCCGCCTCAGGGCGGCCGCAAACATCCTCAGCAGGAGTTTATACAGATAGATACCACCAACATTCTGTTTATCTGTGGCGGCGCTTTTGACGGACTTGAAAAAATTATTGAAAAAAGAGTCGGCAAAAAAAGTATGGGCTTCGGCGCTGAAGTTAAGTCTAAAAAAGATCTCAGCAAAACTGATATTTATAGTGAACTTCAGCCTCAGGATTTGCTAAAATTCGGTTTGATCCCTGAGTTTATAGGAAGACTCTCTGTGGTTGTCTCACTTTCATCTCTTGACAGAGAGGCGCTTATTAAAATCCTTACCGAGCCTAAAAATGCACTTTTAAAACAGTATGCAAAACTTTTTGCCTGCGAAAACGTTGACCTTGAATTTTCCAATGACGCTCTTGAAGCAGTGGCAGACAAAGCCATTGAACGTCATACAGGCGCCAGAGGACTTCGCTCAATTATGGAAGAGGTTATGGGCGATATAATGTTTACAGTGCCGTCGCAGGATGACGTCGTAAAATGTGTTATAGGTAAAAAATGCGTTGTTGATGGCTCAGATCCTGCGTTATATACAAAAAAAGATTTGAAAAAATTGGAACAAAAATCCAACGAATTGCCGGCATAATTAATAGTATAATCTGAATTACTCTTGCTAATAATAGTTAGTGAAAAGGAGTGATAAAGATGGACAATAAAATTAAAGGTATTAAATGCGTTGCTGAAAAATGCAAATATCACACCGCTGATGATTGCTGTACTGCAAGCGAAATTATGGTGGCAAATCAGTCTGCCTGCACAAGTTGTGAAACAGAGTGTAAAACTTTTATGCCAAAAGACTGATTTAAAAATTAAAAAGTTATTAAAAAGAGATTTGCTTAAACCAAAAAACCACCTTTTTCATAAGGTGGTTTTTTTACAACTTATTTATAACATAAATAAAAATTTTTAAAAAAACTATTGACAAATCCCTTTGTGCCTGTTATAATAGCATATGTAATTGACGTGCGGGAGTGGCTCAGTGGTAGAGCGTCACCTTGCCAAGGTGAACGTCGCGAGTTCGAATCTCGTCTTCCGCTCTTGAAAAACCTCGTTCTTGTGAACGAGGTTTTTTGTTTACATATATACCAGAGGTGAATTTTAGTGGACGAACTTATAAAAAGAATAAACGAACTTTATGCCAAATCAAAAAGCGAAGGGTTAACTGCTGCTGAAAAAACAGAGCAGGCGGAGTTAAGAATGAAATATATAAAGGCTTTCCGTCAGGGAATGTTAAATACGATGGAAAGTGTATATATAGTTGATGAAAACGGAAATAAGAAAAAAGTGGAAAAGAGAAAGTAATATATGCAGAGAATTTTAAGTTATATGCGCCGTGCTGTTGACGACTATGGTATGATACAAGACGGAGAAAAAATAGCCGTTGGTGTATCCGGCGGTAAAGACAGCGTTACTATGCTTATGGCATTGGCAGCACTCAGGCGGTTTTATCCAAATAAATTTGAACTTGAGGCAATCACTCTTGATATGGGTTTTGATGGCGCTGATTTTTCGTCTATAGCTGATTTATGTGATCAACTGGGCGTTAACTATACTCTTGTAAAAACAGACATTAAAGCGGTGGTTTTTGACATTAGAAAAGAAACTAACCCCTGTGCCCTATGTGCTAAAATGCGCAAAGGTGCTCTTAATGAGAAAGCACTTGAACTGGGGTGCAAAAAAGTTGCGTTGGGGCATCATAATGAAGATGTTATAGAAACATTTTTTCTAAGCCTTTTTTACGAGGGCAGACTCAACTGCTTTTCGCCTGTTACATACCTTGACCGTAAGGGAGTTACTCTTATAAGACCGCTTGTATATACACCCGAAAAACTTATAAAATCTTTTGCCAATGCAAATAATGTGCCGATTGTAAAAAATCCGTGCCCTGCAGACGGCAATACCAAACGGGAAAGAATGAAAGAGTTTGTACTGCAGCAGCACGCAGAAGATAAGGGATTTAAAGAACGTGTGTTCGGTGCAGTTGTCCGAGGTCTTGACGGCTGGAAGAGAGATGAATAAATATGAACTATATGGAACTTGCCTTTGAGGAGGCTAAAAAAGCGTATGCTATGGGTGAAGTGCCAGTAGGTGCAGTAATTGTTAAAGATATGAAAGTTATATCTTCCGCACATAACCTTACTGAAACTGATAACGACCCTACAGCGCATGCAGAAATTGTTGCAATACGCCGTGCGTGCGAAAAACTTGGCACCCCAAGGCTTACAGGATGCGATTTGTACGTAACGCTTGAACCTTGCGCTATGTGTACGGGCGCTATTATAAATGCACGTATACGAGGTCTTTATATTGGCGCTATGGATAAAAAAGCAGGATGTTGCGGCTCCGTTAAAGACCTTGTAACTAAGCAATATTTCAACCATAAAACCGATGTTTATTACGGACTAATGGAAGATGAGTGTTCGCAAATATTGACGGAATTTTTTGAAGAGAGAAGATAAAAACGCAGACTCTTATGAGTCTGCGTTTTTTATATTATTTTAAGATAATTTCTATTACGGGTACTTCGCAGTTGGGTTTTGGTGTAGGCAGACGGAAATCCACCATATCATCATAGAAATTTATGTGATTGCTGATGGTTTCTATGTGTCCTTCTGTATATAAAACCTCACTGCCGTCGTGCAGGAACTGAGCATATTCTATTTTGCCTGCAAGATTTCTCATGCATACGTGTGCAAACGGATATTCACACAAGTGAATGTAAAGTCTTTTACCGTCTTCGCTCTGAGTAAGGCGGCATCCCTGCGGTGCTGTGAATTCCGGCTCTGCCATTGTACAACCGTAAATAGAGCGTGAGTTATACTTCATCCAGTCGGCATAAACTTTTAATGCGTTTTCGGTACGGCTATCAAGATAACCTCTTGATGTAGGTCCTACATTCATCAGGAAATTTCCGCCCAGACTTACTGTTGAAACAAGCATACGGATAAGTGTGTCCGGAGATTTCCAGGATTGCTCATCTCTGTCATATGCCCACGAGCCTGAAAGAGTCTGACACGCTTCCCACAAAAGAAGTTCGCCCGTTTCTTCGTGGCGGGGCCACTCCTGCATCTGGTACTGCTCAGGTGTGATTATATCCTGTTCAATTCCGGCGCGGTTATCAATGATTATTCCGGGTTGCAGTTTTCTTGTAAGCGCAATAAGTTTTTCAGACTCCCAGTCTTCTTTGCCTTTGCCGATAGGGAAGGGAGTGTTTTTATCTCTTGGTGGACCTATGTACGAGAAATCGTACCATATAATGTCTATCTTGCCATAGTTGGTTAAAAGTTCTTCAACCTGATTACGCATATATTCTGCGTATTTTTTCATATCACGTTTAGCGTTGATTTCTTTAGCGTTTTCGTCATATCTGCGTGGATGGAATCTGTCTAAAGTAAATTCGGGGTGGTGCCAGTCGACTAAAGAATAGTAAAGACCTACTTTTATGCCCTCTGCTCGGAATGCGTCTGCATATTCTTTAATAAGGTCGCGTCCGCAAGGGGTGTTAGTAGATTTATAATCAGTATATTTTGAGTCAAACATGCAGAATCCGTCGTGATGTTTTGCCGTCATAACAACGTATTTCATACCCGCAGCCTTTGCCATTTTTGCCCAATCTTGAGGACAATATAGGTCGGGATTAAAATTATTGAAATATCTGTCATAAGTTTCTTCGGTAAGGCATTGGTCTGATTTAATCCATTCGCAACCATGTTCTAAAATACCGCTGCTGCGTGATGCCATAGAGTAAATACCAAAATGTATGAACATACCGAATCTGTCATGAACATACCAAGCGGTTTCGCCCGGTGTTTTCCTTGTAACATAACTTGACATAAGTTAATCTCCTTTAAATAATATTAACGCATCTGTTTAGGAATATTATAACATAAATTAAATTAAATGTAAATTAATAATTTGATAAAAGGTCAAGCATTTGCTCAAGGTTGTTCTCGCTGTATTCAATTTCGCTGCTGTATGCGCGTACAATTTCTGCCAGACCGTTTAAGTCTGTAATTTTGTTAGCCATACATATTGCTGAAATAAGTTTATCGCTTAAAATCGCAAATGCTAATCTTTCATAAATTGTGCCATCATAAAATCCGTCAGCCATATGGCGGTACACAAAATATATAAGTAACTGCTCTCTTGCGGTTTCCCAGTCATCGGAAGAATACATTATATAATCTTCTTGTAAATCTGCAAGTTTTTCTATGTAAGTATTCCATTTAGTGTCTAATCGTTCTAGGGTTTTGAGGAAAGATGCCCATTGTGTAAAAGAAAAATCAGGCAGCCTGATTTTATATTTTTCTGCTAATTGATTTATTCTGCCGTTCGCAGTTAAATCTCTGTTTTGCAATATTGCATATACATTTTCACGTTTTGCAAAAAAAGCGGATTCTTCTGTATTGTAACTTTCTTTTCCGTCTTTTAATACTATAAAATCTGTTTTACTTTTTTTATTTATTATAATTTGCGCAGCGGCCTCACAGCATAAGCCTATGCCGATTTCCTCACGATTTTCAAAAAAATTGCGAAACCTCGGGTGGTCATTACATATCTGGCAAAGATGGTCTTCACCAATATTTATAATAATATCACACAGATTATCCTTATTTAAAAAAGGACAGCGCTCGTGCTGTGTTAAAACGAAATGGGGGATATCCGCTGTATCAATATTCCTACACAACTTTTCACCGAAATCACCGCCAATCGCTTCGTATTTGGCATATGTATCATCGTCTATATCAATTTCCCAGCCTATGCAACAGTTGTATTTGCATTTGTCGGCTATGCATTTAAAATCTTTATAATAATCAGGAGCATATATTTTCAATTTTCATCACCTTATTAAGTTTAACATTATTTTGCATATAAGTCAAAAAATTTTAAAAATCCTATTGACAATATAAAATCTATAGTATATACTAACTGTATTAGTACACGTAATACAGTCGCAAGGAGGTGTATATATGATAAAGATTGATTATAAAGATAGCAGAAGTCTGCACGAGCAGATAGAGGACGGCATAAAAACGCTTATAATAAACAAAGTACTTGGCGAGGACGAGCAACTGCCGTCTGTTCGTGAACTTTCCATATCTCTGACTGTCAATCCGAATACTGTTCAAAAAGCATATAAGCAACTGGAGTCCGACGGATTTATATATAGTATAAAGGGACGAGGCAATTTTGTGGCGCCTGTTTCACATACTAAAGACAGCACCAAGATAAAAGAATTATATGATAATCTTGAAACAACAGTTAAAGCACTTATGTATCTTGGTGAGAGCGAGGACAGTATCAACAATATTATAGATAAAATCAAGGAGGAGTTTAAATGATAAAGGTTTCAGATGTTGTTAAACATTTCGATGATTTTGAAGTTTTAAAGTCTATGAGCCTACACGTAAGAAAAGGCACAATTTACGGTCTTATCGGTCCTAACGGTGCAGGAAAGACAACTATTATAAATCATATAAACGGGGTAATGCACCCTGAAAGCGGAAGTATAACAGTAGACGGTGAACAGGTTTACGAAAATGAAAAGGTAAAGCAGAAGATTTTAAACATCTCTGACGACTGGTTTTATTTCAGTACATATTCTATTAAGCAGATGGCTGATTTTTACAAAGATATTTATCCCCAGTTCAATACTGACCGTTACGAAAAATTAAAAGAAGTATTTAAACTTAACGAGAAAAAGCAGATACGCAAAATGTCTAAAGGTCAGAAAAAACAGGTGGCGTTCTGGCTGTGCTTATCAGCAATGCCCGAAGTTCTTATTTTAGATGAGCCATTAGACGGTCTTGACCCCGTAATGCGCAAACAGGTTTTAAACCTTGTTATTGCAGATGTTGCCGACAGAGAATTAACTGTTTTGGTATCGTCGCATAATTTAAGGGAACTTGAAGATATCTGTGATTGGGTGGGCATTATCCACGACGGAAAACTTATTACAGAAAAACCATTGGACGATATCAAAGGCGGAGTCTGCAAATATCAGGTGTCCTTCAAAGAGGATAAATCTGAATTTTTAAATTCTATAGACGGAATTTTAAATATAACAAATACGGGTTCTGTTTATAACCTTATAATTAAAGGCGATGCCGATGTAAATTATAAGATTTTAAAAGACGCTTCGCCGATACTTTTAGAGCGTGTAAGCCTTACTTTAGAGGAAGTTTTTATCTACGAGTTAGGAGGTTTGGGGTATGATTTCAAAAACATCATTTTTTAATAAAGGTATATATAAATCCACAGTAAAACGCTATGCGTGGGGTTCTCTGCTTTATTTTGTAATACTTTTTATTTCTACGGGATTGTCAGTATTCTTAAATACAGACAGAGATTTTTCTCATATGCCGTACGACTATTTTGAAGATTATCCTGTTATACTGCACGGAGCATATATAACCGTACCGATTTTACTCGCTTTGGTAGTGCCTACAGTAGTTGCACTTTTGGTATTCAGGTTTATACATTCTAAAAAGCAATCAATATTTATTCACAGTATACCTGTTTCAAGAAAAGCAAACTACATTTCATCAATTCTTGCATCTTTTACGCTGATGTGTGTGCCGATAATAATAAACGGTATAATTCTTATATTAATATCGATGTTCGGCTACAGTCATTATTTTACTGTTGAAAACTGCTTAATGTGGATAGGGTATAATCTTGTTGGAATATTTTTAATGTTCTCTGTTGCAGTTTTTGCGGCAACGGTTACAGGTAACAGTTTTGCTACGGTTGCCATAAATGCACTTATACATGCGTTTCTGTTTATAACAGTAGCAACACTTAGTGTTATGGCAGGTGTTTTTGTATACGGATACATTAATAACGATATTTTGCTTGAGAGCCTTATGCAGCGAAATTTTGCAGTGGTGGTTTTCGGCTTTATGGATAAATATTTCCGTGAAGATATAACCACCCTGCAAATTGTTAAATTTGTAATTGCAGCAGTTGCGCTCTATGTAGGCTCGTATTTCCTTTATAAAAAAAGACGCCTTGAAACAACAGGTGATGTTGCAGGGTTTAAATGTTTAAACCATATATTCAAATACGTTGTAACATTTCTGGCAACAATGTTTGGATTTGCCATATTTGCACCTTATGTCGAAGAAAATGCGGTTGTTTTTACATTAATAATAGCAATAATAAGCGTTATTGCATATGCCGCATCTGAAATGGTTTTAAAGAAAACTCTTAATATTCTGTACTCATGGAAAGGATATGTAGGTTTTGCCATATTCTTTGTTGCACTTACATTAGTATTTTCACAGACGTCGTTCTTTGGTTACGAAACTAAAGTGCCCGAAGTGGCAGAGATAGAAGAAGCAGCACTATATAACTACTACCACCGTGAAGAGCCTTTTACTGCAAACGAAGAACTCGTTAAAATGGTTATAGATGCACACGAAGATTTTATTTCCGAAATCCCATCTACCAGTTATGAGAGATTGTACAATTCTCCATATAACACAAGAATACATATTAAGTATAATCTTAAAAACGGTAAAACCATCTACAGAGTTTATCCTGTAACATACGAACAAAGGGTAGAGTTAATGAACGCTTTTTATGAGTATGACGAATACAAGAAAATGTGCGAAGAGATATTTGTAGATGAATCTAAAGTGACTGGAATAAATCTTCAAAGTTATAATAATGGCGGATATCGCGAGGAGCACGAGATAGATGATTACAAAGAACTCCTTGCAATTTTAAAAGAAGATATATTGAATATGAGTTATGAAGAACTATATCCTCAGGAACTTAAAAGTGAAGATGTTTTGTATGATATATCTGTAAATTATCTGTTTGACAGTGGTATTGATGAAAACGGTGAGTTGCGAACTCATCGGAATGGAATTTATTTAAATATTACAGACAAATACGAAAAGACAGTTAAATGGCTGAAAGACAGAAATTATAAGAGTGCAAGTTATGGAGGATAACAAAAAAGGACCGGATTATTCCGGTCCTTTTAGTGTGTAAAAAATATTTACGCTTTTGCTTTATCCTTTGTTATTGCTTTAATAGCAAACAGTACTGCTATTGTAAGAACTATACCGATAGGAAGCAGAATGTATGCACTCTGGATAAATGCAGCCATCAGATACATTACGAATGAAATAGCCGCAACAGTAATTGCATAAGGCAACTGAGTTGAAACGTGGTTCAAATGGTTGCACTGAGCACCTGCCGAAGACATAATTGTTGTATCGGAAATCGGTGAGCAGTGGTCACCGCAAACTGCACCTGCAAGGCAAGCAGACATACCGATTATCATCAGTTCGCTGTCAGCAGGGAATATAGCGGCAACAATCGGGATTAAGATACCAAATGTACCCCAAGATGTGCCTGTTGAGAATGCCAGTATGCAAGCAACTATAAAGATAATTGCGGGCAGGAAGTTTGCAAGACCTGCAGCAGCAGAATCCATTAAGTTGCCTACGAATACGTCAGCACCTAAAAGACCTGTCATATTTTTAAGTGATGTAGCAAATGTAAGGATTAAAATTGCAGGTACCATTGAAATAAATCCTTTTGGTATGCAATCCATTGCTTCTTTAAATGTAATGATTTTTCTTGCCATCAGGTAAGCGATAGTGATTACCAGAGCAATCAGCGCACCCCAGGGAAGACCTACTGTTGCATCTGTATCGCCGAATGCTGTGATAAAGTCAGCACCGGAGAAGAAACCGCCAACATATAAAAGACCGATAACACTTGCAACAACCAGTACAACTACTGGGAGGATAAGGTCCATAACTTTGCCTTTTGGATTTGCCTCGGCATCGTCAGTTTCGTCAACTCTGTCACCGCAGGTGTATAAGTCGCCATTGTTGATTGCGTTTAATTCGTGTGTTTTCATTGAGCCATAGTCAAACTTCATAACTGCAAGTGCAACAACGAATACGAGTGTAAGCAATGAATAGAAGTTGTAGGGGATAGCACGTACAAAAAGTTCTATGCCCGAATAACCTGTGCCCTCAGCAAATTGAGAAACTGCAGCAGCCCATGAAGAAACGGGTGCAATCATACATATAGGAGCAGCAGTTGCATCTATTATGTATGAAAGTTTTGCACGTGAGATTTTGTGGCTATCTGTAACGGGGCGCATAACGCTTCCAACTGTTAAGCAGTTGAAGTAGTCGTCAATAAAGATAAGAACACCAAGCACAAAAGATGCCAGCATAGCACCTACTCTTGATTTAATGTGTGTTTCAGCCCATCTACCGAACGCAGCAGAACCACCTGCTTTGTTGACTAATGCAACCATAGCGCCGAGTATAACCAAAAACATAAATATACCCGCTGTGCCGGAGATTGCAGCAATTATACCGTCGTTTAAAAGTGCGTCAAGTGCACCTACGGGATTCCAGTTAGCAACGAACAATCCGCCTAAAAGGATACCGATAAACAATGATGAGTAAACTTCTTTGGTGATAAGTGCCAGCGCAATAGCAACCAACGGAGGAAGCAATGCTACAAAGGTTGAAAAATACATACTGGTTGCCTCAACATCTGTTGTTCTGATAAACACAGAGCATACTGCAACTATAATCGCTGCAACCACAAATGCGATTACGTTGCCGATAGTTTTTTTCTTCACAAAAAAACCTCCTAAAAATAAAAATCTAAATTTATGTTAACATAAAAAGATTTTTCGGTCAACAGTTTTTGTAAAAATATGGTGTGCTGCATATGCATATTGTAGAATATTGCAGACAAGATATTCATTGTTTGTTCATAATACACTAAAAAATATGAAAAAATTGTTTGTACATTCATATTGAAAAAATTTTGCGTTTTTGATATCATTATATTGTATTATGCCTTTTTTCGGGCGTTTTGAAACTAATATATTCGAAAGAGATGATAAATGTGGCAAAAATGAATATTCCATTTTCTCCACCCGATATATCCGAAGCTGAGATTAAATATGTGTGCGATGCACTTCGTTCAGGCTGGATTACAACAGGTCCCCGTGTTAAAGAACTTGAGAGGTTGATTGCTCAATATATTGGCACAGATAAAGCGGTCTGCCTTAATTCTCAGACTGCGTGTGCTGAAATGGCGCTTCGTGTTATGGGCATAGGTGCCGGAGATGAGGTTATAGTTCCTGCATATACATATACTGCCACGGCATCAATAGTTGCACATGTGGGTGCAACTATTGTTATGATTGATTGTCAGAAAAACAGTCTTGAAATGGATTATGATGCTGTAGAGGCAGCTGTCAACGAAAAAACAAAAGCGATTATTGGAGTAGATATTGCAGGTATACCTTGTGATTACGATAAACTTTTTGAAATCGTAAACAATAAGAAAAAAATATTCACCCCATCAACAGATATACAAAGGGCGCTTGGCAGAGTTGCTGTTATGGCAGATACCGCCCATGCGTTCGGTGCGAAACGCAACGGTAAAATGGCAGGTGCTATAGCAGATTTTTCGTCTACATCTTTCCATGCAGTTAAGAATTTGACTACTGCAGAGGGCGGTGCACTTACATGGCGTACTATAGATGGTGTGAGAGATGATGACATCTATCGCAAATTACAACTTTTAAGTCTTCACGGTCAGAGTAAAGATGCTCTTGCAAAAACCCAACTTGGTGCGTGGGAGTATGATGTGGTTGCTCCGTACTATAAGTGTAATATGACAGATATTCTGGCTGCCGTCGGACTTGCACAGTTTGAGCGTTACCCCGATATGCTTAAACGCCGCCGTGAGATTATAGAAAAGTATGATAAAGCATTAAATCCTATTGGAGTAAAAACACTTAATCATTATACTGATAAATATTGCTCGTCAGGACACCTTTATATTACTAATATACCTAATATAACTGTTGAGCAACGAAATGAGATTATAATTAAAATGGCAGAGCAGGGGATAGTCTGCAATGTTCATTATAAGCCGCTTCCGATGCATACTGCATATAAAAATATGGGTTTTGATATTAAAGATTATCCAAATGCATATAATCACTTTACAAATGAAATTACTCTGCCTTTGCACACGGGTCTTACTGACGAGAAGGTTGAGTATGTAATTGATGAATATATTAAGATTTTAGGTGATTACATAAAATGATGATGTGCAAATGGGAGCAACTTCCCGAACAGTTACAGACAGAATCTGTAAGGCAGTATTATGATATATTGAAGAAAAAGCAGTTCAGCCTTTTTTTGAAACGTGCTTTTGATGTTGTTGTGTCTGCTGTAATGCTTATAATACTTTTACCTGTTTTTGCAATTCTGGCAGTGCTTATTAAGGCGGATTCCAAAGGTCCTGTGTTTTACCGTCAGGAGCGTGTTACTCAATATGGTAAAAGATATAAAATTTTTAAATTCCGTTCTATGGTTACAGATGCTGACAAGCAAGCAAAAGTCACAGTCAATAATGATAGCCGTATAACGCGTATCGGCACTAAAATAAGAAAGTATCGTTTAGATGAAATATGCCAACTTATAGATATTTTGCGCGGCACTATGACATTTGTCGGCACTCGTCCTGAAGTCCCTAAATATGTAGAGTGTTATAGCGATGAAATGCTGGCAACTTTGCTTTTACCTGCAGGTGTTACAAGTGAGGCAAGCATATATTATAAAGATGAGGCGAAACTTTTAGATAGTGCGGACGATGTTGACAAAATATACATAGAAAAAATACTTCCTGATAAAATGTATTATAATTTAAGGGAAATCAAAAATTTCTCGTTCTGGCACGATATTAAGATTATGTTTATGACTGTTTTTGCAGTGCTGGGTAAGGAATATTCGTCAGTACCCATTGTAAATGATAACTATGTTGAAAGAGAGGCTGTTAAAAAATGATTGATGGACTTGTGTCTGTAGTTATGCCAAGTTGGAATACATCTCGTTTTATTGCAGAATCTATTGAGTCAGTAGTCAACCAGACATATAAAAACTGGGAATTAATTATCGTTGATGATTGTTCCACAGATAACACCGATGAAGTTGTTGCACCTTATTTGTCGGATACCAGAATAAAATATCTAAAGAATGAAAAAAACAGCGGTGCTGCCTTATCAAGAAACAGGGCAATCAGAGAAGCAAAAGGTAGGTGGATAGCATTTTTAGACAGCGACGATTTGTGGATGCCAGAGAAACTGGAGAAAATGATTTCCTTTATGACAGATAACGGTTACTCGTTTGCATATCACGAGTATGTGAAGATTGACGAGCAGTCGAATCCGCTTAACGTATACGTTTCCGGACCCAATGTTGTTACAAAAAGAAAAATGTATAATTACGGATATCCCGGTTGCCTTACGTTTATGTACGATGCTGAAAAAATGGGGCTTATCCAGATAAAAGATATTAAAAAGAACAATGACTACGCAATACTTTTGCAACTTTGCAAAAAAGATAATTGCTATCTTTTGCCCGAAAATCTTGCAAAATACAGAATACGGAAAAAATCTATTTCTCATGATAAACTCAGCAAAAAATTAAAGAGTCATTATGATTTATTCCATTTTTGTGACGAAAGAAATTGTGCTGTTGCATTATGGTATGCTTGCTGGAATATGTTTTACGGTATACTTAAAAAGAAAAAGTATGAAAAACATAAAATTGTTTAATAGGAGATAGTACTGATGAAAAGAAATGAATTGCTGTATACAATAAGAAGAAAACTACAGACACTTGCATATAATATTACTTCTCCTGAATTTATGTCGAAGGTTTATTTTAAAATTGTTTTAGGATATAATCTGGATTTGAATAACCCAAAAACGCTTAATGAAAAACTTCAATGGCTTAAATTAAATTATTGGCCGAATAACGAGAATGCAATTGTGTGCGCAGATAAATATGCGGTAAGAAGTTATATGAAAAAAGTCGGTAAACAGGATTTGCTTAATGACATACTTTTTGTGTGGGATGACGCACATGATATTGACTGGAACGAATTGCCTGAAAAATTTGTTTTGAAATGTAATCATGGATGCGGATACAATATTATATGCAAAGATAAAAGTAAATTAGATAAAGATGAAACGATTAAAAAACTTGATAAATGGATGCATGAGGATTTTTCTAATTTCAATGCTGAGCCTCATTACGCAAAAATTCCTAGAAAAATTATCTGTGAAAAGTTTTTAGAAGGCGATGTCATCAATTATAACATATACGTTTTAAACGGCAAAGTGATATTCTTCTCTGTGGCAGGCGGATTAGGTGATGGTAATGGGGAGCACCTTACATACTATAATGCAGACGGAACTGTTGCCGATTTTAAAAACAAAGCATATCCCGTGCGTAAAGACAGTTTGTCGCCCCTTTTACCGCAAATGTTGGAAACGGCTGAGTATTTAGCACAAGGGTTTCCGTCTGTCAGAGTGGATTTGTTTGATATAGACGGAAAGATAATCCTTTCAGAATTAACCTTTACTCCGGGCGGAGCACTTATTCCGTTTGAACCTGTATCTGCTGACAGAACTTTGGGTGACAAATTGGATATAAGCGATTTGATCAGTAACAGATAAATTTAAAAAGGTCCGAATTCAATTCGGACCTTTTTGGTTTATTTTTTCGATATAAATTCTTTTAATTTGCAAAAACTTTCATCGCTTATAACATGTTCGATCTTACAACTGTCTGCATAAGCATTTTCTTCGCTTACACCAAGCAGAAGAAGAGCATTTGCTATAACATTATGTCTTTCGTAAACCTTTTCGGCAATTTTCCTGCCTTTATCGGTTAAGGTTATATCACCTGCATCGTTTACAAGGATGTACCCCTCGTTTTTAAAAGATTTCATAGCAACAGAAACACTTGGCTTTGTAACAGAAAGTTCGTTTGCTATATCAATGCTTCGAACATAACCTTTGCGTTTTCCGATAACGAGTATTGCCTCAAGATAGTTTTCGGCTGATTCCTGTATTTTCATCAACATACCTCGCATACAAAATATTTACAATAAAAGCATACCATAAAAATATTTTTTTGTCAATTTGCGAAAAAATTGAATAATGTGTTGACAAATAATGATTTTGTGTGGTAGAATATTACAGAGTTAGAAAAGACTAATTAGCGTTAGTGAAGGCTAATTTTGATTCGAGGCGATTTTTATGAATTTGTTTTCTGCTGAAGAAGGAAAAGAATATATAATCAAAAATATTGAAACAAATGATGAAGAACTTAATGCATTCCTGTTTTCTTTAGGATGCTATAGTGGAGAACCCATCACGGTTATATCTCACTTAAAGAGCAGTTGTGTAGTATCTATAAAAGACAGTAGATATAGTATAGACAAACAACTGGCAGAAGCCATAATAATTTAAATAATTATTCGGTTATCTGCTGATTTTTTAGGAAAATGGTTAGTTTTGTCTAACCGAAACAGTCAGATTAATTTTACATACATTATCAGGAGGATTAAAAATGAGAATTGCATTGACAGGCAATCCGAACAGCGGTAAAACTACAATGTATAATGCCCTTACCGGCAAAAACGAAAAAGTCGGTAACTGGGCAGGTGTTACCGTTGAAAAGAAAGAACACCCTATAAAAAAAAGTTTTTATAAGGGTGCTGACGAACTTATAGTGGTTGACCTTCCGGGTGCATACTCAATGTCACCGTTCACTTCGGAAGAAAGCATCACAAGTTCGTATGTTAAAAATGAAAATCCCGATGTTATTATAAATATTGTAGACGCTACCAACTTAAGCCGCAGTTTGTTTTTTACAACCCAACTTTTAGAATTGGGTATTCCTGTTGTTGTTGCACTTAATAAAACAGATGTTAATAAGAAGAAAGAAACAAATATTGATGTTTTTTCTCTTTCTGAAAAACTTAATTGCCCTGTTGTTGAAACAATTTCAACATCAGCACAAGGCTTGAAAAAGGTTATTGAAACAGCCTTGTCACTGGTTGGGCAAACTCAAAGCGCGCCTTATGTGCAGAGTGATATTGACCTTACAAATAAAACTGAGGTTGAAGTTGCTGACAGGAAGCGTTTTGAATTTGTAAATAAAATTGTAGCCGATGTTGAGAACAGAAAAGTTTTAACAAAAGATAAAAACTTTCATGATAAAATTGATGCCGTACTTACTAATAAGTGGCTCGGCATACCAATTTTTGCGGTTATAATGTACTTGGTATTTTACATATCTCAGGCATCTTTTGGTACTTGGGTGGCAGATACTTTGGTTGCATGGCTTGAAACATTACAAAGTTGGATAGGCGCATTTTTTGAAAATGCAAACCCTCTGCTGTCGGCACTTCTGGTTGATGGTGTTATCGGCGGCGTTATTGCCGTTATTGGTTTTTTGCCGCTTGTTATGGTAATGTATTTCCTTATTGCATTGCTTGAAGATTGCGGATATATGTCTCGTGTATCTGTAGTGCTTGATCCAATCTTTAAAAAAGTTGGGTTAAGCGGTAAGTCGGTTATTCCATTTGTTATAGGTACAGGATGTGCAATTCCGGGTGTAATGGCTTGCCGTACAATCCGTAATGAGCGCGAACGCAGAGCAACTGCTATGCTTGCTCCGTTTATGCCTTGCGGTGCTAAACTTCCTGTAATTTCGCTTTTTGCGGGTGCATTTTTTGTTGATGCTGCATGGGTAGGACCGCTTATGTATTTTGTAGGAATACTTATTATTTTCTTTGGCGCATTGCTTGTAAACAGAATTACCGGGTATAAAGCGAAAAAATCATATTTCATTATTGAACTTCCGGAATATAAATTACCGAGTTTGAAACGCGCATTTGGTTCAATGTGTGCACGTGGCTGGTCATATATAGTAAAAGCGGCTACAATTATTTTACTTTGTAATACTGCCGTACAAATTATGCAGTCCTTTACATTGCAGTTTGCTGTGGCTGAAACGGCAGATGCTTCAATTCTTGCTTCCATTGCACAACCGATTGCATATTTGTTGATTCCTGTTATAGGATATCATGCATGGCAATTTGCTGCAGCAGCGGTTGCAGGTTTTATAGCAAAAGAAAATGTAGTTGCAACGATGGCGGTATGTTATATTTTAACTGATGTAACAACAGAACTTCCGGTGGCAGTACCGGAACTGACAGCGGTTGCGGCACTTGCGTATATGATGTTTAATCTGTTTACACCTCCATGCTTTGCGGCAATCGGTGCTATGAACGCCGAAATGAAGAGTGCAAAGTGGCTTTGGGGAGGTATTGCTCTTCAACTTTTTGTGGGTTATACCATAGGCTTTTCAGTATACCAGATTGGTACAATTGTCACTACAGGTGCTGTTGGTGCAGGATTTTTGCCCGGACTTATCGCAGTTTTAATTATGATTGCTGTTGTTGTGTATCTGTGTATTAATTCAGATAAAAAACTAAAAGCCGAGTATTCTTTTAAAAAGAGTGCAAAAGCATAATTAAATGAGGTGATATTCTGATGGATAATTTGATTATCATTTTAATATTGGGTGCAATTATCGGTGTTTCCGCGCGATATGTGTATAAGGCTAAAAAAAGCGGTAAGAAATGTATAGGTTGTCCTAATAGTTCTTCCTGTAACTGTGAAAATTGCAAAATGAAATAACAAAAAAAGTTGTCCCGTACTTTTACGGGACAACTTTTTTATAAGGAAAATACGCTGATTATCTCTGGTTGTTGTTCTGGTTGTTATTGTTATTGTTGTTTCTGTTCTGATTGTTGTTGTTCTGATTTTCGTTTCTGTTTTCGTTCTGAAGATTTTTCTTATCCATTGTATTATCCTCCTTAAAATAAATGATACTTACTGTATCGATTATAGTGTTACCCAAAACAATAATTTAATGTATAAAAAATATAAAATACTTGAAAACAATATGGAAATAGTGTAAAATTAATAGTAACTATATTTTTGAAAGGTACTTTTTTATGAAAAACATTTTAAAATCATATAATATATTTACATTGATTTTTATAGTTGTAATATTGATTACCGTTATTTGTACTCCTATTTACGGTCTTGGCGATTTGTCTGAATACACCTCTACATTTGAAAGTGTAGGTTTGTACAATTCAAATGCCAATACCTATGCCATTGCGCAGAATTATGGTATATCACAACCTGATGGAAGTGAAAAATCGGCTTTTCAGATTTTTCTTATGGTGCTTATTTCAATTAATAAACTTTTATTTTCAAAAACAATATTTAATATACATTTTATAAGTGTTATATATTCAATAATATTTATTATTGGTATGTATTTTTTGCAAAAGAATATGCGCTTTGAAAAAGATTATTTGAATTACGCTTTTTCTGCACTTTTAGGTATTGTGTTTCTTGATTTGGGATATCTTGCGTATTTCAATTCGTTTTATACAGATGCACTTATTTTTGTTCTTGTAATTGCACTTTCGGCATTGTCTGCAAGTACGGCAAAAAAGTTTTCGTATATTAAATTGATAACATTTTCAATTTTTGCATGTTTGCTATCAACTATGCGGTTTTCTGCTGCTATTGTTGCAATTGCCGCTGCATTGGTGCTTTGCGTTATTGCATTTACTTTAAACACAAAAGGAAAAACTGTTACTTTGATATTGTCAGCAGTTGTTGCAATTGTTTCTGTTTTTTCTATGATTAACGCACATATACCTGCACGTGATGTAAAACTTTATAACCTTATTTATAATGATTTTGCAATTGAAGATAAAGCGGTATTAGAATTTTTTGATTTAGAGGAAAATGAAATTTCGGACAGCCCCACTATGGCAGAAATGAGTGAGGCGGTTAATGGTGTTACTTACGGCGATGTAGTAAGATATTATGCATCCAACCCAAAACAGTTCACAGCAAATATTAAATCTGCCGCAAACAATGCATATTTCTTGATACAGGATTTTGCATCTTATCGAGAAGAAGGTGCATATTACGGATTGCGTGAGGGAACAAACCTTAAAATATGGAATTTCTTAAAAAGACGTGTAATACCAAACGGATTATGGGTAATACTTCTGTTTGTTATTGCATACGCAGTAATTGCCGTTCGTGAATATTTAGTATATAAAAAAGGCGGTAACAATTCAAAAGCATGCATTGCTATTTTTGCTTCATTGCTTCCCGTTGGTGCACTTGCAGAAATGTTTGCCACAGTTATAACTACCGGAAAAATACTTATAAGTAAAAATATGTTTGTATTTGGAATTTATTTTGATTTGATGCTTATAACCGCTGTTTTATGGGTTGCAGCAACGCTTATAGCGCGTAAGGAAGCAATAAAAGAAAAATACGGGGTTAAACAATAAAGAGGAACAGAAATGAAAAAAATACTCGAATTGTTTGAAGATAACAGTACTTTAAATATTCATACGGAATTGACAGAATTAATAAACCGATTGAACGCATCAAAAAGTTTTTGGAAAGCAGGTGATAGTAAATGTTCAATATAGTTTTGGTCGAACCTGAAATTCCTCAGAATACAGGTAATATAGCACGCACGTGTGCTGCTACAGGTTCAAGGCTTCACCTTGTGCGGCCGCTTGGTTTTGAAATTGATGATACTAAATTGAAACGCGCAGGCCTTGATTACTGGCATATGCTTGATATTACTTTTTATGATGGTATAGACGACTTTTTTGAAAAGAACAAAGGCGGAAGATTTTTCTTCAGCACTACAAAAGCACTCAATAATCATGATGAGGTTGAGTATCGTGACGGTGATTATCTTGTATTTGGTAAAGAAACAAAAGGTCTTGACGAATCGCTTTTAAAAGATAATCCCGACACCTGCATACGTATACCTATGGCAGAGGGTGCCAGAAGTTTGAATCTTTCCAACTCTGTTGCCATAGTGGTGTATGAGGCACTCAGGCAAAATAAATTCCTTGCTTTGCAAAAGCAGGGCGAACTTACTAAATTTACTTGGTAGTAAAGGAGATTGCTATGAAAAAAATTAAACTTATTACAGACAGCGCGTCCGATATTTCTTTAAAACTTGCTGAAGAAAACGGAATACACATTATCCCTTTAAATGTTTCTTTTGGTGAAGAGGTTTTTAAAGACGCTTACGATATTACTACAAGAGAGTTTTATGAAAAACTTAAAAATTGTGATGAACTTCCTAAAACCGCTCAGGTTAGTATAAACGACTTTGTAGAGGTATATAACAAATATGCTGATTATGACATTATATATGTGGGTCTTTCTGCAAGAGCCAGCGGTACGTATCAGAATTCATTTATTGCTAAAGGTATGGTTCAGGAAGAAAATCCTGATATTGATATTACTGTTATTGACAGTAACAACTTTACCTATGGTTACGGAATGTGGGTGCTTTTGGCATCTAAAATGGTAGCCGATGGTGCATCTCATGATGAAGTGGTTGATTTTCTTAATGAAAAACTTAGCAGTAGCGAAATTATGCTCACGGTAAGTTCACTTGATTTTCTGCAGCGCGGCGGCAGAATAAGCAGTGCTGCAAAAGTTGTTGCAAATGTGCTTGATATTCACCCGATACTTTATACGGAAGACGGTATGATAATGAGTTTTGCCAAAGCACGTGGCAGTAAAAAACTTGTTGAAAAAATGACTGATATCGTGGCTGAAAGAATAGGTGACTGCCACATTATTTCTTTGCTTCATACAGACTATCCCGAAGCGGTAGAAAAAATGAAATCATCGTTGCTTGCTAAAATTCCCGATGCCGAGTTTTTGGAGGCAGAGGCAGGATCGTGCATAGGTACACATGCCGGCCCCGGAGCATTCGGTATGATTTATAATAAGAAAAAAGATATATAAAAAACAGCCTGCTTTAAAAGCAGGCTGTTTTAATATATGCTTTATTCAAGTTCTATCAAGCCGTAGTTTCCGTCTTTACGCTTGTAAACAACGCATTTGTCGTTAGTTTCGGCGTTATTGAAGATGTAAAAAGCGTGACCCAGCAAATTCATTTGAAGTATTGCTTCTTCTGCACTCATTGGTTTATTTTCATATTTTTTGGATTTAACTATTTTGAATTCGGTTTCTTCTTCAATTTCAATTGCATCAGCCACAAAAGCACCTGTTTTGAGTCTTTTCTCAAGACGTGTTTTCTGCTTGCGTATCTGACGTTCTAAAACGTCTATTGCTTTGTCGATAGCAGCATACATATCATCATTTGAAATTTCTGCCCTGAATATCATACTTTCGTGATAAACAGTTATCTCGGCAATGTGATTGTCTTTTTGTACGGAGAAAGTAACTGTGGCATACGCACTTTCGGGGAAAAACTTTTCAATGCGCTGCAGTTTCTTTTCGGAATAATCTTTTAATCCCTGTGTAACATCAATTTTTCTTCCTGTGAATTTAATGTTCATACCAACAACTCCTTTTTCCTTAGATAGAGATTACTCTCTATTATATATTTACCCTTATTTTAAGGGTGTTAAACAATATTTTTAAGATACAATAACACCTGTTTTTTCTATATTTTTATGATAGCATATATTAAAATATTTCGCAATTATGTTTTTAAAATTTAATGAAATGGAAATATTTATTGATTTTTTCGCATAGATTGTGTATAATACTTTATATATGACGCATTGGAGGTCACGATATGATTTGGATGGACGAGTATAAGAAATGGTTGTCATCACCTGTTGTTGATGCTGAAATTAAATCAGAACTTGAACAGATTAAAGATGATGAAAATGAAATTAAAGAGCGGTTTTATAAAAATCTTGAATTTGGAACTGCAGGGCTTCGCGGAATTATTGCTGCGGGTACCAACCGAATGAATATATACACAGTGCGTAAGGCTACACAGGGTATAGCGGCAGATATCATTAACTGCGGTGAAGTTGACGGCGGTGTGGTTATATCGTATGACAGCCGTTTGAAATCGTATGAGTTTGCAATGGAAACCGCAAAAGTTTTGGCTGCTAATGGAATTAAAGCGTATGTTTTTGATGAACTGCGCCCTGTTCCGGAACTTTCGTTTGCGGTTCGTCATTTAAAAACTTCAAGAGGTATTATGATTACCGCCAGCCATAACCCGAAGGAATATAACGGTTATAAAGCATACGGCTCAGACGGAAGCCAATTACCTCCTGAATCGTCAGACTATGTTACATCTATCATAGACAGTATAGATATTTTTGATGGTGTCAAAGTTATGGACGAGGCTGAGGCTAAGGCAAAAGGCCTTATAGAAATTATAGGTGAAGACGTTGACAAAGCTTATCTGGCTGCTGTTAAAGAACAGTCTATAAATGAGGAAAACTATAAAACACTTGGTGATGATTTCAAAGTTGTTTATTCGCCATTTCACGGCTCTGGTAATAAACCTGTAAGAAAAATACTTGAAATGACAGGTCTTAAAAATGTTATTGTTGTTCCCGAACAGGAATTGCCTGACCCTAATTTCAGCACAGTAAAGTCACCTAATCCGGAGGAAAAAGAAGGATTTACGCTTGCTATAGAACTTGCTAAAAAAGAAAATGCAGACCTTATTTTTGCAACCGACCCAGATTGCGACCGTATAGGCGTAGTCGTTAAAACTGCTGCAGGTGATTATGTAACGCTTAACGGTAACCAGATGGGTGTTCTGCTTACTGAATTTATTTTCAGAAACAAAAAATCAAAAGGTACGCTTCCTGCAAACGGAGCACTTATAAAAACAATAGTTTCTACATCAATGATTTACCCGATAGCAGAGGAATACGGTGTTAAAACTTATGATGTTTTAACAGGCTTCAAATTCATCGGTGAAATGATTAAAGATTTTGAAGAAAACGATTATTATAATCAGTATTTGTTCGGTTTTGAAGAGAGTTACGGATATCTTGCCGGCACTCACGCAAGGGATAAAGATGCTGTTGTTGCGTCTATGCTTGCGTGCCAGATGGCTGCCGACTATAAAGCAAGAGGAATGACTCTTTATGAAGGACTTATAAACCTTTACGAGAAATATGGCTTTTACCTTGAAAGAACAACCACAAAAACATTTGCAGGTATTGACGGTGCAGAGCAGATTAAATCTATAATGGAAAACTGCCGTGCAAATCCCGTTAAAGAAATTAATGGCATTAAAGTGTCTGAAATGTGGGATGTTAAAAAAGGTACTGCACTTATGGCTGACGGAACTGAAAAAGACCTCGGTCTGCCATCTTCAAATGTTTTAAAATTTATCTTTGAGGATAATTCGTGGTTTGCAATGCGTCCTTCGGGAACAGAGCCTAAAATCAAGTTCTATTTCGGTGTTTGCTGCGATAGTTTAGACGCTGCAAATAAGGCATTGGATACTTTTAGTGAAAAAATTTTAAAAATGATGTAAATTATGCTTGCATTTCAAAAAAATGTGTGATATAATATCAAAGGTTATAAATGATAACGTGAATTAACTCTGATGAAAGAGGTGAACAATACATGAGAGAAGGAATACATCCCGATTACAAAACTGCTACTGTAAAATGTGCTTGCGGTGAGGTTTTTGAAACAAGATCTACAAGAGAAAGTATCAACGTAGAAATTTGTTCTAAATGCCATCCTTTCTATACTGGCAAACAGAAACTCGTTGACACTGGCGGTAGAGTAGAAAAATTCAGAAAGAAATTCGGCATGGACAAATAATTTTTGTTATGTCAAAGTCTCCATTTATGACCGGATGGAGACTTTTTTATTGTAATATAATACTGCATTATACAAATTGCTTTTTAATAAATATACGAAAAGAGATTACAGATGAATAAAAGAGAAGATTTAAGAAATGTGGCTATCATTGCCCACGTTGACCATGGCAAAACTACTTTAGTTGATGCGCTTTTAAAGCAGAGCAGCATATTCAGGGAAAATCAGCAGGTTGCTGAACGTGTTATGGACAGCAACGACTTAGAGCGTGAAAGAGGTATTACGATTTTATCTAAAACAACCTCTTTAATTCACGACGGTATAAGAATAAACATTGTAGATACTCCCGGACACGCAGATTTTGGTGGCGAAGTTGAGCGCGTTCTTAAAATGGTAGACGGTGTTTTGATATTGGTTGACGCATTCGAGGGATGTATGCCTCAGACAAGATTTGTTCTTAAAAAAGCGCTTGCGCTTGGTTTAAAGCCAATTATCGTTGTTAACAAAGTTGACCGCCCTAATGCACGTCCTTATGAAGTTGTTGACGAAGTTTTAGAACTGTTTTTAGAACTTGAGGCAACTGATGAGCAGTTTAATGCACCAGTTGTGTATGCATCAGGCCGTGACGGCTTTGCGTCGCTTTCACCTGAAAACCATGATGGTACTATCAATCCTATATTTGATGCTATCATTGAGCACGTTCCTGCTCCTGAGGGTGATACAGAAGCACCTTTGCAGATATTGATTTCTAATATAGATTATGATGAATACGTTGGCTCTATGGCAATCGGCAGGGTGGAACGCGGTACGGTTAAAACAGGGCAGCAGGCAATTATCTGCCGTAAAGACGGTAGTACGTCATCCATAAGAATCACTAAGATGTATCAGTACGACGGACTTAAACGAATAGAGGTAGACGAATCTACAGTTGGAGATATTATCACGCTTGCAGGTGTGGCTGATATCAATATTGGCGAAACTGTTTGCGATGTAAACACTCCTGAGCCGTTGCCTTTTGTTGATATTGACGAGCCTACGGTTTCAATGAACTTCCTTGTGAACAATTCGCCTTTTGCAGGACGTGAGGGTAAATTCGTAACATCACGTCATCTTCGTGACAGACTTTTTAAGGAAATGGGTACGAATGTAAGTTTGAAAGTAGAAGAAACTGATTCCGCAGATTGCTTTAAAGTGTCGGGCAGAGGTGAACTTCATCTTTCAATTTTAATAGAAACTATGCGCCGTGAGGGGTATGAATTTCAGGTATCAAAACCCGAGGTGATCAATAAAATTATAGATGGCAAAGTAATGGAGCCGATGGAACTTCTGTATATTGATGTACCGGAGGAATATGTTGGTACTGTTATAGACAAACTCAGCAACCGTAAAGCACAGATGATAAATATGGCTGCAGACCCCGCCGGTGGATATACAAGAGTAGAGTTTACAATTCCGTCAAGAAGTCTTATTGGTTACCGTTCAGAACTTATGACTGACACTCGCGGTAATGGTATTATGAATCACGTTTTAGAGGGATACGAGGAATACAAGGGTGAGATTATTTCCCGTTCCCGTGGTTCGCTCATCGCTTTTGAAGACGGCGAAACAATAGTGTACGGTCTTTTTAACGCACAGGAAAGGGGCAGTCTTTTCCTTGGTGCGGGCGAAAAAGTTTATGCCGGTATGGTAGTGGGAGAGAATGCCAAAGCGGGCGATATAGAGGTAAACGTATGCAAGAAAAAACACGTTACAAATACACGTGCCGCAGGTTCTGACGATGCTCTCAAACTTGTTCCGCCCATACAGATGTCTCTTGAAAACTGCATAGAATTTTTGGCTGACGACGAACTTTTAGAGGTCACTCCTGAAAGTCTGCGTATTCGCAAAAAAATTCTTGATAAATCATTACGTGCAAAAGCAAAGAGCAATAAATAAGATTGGCGGTGAAAAATATGGTACAGTTCGGAAATAACTGGGATGATATTCTGGCAGAAGAGTTTAAGCAGGAATACTATCTTAAACTGCGTGAATTTTTGAAAGATGAATATTCGCACTATACCATCTATCCGTCTATGTACGATATTTTCAATGCATTCAAATCTACTGATTATAACGATGTAAAGGCGGTCATATTAGGACAAGACCCGTACCATGAGCCGGGTCAGGCGCATGGTATGGCGTTTTCGGTCAAACCCGGTGTTCCGACTCCGCCTTCACTTCAGAATATGTATAAAGAATTACAGGATTCGTTGGGGTGTTATATTCCAAACAATGGCTATCTTGTAAAGTGGGCTCAGCAAGGTGTGCTTTTACTAAACACAACTTTAACTGTCCGAAGCGGTCAGGCAAATTCTCACAGTCAGGCAGGATGGCAGATTTTTACGGATAATGTTATAAAAAAATTAAACGAACGCAAAGAGCCTGTCATATTTATTCTGTGGGGAGCAAATGCCAGACGAAAAACAGAGTTTATAGATAAAACGAGGCACTATATTTTAGAGGCTCCGCATCCGAGCCCTCTTTCTGCATACAGAGGATTTTTTGGTTGTAATCACTTTGCAAAAACTAATGATATACTTCAAAAACTTGGTAAATCACCGATAGACTGGCAGATAGAAAATATTTGATGGGGGATAAATAGTATGAGAAAATTTATCTGGAAACATATTGTTTTGACTACTTTGTTTGCTTTTTTATTTTCTGCAAAATGTGTGTTTGCAATGCCGGCATATTCTGAGCCTGCACAATATGTTCAGCCTGACGGGAGTGTTATAGAACTTTACTCTTACGGTGACGAGCATTATAACTTTGTTGGCGATTCAGACGGTTATATGCTTAAAAAGAACGAAAATGGTCAATATGAATATGTTACATATGAATCTCCTGTGATGATGATGGCAACACGTGATAATACTGATTCACGTCCTGCAAATGCAGTTAAGGGATTTGACCTTCGTGAGGAAATTTCTGAAAATACAGAACATGTAGGAGAGCCGTACACAACTTATCCGACGGTATCATTTTTCAATGCAACAGGAAAAGTACCTCAAACATCTAACCTCATTACGATTGCCGTTGAATTTAATGATGTAAAATTCCCTGAAAACGGTTTTGACGGACAAAGTATTTATGACAAAGTTTTCTCTACTGAAGAAGGTCTTATAAGTGTTAATAACTATTATAATGAGGTTTCTTACGGGCTTATGCAGTATCTGCCTGCTTTTAAAATAACTGAAAGTGATGGAGATTATGGAAAAGTGGCCGATGGTGTTATAAAAGTTTTAATTGATAAAAATCACCCTGATCCTGAGTTGTGCAGTACTAAAGCCGAAGAAGATGCTGCTATTGTAAGTATAATAGCCGATGCTTTGGCAGAGGCAGATAAATATATAGATTTTTCTCAATTTGATAAAGATGGTTTGGAAGATATCAACGGAAAAAAATTTATATATAATAAAGAGTTAGTGATTTCTTTTATTGTGGCAGGTTATGAAGCATCTGCAAATGCACAATGGGAAAATAACAGTGTGTGGGCACATAAGTTTTATGTTAAAGGCGGCATAGAATGTGACGGTGTTACATTGCTCGATTATCCGGTTGTAGAGATAGATGGCAAAAAGTATATATATTATTCAAATTATACGATGACCGGTACTATGTATGACGACACACAACCTATGGGAATAGGTTCGCTTTGTCATGAACTTGCCCATATTTTAGGCTTACCTGATTTATATAACACAGTAGGAAACACTAATTATGATAATATTTATACTTTAAGCCTTATGGCACAAGGGAGTTGGGGCAAAAAAGATGCTTCATCTGTTCCCTCATCTATGCCAACTCATCCTGACGCGTGGTGTAAAATCAGGTGCGGATGGTATAATTACGGGGAACTTGATACTACCATAAGAGCAACGACAAAAATTTTGCCGGCGTTATCTGAAATAGAAGGTTTTAAGTGCTTAAAAATAATAACAAATGATGAAAGTGAGTATTTTCTTTTAGAAAACCGCGTTTTTGAAGGTTATGATGCGGCACTTAAGAATTACGGAAATAAAGATTTTCCTGCACTTACATCTACGGGAATTGCAATCTGGCATATTGATGAGGATATTGTAAATGCTAATATGTCAGCCAATTCTATAAACACAACTGAAACACCTGGTATTTCGCTTGTCAGAAGCGGTGTGGGATCAGATGAATTTTATAATAGCAGTCAGCCTTTGTGGAGTTCGGGTATAAACAGAATTCCCTTCTTTGGTAAACTTTCATACCCTAATAATGATTTAAATACCCCATATAATGGTTCTGTTGAAAGCGGAGTAGAGATAGAGTTTTTATCAACTCCATCTGAACAGATGATAGTAAGATTTGGAGATAATCACGTAAAAAAAGCCTTTTATTACAACAACGGAAATGTTGCGGTAAGACTTTTTAACAATACTGATTCTCCTGTTACTGTTACGCCGATTGTTGCAAAATACAATGGGGAAGCACTTGATGATGTTGTTACTCTATCGGAATTAACGGTTAAATCCGGAGAAACCGAAATTACTGATATTAAGCCATTTTCTTTAGAAAACGCAAGAGAATACAAAATATTCGGGTTTGACTTTGATGATTTAAAACCTGCATTTGAACCGCTTAGATTTTCATTGCAATAAAGCCGGAAAATGAATTTTTTGTAAATATTCAAAATTTTTTATAAAACACCTTGCATAATATCGGTAAACAAGGTATAATTATATATACAAATATTGTTAGGAGGAAAAATTATGAATTTGTTTATAATGAAGGCTTTGGCAGAACCTGTTGCAACTGCAGATGCTGCTGCCGCAGGAACAGGTGCTATGCTTTCTTCTCTGTTAGTGCCCGTGCTTATGTTGGTGGTGCTTTACTTTTTGATGATTCGCCCCCAGCGTAAGAGAGACAAACTCACCAAAGAAATGCTTGCAGGTCTGCTTGTTGGTGATAAAATCATTACAATCGGCGGTATTCACGGAAAAATCGTTACTATTAAAGACGATACTTTGGTTATTGAAACAGGCTCAGGCGCAGAAAAATCTGCTATTAAAATCAGCCGTTGGGCAGTACGTGAGGTAGTTAAACCTGCTGAGGCGTAAAAATTAAGGGTATAAATCCTCTTTGTCCGAATATGCATATAATATAAATTGTTTATTCGGAGGGGACTAAAATGCCGAAGTTTGATTTTTTTAATGCGACAGATACCAGATATGCATCGCCGCTTAATTTTATGTCTGTATTGAAAAGTTTAATGATTTCGTACGGATTCACGTTTGCGGTCTTTGCTGTATTTGCAATATTGCTCACATACACATCTCTTACTGACAGCATTATCGGAACAGTAGTTTTTGTAACTATGGTTTTTGCCATAATGCTTGCAGGATTTACTGTGGCACGCAGGGCAACCTCACGCGGTTGGCTTAACGGTGCGGTGGGCGGTATGCTTTATGTGCTGATACTTTACATATTAGGTGCTCTGTTCGTAACAGGATTTGTTTTTGACAAGCACGTTGTTGCGCTTTTGATAATAGGCTTTTTATCAGGTGCGTTTGGCGGAATTGTTGGAATAAACATGAAGAAGAAATAATTTTTAGGAGGAAACTAAAATGAAACACATTAAATCATTAAACGACACAGTATTAAAAACAAGCGCATCAAAAGG
The DNA here is from genome assembly GCA_045646385.1 of Clostridia bacterium. GTDB lineage: Bacteria > Bacillota > Clostridia > UMGS1810 > UMGS1810 > SIG455. The sequence continues at coordinate 35,202 of JAZRKQ010000037.1, read as the reverse complement.
CGGTTGCGGTGAGTGCCAGACCTCTTGCCAGTCTGCTTGCAAAACTTCTTGCACAGTAGCAAACCAGAAATGCGAAAACGAAAAAAGATAATTTAATCTGCTTAATTTTCAGGCGGTCTTTGACCGCCTGATTTAGTTTGTAATACGATAGAAGGGATTTTTAATTATGATACATAAGTTCAGCAAAAACGGCACAAATATCGTTGCTGATGTGTATAGCGGTGCTGTTCACGTTGTAAGCGACGTGGTGTATGATTTGCTTGATTATATTACAGAAGACAACCGAGAACTTACTGACGAAATTGTTAAAACACTCTCTGCAAAACATAGCGAAGAAGATATCAGAGAAGCGTATGAAGAAGTATCTTTTCTTGCAGAAAAAGATGCGCTTTTCTCAAAAGATTTCTACTCCGGTGTGGTTAAAAACTGGAAAAAGCAGTCTGTTGTTAAAGCACTTTGCCTGCATATAACTCACGATTGCAATATGCGTTGCAAATATTGCTTTGCCGATACCGGAGAGTATGGCGGAAAGCGTTCTTTTATGAGCAGTGAAGTCGGAAAAAAAGCAATTGATTTTGTTATAGATAAATCTGCCGACAGAAAAAATATAGAAATTGACTTTTTTGGCGGCGAGCCGCTTATGAATTTTGATGTTGTAAAAGATATCGTGGAGTACGCCAATGCAAGAGCCGAAGAAACGGGTAAAATATTCCGTTTTACAATTACTACAAACGGTCTGCTTTTAAATGACGATATTGCTGAATATATTAATAAAAATATGGGCAATGTTGTTTTAAGCATCGACGGCAGAAAAGATAAGCATGACTTTATGCGCCCGAGAGTAGGCGGTCAGGGTACATATGATGATATCCTGCCAAAATACAAAAAGATTGCCGATAGCCGTAATCAGGATAATTATTATGTTCGCGGAACATTTACTTCTAATAACCTTGATTTTGCAGAAGATGTAATTCATCTTGCAGACGAGGGGTTTGAGCAGATTTCAGTTGAGCCGGTTGTTTTGCCTGATGATAATGAGTTTGCTCTTAAAAAAGAACATTTGCCTGAAATTTATGCACAATATGATAAATTGGCAGAAGAGTACATCAAACGCAGAAAAAGCGGCAAGGGCTTTAATTTTTTCCATTTTATGATAGATTTTTCGCAAGGCCCGTGTGTATATAAGCGGTTGAGCGGATGCGGTGCAGGTCATGAATATGTGGCAATTACCCCTGAGGGAGATATTTATCCCTGCCATCAGTTTGTTGGTAATGAGCCATTTAAAATGGGAAATGTTTTTGATGGCGATATGAACACCGAAATACGTGACAGATTTATGAATTCAAACGTGTACACTAAAGAAAAATGTGCAGACTGCTGGGCTAAGTTCTATTGTAGCGGTGGTTGCTCTGCCAATGCACATAACTTTAACGGCGATATTGATAAACCGTATGAGATTGCCTGCGACCTTGAGAAAAAGCGTGTTGAATGTGCTATGTATATAGCCGCAAATAAATAAGGTTTAAATAAAAAATGCTGAACAGTTTAATTACTGTTCAGCATTTTTTCATTTACAGAATTTTTCAATATAATTTTCAATTGCATTGTTTATAATGCTTATTGCGGTTTCTCTTCCGCTTACCTCATTTACAGCGGTATCTTTGTTTTCTAAATTTTTGTACACTGTAAAAAAGTGACGCATTTCGTCAAAAACGTGTGTGGGAAGTTGCTCAATATCGGTATACATATTGTATGTGGGGTCATTAAACGGAATAGCGATAATTTTTTCGTCGTTTTTGCCATTGTCAATCATAGATATAACACCAACCGGATAGCAACGTACCAATGTAAGAGGCTCAATATCTTCCGAACATATTAAAAGCACATCTAACGGGTCGTTATCGTCGCCGTATGTTCGAGGAATAAAACCATAGTTTGCTGGATAGTGGGTAGATGTATATAAGATTCGGTCAAGTATAAGAAATCCTGTTTCCTTATCGAGTTCGTACTTCTTTTTACTGCCTTTTGAAATTTCTACAACGCACACAAAGTCCTCGGCATTAATTCTTTTGGGTGAAATGTCGTGCCATATATTAGACATATAACAAACTCCTTTTTTAAATAATGTTTATTTTAACACAAAAAACTACCATTAGTCAATGGTCAATTTGCGCACCAGCAGACACTATTTTTCATAATATAGAGTATAAAAAGGAGGGAAGGATGTGTGTAACAGAAAAATATTGGTACTTGGCGGTGATATGCGTATTGTTACGCTGGCAAATAGTTTTTATCTTGACGGATATGATGTTATGACTTACGGATTTAGTGATGATACGGAGTTTGACACGGGTGTTTTAAAGGCATCGTCACTTTCAGAGGCGCTTTCCGGTAGAGATATAGTTATTATGGGATTACCCGTTACAAACGACGATATTACTGTCCGTACTCCGCTTTATAATGAAAAAATTTATTTTTATGATGTGCTGAAAGCGATGAAAAAAAACCAACTACTGATTGGTGGTAAAATTACGCCTAAAATTAAAAACCTCTGTAAAATATACAATATAGAGGTTATAGATTATTTTGACAGAGAAGAACTTACCGTTTTGAATGCCGTCCCAACTGCCGAAGGCGCTATAGAAATTGCTATGAGGATGCTCCCTATAACAATTCATGGAAGTAAAAGCCTTGTACTCGGTTTTGGCAGAATAGGTAAGATACTTGCTAAAGATTTAAGCGCTCTTGGCGCACACACATATGTAGAAGCACGGCGATTTGACGATTTGTCATGGATAAAGGCGTATGGATATAACGGTATATACCTTCCACAATTAAAGGAGCAGTTACCTGCATTTGATGTGATATACAATACTATTCCGCATCAGGTTCTTACAGAGGATTTAATGAAATATATAAGGAAGGATTGTCTTATAATTGACCTTGCATCATTACCGGGCGGAATTGATGATGAAAAAGCCGCACACTATGGTCTTAAAGTAGTTCATGCGTTGTCACTTCCGGGAAAAGCCGCACCAAAAACATCGGGTGAAATAATCGGCCAGACTATTTTGAATATTTTGGCAGATATGGAGGTGTAGTGTATGAAACTTAAAGGCATAAATGTAGGCTTTGCTATGACGGGCTCGTATTGCACTTTTTCATCTGTTATACCCCAGATAGAGAATCTTGTTGCCGAGGAGGCAGTTGTTTATCCTATAATGAGCGAAAACGCTTCCAAAACAGATACCCGTTTCGGAAAGGCAGAAGATTTTAAATACAGGATTGAAGAAATTACCGGCAAACCGATAATTTCAACTATATTTGAGGCAGAGCCGATTGGACCTAAAAATATACTTGATATTATGGTTATTGCGCCTTGTACAGGCAACACAATTTCAAAACTTGCCAACGGCATAACCGACACTGCAGTTACTATGGCTGCAAAGGCTAATCTGCGCAACGAAAATCCGCTTGTTATCGCAGTTTCTACCAATGACGGACTTGGCGCAAGCGCAAAAAACATTGGCTTGCTTTTGAATTTTAAGAATGTTTATTTTGTACCATTTACGCAAGACGACCCTGAAAAAAAGCATAATTCTTTAGTGGCAAAAATGGAACTTATAATCCCCACTTTAGAACTTGCTTTAGAAAGAACACAAATACAGCCTGTACTTTACCGATAAAAAATCAGCGGCATTTACTATGTGCCGCTGATTGATACATAATATTAAGATAAATTTTCTATTATGATATCTGCTATTCGCTCAGATGCGTGTCCGTCGCCGTAAGGATTTGCGGTACGGGCAATTTTTTCGTACATGGATTTGTCATTTAAGATTGAGTTTGCCAGTTCTTTAATTTTTTCTTTATGTACACCGCCCATTAAAACTGTTCCTGCCTCTACTGCTTCAGGACGTTCTGTTTCATTACGCAGAACTATTACAGGTTTTCCAAGGCTTGGCGCTTCCTCTTGCAGCCCGCCTGAGTCTGTCATAACAAGATAGCATCTTGCCATTGCGTTATGCAGTTCTTCTACATCAAGCGGCTCTATAAGGTGTATTCTTGGGTCGTTGCCGAGTATTGATGTTGCAGTTTCACGTACTGCGGGATTCAGGTGCATAGGATATACCACCTGAACATCGGGATTCTCGTTTACGATTTCCTTTATTGCAGTACATATGTTCTTTAAAGGCTCTCCGAGGTTTTCTCTTCTGTGTGCAGTAACAAGTATAATTCGGCTGTTTTTAAAATCTAATGATTTTAATGTTTCGTCATTGAATACATAATCTTCTTTTACAGTTGTCTGCAAAGCATCAATAACGGTGTTGCCTGTTATGTAAATAGTGTTTTCGCTTACATTTTCTTTTAAAAGATTGTTTTTGTTTGAGATTGTTGGAGAGAAATGAAAATCAGCAATAGCACCGGTAAGTTTTCTGTTCATCTCCTCAGGGAATGGTGAATATTTGTCATATGTTCTTAAGCCCGCTTCAACGTGACCTACTTTTACCTGATTGTAAAACGCTGCCAATGCACCTACGAATGTAGTGGAAGTATCTCCGTGCACAAGCACGATATCGGGTTGTGCCTGCTTGATTACATCGTCCATACCGGTTAATCCGTTTGTTGTTATGCTAAGTAGTGTCTGACGGTCTTTCATAATGTTCAGATCATAATCAGGTTTAATATCAAATATATCAAGAACCTGGTCAAGCATCTGCCTGTGTTGGGCGGTTACTGCTACAATAGATTGTATTTCCTTACGTTTTTCCAGTTCTTTAACAAGCGGTGCCATTTTAATTGCTTCGGGACGTGTGCCGAATACGGTCATTACCTTAATCATTGGAATTTCCTCCGTCATCATTCTCTAATTGTTCCTCAAAATCATGCTTTATCTGTTCAGTTTGCCAAGATATAAGTTTGCTTCCGAATATAAGGAGCAAAAGTACTACCGATATCATCAAAAATGCCGTTTGCGCGCCTTGCTCTATAAGCACTACCGCACTCAAACCTAAAAGCATTGCTATAACATAGAGTATTGCCACAGTTTGTTTCTGGGAAAATCCCATATCTATCAGTTTGTGGTGTAAATGTCCTCTGTCTGCCCCCATGATGGGACGCTTATCGTGAATACGTCTTATAATTGCCACACTTGTGTCGAATATCGGTAATCCCAATATTAAAAACGGGATAATAAACGATATGATTGCATAGCCTTTGAAAAGACCTTGTATGCATATTACTGAAAGTATAAAACCTAAAAATGTAGAGCCGGTATCACCCATAAATATTTTTGCAGGATTGAAATTGTATGGTAAAAATCCTAAGCAACCACCTGCAAGAGCGGCGGAGATAACTGCTACTGTCGGCTCGCCCGCCAGTATTGCTATAAAAAACAGCGAAAATGTTGCAATTGAAGAAATGCCTACTGCCAATCCGTCAAGACCGTCTATAAGGTTAACGGCATTGGTTACGCCTACTACCCATAAAATTGTGATGGGGATACTAAGCCATTTAAGAGGCAGTATACCGCCGCTTACTATGAAAGAAGGTACGCTTATGGCGGTTATTTGTACACCATGACACACAACAACTACTGCGGCAATTATCTGTATAAGCAGTTTGATTGATGCCTTGAGTTGTTTTACATCGTCCAGTATACCTATTGCAACTATCAATAATGCACCTATAAGTATTCCGCGTGTTTGAGAATCTATTTCGGCAAAGGCGAGAACTGCAATCATAAATCCTAAGAAAATCGCCAATCCGCCAAGACGCGGAATAGGGGATTTGTGTACTCTGCGTTTGCCGTCGGGTACGTCTATAGCACCGATTTTACAAGCAAGTACTTTAACAAGCGGTGTAGATGCCAACGATACGAAAAAAGCAATTGAAAAGCAAAGCACCAAAGTAAGTACATTCATATTATCTGCTCCTTTTTATCTGTTTACAAAGCCGATTTTTCTGTATGTTTTTGAAAGCGTTTTTCTTGCTACGTATGCCGCGCGTTCAGCACCGCTTTTGTATACAGTTTCAAGATAAGACTTATCGTTTATGATATCAGCATATTTTTCTCTTACGGGCTTTAAGTGCTCTGATACAGCGGTACCTACCGCCTCTTTAAATGCACCGTAGCCAAGACCGCTGAATTCTTTTTTTGTTTCTTCAATAGTTTTGCCTGTAACGCTTGTATATATGTTTATAAGGTTGTTAATTCCGTCTTTACCGTCTTTGTATACGATTTCGTTGTCGCTGTCTGTAACGGCACGTTTAAATTTGCGCATAATAGAGTCGTGGTCGTCTAAAATTGAAATAAATCCGTTTATGTTGGGGTCAGATTTACTCATTTTGGATGTGGGCTCTTGAAGACTCATAATTTTAGCGCCTGCTTTTGGAATAAATGGCTCAGGTACTTTGAATGTTTCGCCAAATGCGTTGTTAAAACGTATCGCAATATCACGTGCAAGTTCCAAGTGCTGTTTCTGGTCTACACCAACGGGAACGAGGTCGGTCTGGTAAAGAAGGATATCTGCCGCCATAAGCACAGGATATGTAAAAAGACCTGCATTTATGTTAGTTGCGTGCTTTGCGGATTTGTCTTTGAATTGCGTCATACGGCTGAGTTCACCCATATACGTATTGCAGTTGAGCACCCACGCAAGTTCAGCATGAGCAGGAACGTGTGACTGGAAAAACACTAAATTTTCTTCTCCGTCAATACCGCACGCCAAATACTGAGCCAAAAATTCCATACATCTTTTGCGAAGTTGTGCAGGCTCCTGACGAACGGTAATTGAGTGCATATCAACTACTGAAAAACAACAGTTGTAATCGTGCTGAAGTTCAACCCAGTTTTTAAGTGCACCTAGATAATTACCGAGTGTAACGCATCCGGTTGGCTGAATACCTGAAAATATAATTTTTTTATCGTCCATTTTAAGTAATACTCCTTAATTATTTTAATTCATCTGCAAGCAACTCGCCTAAAACCTTGATGCCTGTGTCAATCTGTTCGTTTGTGGCGGTTGTAAAATTAAGTCTGAAGCAATTTGATGGTTTTGCAGCATCTACCATAAAACTGTTACCCGGAACAAATGCTACTTTGCGCTCAATTGCTTTGCGCAAAAGTGCGCCCGTATCTGTACCTTCGGGAAGAGTTACCCATAAGAAAATTCCGCCTTCGGGTCTTGTGTATACTGCTTTTTCGGGGAAGTATTTATCCATAGCAGAAAGCATAGCATCGCATTTTTCTTTGCATGATGCACAGCCTTTTGCAATATGGGCGTTCATATCGTTCTGCTTCATAAATTCAGAGATTATCATTTGCGAAATAAGCGGTGTGTGTACGTCGTTTGCCTGTTTAACAACGATTATTCTGTCCATTAAATCTTCGTGTCCGACAAGAAAACCCACACGCATACCGGGTGATAATGTTTTTGAGAACGAGCCTACATATATAACTCTGCCATCTTTATCCATTGACTTGATTGTGGGCAGTTCTTCACCGTAGAAACGGAGTTCCCCATAAGGATTGTCCTCTAAAATAAGGCAGTCGTATTTTTTAGCGAGTTCCAGTAAGCCTTTGCGTTTTTCAAGTGACATCGTAATGCCGGTCGGATTCTGGAAAGTAGGAATAGTATATATAAGTTTTATTTTCCCTGTTTTTAAAATTTCCTCTGCGGCGGCTAAATCCATACCGTCGTTTTCCACGGGCACGCCGTAAAGCGAAGCCTCGTACGAACGCAGAGAATTAAGAGTACCTACAAATGTAGGGCTTTCCACAATTACACCATCACCTGGATTAAGCAAAGATTTTGCCGCAAGGTCAATGCCTTGTTGTGCACCGGTTGTGATAATGGTGATGTCGCAACTGCTTCCGATTCCCTGAGATTTATTTTTTTCTGCAACTTGTTCTATAAGAGGAGCATAACCTTCTGTAATGCCATATTTAAGAGCAAATGTACCGTTGTTTTTTAATATATCAGCCGATATTTCGGAAAGGATATCTGTGGGGTATACTTCGGGAGAGGGGATACCACCTGCAAACGATATAACATCTGCCTGTCCCATAAGTTTAAACATTTCTCTAATGGCTGAAGCCTCCAGTGGACGGACTCTTTCAGCCAACGATTTTTTGATATCAATCATTTTATAAAGCCTCCAGTTTAATCATCAAAATAACTCATCAACATATTATACCACGTAACGCTCAAAAATGCAATAATTGACAGCAAAAAATACTTTTACATTTGCATAAAAAGTTCTTGACTTTATAAGAAAATATTGCTATAATAATTAAGGTCGAAACGGAGAGGTGGTCGAGTTGGTTTAAGGCGCAGCATTGGAAATGCTGTGTGCGTTAATAGCGCACCGTGGGTTCGAATCCCATCCTTTCCTTAAAAAACACCATATCCGTTTTGGATATGGTGTTTTTGATTTTTAAGGAGAATTGCTGTATGATAGTTCATCCGTTCCCACCGTTGTATGATGCTTATTCAAAAGTGCTCATTCTTGGTAGTTTTCCGTCGGTAAAGTCGCGTGAGCAAATGTTTTTTTATGGGCATAAGCAAAACCGTTTCTGGGAAGTGATTTCTGCTGTTTTTAATAGCGTTGAACCGTGTACAATTGAAGAAAAAAGGGCATTTTTAATCAAACACAGAATTGCTTTGTGGGATGTTATAGCATCTTGCGAAATAACAGGAAGTTCCGATAGTTCCATCAAAAATGTTACTGCCAATGATATTACTGAAATATTAAATTCGGCAGATATACGGGCAATATTTGTTAATGGAAAAACGGCAGAGAAATATTTTAATAAATATACTAAACAAACAATTTGCCAAGATGCAATCTGCTTGCCGTCTACATCTCCTGCAAATGCTGCGTGGTCTTTAGAAAAACTTATAGAAGCATGGAAAGTTGTAGCAAATGTAATTAACGTATAAATTTATAAGGAGGAATATGGTATGAAAAGTAAAGATATTAATAAAGAAAAGACATTTTCTGCGTTGGGGATAATCTCCGGTATTATTTCAATAATTTTTTCAATTATAGTGTTCTGTATGGATAACGGCAGTTGGGAAAATTCATTGCAGTACGGTGGAGATGCTTACACGGGTATACAGAATGCTGCTGCACAGACTGCAAATAACATTCAGGCACTTTGTGATATTTTAAAGATTGCTTTTGGTGCGGTACTTTTAGTGGGCGGAATTGTGCTGATTTGTGTTTTTGGCCTTAAAATGGTAAAGATAAGTGAAGAAAAAGAAAACGATACAGAAAATATAGAGATTAAAATAAATGACTTATTAGAAGCACCTGTGGAAGAACCTGTTATTACAGAAGAATTTTTTGAAACAGAGCAAATTCCTGTGCCCGAAGAAGATAATTATACAGAATAAAAATCTAAAGCCACACTTTATGTGTGGCTTTAAAATTGTTTGAATTATGCGTTGTCAAAAATCAACCTTTTTCTTGCAATTGAATTGGTTTAATGATATAATTATAATGGTTAAATTTGTTGAAACTGGGTGTACTTATATGAATTCTGCAATTAAATTGCTGGTTATCAGCGATACACATAAAAATATATCTGAAGCGATTGATATTATAACTCGCAGAAAGCCCGACTATGTATTGCATTTAGGTGATTTGGCAGATGATGCCGATGATATTAAACATATATTCCCCGATATTGATGTTATAGGTGTTTGCGGAAATTGTGACTGGACCTCTTTTACAAATGCTCCTGCAGAGCGTATGCTTGATATTGACGGTGTTAAATTGCTTATGTGTCACGGGCACGCTCATAATGTTAAAAACGGTATTTCTGCCTATGTTGAGTATGCTAAAGGTAAGGGTGCTGATGTGGCATTTTTTGGTCACACACATAAACCATTGCTTGATAATATGGGCGATATTATAATTATGAATCCCGGAACGGTCAGCACTTATGGTTGGATAGAGATAACAAACGGAAAAGTTGATGCACGTATGTGTTGTGCAGAGGAATGATTATGGCTGATTTTGGCAAAAATATTTTATATTTTGATACTGTGACATCTACATTTGATGAACTTGATAAGTTGCCTCCCGAAAATGGGCTTACTGTCGTGGCGGATAGCCAGACGGGCGGAATAGGACGCAACGGACGTGCGTGGGTGTCGGATATCGGGGGCGCGTATTTTTCCTTTTATATTCTTCCCGAAAGCGATGTTCAAAGTATACCATTCCTTGCAATTGTTTGTGCATTGGCTGCATATAACACAGTCAGCCGTTATGTACCTTGTGCAATAAAATGGCCAAATGATATTGTGGTTGACGGCAAAAAGGTATGCGGTATACTTACAAAATCTGCTTTTTACGGTGATAATTCCGTTTATGTCATGGCTGGTATCGGCATAAATGCGAATAATACAGATTTTGGTGAACTTGATTACAGAGCGACATCTTTGAAATTGATTACAAGTAAAGAGATTGACCGCAATACACTTGTAAATAATTTTTTCGAAGAATTCAATAATGTATATTTGAATTTGTCGAATGATGATATAATATGCCTTTACAAAAAAGCGTGCATTACTTTGGGCAGTCATGTTGCTGTTCATTATAATACAGACGGAACGGTGTTTGAAGGCAAGTGCGTTGATGTGCGTATCGACGGCTCTTTGGATATTGTAACGGAAAACGAAATTGTGAATGTTAATGCAGGCGAGGTTTCTGTTCGCGGAGTATATGGGTATGTGTAGAGGAGAATAGTATGTATAAAGAAACTAACAGTAAAAATACAGGCGGATTCAAAATGATAATTGCTTTTGTTCTGCTTGTTGCGGTCTTACGCATTTTGCTTAATATTTTGCCTGTTTTTCAAATTCTGAAAGATGTTGCGTTTATGGCTGTACTTGTTGCATTTGTGTATATACTTATTAAAAGATATATGTGCTCGTACGAATATGAATTAACCGATGAAGAGTTGGCCATTTCCACTCAACTCGGCGGAAGAGAAAGGGCACGTACTGAAATTGCGTATAATGCTATTGAGTTGTTTCTTCCTGCTGATGATGAAAAAATAAAGTCGTGCAATGCAAAAACATTGACTTTATGCACACAGACAGATAATAAATATGCAATTGTTTTTGATACTGCAGATGGCAAGGTGAAAGTTGTTTTTGCACCGTCAGATAAAATGGTATCACTTATAGAAAATAAAATATATTCCGCTGCTCAAGGAGGAGTAAAAAATTGATTACTACAGTTAAAGACCAGAAAAAGTATGAAGAATTTATCACAAACCATTACAAATCTCATTTTATGCAAGCGCCTATGTGGGCAGATGTTAAAGATAACTGGAAAAATGAGGTTATTGTAAGCGAAGACGAAAACGGAAACATCAAAGGAACACTCAGCATTTTAATCCGTAAAGTGCCTTTCTTTAAAAGCACACTTATGTACGCTCCTCGCGGTCCCGTGTGCGATATTGATGATGAGGAAACTCTGCGCGAACTTATAGAGGGTGCAAAACAAAAAGCAAAAGAGTATAAAAGTTATGTTCTTAAAATTGACCCTGATGTAGAGATTGAAAACGAAAAATTTGTTTCAATGGCTAAAAAGATGGGTTTCAAATTTAAAAATGCATCTAAAAATTTTGAGGGTATTCAACCGAGATTTGTATTCCGTCTTGATGTAAAGGATAAAACTGAGGAAGAACTTATGGATATATTCCATACTAAAACAAGGTATAATATCCGCCTTGCAGTCCGTAAGGGTGTAGAGGTTACAATCGGTACAAGGGAAGACCTTAAAACATTCCACGATATTATGGTTGTTACCGGAACTCGCGATGAATTTGTTGTGCGTACATTAGAGTATTTTGAAAAGATGTACGACTGTATGGCACCTGAAAACTTGCGTCTGTACCTTGCACATTACGACGGTAAAGTAGTTGCAGGAACACTTGCTATTCTTTATGGAAATAAAGTATGGTATTTATACGGGGCAAGTTCAAATGAATACAGAAATGTTATGCCAAACTATCTGCTCCAACTTGAAATGATTAAATGGGCACTTGAAAATAATTGTGACATATACGATTTCAGAGGTATTTCGGGCGATATTGACGAGAGTAATCCTCTTTATGGTCTTTACAGATTCAAAAAAGGCTTTAACGGAAAGTTTACAGAGTTTGTCGGCGAGATGGACTATGTATTTTCACCGTTTATGTATTTTATGGTTGAACATGGCGAGAAGATTTATCGTGAACTTCGTAAGAAAATCTACCTTTTGAAAGGTCAGAAATAATATGAAACAGTATGTGATAAATAAAGCCGATTTAATTCATAATATCGGCATTATAAAAGATATTGCAGACAATTCCAGAGTTATAGCCGTTTTAAAAGGCGGCGGTTACGGACTGGGGATTGTTGAGTTTGCCGGTGTTTTGAAAGAAAACGGAATAGATTTTTTTGCCGTATCCGAAGTGGAAGAGGCAAAAACACTGCGTGATGCCGGTTTTGATAACGATATTTTGCTTTTAACTGCAACTGCGGTTGAAGAGGATATAAAAACCTGTCTTGAATTGGGTGTGATTCTCTCTGCCGGCTCTGCTGAAGCATTTGAAAAAATCTCTGCCCTTGCGGGTGAAACTTCCGCACGTGTGCATCTTAAAATAGACACGGGATTTGGTAGATTCGGCTTTTCGTGCGATGATATCGACAGTGCAATTGATTGCGTAAAGAAATATGATAATATAAATGTCGAAGGCGTATTTTCGCACTTTTCATTTTCGTTTTCCGATAAAAGAGCAGATGTTCAGTTGCAGTACGACAGATTTTTAAATTGCATAGATAAACTTGAATATGCAGGAATAACAAATCTTTTAAAACATATATGCAATTCGTGTGCGTTCTTGCAGTATAAAGATATGAATTTAGACGCGGTGCGTGTAGGCTCTGCATTTTTGGGCAGACTTCCGCTTAATAACAATTATGGTTTGAAACGTATAGGTACTATGCGTTCGAATGTTATAGAGGTTAAAACATTGCCTGCAGGATACCACGTAGGCTATGCCAATACGTATACTACAAAAAAAGAAACTAAGATTGCTGTTGTACCGATTGGCTATAAAGACGGCTATGGTGTGGAAAAAAGCCGTGATACTTTCAGGTTTATGGATATTCTTCGTTATATGTATAACGATTTCCGTACACTCGGAAAGAAAAACACTGTAAACATCTGCGGAAGGTCATATCCGCTTATCGGCAGAATAAGTATGTATAATATAATTGTAGATATAACCTGTGCCGATATCAAAGTAGGGGATATTGTAGAAACCAATGCAAACCCCATACTTGTAAGCAAAGATGTTGAAAGAGTTTATGAATAATATTTGAAAGGTGATTGCTATGTCTTTGCCGATTAATGAGGGTATATCAAAATATGTATCAAAGGGCAGAATATCATTTTCTATGCCCGGTCATAAAGGTAGGGGCGTTATTGACGGCAAAAACCTTTTTAAATTAGACGTTACTGAACTTGACGATACTGATAATATGCTCTCTCCCCAAAGTTATATTAAAGAAAGTCAGAAACAACTTTCCAATATTTACGGCACGTTGAGTTCGCATTATCTGCTCGGCGGTGCAACAAGCGGGATATATTCTATGATTTCTCTCGCCGTCGGCGAGGGGGATATGATTATTGTAGACAGGTTTTGCCATAAGTCTGTTATAAATGCAATAATATTGCGTGGTGCTGTTCCCGTTTATATAACACCGGAATATAACTATCAGTTCGGGTTTACTGGCGGCATTTTGCCTGCTGAAGTTGAAAGCGTAGCAGAGTCTAATCCTGATGCAAAGGCGGTTATTATAACGTCCCCTACATATTACGGAACGGCAAGTGATGTTAAATCTATTGCCCAAATTGTGCATAAAGCAGGTATGCTTCTCCTTGTTGACGAGGCTCATGGTGCGCATTTTCATGTAACAGAGGATTTTCCCGATAATGCCATTAAATGCGGTGCAGATATGTGCGTGCAGAGTATACATAAAACTATGGGCGCTTTGTCTGGCGGTGCGCTTTTGCATATAAATACAGATAAGTTTTCTGCGTGGCAGATTGAAGAAGTGCTTTCTTTGTACCACACATCAAGTCCGTCTTATGCGGCATTGTGTGTGTTAGAGGCATCAGTTTTAAACTATAAGGAACTTAAAAAGCGTTATGCCTCTATACTGTGTGAAATCGATAAATGCCGCGCGTTAGTAAATGACCAAACCAAAGCATATTGGGTAGGAGAAGAACTTTTGGGCGGTTGTGCAATACACGCAATGGATAAAACCAGAATAGTGATTAATTTTTCAAAACTGCCTGTTACGGGATATGCCGTTGCAGATATATTGCGTAAAAAATATAAAATAGAAGTTGAAATGGCAGATGCAAACAATATTGTGTGCATAGCAACTGCGTATAACAATCCATCCGATATCAAAACCCTTGCAAAAGCAATTATGTCTATAACTAAAAAAATGCCGTTAAAACATAATAAATCGGATGATTTTAAACTAATTGCACCACGAATTGTAACCACTCCACGTAAGGCAGTTTTGTCGCCTTGCGAAACTGTGGACATGTCGCAGGCGGTGGGCAGAGTTGCACGAACAATAGTTTGTAAATATCCGCCGGGGGCGCCGATTTTAGTTCCCGGAGAAGAGATTATGGCAGACCATATCAGACTTATTGCAGATACGCTCGATATGGGCGGCACCATAACGGGTATAGAAGATGATTATAAAATAAATGTACTTAAATAAATTAAAAAAATTCAAAAAAACTATAGACATATTTAAAAAACCGTGATATAATATATAACGTTGGTCGCTCTTTATCTATAAAAGAGCGCTGATGCTGATGTAGCTCAGTAGGTAGAGCACTACATTGGTAGTGTAGAGGTCACCGGTTCGATTCCGGTCATCAGCTTTGAAAAGACTTGTTATCAAACAAGTCTTTTTTTATTGCCTCAAACCCTTGCAAACGCAATTGATGTATGATATAATACTTATGTATATTATGACCTTTGGGAGGATTATCCATGAGTGATAAAAAACCTATTGATAAATCTCAGATTGAAGAGAGAAAGAAAAAACGTCATGCTAAAAAGAACAGATTTTTAATTGCTGTGATACTTCTTTTGGTTGTATCTACTGCTTTTACTCTTTATATGAATATAGACAACCCTCTTTTGCACAATGCATTTTCAGGTGTTGGCATAGACTTTGCAAATGAAACAGTTATAGAATTTGAAAAAACGGAAGACTATGCTTTAGAGGGATTAAACGGTAATGCCATTGTTGCGCGCAATACAACCGTTTCGTGTGTTGATGGTAAAATGAACAACATTTGGACTATTAACCAGAACAATGCTGCGCCCGTTATCAAAACAGGCGGTAAATACGTATTGACATATAGTTTTGATGTGCCG
This sequence comes from Clostridia bacterium, assembly GCA_045646385.1. GTDB lineage: Bacteria > Bacillota > Clostridia > UMGS1810 > UMGS1810 > SIG455. The sequence goes on along the minus strand of JAZRKQ010000037.1, from coordinate 19,727 downwards.
GGTGCAATGCTTACAAAAGGCGGCGACTCAATAGAATTTCCCACTGAAAACAACATTATTGGCGGAAGCGTTAATAAAAACGGATACTGCGCACTGATTACCCGCGAAAAAGGGTATAAAGCACTGGTTGTGGTGTATTCTCCCGAGGGCGAGGTGCTTTATAAATGGCACAGTGCAGATAATTATATAATTGATGCTGCAATTTCATACGATAACCGAACTTTAGCAGTTGCTACGGCAGATTTTTCTAAAAACACTGCTTCGGGAGGATTGATGTTTTTTAACTTCTCACAGGAAAAGCCCTACGCAGGACAGATTTTAGAAAATAATATAATTATGCAGATTAAATATACAGGCAAGGATTCTTTGCTTGTTGTAGGTGATATCGGTGCGGCTGTATTTAACAGCCTCGGCGAAAAAAAGGCAGAGTATTCTTATTCAGGAAAAAGTCTTACGAATTATGACATAAGCGATGCCAATAGCCTCGTGCTTGCTCTTAATGAAAGTGATTCTGTTTTAAATGATACCGAAATTAAAATTTTAACAGAAAATCTCAAAGAAAAAGGCACATATATGGCAAGCGGTGCTGTTAGTTGTGTAGATGCGTCAGACGGGAAAGTTTTGGTTGTATCTGACAGAAAACTTGTGCTTGTAAACAAACGCGGCGGAGAACTTACTAAACTTGATGTTAATAAAGATATTAAAAAAGCAGTTCTTTTAGATGATGAAAATGCTTTGATAGCATCAGGCAATAATGCTGAAATAGTTAATTTACAGTGAATTTTTGAATATATATTAAAAGGGAGGAGATATATATGATACTTGATATTATATTGATAGCAGTAATTGTGATTTGCGCTTATTTAGGATTTAAGCGCGGATTTGTCAAGTCATTATGTAATATGTGCTCTCTTTTGATTTCTATAATTATAGCACTTTTATCGTACAGTAAGATAACAGCGTTTATTGCAAAATCACCTTTAGGAAAGTTTGTAACAGAAAAACTTTCCGCTTCTATGGGTTCGTCTGCAGTAGACCTTTCATCTGTACCCGAATTTTTAAGGAAACCTCTTGAAGCGGGTGTAGAGTCTGCCGCCGATGCTATGGCAAATAACCTTGCAACTGTAATTATAGGTGTAATATCAGTTATAATAACGGTTATAGTGGTAAAACTTTTTATAAAGTTTTTATTTAAAGTGCTTAATGTGTTTGCCAAACTGCCAGTTTTAAAGCAATGTAACAGATTACTCGGCGGACTTTTTGGTGTTGTAAGCGGAATGTTCTGGGTATGTATTGCGGTACTTGCACTTACATATGTATCAATTATTCCGTCAGAAGAGTTTTTACGTGAGATTATGGATACTTCCTATGTCGTCAGTATGGTTGCCGAGAACAGTTTTTTGCTCGGATTTTTCCCTGATGTAAAATAAAATATAGGAAAGTCGGTGTAACCAATGATAAATATTTACAAAACAATCAACGGTGTTATAACAGCCGTTGAAAATATAGAAAAAGATTGCTGGATTAATATGACAGACCCGCAGGAGGACGAACTTAAGTCCGTTTCGTCCGCTTTGGGTATAGAAATGGATTTTCTGCGTGCGGCGCTTGACGATGAGGAAAGTTCCCATATTGATATTGAAGAAGAACAGATACTTACAATTATAGATATTCCGCTTGCTACAGAGGAAAACGGTGCTATTATATATTCTACTATGCCTTTGGGCATTATATATGCAAAGAATAATATAATAACTGTTTGCCTTAAAGAAAATTCTATTCTTGCTGAGTTTGCACAAGGCAGAATGAAAGGCGTTTATACTAATATGAAAGCGCGTTTCATATTCCAGATTCTGTATAAGGTGTCGGTAAGGTATCTGCAATACCTTAAACAGATTGATAAAGTATCAAAAGATATGGAAAAGCAATTGCATAAATCAATGAAAAATCAGAAACTTTTCCAATTGCTTGATTTGGAAAAAAGTTTGGTTTACTTTTCCACATCATTAAAGGCTAATGAGGCAACCATCAAAAAACTTTCACGCGGAAGAATAATCAAACTGTACGAAGAAGACGAAGACTTGCTTGAAGACGTACTCATAGAAGTCAGTCAGGCGATTGAGATGTGTAGTATTTACTCTACAATTCTTTCAAGTACTATGGACGCATTTGCTTCGATTATTTCAAACAACTTGAATATTGTGATGAAATACCTTGCTTCATTTACCATTATACTGTCTGTGCCTACTATGATAGCATCATTTTACGGTATGAATGTAGAGGCAATACCGTTCGCACACGGTCCGCATGCTTTTTGGATAGCGATAGGTGTTTCTGCCGTTGCCACATTGATTGCAACGATAGCGCTTATTAAAAATAAACTTTTATAAAACAATAATACCCCTGATTATCGCATGTATATCAGGGGTATAACTATATAATATGGAGGAGATATCAATGAAATATTGTAATGAAGAGATTATTAAAAGAATTGATGAATACATTAATACACATAAAAATAAAATCATTGAAGATTTGTTAGAACTTGTAAAAATTCCGTCTGTAAAAGGCGAATCCAAGCAAGATGCACCATTTGGTGATAAATGTGCCGAGGTGCTTAAAGTTACGGCTGAACTTTTTGAAAATAACGGATTTAAAACAGATATAAAACAAGCAGACGGATATGCACTTTCCTGTTACGGAAACGGGGAGAAATCAATTGGGATATTTTCCCACACAGACGTTGTGCCCGTAGATGATAAATGGCAGGTGTGTAAGCCTTTTGAACCGATTGTAAAAGACGGATATATATTCGGACGTGGTTGCAATGATGATAAATCCGGTGTTATAGAAATGTTATATGCTGCCAAAATCATCCGTGACCTTGGACTGAACTTTAAAAGCAAACTCGTTATGTTTAATGGCAGTAACGAAGAATCCGGTATGGAAGACATCGCCGCTTTTGCAGAAAATGAAAGTATGCCTGATGTGTCATTGGTTCCCGATGCAATGTATCCTTGTATTTGCGGTGAACGCAGTATGTTACGTTTTGATATAATCAGCAAAAGCAAAGTAAGTACAATCAAAAGATTTCATGGCGGAGAGGCATTTAATATTGTGCTGGGAGAGTTAAAGGCAGAACTTGTATATAATGATTTGTTGTGGAAACAGATTTCCGATATGTGTAACGGTAATGAAAAATTTGAAATTTCAAAAGACGCAGATACTATATATGTTACTTCAAAAGGTATTGCAAAGCACGTTATGGATTCAGAAACGTCATTAAATGCGGCAAAGATTATGGCTGATATGCTTGTTAAATGTCCTGCAATCGGGGATAACGATATAAAAATTCTTGAAGATGTATCAAAATATCTTTCGGATTGCTACGGCACAGGATTTGGCATTGCACATGATGATGAAATTTTCGGTAAACTTGTATGTGCAAACGGTATAGTGCGAATGACCGATGACAATAAAATCAAGTTAACTTTTGATAACCGTATAGGACTTTCGTATAATCTGGAAGATGTAAAAAATCAGATTTGTACAGTTTGCAATGCTTTATGGGAAGTCGATATTACCGATGAAAGTGCAGGTTATAATATTGATGATAATAATCCTGTTAAAAGAGTTTTGGAGGATGTATTTTCAAGTATCTCAGGCATAGATGGAGCAAAAGGATTCAGAATTGCCGCAGGTACTTATGCCCGTAAACTCAAAAATGCATTTCCCATTGGTACTGTGGCATACTATAAAGGAGAAAAAATTAATATAGCCGAAGGCCACGGTGGTGTGCATCAGCCTGATGAAATGATGAGTGTGGACGGTTTTTTAGAGGCTATAAAAATACTTGTATGTTCATTGGTGGAAATAGATACTATTATTAACGAATAAGAAAGAAAAGGAGTTTTATGTGTACTGCAATTTCTGTTACTGTTAAAGACCATTATTTTGGAAGAAATCTTGACTTTCATCATACATTTGGTGAAAAAGTTACAATTACCCCCCGTAATTACTGTTTCGAGTTTTTAAATGGAAGCAGGAGCACTAATCATTATGCAATTATAGGAATGGCTTTGCCGTATAATGATTATCCTTTGTATTTTGACGCAGTAAATGAAAAAGGACTTGGTATGGCTGGCCTTTATTTTCCCGATAATGCGGTTTATAATTCAGCCATTAGTGATAAAACAAATGTTGCATCTTATGAACTGATACCTTGGGTTTTAACTCAATGCGAAAGTGTATCTCAAGCAAAGAAATTGCTTGAAAACATCAATATAACAGATGATGCGTTTGATGAAAGTTTGAAACCGTCTCCTTTGCATTGGATAATCTCTGATAAAGAAAAATCTATAACGGCAGAGCAAACTGCGAAAGGTTTTATTATATACGAAAATCCCGTAGGCATTTTAACTAATAATCCGCCTTTCGATATGCAACTTTTTAATTTGAATAATTATATGAATATATCCCCCAATGACCCTGAAAACAGTTTTTCGAATAAAATAGATTTAAAACCATACAGCAGGGGGATGGGGGGTATTGGTATCCCCGGCGACCTTTCGTCAATGTCGCGCTTTGTAAGAGCGTGCTTTACAAAATTAAACTCTGTTTACGGTGACACAGAGAACGACATAGTGCATCAGTTTTTTCATATATTGTATTCTGTGTATCAGCAAAAAGGTTGCGTAAAAGTGGGAGATGAGTTTGAAATCACCAATTATACATCTTGTTGCAATTGTGATAAGGGTATATATTACTATACAACGTATAATAACAATACAATTCGCGCTATTGATATGTATAAAGAAAATCTGGAAAGCGATGAAATAATTTTTTATAATATTGATTATTAAAAATGCATCTGCTTGTGATATATACTCGTTATGTTGCAAGATAAATATTAAAAATCAATACGGAGGAATTATGATGACAGAGAAAAATATATTTGTTGCCTTTATTTTAAATTTGACATTTTCTATTTTCGAATTTTTTGGTGGTTTATTTACACGAAGTGTTGCCATTGTATCTGACGCAATTCACGATATAGGCGATGCGACAAGTATAGGTATATCATATTTTCTTGAGAAAAAGAGTAAAAAGCAACCTGATGACCAATATACATATGGTTATGCAAGATATTCTGTTATAGGTAGTGTTATAACAACTTTGATTTTACTTTTTGGCTCTGTAATGGTTATTTATAATTCAGTTAACAGAATTATAAATCCTGTTGAAATCAACTATAATGGTATGATACTCTTTGCCGTGTTTGGTGTTGTCGTAAATTTAACCGCCGCTTTTTTCACACGTGAGGGTCATTCTCTGAATCAAAAAGCAGTTAATCTTCATATGGTAGAAGATGTGCTTGGGTGGATAGTTGTGCTTGTGGGCGCGGTTGTTATGCGCTTTACCGATTTTTCTGTTATAGATCCTGTTATGTCTATTTGTGTGGCTATATTTATACTTATAAACGCTGTTAAAAATCTAAAGGAGGTTCTTGACCTTTTTCTTGAAAAAACACCTCATAATATAAATATTTCTGAAATTAAAGAGCATCTTGCTCACATTGATGGGGTAAAAGACGTTCACCACATTCATATCTGGAGTATGGACGGTCATAACAATTATGCTACGATGCATATTGTAACAAATGAAGAAACGCACCTGATAAAAGAAAAAGTGCGTGAGGAACTTGCCGAACACGGCATTACTCACGCAACTCTCGAACTTGAAACAGAAGGGGAGAGATGCCATGAGGAAAATTGCCGTGTAAAAGTTCCTGTTTGTTCAGCGCATCATCACCATCACCAATAAGAAAATGACACTGCATAGCAGTGTCATTTTTTATATTTATAAATACCAAATAATTGTTTTCAATATTTGTTTGTTTTACAAGCCGTTCTTAGTGTGGAAATTGTTACTAAAGTATCTCCCAATTGCACAAGTATAGAGGCAAGTAATGTAAGTTCGTCAGTTGTTAAATTACACGATAGGGCATTTGCAATTGCTGTTATGGATGCAGTCAATCCGTAAGTGTTCATAATATCACCTCTCAATTTATTTTATGGGAGGTCATATTTATATGTGAAAATCAATAAAACGGAAATAAATATTATCTATATATTGCTTCGCATCGATATATAGGTTGACCTTTTTCCGAAAACAATTTCTCGTACTCCGTCATCACATTATCTTCAAACCCAGAATTGTGTAAATCAAAAGAAATGTTTTTAAGTTTCATATCATAATCAGAAAAAGAATTTAGAGAGAATTCAAAAAGATTTTTGTTATCAGTTTTAAAATGGATTTCCCCATTTTTAATTAGAAGTTTTTCCCATAATGCAAGATGATTAGTGTGCGTTAATCGCCGTCTTCGATAACTGTTTTTGTGCCACGGATCACAAAAGTTTATGTAGATAACATCGCACTTCGTTTTTGTTTCAAATCCATATAGCATATTTGCATCTCCTGCCAAGAATTTCACATTAGTAAGTCCTTCATTTTTAATCTTTTCGGCAGCAAGCACTAATACATTACTGTTTTTTTCTACAGCAATAAAGTTAATACTCGGGTTTCGCTTGGCTGTTTCTAATATAAAACCACCTTTACCGCATCCAATTTCCATTCGGATTGGATTATTATTATCAAATATTGCCTTAATGTCACCGTTGTATTTTGCAATATCATATATAATTAAATCAGAGCAGTTTTCCAATCTTTCAGCAAGATGTTTCTTATTCCTCATTCGCATTTTAAAAAATCTCCTTTTAGTGACAGATAACAAAAAACCAAGACATATGTCTTGGTTAAAGTGCGGATAAGAGGACTTGAACCTCCATGAGATTGCTCTCACATGGACCTGAACCATGCGCGTCTGCCAATTCCGCCATATCCGCAGATACTAAAATATTCTGATGCAAACCACTTGAACAGTATAACATATGAAAATAAAAAAATCAAGAGTTAATTTCAAAAAAATTCAAAAAGTGGTTTATTTATATCTTGGCGTGGGTTCTTATAAAATATGTTATTGATAGTAAATGACTAAACCGGATATAACGTTCATATATAATTACTAACGTAACTATTTGGAGGTTATAAAAGTGTTTAAAGAAAATGAGAAAAAATATTTAAAGGAACTTTCCCGAGTATATTCCAACCGTAGTGCGGTGTTAAACGAGATAATTAACTTGAATGCGATTTTAAATCTTCCTAAAGGAACAGAGCATTTTATGAGCGATTTACATGGCGAGCATCAGGCATTTTCTCATATACGAAGGAATGCATCTGGGGTAATAAAAAAGAAGGTTGATCAGCTTTTTTCAAGAACACTCACTTTATATGAGAGGGCAGAACTTTCTACTCTGATTTACTATCCGGAAGAAAAACTTGATGAAATTAATAGAGTGCGTAAACATAATGAAATAAATGACTGGTATATGGTAACGCTTAGCAGATTACTTGAAGTATGTAGACTTGTAAGCAGTAAATATACGCGTTCAAAGGTGCGTAAACATTTATCCAGAACTGCACAGGGATATGACTATATTATTGATGAACTTTTAAACAATGATTACGATGCTATTAACAAAGAACAGTATTATGCCAATATTTTAAAATCAATAATAAACGAAGGAGCGGCAGAGGAAGTAATTGAAGCAGTTTGCTCCGCTATAAAAAGTATGGTTATAGACCATCTACATATTATAGGAGATATTTTTGACAGGGGACCACGTGCAGATATTATAATAGATGAACTGTGCAAAGAAAAATCGATTGATATACAATGGGGAAATCATGATATACTTTGGATGGGGGCTGCAGCGGGCTCAACTGTTTGTATTGCTACTGTTTTAAATAATTCAATTACATATAAAAATCTTGATGTTATTGAAATCGGGTACGGAATTTCTTTGAGGTCGCTGTCTCTTTTTGCAAATGAGGTATATGGAAAATGTGATGTTTCGAATTATATGCCTAAAGTTAATTCAGAAAGCGATTTTATACAAAAAGACGATGATGTGCTTGTCGCACGTATGCACAAGGCAATAAGCGTAATACAGTTTAAACTGGAAGGACAGACAATTCTTCGAAATCCGGAATTCAAAATGGATGACAGACTACTTTTGGATAAAATTGATTGGAATAGTAGAAGCATAAAAATAAATAATAAAGTTTATGCTCTGAAAGATATAGATTTTCCTACTATAGATGTTAATAATCCTTATGAACTTACAAATCAGGAAAATGAGGTTATGCAATATTTAAAAACCGCTTTTATTCGATCGGAAAAACTGCAGAGCCACGTGAGTTTTCTTTTTGAAAAGGGTGAAATATACACCATTTTCAATAAAAATCTTTTGTTTCATGGATGTGTTCCGTTAAATGATGACGGAAGTTTTATGACATTTTCATTTGCAGATAAAAAAAGCGGAAGAGAATTTATGGATTTTTGTGATATTACAGCAAGACAAGGATATTTTTCAAAAGAGGGGAGTAGAAGCAAAATATTTGGAGAAGATTTTCTTTGGTATCTGTGGTGCGGAAAAGATTCTCCCTTATGCGGAAGAAAGAAAATAACTACATTTGAACGTCTTTTAATAGATGATAAAAGTGCTTGGAAAGAGCCAAAAAACGCTTATTATCGCTGTTGGAACGATGAAACTACTGTTAAAAAAATATTAGAGGAATTTTCTTTGGGGGGTGTTGGTTCGCATATAATTAACGGGCATATCCCCGTCAAACGTAAAAAGGGAGAAGAACCCATTAAGGCTAATGGAAAACTTATACTTATAGATGGAGGATTTTGCCGTGCGTATCACAAATCAACAGGTATTGCAGGATATACTTTAATATATAATGCTTCAGGCATGAGAATTTCTGCCCATCAGCCATTTAAGGGTGTGCATAACGCAATTAAAGATAATGATGATATACTGTCTGATACTGTGATTTTTGAACACTCAGTAGATAAAATAAGAGTTAAAGATACTGATATAGGAAAAACTTTAAGCGAAAAAATCGATGATTTAAAACTTTTACTAAAATGTTTTGAATCGGGAATAATAAAAGAAAGAATATAAAAGAGGCTGTTTATACAGCCTCTTTTAATTTAATTATAATTTATTGGTTGCAGACAAATTTACCGATTTTAGCGGTACTTGTTGAAATAAACAGATTTGATACTGGTTCTCCTGCATGGATATCCATATAAAACTCATTGCCAGCATTCTCATATCCTGCACCAAAGAGTTCATAAGCATTAGTGTTAGTAAGTTTGCACTTAACTCTCAAAATCATATCAGTGTCGTCCTGACAAGCCATATTAGAGTAGTAATTGAAATCGACTTTATCTTTACCATATTTATTTTCCATTTCGGTTAAGAAGTTTTCGAAAATAAAGGAAAAGTTGTTTGCAAATTTATATGTATCTACGGGTTTTGAATCGAGGCCAAAGGGAATAGTGTAAGCGTATACCGGAACACCTTCAGCTAAGAAAGCATAGTCTGCATAGTTTGCAGGGTATTCAGCCATATTTTTGTTTATTTTAAGCCCGTCTTTACCAATCAAGTCATCCAACTGTATAAGCAATAATGCGATGTCTTTCTTAGTTGCCTGAGCAGAAGCATCAGCGGGAAGAACAAGACCATTCTCATATGCATAAGCAGCATAGATTTTAGTGATAGGTCCATATTTATCGGTTACTCCGTCAGTAGTCGTTTTAACTGTTATAGACATCTTAGAACGAACAACCGAACTATAAATGAGAAGTGTTGCAGCATCTTCAACCGTTGTACCTTGAACAAGACTCTCGTTTGATTTAAGCGCACCTAATTTCTTTGTAGCACCCCACAATTCTTCGGCAGTAATTTTTTCATCAGCAACGTATTCACTGCTAAAAATTCCGTAAGTATCCCAAACAAGTTTCAAAATATTTTCTGATATTGAAGATACAAAAGAGTGGTTGCCTTCAACAGGTTTTGTTGAGCGTACAATCAAAGTAGAAGCCTCCGCTCTTGTAAGTGTATCTTCAGGACGGAGGTTGAGTCCGTCGTTTCCCTGCATAAGACCCGTATCATATCCCCAAGCGGCGGCTTTTGTGTTAGCCATCTGTGAGGTGATAATGCCGGGGGCACTATAGTTTTCGGGTTTTCCGCTATATGACCAAAGCATATCAAGCGCTGCTTCTCTGTTGATAGGAGCGGGGTTGTTTTTCCATTCGCCGGTAATCATTTTTTCAAATTCAGCGTATGTTACTATGCCGTTTGGTTTAAAAGTACCATCCGGATATCCGTTTACAGTGCCTTTAGATACCAATTCAGCAATAGATGAATATGCCCAGTGCGAACTGTCTATATCGGAAAGGGTTACATCAGCAGCAAAGGCGGTTAAACAACTGCACATTGCAACTGTTATAAGTAAAATCGTAGAAATAATTCTTTTTTTCATATGGTTCACATCTCTTTCCAAATTTTTTCTTTGCATATAATGGCTGCCTCGTCATTGGGCAGACAACCAAGCATATAAATTTTAGTATTAGAAATTATGTCGGATAAAATTGAAATCTTTTTTTCTTCACGTTCATTAAGTGGGGTGGGAACAATGCCATCCAATAAAAACGGAAATGATTTTCTTGGTGGAATTTGTTCTATATGATTTGTTTTGTCCTGTTCAATGCAGACAATTGCATCAAGTGGCGCGGAAATATTTGCATTAATGGCAGTTTTTCCGCTCCAAGGTTCTCCATACAGACGAAATCCGTTTCCGTTATCATATATAATAGGCGCATCATCATTTATAGCCACACATTCTGGATATAATCTTTTCCATAGGTTAGCGTGGGTGGATTTTCCTGTCCCTGATGCAGCAGAAAAAGCCACACCGTGGTCATCCAGAGATAACGCAGAACTATGCAGCACAATACGGTTATGAAACGGCATCATAAGCCTCAAAACTTCGCCAACATAAGAAAATTCACGCAGTTCTGTACTTTTGCCGCCAAATCGTGTTACATCCGCCATTTTTATTGTGGCTTCTGTGGCGTCTTTATTCCACCTTGCAAAAAATATTATGTAGTCTGAATTAATCAATGTGCGGAATGCACCAAAACCACCATCAGAAAATTTAAGCCAGTAATTCTTGAATTGATAGGGGATCTGCTCGGTATATTCAGGCAAAATGATTGAATTATCTTCTTCAATATTTATCCTTATATGAGTTCCGCCGAACTCGGATTTATAATCCTTCATTCGGCGGAGCGCATAATCATATTTAAGATTTAATTCTATACCAAGTTCGGCAAGTGTGTATCTCATAAATTAAGAGTTAACGGGACCCATATCAGCAGACTCATTATATTCTGCAGTTGTCATTGTTTCGTATGAAGTTTGACCAGCGGCTTTAGTATAGATGGTTTTAATAATGCTGTCATCTGCGATGTTTTCAGCAGTTTTCATACTGATAACCTCGAGCGCAGGTTTAACATATGCTTTCATAATAAAAATACCTCCTGTTAAAATTTTAATAATTAAACAAAATAAGTTTTATTTAATTTTTAGCATCGATAGTGATGATTTCACCATATTTTTTCACGTCTTTACTGTTCACAGCATATACACGAGCGTAGTAAGTGGAGTTAGAAAGTTCTATAGTACCACTTGTATTTACTAACTGAACAGCAAAATAACCGTTCGAGTTTTTGTCCACTGCTTTGTAAGCTATTGCTTTGTCAGTATCAATGTTTGTAGTATCCTCAATCGCTGCTTTATCAGTTGTAAGTATAATGCCGCATACATCATTATCAGCAGAAGCGGTAGTATTAGTAGAAACTTTCGCTAAAACAGTGAGTATATCTTTAGTGGTTTCTCCTTCAGTAGTTGTAAAAGAGTTACCATAACCAACATCAACTGTAGGATCGTTAACAACTTCATTTTGTACGAATTCAACTGTGATTTCGGTGTTGTTTATCAACGCATCATTATCAGTAATTGTAACAGTACCGTTCACATCCTCTACATATGCCGCGTCCGCTAAACTGTAACCTTCAGGAACAGTGATAGTTGTTGTTTCAATGTGTGTACCAACAGTTTCAGGCAGATAGAACACATAATCATCCTGACCTTCTGCTTTAACAGTAATTTTACGAGCACCGAGTTCCATATCTGTAGCAGTAGCAGCAGTGCTTGAACCTGATTTAACTTTTACACCTGTAAGATTTGCTTTATCAGTTGTGTATTCGAATGTGAGTTCGGTGCCATTCCAAGTTTTCTGATCGATGTAGATGATGTCATCATCTTTTTCAGGAGCATCACCTGTACCTTTATAAGCAAGGTAGGTAATCATCTCATTGTCTGCAGCACTAGTAACATTTGTTGTTACTGTAAGTTGACCATCTGTTGTGTAAGATGTGGTTGTGGTGTAGTCCACTGCAAAAGCGGTTAAGCATGTAGCCATTAAGAATAATGCCGCTAATGCGCATACTAAAACTTTTTTCATTTTTAGTCCTCCTTAAAATAATATATACTTTTTTTAAAAACTAAAGATGTCTGAAAAATTTAGCGGTGTATGTGCCGCTGTAAGAGAAGCATCACCGTACTATATGTAATATGTTTTATCACACATTGCTATAGCAGTGCTTCTGTGGGTAACTACAATGCAGGTAGCACCCAGTTTGCGAATGTTAGAGAGTACTTTTTGCTCTGTATCTTCGTCAATTGCACTTGTTGCCTCGTCTAACAGCAATACATCAGTTTTGCAATACAATGCTCTGGCAATTGCCAATCGCTGTATCTGCCCTCCCGATAAACCGCCTCCTTCTTCTCCCAAAACGGTATTTGCTCCGTCTGGCAAGTTCATAATAAAATCTTTTATACAAGCCATCTCCGCACATTGCATCATTCGCTCTTCATCAATTTGCTGAGTAAAGCAGATGTTCTGTGCGATAGTGCCCGATATAAGCATGGAACTTTGCGGGACGTATGAAAAAACCGTTCGTGTAGTTTCGTCCAAATCCGTTTCGCCATCCGTTGTTTTAACGTAGACTCTGCCGGACTTGGGGTGCAACACTCCTGTAAGAAGGTGGAGCAGGGTGCTCTTTCCTATACCGGATTCACCGCAAAGAGCAATCATTTCGCCTTGATTGACCTTTAAGTTGAAACCGTCTAATACAGGTGTATCGCCGTAAGAAAAACTTAAATTTTCTATATTAATACTTTCAACTCGCGACAGATTCTTTACCTCATCTTTTTCCGTCGGGATATTATCCAGTTCTGTAAGACGTTCCATAGATGCTGACATTGCATAATATTGCGGAAGCAAAGAGGATAAAGTCTTAAACGGTGCAGTAATCTGACCTGCAAGATCCGTTATTGCCACCAACGTGCCGAAAGACATTAATCCAATGGATAATTTGTAAGCACCCCATGCCAATGCGATATAATAGCCGGATGTCATAGTAACAAAGTAGAAAATGGTTGCTATTATGCTTATTAAGTTCCTTTTTACAGAAATCTTGTAAAGTGAGTTCTGTAAATCTTCGCTATGGTCGGTGATGTTACTTTCTGCTCGAAAACATTTAATAATCGGGATATTCCTTACGCTTTCCTGCATAAAAGATTTAAGCAATCCGTCATATTTTCTGCTTTCTTTATGTAAAGCCTTCATCTTTTTTCTGTAAATGCTTGCCGTTAAAAGAATAACAGGACCAAGCACCAAACAGAAAACAGCAAAGGTTTTATCCAGACTGTAGAGTGTGATAAATCCAAATATTATTTTTGCTGCAACTGTAACTGCAGTAGGCAGTATATCAAATATTGCGTTGCATACAATCGAAGTGTCTCCGTTTATACGGTTTACCAATTCGCCTGAGTGATAAGATGAAATGCGAAGATAATCCTTACGCATAGAAGCGCCGAAAAAGTCTTTACGCATATTTATAAGCATCTTACCATGTGCTACGGTATATATCACACTATGTGCAATACTCAGCAGCAACTGGATTACTAGAAGTGTTGCGAGTGGGATAATCGTTTTTAAAACATTTGTACTTTGTACTGCGGCATCAACTACATTTTTAGATGCTATTGAAAACCTTATACTACACATGGCGGCTAATGCACCAACTATGCATAGAATGATAATCAGCGGAATTTGTTTTTTAGAGAGAGAATACAATCGGGCAAATGCCTTTTTATCCATGAAAAACTCCTTCTGAAAAAATTCCGCAAAGGGTAAGTACTATACCAAAAAAAACCGAAATTTCTAATGGTTACTTCACCTATGCATTTTGAATCACGATGAACTTCCACTGCTTTTGCAATTATGTTTTCTCGCTTTATATTGCGGTCAAACTTATATTGATTATCACCTATAATAGTGTAGGTATCTTCATTTATTTCCACAATCCTGTGGAGAGCAATTTTACCGTTAGCCTTTCTGAAAAGGACTACGTCGTACAAGAATAGATTTTCTGCTTTTTTTAAAAGAACGCAGTCGCGCTCGTTTCTAAGCATAGGCATCATGCTAATGCCTTTAACCTCAAGTTTTACACAGCCTCCGGCAGAAACAATTTCGTAAATAACGGGAGCCAAATCCTGTATGGATTTTCGAGAAATATTATCATTCATCACTCATCAAACCGTGTTCTTTTAAAAGATTTACAAAATCGGCTGTATCAGCATTTGCAGTATTTTCATCAATACCATACTCAGCCATTAATGCCGCAGACAGGTCATTAGAATTTTTTTCTTCCAGAAGTTGATTCCAAAGAAATGCGCCTGATTCATTTAAAGAAATAACCGCGCCGAAATCAAGATAGTTGTCACCGGTAGGAACAACTATATAATCTCCGGCAATTTCTCTTAATGTAAAACCGCTTTTCAACTTCATAAGAATTCTCCTGAACATTGTTGTAGAATAAAAAAATATATTAATATACATAATTATTATACAATCAAAAGTCAAATAAATCAAGACTGTTTTTTAATAAAAAACATAATTGTGAAAAGTGCTTTAATTACCCAAAACCTTTTGTAATTTTTATACAAAATAATATTAAGGTATTGGGCATAATTGCCGATTTTTGCAGTAGTAACAAATAATTTTAGAACATTGCGTTCTTCTTGACCTTTACAGTTAAAAATAGTATAATATTATTTGAAAAAAGGCATCATAGTAATAAAATTATCTGCGAGGTTTCAAGATGGAAAGAAAAGAAAAAGTATTGGCTTTTATTTGCGACGAGGCAAATGTGCCGTGCACATTTGCTGACATTGCCGTGCTTCTGGCCGTACCCGAAAGTGATTTTGACGCACTTTCTGAAATTCTTTCTTCTTTGGAAGCAGACGGTGATATTGTTAAAACTAAAAAAAAGCGTTATGTGTCTGCAAAAAGTGCAGGCTTTGTTAAAGGGAAGTACAGAGGAAATCAGCGTGGATTTGGATTTGTAATTTGTGAGGGCGATGACGATGTTTTTATTCCTGCTTCTGCTACTCACGGCGCTATGAATGGCGATACTGTGCTTGTGAACATAACCTCACGCAGTAAAAAAGATAAAAAGCGTGAAGGTGAGGTTATACGGGTTATTGAACATTACAATGATTTGATTGTGGGCAGGTTTGAGCGTGAACGGAATTTTTCGTTTGTTATACCCGATGATACTAAAATAACAAATGATATATTTATCCCTAAAAGTAAAACGCTCAATGCCAAAAACGGGCACAAAGTTGTTGTTAAAATCACTAAGTGGGGCGACGGAACACGCAATCCGGAGGGTGAAGTTACGGAGATTCTTGGCTTCCCCTCGCAAGTCGGAGTAGATGTCCTTTCTGTGATGAAGCAGTATGATTTAAGCGAAGATTTTCCAAAATCAGTTTTAGCGGAAGTAAAATCTTTAAATTGTAGTATTTGTGATAAAGATATAAAGGGTAGAACGGATTTTCGTGGTAAAAAAGTATTTACTATAGACGGTGCCGACGCAAAAGATTTGGATGACGCTGTTTGTGTGGAAAAACAAGAAAACGGATATACTTTAAGTGTTCATATTGCTGATGTAACGCATTATGTTCGTGAGGGGAGCGCACTTGATAAAGAGGCTTTCAAAAGAGGAACAAGCGTATATTTTGCCGACAGGGTTGTACCTATGCTGCCTAAAGAACTTTCTAACGGAATATGCTCGCTGAACCCTAAAGAGGACAGACTAACGCTTTCAGTAATTATGGATATCGATTTTAACGGTAATGTCAAATCACATTCAATTGAACGCGGAATTATTAAAACTGTTGAACGAATGACTTATGACGATGTTACGGCTATATTAGAGGGCGATAAAAAACTTGCCGATAAGTATGTATATATAAAGGAAGAAATTTTTCAAATGGCAGAACTTTCTGCTGTTTTAAAAAAGAAGAGGGAAAATAGGGGAAGTATCAATTTTGACTTTCCTGAAGCAAAAATTGTTTTGGACGACAAAGGTAAGCCGACGGATATTTATAAATATCGTCCGACAGTTGCTCATGGAATTATAGAAGAATTTATGCTTATTTGCAACGAAACAATTGCGCAGCATTTTTATTGGCTTGAGGCTCCGTTTGTATACCGTGTTCATGAAAAACCGTCTATGGAAAAACTGACAACGTTCAACGATTTTCTCCGTAATATGTCGTTTAAAATTAAAGGCGGAGAAGACGTTCAACCCAGAGAATTTGCAAATCTTTTGAATAAAATAGACGGAACACCTATGGAAAACATAATCAGCCGTGTTATGCTCCGTTCGCTTATGAAAGCAAAATACTCTCCTGAAAATATGGGGCATTTCGGATTAGCATTCAATTATTATTGTCATTTCACATCGCCTATACGCAGATATCCCGACCTTGCAATCCACAGAATCATTAAAGAATATCTTGTAAGCACACCATCACAGCAACGTCAGGATAAACTGCATCAGTTTGCCGCATCGGCGGCACTTCATTCCAGCGAGATGGAATTAAATGCGCAAGAGGCTGAACGTGAGGTTGAAGATCTTAAAAAAGCACAGTATATGATAGATAAAATAGGCGAAAAATATGATGGCGTTATTTCATCTGTTGCGTCGTTTGGATTTTTTGTGGAACTTGACAACACTATAGAAGGCTTTATACGTATTGCCGATTTGAAAGACGATTATTATATATATGATGAACAAAATCTTACTTTAACAGGCGAGCATAATAAAAAAGTGTATAAAATAGGTGACAATGTGCGCGTAGAGGTGGCTTCAGTCAATACTGCTCTGCGCGAGATAGACTTTGTATTAGTTGATGACGAAAGGTGAATATTATGGCAGACAACATTAAATTACTTGCTCAAAATAAAAAAGCGTATCATGATTATTTTATAGAAGACACATACGAGTGCGGAATAGAACTCGTCGGTACAGAGGTTAAATCTATGCGCTCCGGCGGAGTTAATCTCAAAGATTCTTATGCAAATTTGAGGAACGGCGAGGTTATTCTTCATAATATGCACGTAAGTCCTTACGAAAAAGGAAATATTTTTAATCGCGACCCATTGCGTGAACGTAAATTGCTTTTGCATAAGTATGAAATACGCAAACTCATTGGTAAAACAAAGGAAACAGGTTATTCTCTTGTTCCGCTTAAAGTGTATTTAAAAGGTTCAAGAATTAAAATTGAACTGGCACTTGTTAAAGGTAAAAAACTGTATGATAAACGTGATGCTATTGCCGATCGTGATGCTAAACGCCAGATAGACAGAAAGATAAAAGAGTATAACAGATAGTGTGCAAAGTCCCGATGAACCATCGGGACTCTTAATATTTATAACATAAAAAAGTTGACATTTTTTTTGCGCAGGGGTATAATATTTTATTATCGATTGCAAAAGTGTTTAGATATGCTTTCCGACCGATATATGTATAAAGGAGGGCAAAATTCAAATGATTGTTATTTTAAAACAAAACTCACCACAGAAAAAAGTTTCTGAACTTATTGATAAATTTCACGCTATGGGTGTCTCTACCAATGTCAACTTAGGTCATTATGATACAGTTATTGCACTTATCGGTGACACATCTAAGGTAGATATGGATTCAATACTCGCTAATGAGATTGTAGATACAGTTAAACGTGTAAGTGAACCATATAAGGCAGCCAACAGAAAGTTCCATTCAGAGGATACTATTGTTGAAGTAGGTAATGCTAAAATCGGCGAGGGTTATTTTAACGTTATTGCAGGGCCATGCTCGGTTGAAAGCGAGGAGCAGATTATAGAGGTTGCAGAAGCGGTTAAGAAAAGCGGTGCAACACTTCTTCGCGGGGGAGCATTCAAGCCCAGAACATCTCCATATTCTTTCCAGGGCCTGCATGGAGAGGGTATCAGACTTTTGCTAGAGGCTAAAAAAGCAACAGGCTTGCCAATCGTAACAGAAATTATGGGTATTGAGCATATTGATTTGTTTGCCGATGTCGATGTTATTCAGGTTGGCGCAAGAAATATGCAGAATTTCCAACTTTTAAAAGAACTTGGAAAAAGCGATAAACCTATACTTTTAAAACGTGGATTGGCAAATACTATTGAAGAATTTTTGATGAGTGCCGAATATATTATGGCAAGTGGAAATAATAACGTTATTCTTTGTGAACGTGGTATCAGAACATTTGAAACCATCGTAAGAAATACTCTTGATATAACGGCAGTTCCTTTACTCAAAAAACTTTCTCATCTTCCTGTTATTATAGACCCCAGCCATGCATCAGGTGTTTCGTGGCTTGTTGAGCCTCTTTCCAAAACGGCTGTTGCTGCAGGTGCAGATGGTCTTATTATAGAGGTACACAATAACCCTGAATGTGCACTTTGTGATGGTGACCAGTCATTAACACCTGCAAACTTTGATAAACTGATGTGTGATATTAAAAAACGCGCTGAGTTTGAAGGTAAAAAAATGTAATTTTTTTAAAAGCGGAGTTTGTTTCTCCGCTTTTTTGTATAAATGTAAGTATAAAATGTAAAAAAAAGCAGTTTGTTAATACATTTTAACAAAATTGAAAAAAAGATGTTGACAGATATGAATGGTGTGTGATATATTAGTAAAGCACCACGGAAAACCACGTTTTCAACATTCAAAAAAAGTTAAAAAAACTTGAAAAAAAGTGTTGACAAAGGAAAGTGGATGTGGTACAATAATCAAGTCGCTCGGGAAAAGAGCGAGCGGCGGAATTGATCTTTGAAAAATGAACAGCATAAAAAAGCGGGACTTTTTGAAAGTCCAAAGAGTTTTAAAAATGCACTTTATAATTAGTAAAGTCAGACAGAATTTTGAGCTATGAGAGCTTACAATAATTTTTTATTGAGAGTTTGATCCTGGCTCAGGACGAACGCTGGCGGCGTGCCTAACACATGCAAGTCGAGCGAGAATCTTACGACGGATCCCTTCGGGGTGAAGATGTAAGAGGAAAGCGGCGGACGGGTGAGTAACGCGTGAGTAACCTGCCCTTAACTGCGGGATAACACATCGAAAGGTGTGCTAATACCGCATAACCCGAAAGTATCGCATGATACATTTGGCAAAGATTTATTGGTTAAGGATGGACTCGCGTCTGATTAGATAGTTGGTGAGGTAACGGCTCACCAAGTCGACGATCAGTAGCCGAACTGAGAGGTTGATCGGCCACATTGGGACTGAGACACGGCCCAGACTCCTACGGGAGGCAGCAGTGGGG
>JAZRKQ010000036.1:0-1651 GCA_045646385.1 Clostridia bacterium | reverse complement strand
CGCATCTTTCGTGTAGTTCATCAAAATCATCAAAATCAAGTTCAAGATGATCAAATAATATTCTGCATATCTTTGCAGATTCAACTATCAATTTGAACATCTGTCTACCGATTCTGTCTTCAAGACTATCCAACATACCTTCCATACGATTTAGAATTTCAACATTCACATATTCCGAAATGTGTCTATTAAATAAATACGCATTATAAAATTCAAGCGCCTGCACAACAAACTCGCTGCGAGTCTTAACATCGTATCTAATTTGATTGATATCACACTCTTTTAACAGGCTGTCGGGAATCCATATGCTTATGTGTTTACTTTCTTTTTGTTTACTCATTAAAAATCCTCCTTTTGGGTGCTTCACACTGCGAAGCACCTGATATTTATTGCTTTAATTCTTCGTTTTACCATATATAGCACCCGAATTATCACCAAACTGCCTTTTAAAGCACCACCCCGAACGGCTCTGCCGTGCGGTGTTAGAGGCTCAGGGGCATTAAAATGCACCTGTGCTTTTTCCTGCTTCAATTTATTTTGACTGATTTTCAGTCTGATTGCAGTGATTTTCGTATAGCAGTTTTATCATTTTAGCAGCGGCGTATTCTATATGATTTTTATACCGATAGGGTTATTGGATTAAAAATATATTTATTCTAATCAGGAACACAACATCTATTTTAACGCCTCAGTAGCCTTGTTCAACCTTGGGTATGAGCGACTAAACTGATCGAGGGTGTGTAATTACCTTACCGCTATTTTTTAACTTCAAGCCTCCATTGTCGAGCCTTGGTACATTGCGAGAGTTTGTATTGAAGGGATATTGGAATAAAAAATAATTAATTTGCAAACCTCTACAAGAAGTGCCAATCAATTAAATCATCGTTGTATTTTATTGCGTATATTATTCTTTTGCAATATCCCTTATTGTATTATTATCTAAGTATTATTTGTAGCCCATCCTGATACTACCTCAGCAAAATATGAGCCACTATATTTTAGCCTGTTCCGTAAACCTTACCTGTAAATTTATAGAGATTTGATGTAGAAGAACCGTTTCTTCTTTTCCGATTTACCTTCTTAAGATAACCTTTGTCCACAAGTTCAGGAATGGCTCTTTTAACCGTACTTAAACTAATGTCTATATCTTTTGATATTGTATTAAGAGAAGGGTAACATATATCTTGATTTCCGGCTCGCATAAGCAGATAACACAGTATGCGATATTCCGCAGTAGTGATGTTTTTATCTGTGATAAGTTTATTTAGTATGTTTGTAAAATTGTTGTTTAATTTTGGCATTTTAATTCCTCCATTTCTGTAATAAAAAAAGCCGCATCATTTTGATACGACTGATTGTTTTAATTCTAATTCTATTTCATTTTCAATTTCATTCTACCAATTCCATAGAATGAAATTAGCATAAAAAATCAGGAATTTTTATGACTTGTATCAGCCCAAAACCCCTGATTTTATGCGGTTTTTGATTTTTCACCGAGTGGTCGGGACCATCAGGTCCATGTGAAAGCGATTTCATGCAGGTTCAAGTCCTGTTATCCGCACCAGAAAAAAAGACATTTTTCATTTTGAAAAATGTCTTTTTTCTGCTAAATTCGCTGATGCGAGCTAAATTGAGCAAGCAAAGTGAAAAT
>JAZRKQ010000035.1:0-1685 GCA_045646385.1 Clostridia bacterium | reverse complement strand
CGATTTATAACTCTCTGATTATCAATGGGTATAAAAATAAAAAACTACTCACGTGTTTTTTGTCAGTTTTTTAATCCTATTTTTGTCAGTTATTACCTACAAATTGGTGCTATGTTGCACTATTAAGTCAGCAAGGTATTTTCTTAATGATATAGCAATTCCAAGTTTATTTTTAAGTTTATTTTGCTTATTGTATAATGAATTCTCCCCGGTCAATCCAAAGCTATATGAAATCATGGTATTTGAATATCCTACGATAATCATTGCTATTAATTGCAAATCTTCTTCTGTCAAATCCGAATATTGAGACTTTAATAAATCAATTATTTTGCCATACCGTTGATTTGCTACATACAAAAGAATTGACCAAAAAGAGTCATCAATATTTCTTTTTTGCAATTCTTTGTTAAGTTTGTTTACAACCTTTTCATTCTTCGAAGAATGCAATACGACATACTTATAAATTTCACTATTCGTATGTATTAATCCAAAATATTGCTTTAACAACATTTCCATTTTCGACAATTTCTCATCGTCATAAGCATTTTCATTCTCTTTTTCGATTGTTTTCTCGTAGTTTCGCAATTTATCTTTTAATTCCGACAACTCGATTTTATTTAGATCTTGCTCGGCATTCATCGCCAAAATATCATGATTCAATCTTTCAATATACCCAAATAATGCAATTGCTTCTTCTTGTTTTTTCTTATATTGGGCATACCAAAGATAAATACCTATAATAACTAATAATACACCACCTATAATATATATAGTAAGAAGATTGTTTTCTGACTCCAGTTTGGTACTACGATATTTTTCTTCCATCAACTGCAAACTGCTTGCTCCGGTGGTTTCAACTAATGAAATTGCAGTACGCGCTGATTTTCCGGAATAATAATATGCGGATTTATAGTCACCTTCACATCTGGAAATGTAACGTAATATTTCATAATACATTAATTGCTGCTTGGGTTGCAAAGTGTCGAAGTTTGCCTTTTGCAGATAATTACGTGCAGAATCAATGTTAGCTGTTTTTATATACGAATTGCATATCACATAATAGAGTTCTTTTATGTCGCTATCATCATGTTTGCTTGTAGCAAGCATCTTTTTTCCCTCAGTTATAGATTGCTCATACTGATGATTCAAATAATACAAGCCGACTATATTTGTCTGTATCTTAACCAACATACGTTCATCATGCAACTCCTCAGAGAGAGCTTTTGATTTATTGAGATAGATTAACGCACTATCATTGTTTACTGTGCGATATGCCGCTCCTAATGTATTAAGTGCTTCAGCTTGCTTATACTTCAAACCGGCGAAACGAAAATTTTCTACCGCACTTTTAAGCAATATTATGAACTGAGCATGGTCTTCATTTTCCAATGATGAAATTCTTGCCAACAACAAATCACTTGTGGCTATCAAGTCATAATAATGCTTACCCTTAATCTCGTTTTGTACATCTGAAATTATTTCTATTGCTTTTTTATAATCTTTATTATCAACCGACACATCAGCTTTTTGCATAAGAGCACGGGCGTAGAGGTAGCTATTACGCTCTGAGAACCATCGTCGCAAACAATAGTAATCGACGGCGATGTCTGCCAAAGAGTCTGCCACTGCCACTTGGTCGCCATAGAGATTGACTTCGTTGGCAAGCACCGAGTAGAGAGCCGCAT
>JAZRKQ010000034.1:0-2884 GCA_045646385.1 Clostridia bacterium | reverse complement strand
GGCATATATGAAATCATCATTATCGCCTTTAACATCATAAACACGAATGGTTGTATTTTCGTTGGTTACATATCCTAAAAACTTTCCTTTATCAGCATAACTGTAAGGAGCAGAAGTGTTTTGAATATATGTAAGACCTTTAATGGTTATTTTTTCATTTTCAGCACCGTGTACTTTGCCTATTGTCGGGATTTTGAATACCACTGAAGCTATAACCGCTAAAACAATTAGAACTATAATCAGAACAATAGAAATTTTAATATATTTCTTCATAGGCACACCTTATTTTCTCTTTCTTATCCAAACTACTATACCTATAACGATAGCTATGATTAAAACGATTGAGCCAATCTGAAAAGCTATTTGCGTTGGATTGGTATTAGTTGTTACGATAGTAGTAGAATATACGGTTGTCATATCATCATTTGAACAAGCAGAAAGAAGCAAACTGCAAATTGATACTATTATTAAAAGTAATTTATTCATATTTATTTCCCTCGCTATCATAATAAACAACATCTATACTATAATCTTTCGCCGGAGCAGGATTTATAAAGATTTCCATACCTTTTGCATTATGTATAATCGGCTCTTGCTTTTTGCCATCATAGGTATAGGTTATCTCTGCATAATCTGTTTTAGCTCCGTTAAACCAAACTATGCCATACCATTGTTGGTCTATTATAGTGCCTGTAATGATAATTTCGTCTTGATCTCTCCATTCTCTTGATAGGAGCTTGTATTTGCCGTTTCCATAAGGCTCAAATACGGCAATACCACTCATTCCATCACGGGAGTATATACCGCTTATGATATAATCGTTAAGTTCTTGTTCAATGGCTATTTTCCAATCCTTACCTTTTGGGAACTCCGCACAGATTTCCTCACGGCTTTCAAGTGTAGAACCGTCAGGTTTGTTGAAGTATTTTACAACCCCGATGCCGACAATGGTAGCAAGGATAACCGCAAATACAATTATGTATTTTTTCATAGTCTTGCACCTCCGCATCAGAGTTTAATATTTCTCAAAAATTCATCTAATCCCATTGGGAATGTTGATTTTGTCAGGATGTAACCTTGATTTTTTGCAATCAACAAGTAAAAGTTTGTTTTAGTTTCAACAATTTTGTGAAGCTTTGCATATTCAAGAGTTGTTGTTCCGTAAGGATTTGTTTCCGTAAAATATGTATCATAAAACTCAAACTCTGCAACTGTGTTTTGAAGCGGTTTATTTGTATTAAAAGATTTTTTGACTTGCTGATAACATAAAAACCAAACAAGTATGGGATATACAATAGCGGCTATTATAAATATTGGTTTTTCTAATGCCACACCACCAATGATGCAAAATGCCGCCGCTAAAGCATAAATTATTAAGCTTTGCTTCTTAAAAAGCAATCTCATAGAAAATCTTTTGTATTCCTCAAATGTGTTTTTAGTGGTAGTTCTGTATAAACAATCCATTTCTTTTGCTCCTTATTTCTTAATTACAGAAAGTGTCAACTGTCCGATTCCAACGATTATCAGTAATACTGCAATAGTCGTTGCAAGTGCAAACGATACATTATAATCTCTTGGTGAGTAACTTCCGGCGGCAGCAGCCTGATAAGCAACTCTGCCTAATATTGGAAGTGTGTTTTTTATGATTGAGCAAATACTGAGTATAAAAGCTCCGATTACAATTTCAATACTGCTCATTATATAAATAATTGATTTCTTCATAGTGTTAGTCCTCCATGATTTTACTTTTTCTCTATTGCATCAAGGATAAATATACCTACAACTGCAATAGCAAAAACAATGCCTAAA
The DNA here is from genome assembly GCA_045646385.1 of Clostridia bacterium. Taxonomy (GTDB): domain Bacteria; phylum Bacillota; class Clostridia; order UMGS1810; family UMGS1810; genus SIG455. The sequence goes on along the minus strand of JAZRKQ010000034.1, from coordinate 1,075 downwards.
TATCCTTCAAGATTTAGAGCTGCACCAACAATAAAACCTACATAAGCAGCAATAACAGTTAAAATAAATAACAAAACTTTTTTCATATCGTTTTAGTCCTCCTTGTTTTCTTCTATCTGTTTTTTTGCGTGTAAGTAACCGCAAATGCAGATACACGAAATTGATACAATGTGAATCGCTATATTCGGTAAGGTAAAGTTATAGGTATTTGACACTTCACCAAATTCAAGAAAATATCTGCATATCATTCCGGCGATTATATGAGCTACATTTATTAGCAACACAACACCTATATTTTTCTTTTCAAACAAGTAACCCGAAAGCAGACCAACTTCTGCATAAGCAACCAAACAAGTGAAAAGATTGATTATGCTGATTTGCTTCTGAGCATCGCTTAATACATTTGTGATGTTGACAAAGGGAAAACAGAAGCAACCAAAGAATATAGCTATTACCCAAAACAGAGTTATTCCGATTTTTCTATGAGATTGTAAAAGAGTATAAAGTCTGTTTTCTTTCATAGGTTGCACCTCACTTTTATATTTCTTTACCAAACAAAACCTTTCCGTTCTTGTCAAGTATAACTTCACCAACATACATTGCTTCTTCGATAGCGTGAGCAGGTTCGGTAGATGCTCCATCAATATCAGGGTGCTGCCAACTAAAAGCAATCTTTTTATGTAAATATCCGAAAGAATCTTCTGCTACAACATAGATTGTCAAACTATTCTCACCGGATAGGTTGTATGTTTCATTGAATTTGAAATCAACCTCGCCGTTCTCTATCTTATCAACTCTTTCGTGCTTTTTAATTTTATCTGTAATATCTTCTCTTGCAATCTCTTTTCCGGCAATTTCGGTAATAAGAGTATATTTTTCAAATTTAGCCTTTTTATCTATATTGCCAAGATTATAGCCAATGAAGAAATCGCCATCAACAATCAGTTTTCCATTTGACAATGTTGCTTTATATGCTTTTAACTTTCCACCTATCATTGTCGGCAGATAGTTAGAGAATATGCCGTGAACGCTTTGGTCTTCAAGGTATTCTGTTTTTGTTTCTCCATTTGCAGAT
>JAZRKQ010000033.1:0-38789 GCA_045646385.1 Clostridia bacterium | reverse complement strand
GGGAAGATAGGGAGTTGCCGGGACAGATGATGTAGGCGTACAATATGTACGCCTACATTTAAATATTCCTCCTTAGCTCAGTCGGTAGAGCATGCGGCTGTTAACCGCAGGGTCGTTGGTTCAAGTCCAACAGGGGGAGCGTACAAAACCTTGGAGTTTACTTAAATTCCAAGGTTTTTTGTTGTTTAATGAAAAACACGTTACTAAAAACGATTGCGATTAGGGTTAGTAATTTTGATTGATATTGTAAAAAATTGTGTTATATGGTATAATTGGCATATACGAATTTTTGCATTGCAAAAATTCTGCGAGTTTATAACTCGCTTGCAGTCTTGTGACTGCGTATACCAATTGACGGCGTCGTAAAAATGCCCTTGCAAGCAAGCATTTTTACTCCTGGTAAAATTGATTTCTTGCATCTAAATTGTGCATCGGTTTTATAATGTTATAATAGACTTTAAACTGTGGGGGGAGCGATATGAAAAAAAGAACATTTAAAATTTTAATTTTTGTTATTATAGTAGTTTTAATCTATGGTTTTTTCCATATAGACGGATGGCGTATTAAAAACGCAAAAAATCTTTTGGACGCATCGTTTGTTGAAGTTTATGTCCATAACGAAAATACTGGTGAAGAAATTGAGTATGCTTTAAACGCGGAGCAGAGAAAGTTGCTGAGTGATTTGCTTATTGAAAGTTCTTACACCAGAAGATTATCGTCAACCATAATAGGAGCACTTCCTGATGAACGTTATACCGTTTTGAATGACTGGAATGATGATGGTCAAACCAATTTATACGTTAATACGATTGGGGGAGAATATATCAGGATTTCAGGGCAGTTTGGTTCAGGTTATTTAAAAATAAATAATAAGGATTTTGAGGAAAATTTAAAGGCACTTTTAGAAAAATAAAGGTATATGAGGTGATATATAGTGGTAAAAGAAATTTCGAAAAAGGCTATGGAGATAATAGCAAAAATGCAGCAGAACGAACTTACAGAAAGCGTTATTTATGCAGAAATATCCAAGTTTGCAAAAGGAGAGAAAAACAAGCAGACATTGCTTCGCTTATCTGCAGAGGAAAGGGCACATTATGAAATCTGGAAGAAGTACACAGGTTTAGAATTGACACCCCAAAAAGGAAAAATATTAAAATTTAAACTTATTGCACGTATTCTTGGTTTTACCTTTGCTGTTAAACTTATGGAAAATGGAGAAGAAGTAGCGCAAAAGGAATATGACATTTTATCTGCTGAGATTGAAGAAAGTGCACGTATAAAAGAAGATGAGCAGGAGCACGAAGAAGCATTACTGCAAATGCTTGATGAAGAAAGACTTCAATATGTCGGCAGTATGGTTTTGGGTATGAATGACGCTTTGGTTGAACTTACGGGCTCGCTCGCCGGATTTACATTTGCTATGCAGAACACACGTCTTATTGCGCTGTCGGGACTAATTATGGGGATATCGGCAACATTTTCAATGGCGTCAAGCGAATTCCTTTCCGCCAAGAGCGAGGGCAGAAACGATGCTTTCAAATCCTGCTGTTATACAGGTGTTGCCTATCTGATTACCGTTGCACTTTTGATTTTGCCGTATCTTTTGTTAAGTAATGCACAGTATATGACGGCGTTATTTTTAATGATTGGCATTGTTGTTTTGATTATAGCAGGATTTACATATTATATATCTGTAGCACAAGACGAAAAATTCAAACCAAGATTTTTAGAAATGACATTAATAAGCGTGGGTGTTGCGGTTGTATCTTTCTTTGTGGGTATACTTGCAAAGAAATTCCTTGGTGTTGATTTATAAAAAATAAAAACGGGCATCGTAAGATGCCCGTTTTTAACACAACCATAATCTAATTATATCACACAAACATTGACGGTGTAAATATTCTTTTTGAAAATTGCCTTTAATTTCTGCTATTTACATAAAAAACAACATTACAGTTTTCACAATTTATCAATTGAAAAAGCGGTTTTTGTATGTTACACTATAAGTGAAGAAAGGAAGGTAGAGTCCAATGAGAATCTAAATTTCCGGCTTTTATATGAAGTGCGAGTTGATTTGAACTAAATTAAAAAGCAGTAAAACACGACGGTGTTACGTTTAATATATATTGTATAAAAGGAGAAGTAAACAGTTCAAATCGAAAAACTTTGTAAAAAAGTCAAAAGAGCGTCTTTTACGGCATACTGTAACAAACAGCATCAGGTTGTTCTCGCTAGAGAAAAGTATAAATTTTGTGCGTTGGAAAAAGTGTTTGGTAATGCGGTAAAAAGGCAGACAAGGAAAGAGAGGTAATACAGTGAAACTAGATTTCAAAAGTGAGCAGAAGTGACCCTTGATTACATAAAAAAGTAATTAAGGGTCACTTCTTTTTTACAAAAAATTTCTTTAATAAAAATTTGCTTTGCGCACAAAATAATCTTGGGGGTTGAAAAAGTGAGCGAGGCAGGAAAATTTAAATGGGGCGAGAATGACAAAACCTTTTTCAATAATGAAAATGCGACGGATTCTGACTACGAAGAACTCGGCGATGGAAGACTTTTTCCTGATTTTTTGCCGGGGAGTACCGCTTCTGCAACAGAATGTACGGGATTGATACAAACAGCGCCTGTTACAAAAAATATTCAGGAAGTATATGATAGTGTATACAGTTACCGTAGAAAAGAACCCTTGAAAAAGCAATAAAGTAAAAAACAAACCGTTTCTGTTTGGGAACGGTTTGTTTTTCTATTGACAATATATATTTAAAGTGTATAATTATAGTGTAAAACACTTATATACTTAGCAGTTAAAGGAGAAGACAATGAAAAAAGCAGTTATATTTGACCTTGACGGAACACTTTTAAATACTATAAATACTATAGAATATTATTGCAATACTGCACTTGAAAAATACGGCTTCAACCCTGTTCCCGTAGATAAATACAAGCATTTTGTGGGTAACGGGGCAAAATTGCTTATTGAACGTGCTATGAGTTATACACGCGAGTGGACAGACGATGAATTTGAAAAAGTTTTTGCGCTCTATAACGAACTTTATGATGCTGACACTCTTTACCTTACGGCACCGTATAACGGCATTGTGGATATGCTTAAAAGCCTTAAAGAACAAGGCTATAAAACGGCTGTGCTTTCAAACAAACCGCATTTTGCAACTGTAGATGTTGTAAATAAAATATTCGGTGACGATATATTTGATATTGTGCGCGGAGGAATGGACGGCGTACCGCTTAAACCTGACCCTACCGCCGTTTTTGAAATAATGAAAGAGTTGAATGTCAGCGAAGAAGAGGTTGTGTTTGTGGGCGATACTAAGGTTGACATTGCAACGGGCAAAAATGCCGGATTGTTCGCCATAGGTGTTTTGTGGGGATTCCGAGATGAAGCGGAATTAACTGCGGCAGGTGCTGATGTTATAATTGACGATGCAAAAGAAATTCTAAATATTGTTAAAAAGGAACGGCTTTAAAATCCGTTCCTTTTTCAATTTACATTCTTTTTGTATATTTTTCAATCTTTTCTTCCTTGAATTGCTTGTATCTTCCGTCTTCTATGGCTGTGCGGATATCTGCCATCATCTTATTGTAAAAATGCAGATTGTGCAGTACGCAAAGACGCATTGCAAGCATTTCGCCTGCTTTGAACAGGTGCCTTATATACGCTCTTGAGTAATTTCGGCAAGCGGGGCAGGTACATTCAGGGTCTATCGGAAGCGGGTCGCGCTCGTATTTTTTGTTGAGCAGATTCATATACCCGTTTTCTGTGAACAGGTTTGCATGGCGCGCGTTTCGGCTGGCTATAACGCAGTCAAAGAAATCTACTCCTCTGTCAACTGCTTCTAAAATGTTTGCAGGTGTGCCGACACCCATCAAATAACGGGGTTTGTTCTCAGGAGCGCGCGGAACAACCATATCTAAAACATGGTACATTTCCTCGTGTGTTTCGCCTACTGCAAGACCGCCTATGGCATATCCGTCGAGGTCAAGTTTGGCTATTGCCTGCATATTTTCTATACGTAAGTCGTCAAATGTAGCACCTTGGTTTATGCCGAAAAGCATCTGATTTTTGTTTATTGTTCTATCTGATGAGTTGAGTTTTGCCATCTCTGTTTTACAACGCTCCAGCCAACGAATGGTGCGCTCGTGCGATGCTTTTGCATATTCGTATTTTGCAGGTAGTGCCACACACTCGTCAAATGCCATTGCAATGGTAGATGCAAGGTTGGACTGAATCTGCATACTTTCTTCCGGCCCCATAAAGATTTTGCGACCGTCTACGTGAGAAGAAAAATATACGCCCTCTTCTTTGATTTTGCGCAGTCCTGCAAGTGAAAACACCTGAAATCCGCCGCTGTCGGTAAGGATAGGTCTGTCCCAGTTCATAAACTTGTGCAGACCGCCCATATCGTACACTACGTCGTCACCGGGGCGAACGTGCAGATGATATGTGTTTGAAAGTTGTACCTGACAACCTACTTCTTTTAAATCAACTGTAGATACTGCACCTTTGATGGCGGCAAGTGTGCCTACATTCATAAAAACGGGTGTCTGTACCGTTCCGTGAACTGTGGTAAACTCGCCTCTGCGGGCAAGTCCGTCTGTGGTTAGTAATTTAAACATAAATAATCTCCTGTTATTGTATAAACATAGCATCGCCAAAACTGAAAAATCTGTACCGTTCATTAACGGCTTCTTCGTATGCTTTTCTAATATTTTCGCTGCCTGCAAGGGAACTTACAAGCATCAGCAATGTGGATTCGGGTAAGTGGAAGTTTGTTATAAGTGCATTAACTGTTTTGAACTTATACGGCGGATATATAAATATATCCGTCCAGCCTGTTTGTGCTTTGACAAATCCGTTTTCGTCCGCAATAGTTTCAAGCACTCTGGTAGATGTTGTACCGACGGAAATAACTCTGCCGCCGGATTTTTTCGTTTCGTTTATAACATTTGCGGTTTCTTCTGTCATAATGTAAAATTCAGAATGCATTTTGTGGTTTTCCACATCGTCCACCTTTACGGGGCGGAATGTGCCAAGTCCTACGTGGAGTGTAACGTAGGCAATCTTTACACCTTTATCAGCAATACGTTTTAAAAGTTCGTTTGTAAAATGCAGACCTGCTGTGGGTGCGGCAGCGCTTCCGTCGTTTTTGGAATAAACCGTCTGGTAACGCTCTTTATCCTGAAGTTTTTCTGTTATATACGGTGGAAGTGGCATTTCGCCGAGTTGGTCAAGTATATTTTCAAATACGCCATCGTATGTAAATTCTACGATTCTGTTACCATCGTTTACAGTTTCAATAATCTCTGCTTTAAGTAAGCCGTCACCAAATACAAATTTTGCACCGGGTTTTGCTTTTCTACCGGGTTTTAAAATTACTTCCCATCTGTCGCGGTCGATGCGGTTTAAAAGTAAAAACTCAATCTTTCCGCCCGTGCCCTCTTTTTCGCCATAGAGCCTTGCAGGCAGAACTCTGGTATCGTTAAGCACAAGGCAGTCGCCTTCGGAAAGCATATTTTCAATATCGTGGAAATGTTTATGCTCAATTTTACCCGTTTCTTTGCAAAGCACCAAAAGACGTGACGAACTTCTGTCAGCAAGTGGTGTCTGTGCTATAAGTTCGGGTGGTAAGTCATAGTAAAAATCTGATGTTTTCAAAGTGTATCTCTCCTAATTAATATGCGTTTTCAAGGTAAGTGCCTGTATAGTAGAATGTAAGGATATCTTCATAAGTAAAGCCTTTGTCTGCCATTGCTTTTGCGCCCCATTGGCTCATACCTACGCCGTGTCCCCAACCGTTTCCATTGAAGGTATACTCTCCTGCAGAAACTGCATTGCCGGACTGAGGGGCAAACATTTTGGTTATTACAGATGACAGTACATTAAGCACGCTCATTTTCCCTGCACCCTGAACATACAGTTCGTTTGACGGTTTTGTAAATATGCCGTCTGCAGATATTATGCTTATGTTCGGGTACGTTTCTTCACCACCGGCAATTGTATAGCGCTGGCTATGGAGTTTTCCGCCGAATATCGTGCGGCAATCGCTGCGTTTAACTGTGTGAGTACCGTTTGTACCCGTGAACAGCAGTTCTGTTACATACCCTGCGCTGTCTTGACTTACAATCTCAACAGATGTTATATTACCTATGTTTACGCCCGAGTTGGAAAGGCAGTTTTTGATTTCGTCAGCAGTTAAGGTTATGCTCCAACTGTATCTTGTTGCTTCATCGGGATTTTCGTACGGGTCGGTAACGCTTACCAGATACGGATACGAGCCTCCCCACACGTTCTCGGCATTTGCGCTTGCACCGCCCATAGACGCACAGTAGATTGACTGGATTATCTTTCCGTCGTGCTTTAAAACCTGACCTTTTGTTTCGTCGGCAGCACGTCTGGTGCTTTCTGTTTCGGTAGAAACGCCTTTGTATACCTGACTTGTTGTGGTTGTATCTAAATTAAAGCCGTATTTTGAGAATTTGTTGTAGTTGCTTATGGCAAACCCTCTTGCACATACTGCCTGAGCCTTGAGTGCCTCAATATTCCAACTGGGGCTCATTTCTTTGCCGATAACACTGTAGAGGTACTGCTCAATATCAACTACATTTATAATGGTGAGTGCACCGCCGTCTATTCGTTTAAACTGTATGCCGCCTCTGTATTTAACGCCGTCTACCGTTACATTTCCGCTGACGGGGTAGAGTGTTGGGAACTGGTCGGCCTCGTATATGTATGAGCCTATGGCAACAGTTGTACCTTCGCCTGATGTTACGGTTATGTCGGTTTCTGCAAGTTCGGCATCTTTAACAAATTCGCCATCGACTTCGTATCCCATATAAAAACCGCTTTCAGAGCCAATGCGTACACTTTCCTTGGCGGAAGAGCCGTAGAAAAGACCTATTTTAATGGTGTCAACAGCCATATCTTCTGCATATATTGTTGTATGGCAGCAAATCAAAATTGTACATATAATAAAAAATGAAATAATTTTACGCAAAACAATCCCTCATTTCATAATACACCTATAATAACACATTACAGAAAACTATGCAAGTTGTCAATGAAAACGAAGTTTTTTTAACTTGATTTTAATATAACTGCTATTGACTTATGAGGGGCGGAGTGGTATGATATACAATAGGAAAGTATGAAAGGATTGGTATTAGATGAAAAAATATAACATTGCCGTTGTAGGCGCAACAGGTATGGTAGGAAGAACATTCCTTAAAGTTTTGGAAGAAGTTAACCTGCCCGTAGAAAATTATTACCTTATGGCATCAGCGCGCAGCGCAGGCTCAAAGGTTACATTTATGGGTAAGGAATATGTTATTGAAGAACTTACCGAAAATTCATTCGATAAAGATATTGATATCGCTCTGTTTTCAGCAGGCGGCTCTACAAGTGAAAAATTTGCACCTATAGCCGCATCAAAGGGCGTTGTTGTTATAGATAACTCAAGCGCATGGAGAATGGACCCCGAAGTTCCGCTCGTAGTGCCTGAGGTTAACCCTGAGGATATCGCATGGAATAAGGGTATCATTGCTAACCCTAACTGCTCTACAATTCAGGCTATGGTTCCTTTGAAAGCACTTCACGATAAATATAAAATCAAAAGAGTAGTATATTCTACATATCAGGCCGTATCAGGTGCAGGTATGGGCGGATATATGGATTTGGAAAACGGACTCAAAGGCGAAGCACCTAAAAAGTTCAATCACCCGATTGCAAACAACTGCTTACCGCAGATAGATGTTTTCCTCGATAACGGTTATACTAAAGAAGAAATGAAAATGGTTAACGAAACACGCAAAATTCTTCACGATGACGATATGAAGATTACTGCTACAACAGTTCGTGTACCTGTTTTCGATTGCCATAGCGAATCTATCAACGTAGAGTTCTACAACGATTTTGATTTAGACGAACTCAAACAAGTTCTTGCTGATATGGAAGGATTGGTTGTTGAGGACGATACTGCAAATGCAGTATACCCGATGGCTGTAAATGCTAAAGGCAAAAACGAAGTGTTTGTCGGCAGAATCAGACGTGACGAAAGCGTTGAAAGCGGTGTAAACCTCTGGGTTGTTGCAGACAACATAAGAAAAGGCGCTGCAACAAACGCAGTTCAGATTGCACAGAAACTTATCGAAATGAATGAAAACAAATAAGTTGCCACAATAAATCATCATAATTTTGAGAAAGTGGGTATTATAGTGAAAAAGACCGTATTCACAGGTTCGGGAGTAGCCTTGATAACTCCTTTTAAAAACGGGCAGGTAGACTATGAAGCACTTGGCGAACTTTTGCAGTACCATCTTGATAACTCTACAGATGCCATCATTATCTGCGGCACAACGGGCGAATCTGCCACAATGCCTGATAAAGAGCACCTTGCAGTTGTTGACTATGCCATTAAAAAAGTAAACGGCGCTATACCTGTTATAGCAGGCACAGGAAGTAACGACACAGCACACGGTATTGAACTTACAAAAGAGGCTGCACACCTTGGTGCAGATGCAGTTCTGCTGGTTACTCCTTATTATAATAAAGCAACACAAAAAGGACTTATTAAACATTATTCTGCTACTGCAGATGCTATCGATATCCCTTGTATACTTTACAATGTTCCAAGCCGTACCGGTACAGATATTAAACCCGAAACAGTAAAAGAACTTTCTAAAGTTGATAACATAGTGGGTATTAAAGAGGCTACAGGCGATATTGCCAGAGCACTTGAAATCAAAGCACTTTGCGGCGACGATATGGATATTTATTCGGGTAACGACGATATTACCGTGCCTATGCTTGCAGCGGGCGGTAAGGGTGTTATATCTGTTATTGCAAATATTGCTCCTAAAGACACTCACGATATGGTTCAACTTTATCTTGATGGCGAAAGAGAAAAAGCACTTGATATCCAACTTAAAATGCTTCCTCTTATCAGTGCGCTTTTCTGTGAGGTTAACCCTATTCCGGTTAAAACGGCTATGAATATGCTCGGGTTCCCGGCGGGTGAATTGCGTATGCCTTTGTGTGAGATGGAAGATAAGAACGCAGAGGTGCTTAAAAAGGCACTTATCGGATACGGATTACTTAAATAGTATACGCTTTGTGGGGGCAGATAAAAGTATCCGCCCCCGCATTTTAATATTAAGGAAGTGAATTACTGATGATAAATATTTTGTTAAGCGGTTGCAACGGAAAAATGGGAAAAGTCATTACAAAAATACTTGAAAATGACGATGCGGCAGATATTGTTTGCGGTTATGATATTGACACTACTGCAGATGCATATCCTGTTTATAACGATTTAAGCGATGTTAAGGAAAAGGTTGATGTTGTTATAGACTTTTCTAACCCTGCATGCCTTGACTCACTTGTGTCTTTCTGCGGTGACAGACGTATACCGTTTGTACTTGCAACAACAGGATTAAGCACAACACAAAGAGAAAAAGTTGCAGAACTTTCAAAACGTATTCCTGTTTTCTCTTCGGCAAATATGTCGGTGGGTGTAAACCTTTTAATAAGCCTTGTTAAAAAAGCAGCGGCTGTTTTAGAGGGCAATTTTGATATTGAAATTATAGAAAAACACCATAATCAGAAGATTGATGCACCAAGCGGTACGGCACTTATGATTGCAGACGAGATTTCATCATCTTTAAAAGGCAATGTCGATTATGTTTACGACCGACACTTTGTACGCAAAAAAAGAGAACAGAGTGAAATCGGTATCCATAGTGTGCGCGGCGGTACGATTGTAGGAGAGCATAGTGTGCTTTTTGCCGGTAATGACGAGATTATAGAAGTTAAACATACCGCTATGGGTAAAGAAGTTTTTGCCGTTGGTGCTATTAAAGCCGCTAAATATTTAGTGGGCAAACAACCCGGAATGTATAATATGGAAGACCTTGTTAACGCATAATTAGCATAATATCCCCTTTTTGCATATAATAAAAGAGAGAATTTATTGCAAAAGGGGATTTGTTTATATGATTAAAAGTGCCATTACCGATATTGATGTAACAGACAGCATAACTTTAATTACCATTAACGATTTAAATTGCAACGGAGGATTGCTGACTGAAATTTTTAAGAAAATTGCGGAGCAGGGTGTAAATGTTGATATGATAACTCTTGCACCTCATAACAAGGGTAAAATGAATATGTCGTTTACCATACTTAGCGAATATCTGGGCAAAGCGGTTGCTGCTATGGGGGAGATGCGGAGCCGTATTCCGCACTTTTTGTGCCATATAAGCAGCAGCAATGCAAAAATCACTCTTTCGGGCAGTGCACTTTCTGACGATACGGGTATAACTGCAGATGTTCTCGGCGTTTTAGCAAGCGCTGATATAACAGTTAAACTTATAAGCGCTTCTGTTAATGAGATTTTGCTTTTGATTGATGAGTCGTGCGTGGACACAGCGCTGTCGGAACTCAATAAAAAGTATTTAATTAAATAAAACTATATAGGTAATAAGTGTTTTAATTCGACTGAGCATATTTATGCGAATTAAAACACTTATTACTAATGTGATGAAGGAGAAAACTATGACGGGTGAGGGAACAGTTGTAAAAATTAACGGAAACCATGCCACCGTGCGTATAGAGAAAAAATCTGCGTGTTTAGGTGAGTGTTCATCTTGCGGATTGTGTGAAAATCCCGTTTATGATATAGAGGCTAAAAATTCCGCCAATGCAGATGTTGGAGATAAAGTGGTTTTGTATATGCCAACGGGAAGAGTTTACTTTGCTGCATTTTTAGTTTATATGCTGCCGATTATCGCCATATTTGCTGTTATGGGTATTTGTTATATCCTTAGTGCACCTGCTTATATAACTGCGCCTTTATGTGTTTTAATTCTTATCTTTTGGATATACATAATACGTGTATATAATAAAAAAGCAGACCTTGACAGTGAGATTAAAAAAATTGTTAACGAAAATCTATAATTTTTAACAATTTCAAATTATTACATTTTTCTATTGTGACATATTCACATAAAAACGCAGTTAAAACTGTGCATATAGCCCAAATAACATGATGTTTGTTAATTAATTGTTAAAAAAGTTTGACATTTTTGCTCTGCTGAGGTATAATACAAATATAAGTTGCATATAATATTTGTTTTTATACAGTCAGGAGATTTTACAAATGATACATAGTTTAAAGCGCAAGGCAACCAAGTTTGCTGCGGCGCTGATAGTTATGATAATAATAGTTTCTTCCTTTGCTTGTGTTACATTCGCAGCAGGAAAATGTGGTGTAGTTCTGGCAAGTGTGCTCAATATACGCACTCAGCCGAACACAAACTGTGCAATCGCAGGTCAGTACACCTACGGCACTATAGTTGATATTATAGGTGTTGAAGGTCTTTGGTACAAAGTTAAATACAACGGTGCCGATGCTTACCTTATCAGCGATTATGTAAAAGTTGTTGATGCTACTGAGGCTTCTCGTTATGCCGCAGAAAGAACTAAAGGTCAGCGCGTTGTTGACATTGCAAAGCAGTATATCGGTACTCCTTACAGATACGGCGGTATGTCGCCTGCAGGGTTTGACTGCTCCGGATTTACTAAATACTGCTACTCACAGGTAGGGGTTAATCTTAACAGAACAGCCGCTTCACAGACATCAAATGGTGTGTATGTAAGTAAAGAAAATCTTATCCCCGGTGATTTGGTGTTCTTTGTAACTAACGGCTATAATATAAGCCACGCAGGTATATATGTTGGTAACGGTATGATGATTCACTCTCCACAGCCCGGCAGAAGCGTAGAGATTATCACTATCAACAGCGGATACTACGCAAATACTTACTCAACTGCAAGAAGAATATTTCAGTAAAAATTAAAGGACTTGGTTTTCCAAGTCCTTTTTCGTTAGTATGATATACCAAATATTATTTTTCATCACTTGAGATGTTTAGGTGATGAAAAATAATATTTGGTGTTTATGATACAGTAAAAAAGTTGCCCCACTGCCTAAATATCATAAGCGGTGGGGCAACTTTTTTATATAAAGATATTTACATATTTTTAAGCCAGTCTTTTTCTATATTGATTGTATATTGTACGGCTTCTTTTGCAGGTCCACCTATAATCTTGCGGTCGTTTACGCAAGTTTTAAGGTCGATTGCATGGTAGATATCTTCCTCGATTATATCGCTGCACGCTTTGAATTCATCAAGAGTAAATTCGTCAAGACTTTTGCCTTTGTCAAGCGCATATGCAACCATTTTTCCAACAACTTCGTGTGCCTTGCGGAAAGGCATACCTTTTTTAACAAGATAGTCAGCCGCGTCTGTAGCATTTGTAAATCCGCCTTTTGCACCTTGCTCCATAACGGGTTTATTTATCTTCATAGTGCGTATCATTTTGGTAAACACCGGCAAGCAGAGTTTGATGGTATCAACGGCATCAAATATACATTCTTTATCTTCTTGCATATCCTTGTTATATGCAAGCGGTAAGCCTTTCATTGTTGTAAGAATACTCATAAGGTCACCAAAAACTCTGCCCGATTTACCGCGAATAAGTTCGGCAACATCGGGATTTTTCTTCTGCGGCATTATTGAACTTCCCGTAGAGCACGCATCATCCATTTCAATAAATGAAAATTCGTTTGAATTCCAGAGAATCAGTTCCTCGCAGAAACGGCTTAAATGTACCATTATGAGCGATAAGCAACTTGCGAGTTCTATAACGTAATCTCTGTCGGATACACCGTCGAGCGAATTTAATGTAATAGAGTCAAAGCCTAACTGGTCTGCAACGTATTGTCTGTCAAAAGGATATGTAGTGCCTGCTAATGCGCCTGATCCGAGAGGCATAACATTGGTGCGTTTTGCCCAGTCGTCAAGACGGGTACAGTCACGCTTGAACATCTCAAAATAAGCCATAAGGTGATGCGCCAGAGTAATCGGCTGTGCTTTTTGTAAGTGTGTATAGCCCGGCATAATTGTATCTAAATGCTCGCTTGCCATATCTATAAGGCAATTTAAAAGGTCTTTTAAAAGCGCATAGATATCTTTTTCCTCGTCCATCAGGTACATTTTGATATCAAGAGCAACCTGATCATTTCTGCTTCTTCCTGTGTGAAGTCTTCTTCCAACATCGCCTATGCGCTCTATAAGAAGTGTTTCCACATTCATATGTATATCTTCTGCATCGGTCATAAACTCAACTTTTCCGTTTTCAATATCGGCAAGAAGTTCTTTTAATGTTTTAACGAGTGTTTCGCTGTCGTTTTCAGAGATTACCCCGCATTTGCCGAGCATCTTTGCGTGAGCAATACTGCCGCGTATATCCTGAGCATACATTCTGCCGTCGAAACGGATTGATGAATTAAAATCGTTTACCTCAGAGTCGGTGTTTTTGCTGAATCTGCCGCCCCATAATTTCATAATAAGTCAAAGCCTTTCTGTCCGAGAAAGTCGTTCTTTCTTCCGCTTCGGACCTGCGGAAAAACATTTACCTATATTGTATACCAAAAATGCAAAAATTGCAATGATAAATTAACATTGAGTATGGATATAATCGGGGCATATATATTATTTAAAATTATCAGTTGATATCGTGCACAAATTTTCAATGTTTTTGTGTGCAAAACAACTGAACTCATGAGCCGTTGGTTGACATTCATATACTGTTGTGTTACAATGTTTTGAAAGGAGTGAAGGGGTATAATGAAATATCAGATTTTAATGCATTTTTTAGAACATGGCGAGTATTTTCTGCGCATAATTATAGCAGGAATTTGCGGTGCTGTTATTGGATATGAACGCAAAAACAGAATGAAAGAGGCAGGAATACGTACACACCTTATAGTGGCGCTCGGCTCTGCACTCATGATGGTGGTTTCAAAATACGGATTTGCAGATTCGCTTGCTGAATTCGGCAAAGCAGATGCATCGCGTATAGCATCACAGATTGTAACCGGTGTTGGTTTCCTTGGTGCAGGAACTATCTTTGTGCGCAAAAACGCAATCAGCGGTTTAACTACTGCTGCAGGTATATGGGCAACGGCAGGTATTGGCATGGCGATAGGAGCAGGAATGTACAGTGTAGGTGTTGCTACGTCTGTAACTATTACAATTGTGCAGTTTGTATTTCACGGTCACTTTAAAGTGTTACGCACACCATCTGCAGAACTTATTTCTATAAGGATTACCGAGGCGGGAGATACTCTTGAGTATGTTCGTTCTCAACTTGTGGGTGACGGCATAGAAATTTTGAATATCAAAATGGATAAAAGCGCTTCAGGAGTTATAAATCTTGATATATACGCAAAATTTCCGTCGGATTACAATAAGGGCAGACTTGTAGATATGTTTATAGATAGCGAAAAAGTAAAAACAGTAGAGTATTGACGTATCTTCCTAAAGCAAAGGGATTTAAATCTTTCCTTTGCTTTTTTTATTGTTTTAGTTGATTTTGTATAATTTTTATGTTAAGATTATTATGTGATACTGTGGATTATTATAATTTAACAGAATTTATATTGGTGGGGTATATATAGTGAAAAGATTACTATGCATTATAAACTCATTGAATGTTGGCGGTGCAGAAACATTTTTGATGAAGATCTACCGCAATATAGATAAAACAGAATACCAGATGGATTTTTGCGTTATGAGTGACGAGGTCGGCGTTTATGAAGATGAGGTCATTGCAAACGGTGGTAAAATATTTCATATAGTTTCAAAGAGCGAGAATCCTGTAAAATGTTTTTGTGATATTAGACGTATCGTAAAAGAACACGGATATAAATATGCATTTCTTGTGAACGAAATTTCTCTTTCTGCAATTGATCTTATTGCCGCTAAACTTGGTGGCGCAAAAGTCCTTGCAATGCGAACCACCAATGGCGCAATTTTAGACAGAAAATTAAACTTTTTACATAAAATATTTAAATTTTTACCAATAATGGTTCCTAATGTTAAAATAGCCCCTTCCTTAGAGGCGGCAGAGTACACATTCGGCAAAGGCAGTATGGACAGAGGACGGGTTCATATGCTTAATAACGGACTTGATTTTGAATTATACAGGTTTAATTCTGATAAACGCAATGCCTTGCGAAAGGAACTTGATATTGAAAACAGTTTTGTTGTGGGGCATGTTGGTAGATTTACAGCACAAAAAAACCATGAATTTTTAATAGACATTTTCAGTTGTATATGCAAGAAAAACAATTATGCAAAACTGCTTCTTGTAGGTGTTGGCGAATTAGAACATACAATCCGTGAAAAGGTTAGAACTCTCGGTATTGAGAATAAAGTTATTTTTTTGGGCAGAAGAAGCGATGTTACCCAACTTATGTCGGCATTTGATGTATTATTGTTTCCGTCATTCCACGAGGGAATGCCCAATGTTGTTATTGAGGCTCAGGCTGCAGGATTGCCTTGCGTAATATCTGATACCATAACATCTCAGGCAGATATCACAGGGCTTGTTAAATATCTTTCATTAGATTTATCTGCTGAGGATTGGGCAAATGAGGTTTTAACAAAATCATTGTCCGATATGCGTGAAGATACGCGTGATAAATTTTATAATGCCGGATATGACCAGAATTCTGTAACTAAAGAGTTTATTCGTTTAATATTTGAAAGGGATATGAAATAATATGTATTTACCAAGAAATATTGAAGAGCCAACGGGGTCAAAAGGATCTAAACTTTTGCTGGTGCTTATTACAACGTATATGGTATCTGTCTTGCTATTTACCACATATCAATTATTAAATATTATATCACAAGGTGTTTTTGTGCTTGCGTTTGGTGGTTGCGCAGCATATATGATTTTTAAGGGGAAAAGTTTCCGTATTGATACTTTTTTAATGCTGTTCGCATCATTTATTATTTTTTGTTTTATTGCATTGTTATGGTCAATAGACGTTCAAAATTCATTGGTGTCTATAATAACTCTTGCACAGTTACTTATTATGTCGGTTATTCTGTATTCGTATATAAGTGCATTTGAAAATATAGAGTCATTTATTTATGGATTTATGATATCCGGTGTTATTTGTGCAGGTGTTATAGTGGAGTACTATGGAATAAGCGAGTATATCAGACTGATGCTTCTTGGAGAGCGTCTAGGTGGAATAATAAATAATGTTAATACAATAGGAATGTATCTTTCAATAACTGCCATTGTTGCATTTTATCAGGGATATTTTAAAGAAAAAAAACATTGTTATTTATTTATGGCATTGGCTGTATTGGTGGCATTAGGTACCGGCTCACGCAAAGCGATTGCAATGATTGCTTTGGGGATAGGGTTGCTTCTTCTTATGAAATACAGAGAAAATATTTCTCTTACGGCTTTTGCAAAATTCTTGGCAACAATAATAGTTATTTTAATTATTCTTAACTATATGTCAACAATGCCCATATTTCAAGGTGTTTTTTCACGTATATCAACTATGTTTGGTGGCGAATCGGGACAAATTGATAGTTCTGCTAAATTAAGATTCGCAATGGTAGAGATAGGTTGGGAATCGTTTATGAAACGGCCATATACAGGTGTAGGGCTTAACAACTCGTGGTTGATTATGCAGGAATACACTGGGCATGGCACATATTTGCACAATAATTTTATAGAATTGCTTGCATGTGTTGGCATAGTGGGATTTTTGATATATTACGCAATTTACTTTTACTTGATTAAAAATTTGTATATTCTTTCAGTCGCTACGGGAAATACCGCGGCTACACTTATGTTTGCGATTATAACTTCGTTCTTTGTAATTGGCTTTGGTATGGTATCATATTATGATAAAATGACATATATATATTTTTCAATGGCTGCAGCGTCTGTTGCAATATGCCGGCGTGAAATAGCAAAGCAGGAATATTTGATTGACGAACAAACAGAAAATGAAGAATTAGACGGAGAAAAAAGAAATGACTCACGCGTTTGAAGATATGCTGCGGCTTTTAGGCGCCGGAGCACGCGGATATGAGATTTCAGCCGCGCAAATGGATATGGAGGCTGTACGCGCATGTGCAATTTTGCAGGGCGTGTGGCCTGTCGTATACAAAGCTGCAGAAAAAACTGCTGATGTAAGCAGATGGAGAAGTGAATTTATAACTACTGTTGCTAAATCTGTAACACGTAAAGAGTTTACACTTTCAATTATAAAAAAACTTGAAGAGAATGGAATAGTATGTTGTTTAATTAAGGGACCCGTTGTGGCGGAGTTGTATGCTCAGCCGGAATGCAGGATTTCGGGTGATACGGACATATATATAAATAAGGCAGATGAAGATAAGGCTGTAAAAATTTTGAAAGAAAACGGGTATGTAATTGGAAACAGAACAAGAAATGACCATCATATAAAAGCCAGACATCCCATTGGAGGCTTGCTGGAATTACATGTACGTTTATATTCTAGGACAAGCGAAAATATAGTTTT
The DNA here is from genome assembly GCA_045646385.1 of Clostridia bacterium. GTDB lineage: Bacteria > Bacillota > Clostridia > UMGS1810 > UMGS1810 > SIG455. Next base: position 21,351 of record JAZRKQ010000033.1, on the reverse strand, counting down.
TAACAGTCATATTACTTATAGTGATAAATATGAAACAGTATTGATAAACGGCAAAGAGTATCACGTTATGACAACAGATGACGAATTGATGTACCTTACAGCCCACTATATAAAGCATCTTGTAAATGACGGTTGCGGAATCCGTCAGGTGATGGACTTACTGTTGTATATAGAAAAAAACAGCAATAAGATAGATTTTAATAAATATAATAAAACTTTAAAAAAACTTAAATATGACAAACTGATAGACGTGCTTAAATCTGTCGGAACAATATATTTTGGGTATGACTATCCCGTGTGTGATAAATCTCTTACAGACAAACTCTTAACCGATATGGAAGATGGCGGAGCATTTGGTTATTCGGCAGATGATCGTACAAATTTCATTGAATTATATTGTGAAAAGCGTGCATCTTCAAAAACACAACAGTTTATTTATTCAAAATTAAGATCGGAACAAAATATTTTCTTCAAGTTGTTTCCGCCGAAAGAGTATCTTGTTAAAACGGGGTATGGATATGCAAAAAATTCAGTGTTAATCCCGTTTGCATGGATTAACAGATTGTTTAATATCGCTATTGGCCGTGTAAAAAATTATGATGAGAATAAAATAGCAGCAGAGAAATCAAACAAACGTCTTGAAATGATGAAAGAACTTGGAATGATAGATTAAAAAGATATAAAGGAGAAATGATAACGTATGAAAATTGTTGTAGCGGGAACAGGTTACGTAGGGCTGTCGAATGCAATTCTGTTGGCCCAGAAAAATGAGGTTTATGCGGTAGACATCATTGAAGAAAAGGTCGAAATGATAAACAGAGGAGTTTCACCAATTAAAGATGCTGAAGTGGAGGAGTACCTTGCAAATGGCAATCTTAATCTTACAGCTACAACAGATGCTTCGTCTGCATATATTGGCGCAGATTTTGTTATTATTTCCACACCTACAAACTATGATCCTAAATTAAACTATTTTGATACTTCTTCCGTTGAATCTGTTATTGAAAAAGTTATGGAAACCAACCCTGATGCGGTTATGGTTATAAAATCCACAGTACCCGTTGGTTATACCAAGGGTGTGATTGAAAAATACGGATGTAAGAACATACTGTTTTCACCCGAGTTTTTGCGTGAGGGTAAAGCGCTTTATGACAATCTTTATCCGTCGCGTATTGTGGTGGGATGCCCCGAGGATAATGAATATCTTCTGCAAAAAGCAAAGCAGTTTGCCGATTTGCTTGCAGAGGGCGCAATCAAGGAGGAAATCCCCAAGATTTTTACTAACCTTACCGAGGCGGAAGCAATAAAACTTTTTGCCAATACATACCTTGCCATGAGGGTGTCGTTTTTTAATGAACTTGATACTTATGCGCAGGTAAGAGGTCTTGATGCCAAGCAGATAATAGAGGGTGTATGCTTAGACCCGCGCATAGGCACGCATTATAATAATCCGTCTTTCGGTTATGGCGGATATTGCCTGCCGAAAGATACAAAGCAACTGCTTGCAAACTATAAAGACGTTCCGCAGAATATCATGACGGCTATAGTAGATGCCAACAGAACGCGCAAAGACTTTATAGCAGACAGTATAATAGAGAAAAATCCGGAAGTAGTGGGTATTTACAGACTTACAATGAAAGCCGATTCAGATAATTTCAGACAGTCGTCAATTCAGGGCGTTATGAAAAGAGTCAAAGCAAAAGGTATAGAGGTTGTAGTTTACGAGCCTTCTTTAAAGGAAGATAAATTCTTCAATTCCAGAGTTATACGTGATTTGGACGAGTTTAAATCTTTGTGTGATGTTATAGTGGCAAACAGATACGGTGCAGAACTCGAAGACGTACTAAGCAAAGTATATACAAGAGATTTGTATTTCAGAGATTGATTTTGAGGAGTGTTCAAAAAATGAATCATACGCCTTATACAAGAGAGGAACTTAATGCTTTTTTGGACTATGAGTCAAAACTTTATGGTCTGAAAAGCAGAAGATGTCCCATCGTTGTTTTAGGAGAAATGAGGATAGCGTATAAATATGTTTATACATTAAGACATACAGAGTATCATTACAATAATAAAAATAAATTCAGAACACTGTTTTGGCGGATAAGATTGTTAAAAATGCAGGAAAAACACGGCATAAAAATCCCGATTAATGTTTGTGGCAAAGGTTTGAGACTGATGCACGTAGGGAGTATTCTAATAAACTCTAATGCATACGTTGGAGAAAATTGTGCGTTACATATTAACACGGGAATTGTTGCCGGGGGGACCTCTGATGCTGCTCCGGTAATTGGAGATAATGTGGTTATAGGCATTGGCGCTGTGTTGTTGGGAGGAATAAAATTCCTGACGGATGTGCGATAGGTGCCAATTCACTTGTTAACAAGTCTTTCTATGAAGAAAATATAGGTATTGCAGGTGCACCGGCACATAAAATCAGCAATAATGGAAGAACTGCTTGGGGAAACGGTAAAAAGAGAGAGGCATGATTTATGGTAAATTTAATAAAATATGATGTCGGCAAAAAAATTCTTGTTACAGGCGGAGCAGGATTTATAGGTTTTCATCTTTCAAAAAGGCTTTTAGAGGACGGATATGATGTAGTAGGGTATGACAACATTAACGATTATTACGATGTGTCGTTAAAGTATGCACGTCTTGAAATCTTAGAAAAGTTTTCAAATTACACTTTTGTAAAAGGCGACTTAGCAGATAAAGATGCGGTAAATAAACTTTTTGAAGACAATAAATTTGATATTGCCATAAACCTTGGCGCTCAGGCAGGGGTAAGGTATTCAATAGAAAATCCGCAGGCGTATATAGACTCTAACATTGTCGGCTTTTTCAATATTTTAGAGGCTTGCCGTCATAATCCGGTGTCGCACCTTTTGTATGCTTCGTCTTCATCTGTGTATGGCAATCAGGAAAAAACTCCTTTCTCCACAGACGATAATGTTGACCACCCCATAAGCCTTTATGCAGCAACGAAGAAAAGTAACGAACTTATGGCGTTTACATACAGCCATCTTTACGGCATACCTGCAACGGGACTGCGTTTCTTTACTGTTTACGGTCCTTATGGCAGACCTGATATGGCATACTTTAGTTTTACAAATAAAATTATGAAGGGCGAGCCGATAAAGATATTCAATAACGGTGATATGTACAGAGATTTTACATACGTTGACGATATTGTTCAGGGTATTTGCAATATGCTTGAAAATCCGCCCAAGCCTGATAAAAACGGCGACAGGCACAAAGTTTATAATATAGGAAATAACGCTCCCGAAAAACTTATGTACTTTATAGAAACATTGGAAAAATGCATAGGCAAAACTGCAGAAAAAGAATATCTGCCGATGCAGGCGGGCGATGTTTACCAGACATATGCAGACGTAAGCGAACTGATGCGTGATTTTGATTTTAAACCGTCTACAACTATAGAAGAGGGACTTTCTAAATTTGCTGAGTGGTACAAGGAATATTATAATATTTAAAAACCATACCTTGACAATCGGGCAAATAGAATATATAATTATAATATTGGAATTTCATTACACTAAGGAGGATTATAAATGAAATCAAAAAGCATTGCAAAGTTTACGCTTGCGGTTTTGGTTATAGCCATTCTGGCATACATCGCTGCTTGCGGACTTACTATCGGAAATTATTCCATTCCGAAAGCACTTGATCCGGAAAACGGAATTAAAAGAGGTTTAGACCTCGCAGGAGGTTCTGTTATAGTATTTGAGGCAGACACCACCGAAGACGTGTCTGAAGAAAATATGGCGGCTGTTAAAGCGGTACTCAGAAGCCGTCTTGATATTCAGGGTTACCACGAGGCAGTTCTTTCTCAGCAGGGCGACAAGCGCGTGCGTGTGGAAATCCCTTCAATCACCAATCCTGAAGAAGCAGTTGCACTTTTGGGTGCTACAGCAAAACTTACTTTCAGAGATTATGAGGGTAACGTTGTTTTAGTTGGCGGCGAAGATGTTAAAAATGCTAAAGCCGTTTACGAACAGATTGACAATAGCGGTGCAAAAGGTTATCTTGTTCAACTTACACTTACACCTGAAGGTCAGAAAAAATTTGCAGAAGCAACTGCAAGAATTTCTACTCTTGCAGATGGCAATAACATAATCGCTATCTACTTAGACGAAGAAATGATTTCAGCACCAAGAGTATCTGAAACAATCGACAGCGAAACTTGTGTAATTACAGGTGATTTCACACAGGAAATTGCAACAACTTTAGCAGGACAGATTCAGTCCGGTCAGTTGCCTTTCGCACTTAAAGATATCGAACTTAGAAGCGTTGGACCGCAACTCGGTGAAAAAGCGCTCGATAACAGCCTTTTAGCAGGTGCAATCGGCTTGCTTCTGGTAATGATATTTATGCTTATTATGTACCGTATGTGCGGTCTTATAGCAGACGTTGCTTTGGTTGGTTATATTTCAATTGTAGCAATTATCCTTTCGCTGTTCAGAGTAAACCTTACTCTGCCAGGTATCGCAGGTGTTATCTTAACCATTGGTACTGCGGTTGACGCAAACGTAATTATATTTGAAAGAATCAAAGAAGAACTCGGTGTTGGCAAAACACTTCGTGCATCAGTTGAGGCAGGTTTCAAACGTGCATTCTCTGCAATTGTTGACTCTAACATTACAACACTTATTGCAGCGGCAGTTCTTTACTACTTCGGTACAGGTACAATCAAAGGTTTTGCAGTAACATTGTTCATCGGTACAATTGTAAGTATGTTTACAGCAATTTTTGTAACCAAGTTCCTGCTTAAACAGATGATTGGTTTCAACCTTAAAAATCCAAAACTCTACAGCGCTGCGAAAGGGGGCAAACAGAATGTTTAATATCGTAAATCACAGAAAAATATTCTTTGCAATTTCGATTATTATTTTATTAATCGGTGCAGTTTGCTTCTTCGTTAACGGACTTAATACAGATATCGATTTTACCGGCGGTACTGCTATTTACGTAGACCTCGGCACTGCTTATGATGAAGCGGCTGTCAGAGAATGTGTAGACGCAGTTGAGGGCGTAACCGTTTCAAGCGTACAGAAAACTGACGATAACGGAGCACTTGTTAAAACAACTGCAATCGACACAGAACTCCGTACAAAAGTTACAGACGCACTCAAAGCAAAATTTGAAAATTCAACAGTTATGTCAGTAGATAATGTAAGCGCAAGCGTTGGTCAGGAATTGTGGGCAAATGCGGCACTTTCAATCTGCATTGCGGCAATACTTATGCTTATCTACATCACATTCCGTTTTGAAGTTCTTTCGGGTATTTCAGCGGTGCTGGCACTTGTGCACGATATGCTTATGATGATTGCCATCTATGCTATCTTCCAGTTCCCTGTAAACACATCTTTCATTGCTGCTATCCTTACAATACTTGGTTACTCAATCAATGCAACAATCGTTATCTTCGACAGAATCAGAGAAAACACAAGATTCTTAAAGAAAGAAACTTTCGGCGATGTTGTTAATAAGAGTGTATGGCAGTCTATGGGACGTTCAATCAATACATCTATTACCACTTTGCTTACAATCGTAATGGTGTATATCCTTGGTGTTCCCTCAATTAAAGACTTTGCGCTTCCGCTTATTATCGGTATTGTAGCAGGTACCTATTCTTCAATCTTTATTGCAGGTCAGTTCTGGGTACTGTTTAAAGGAAATAAAACTGTTAAATAATTAAGCGTTTAATTATTATACCCCCCGTGCTTATGTGCGGGGGGTATTTATTATGGAAGTTACAAAAGAAAATTTAAGAGAAATCCTTGAAAAATGGGATATGGAGCATATGGAAGAAGCACTAATACGCATTATTGACAATGAAGATTTTGACTATGAAGAACATTTCGATATCTTGGCAATAAGTATACATCACGCATACGAGAATATATATCGTTTTTTAGGCAGCAAACTTACCGCCGATGACAGAATAGAACTTTTAGAAATGATTGATTTATATACAGACGGCAACATAAATTTGATTTTTGAATTAGGATTTTTTTAGGCTGGAAAAAACACTCCCCATTATTTTGAATGGGGAGTGTTAATTTTTTTATATATTATACGTTTGTGCTGTAGTTTGGAGCCTCTTTAGTGATTGAAATATCGTGCGGGTGGCTCTCTCTTAAACCTGCTGCAGTAATGCGTACGAACTTGCCTTTTGCTTTTAGTTCTGCAATTGTAGGTGTACCGCAGTAACCCATGCTTGAACGCAATCCGCCGATTAACTGGAATACTGTGTCGGCAAGAGGACCTTTGAAAGGTACACGTCCCTCAACACCCTCGGGAACGAGTTTTTTACTGCCTGTCTGGAAGTATCTGTCCTTACTGCCTTTTTCCATAGCGGCAAGTGAACCCATACCGCGATATACTTTGAAACGTCTGCCCTGATAGATTTCCTCTTCGCCGGGGCTTTCTTCACAACCTGCAAGGAGTGAGCCAATCATAATAACGTCTGCGCCTGCGGCAACTGCTTTGGGGAGGTCACCGCTGAATTTAACACCGCCGTCGCCTATAACGGGGATACCGTATTCCTTAGCAACCTGAGCAGCCTCGTAAATAGCGCTTATCTGCGGAACGCCCACACCTGCAACAACACGTGTTGTACAGATAGAGCCTGGGCCGATACCTACTTTAATAGCGTCTGCACCTGCTTCAATAAGTTCTTTTGCAGCCTCGGCAGTAGCAATGTTACCTGCTATAACGTCAACCTGTGGGAATGCTTCTTTAACTTTCTTCAAGCAGTTGATAATGTTCTGTGAATGTCCGTGAGCACTGTCGAGAACTAAAACGTCTACTTTAGCATCAACCAATGCCTTTGCACGGTCAAGCACGTCTGCAGTAACACCTATAGCCGCACCGCAGAGGAGTCTGCCGTTAGAGTCTTTAGCGGCGTTGGGGTACTTAACGCTTTTTTCTATATCTTTAATGGTGATTAAACCTTTTAATTTAAAATCTTTATCTACAATCGGCAGTTTTTCAATTTTGTGTCTGCGCAGGATTTCCTGTGCTTCTTCCATAGTAGTGCCTGCGGGGGCGGTTATAAGGTTATCTTTAGTCATAACCTCGCCAATGGCTCTGGAATAATCTGTTTCAAAACGCAGGTCGCGGTTTGTGATAATGCCAACGAGTTTATCGTTCTCTACAATCGGCACACCTGAAATTTTGTATTTGCCCATAAGCGCATCTGCATCACGCAGAGTGTGCTCGGGTGACAGATGAAAGGGGTCTGCTATAACGCCGTGTTCAGAACGCTTAACTTTATCAACCTCAATCGCCTGTTGTTCGATAGTCATATTCTTATGGATAATACCTATGCCGCCCTCTCTGGCAATGGCTATAGCCAACGCAGATTCTGTAACGGTATCCATAGCAGAACTCATAAGAGGAATATTCAGTTTGATTTTTTTTGTAAGTTGTGTGCTGAGGTCTACCATATCGGGAGTTATATCCGACTTCTGCGGTACCAGCAACACGTCGTCAAAGGTAAGGCCCTCGTATGCAAATTTATCGTGAGTAATAACAAACACGCCCTTTCATTAAAAGTTTATTACCATATATTATACAAAAAAATCGTCTAATAGTCAATAGCATAATTTGCAACAAACATTCTTGGAATTTTGTCGTTTAATAGGCGAAAACAACAATGCTCCGTGCCGGGGGACTTACACGGAGCATTGCTGTATCAAAAAAATATTTTAAAGGTGCACCACAAGATGCCTATGCAAACCACAACCGATGCGGTGTAAACCGCTATGGAGAGTTTTTTAAGCCGTCTGTCGCGGCGGCGCGTACGCAGAAGTGTAAGACCTGTATAGTCGTCTATAATCTTATCTGCATATGCCACTATATCTGTTGACCGCTTCGGTCTGAACACAAAAAGCAGTTTATTTATAAATGTATTTTTTTTGCGGTCGTCAACCGTCATCGATTTCTCTCCATTCATTGTAAGATTGCTTATATGGGTATTATTAACAAAATCAGAATATTTATACATTATTTTCCTCCCATATACGTGTGGCAATAACCGTCATATCATCTTTTGCTTTGCCCCCGCTATGGTAAACTGCAAGTTCAAGAACTTTATCTGCTATTATATGCGGATTTACGGTGTCCATTGTTTTAAGTCTCTTTTCAAGCCATTTGTCATCTGTTGACGCGCCCTCCACGCCGTCGGACACCATCACTATAAGGGTGTCGCTTTCTATTTTTTTAGAAAAATGCTTTGGTTTGATTTCTTCTATAATTCCTGCCGGCAGGGAAGAAGTGGTCAATTTTTCAACTGAGTTTCCAGTTTTAATATACGTTGATGCTCCGCCTATTTTAATAAAATCTGCAATCCCTGTATGCATATTTATACTGCACAAATCTATTGTAGAAAAAATCTCTTCTGTTCCCGTAAGCATCAGCGACGAGTTTATAAGGCGTATTGCGTGCATTACGTCAAATCCGCAACTCAGAAAGTTTTTAAGCAAATCTATTGTATTTTTACTTTCGCTCGCTGCTGCCTCTCCGCTGCCCATACCGTCGCTTATTGCGGCAACGTATGTGCCGTTTGTAAGGTTCAGCGATGTAAAACTGTCGCCGCACACGTTTTCGCCGTGTTTTTTAATGCTTGCCGCACCCGTTGCACGGCAGAAGCGCTCGCACATACTGTAGGTCAGCAGTACGTGGTTTATATCACGGTGGATTTCGTTGAATCTTATCTTAACACCAAGTGCATCCGTCAGGCACGGGGCAATAGTGTATTTCATATCCTCTCTGTATTTTTCGGCGGCAAATTTAAGTTCTATTATCATGTTGCCGTCACCTTTAAAATACGCAGTTATATTGCTCGGTGTAAACCCTTGCCCGTCCAATGCGGTGCGTATACGGCTGCGTGTAACATCGTCTGCCACACTTTGTTTTTCTGTTGCCATATCATCAAGTATTTTGGCAATGCTACCCATCTGCATACACGCCAATGCTTTACTGTCGGCAAGTCGCTTCTGCCAAAGCAGGTTTGTTCTGTATACTTCAAACGAGTCGTTGAACGAACGCAAAAGATTTTCTGTACGTATGCATCTGTTTTTAAATTCGGGTAAAATATCGTTTATATATGCTTTTCCATGACTTTGTGCGGCGTATAGCAATTGAAGTATTGCTTTTTTTGTTTCAGAACCTTTTTTCTGCCAGCAACAGTAACGCAAACTGCAGTCAGCACACGAACGCTCGCCCATTCTGTTTACAAGCGCATTTATTTCCATTTTCATAATCTCGTCATTTGATTTTGTTGGTGCATTTTTGGAAAGAATATTTAATGATTCTGCAATTTTTGTAAGGCGGTCGTTGTATATGGTGCGCACTTTATCGTTATCACTATATACCGATGAGGTGCTTATGCCCGATATATGCGCAACAGCATCTATAAAACTTTTGGGCATTGCAAGCATAAGTACCGAGGCTATAAGTATTTCATAAACATTTATTAAAATTTCGGTAGAGCCGTTTAAAATTACGGTTATTACTGCATTTGCAAATATAAAGCCTAATGTGACGCCTGTTTTGCCGTATCGCTTAAAAAGTGAGGATATAAGCGACGAAAACGCATACGCACCAATAACGCTGCCAGCATTATATGTGCCTATGCAGTTTACTGCACCTGCCACTATGCCGACCACCGCACCTGTCGGTACAGATACGTGCATATTAAGCATTAGGATTACGGTTATGCTAAGTATGTTGCCGATTTTGATGCCGAATATGGGTGGGATATTATTAAACGCTAAAAGAGTTACCGCAAAAACGGCTACAATTCCAACAGCCTCTTCATTGCTTAAAACCGTTCGACGCCTTGCCGAAAATATAACTGGCATTGCTTTATCGGTTGCAATAACACCTATCGCGCACAAAAACGATTCTGCAAAGTTTATCAGCATATCATACACCAAAAGTCCGCCTTTAACCGAGGCAACTGTTTTTGCAAAAAACAAAAGCGCTCCCGCAACAGAGGCTTTTACCGATGTTTTAAAAGGCTTGTCCCACAGTATGTTTATAAATGCAAGTGCTGCCGCCGTAAGCACATAGCACATGGCAATCACGGACGGGTGTGCAATCAGACTTCCTGCTGCCACCCCCGCAAGGGTAGGGATAAGATTTTTTGCCGTGCACACAGACGCAAAAAATGCCGTGCCGAACGGGGTTAATCCGCCCATAACCTTTGCACACGACATAGCCAGCGACATACCAAAGTATATTGCACTTTTTATATCAGGTTTTTTGTCTATATGTAACCTTGTTTTCAGTCGTTTTAAGTTTATTTTCGGTATTGGCACCAAAGCCGTTTTCTGCATATACAATCACTCCTTGAAAAGATAGTAACATATAGTATATGTAAAAATATGTAAATTAATGAGCAACCCGTCTAAAATGTTTTCGACAAATTGCTTTATTTGACTTTAAGGTGATAAAGTTGTATAATATTTCTATGAATGATTGTGAGGCCTAAGCATTATGAAAACTAAAAGAAAAAACATCACTCTGCTGCGCAGGGTGTTGCCGTATTTTATAAAGTATCGTGTTACGCTTTTTAAAGATTTGTCGTGCGCAACGCTTACCACTATATGCGAACTTGTTCTGCCGCTTATTGTGCGCTATATTACCTCTCAGGCAGCGGACAATATTGAGGCACTTTCGGTTACTGCTATTTTGCTTCTCGGTGGGGCATACCTTGTTCTGCGTGTTATAGATACTGCCGCAAGTTATTATATGCAGTCTGTAGGGCACATTATGGGCTCGCAGATTGAAACCGATATGCGCAGGGATTTATTTGCGCATTTGCAAAGGCTTCCGTACTCGTATTACGACAACACCAAAATAGGGCAGATAATGTCACGTATAACATCTGACTTATTTGATGTTACAGAGTTTGCCCACCATGGCCCTGAAGAAATTTTTATAACCACAATTAAAATAATAGTTTCATTTGCGGTTTTATCGTCTTTTAATATTTATCTTACACTTATCATTTTTTCAATTCTGCCCGTGATGCTCTTTTTCTCGTACAAGTTCAACAGACGTATGAAAAAAGCGTTCAAGGAATCACGCGTGCAGGTGGGCGAGATTAACTCTCAGGTAGAGGACAGTCTGCTCGGCGTACGTGTGGTAAAATCTTTTGCCAACGAAGATGTTGAAAAAGGCAAGTTTGAAAAAGGTAATATGAAATTCCTTAAAATCAAACGCGGAATGTACCATTGCATGGCAAGTTTCCACAGTACAACAAGGCTATTTGACGGAATTATGTATATAGCCGTTGTTGTGGCAGGCGCATTTTTCCTGCGTGGCGGAATGATTACATCGGGCGATTTTATGGCGTATCTGCTTTACGTTACAACTTTGCTTACATCTATTCGCAGAATCGTTGAGTTTATGGAGCAGTTCCAGAGGGGTATGACGGGCATTGAGCGTTTTTCCGAGGTTATGGACACCCCCGTTGACATTGAAGACTCTCCCGATGCCGTTGAACTTACCGAAGTCAAGGGCGATATTGAGTTTGCAGACGTTACATTCGGTTACGAAACCGAAAAGGGGAACGTGCTCAATCACGTTAATTTAACTATTCCAAACGGTGCAAATGTTGCATTGGTCGGCCCGTCGGGCGGCGGTAAAACCACCCTGTGCAGTCTTATACCCAGATTTTACGAGGTTACAAGAGGTGCTATTTTAATAGACGGCAAAGACATACGCTCTTATACACAAAGTTCTCTGCGCAGGCAGATAGGCGTTGTTCAGCAGGACGTTTATATGTTCTCGGGCACTATTGCCGAAAATATTCTCTACGGCAGACCCGATGCCACTCGCGCAGAAGTTGAAGAAGCCGCAGCACTTGCCGGTGCGCACGAGTTTATATCGTCACTTCCAAACGGTTACGATACCTACGTGGGCGAAAGGGGAGTCAAACTTTCAGGCGGTCAGAAGCAGCGATTGAGCATTGCCAGAGTGTTCCTTAAAAACCCGCCTATACTCATTTTAGACGAAGCCACCAGCGCGCTCGATAACGAGAGTGAGCGCCTTGTGCAGAAATCGCTTGAGGATTTGACCAAAGGCAGAACTACGCTGACTATTGCACACCGTCTTTCTACCATACGCAAGGCAGACACCATACTGGTGCTCACCGAAGACGGCATTGCAGAGCAGGGTAATCACGAAGAACTTATGGCACAAAAAGGCATTTACTATGATTTATATATGCTGACAACGGAGGAATAATATATGGAATGGATTCAGGTAAGTATTTTAACTGCTACCGATGGTATTGATATTGTTTGTGACAAACTTTCGGACATCGGTATAAACGGATTTGAAATAGAAGACGAAAAGGATTTTACAGAGTTTTTGGAAAACAACACAAAGTACTGGGATTTTGTAGACGAAGAACTTGTTAAATCCAAGCAGGGCGTAACAAAGGTTAAAGTGTATGTAGAGGCTGAAAATGCCGCTGACTCACTTGCGCAGATTAAATCGGCAATGGCTGAACTTAAAACGGCAGATGCAGATGGCATATACGGAACTTTAGAGGTTGAAACAACGTCTATGCTTGAAGAGGATTGGGCAAACAACTGGAAAAAGTATTTTAAGCCTATATGCGTTGGTGAAAAAATGCTGATATGCCCCGAATGGGAAGATGCAAAAGATTTCGACGACAGAAAAGTTTTTAAAGTAAACCCAGGTATGACGTTTGGCACGGGTACTCACCATAGTACGCAGATGTGCATTGCGCATCTTGAATGTGCAATCCAATGCGGCGAAAAAATGCTTGACCTCGGTTGCGGAAGCGGAATACTTTCTATAATCTCGCTCATACTCGGTGCTGAGCACGCAACCGCTGTGGATATAGACGAAAATTGCGTTCATGTTGCTTATGAAAATCTTGACATGAACGGAATTGACCGTAGCAAATATACTGTTTACAGCGGCGATATTTTAAGCGACAGCACATTGTTTGACAAAATGAACGTGTGCAAATATGACGTTGTTGCGGCAAATATTGTGGCAGACGTTATTATTGCACTGTTGCCTACTGCCGAAAAACTTATCCGTGATGGCGGCACGTTCATATGTTCGGGCATAATAGACGAACGTCTTGATGATGTGGTTGCCGCTATAGAGAATAGCAGGTTTGATATATGCAAAATAGTACATAGTGGCGGTTGGGCATCTATATTGTGTAAATTTATCGAAAATTCTTGACTTATGCCATATATATTGTGTATAATATAATGGTGATTTGAGGTGAAGTCGATGCACAGATTTTTTGCCGATAAAAGTGCGTTTTCACAAAACGCAGCAACAATCACCGGCGAAGATGTTGCGCATATCACAAAGGTATTGCGTTTGAAGGAAAAAGATAGTATAATATTGTGTGACGGCGAGGGCACGGATTACGAGTGTTCAATAAACACTATTGATAAAAACTGCATTACGGCAGATATTGTAAAAACGTATCCGAATGAAGCCGAAAGTGGCATAAGCATTACGCTCTATCAGGGTTTGCCGAAGTCGGATAAAATGGATTTAATTATCCAGAAATGCGTGGAACTCGGTGTTGACGCTATAGTGCCTGTTGAAACTGCGCGGTGCGTGGCTAAGATTAAAGATGACGAGAAAAAGCGCATCCGTTGGCAGAGAATTGCAGAAGAAGCCGCCAAGCAATGCGGCAGGGGTATTATCCCAAAGGTTGGTAATGCAATAAGTTTTGATAAAGCGATTGCCCAGAAGCACGATTTAAAAATAATGCCGTACGAATGTGAACGGCAGGCTAATTTAAGCAATACATTGGCAGGTGCAGATAAAAATTGCACCATTGCTGTTTATATAGGTCCTGAGGGCGGTTTTGAGCAGGCTGAGGCGGATTTAGCCGCTAATTCAGATGTTAAAACAGTTACACTCGGTAAAAGGATTCTTCGCTGTGAAACGGCGGGTATTGCTACAGTTTCGGCTATAATGTATGCCCTTAGCGAATGGGATATATGATATTAAAGGAGATAGTTATAAATGAAAAATACAGAAATTAAAAAAATTACTGCAGCACATACAAACAGATTACTTATTTCAACTACGGTTTCACTTTCGCTTTTGCTTATACTTATGCTTATAAACAGAGGTCAGAGTTATTCGCAGACAATACTGCAGACACAGAATGCCGTTATGGTACTTTCTGTACTAAGCATAGCAGCGGCAGTTGTAATGTCAATTGTTGCAGTAGTGTCAAAAAAGAATTTTTTAGTTGAATATATCGCATTAGCAGTTGTTATGGCATTTTGCTTTTTCTGTATTCACGGTGTAAATTTTGTAACTATCAAACTTATGAAATACATTACGGCGGCTATATTGGTTGCTTACCTTGTAGCAAGTTTTGCATACCATACAATAGTTCCGAAAATGCTTAAAAAATAATTTGACTAATAAAAAATGCTGAACGGTTATCCGTTCAGCATTTTTGTTTTTATTGATTATTTATTGCGTATATCAATTAATCTTGAAACTATAGGACTTAAAATAATGTTTGTAACAAGTTCTGCTATAAAGTTTACTCCTACAAGTACGAAAATCATATAGTGCACAACATTGCCGCCAAGATTGGCTGCTGCCGCCCATTCTACCATAGTGTCCATAAAAAATACAGAGCAGCAGATAAGAAATACTCCGGTATTTACGATTGGGCAAACTATAGCGGCTGTAATTACTGCAAGATATCTGCCGTTTTTAAGTTTTGCAAAAACTTTAAGGCTTGCTTTGTAAGTAAGCGATGCCAAAAGGGCGCACAGAACACCTTTTGAAAGTACGGTTACAAATGTGCCGGGTACGGTTACTGCTAAAAATGCAGCCGCATCACCGCTTATAAGCACCGCAAAGCCAAATACAAGTCCCAGCCAAGATGCAATCCCCGTTCCGCAGGTTGCCGCACCGATAACTATCGGAATCAGCACCAATGAGATAGAGAACGGGCCGAGCCTTATAAAACTTCCCATATACTGAAGCAAGAATACCAATGCCGTCAGTATAGCGCCCAGAACGAGCGTGCGTGTAGACAATTTACTTGTCTGTGTCATAAAAAATTCCTCCTTGCTGTCGTTCGCCGTTTAGCGATACAACGCATTTAAAATTTATATAAAGGGATTATCCCATTATACACTTGCACTTTCTTTGCCTTTTCTGTCGTGAAAAAATGCGCTTACCAATGCGGTTACAAGTTGCGGTATGTGAGTAACCAATACACTGTAAGAACCTGTAATGATATCGTATGAGCACCACAGAATCATATTGATAATTGTCCAAAAACGGTATCCTGCGCCCGATTTCTGAATAATTGCCATTATGTATGAGAGCGAAGCAATGATTGCAATTGCGCTGAAAAGTGATATTCCACCCGCAACCCACGCATTAACTGCAACCATCAACACGGCATATACGGATATAAGCCATTTTGGAAGCGGTATGTCTTTTGATTCAAAGAAATAGTTTATAATCGTTATCACCGCACCGAGATAACAAGCCGCCGCACCGTTTATTCCGCTGCCGCCGATATGATAACTCATTGCAACAAACAAGTTGCCGCAAAACGCAAGGAAAAGAATAAGTTTCATTCTTTTGCCCTTTATTGCAGATGCAACAAGCATTGATATAAGACCTAATGTGCTTAAAATGTAAGATAGTGCTAACATAAAATCCTCCAATTACAAATTCTTTTTATATATAGCGTACAACCCTTTTAAGATAAGGTTATCGTCTATAATCATTTTTTCTTTGCAGTAGGGGGTAATAAATCCTGCCAGACCACCCGTTGCGATGATGTCTATATCACCGAATTCCGCCTTGATTTTTTCAATCATTCCGTCTATAAGGCTGGCATTTCCGTATACTACGCCCGATTGCATTGCATCAATTGTGTTTTTGCCAATAACGGATTTCGGTGCTTCAAGGCTAATCTGCGGCAGTTGTGCAGTTCCGCCTGCTAATGCCGCTATACCGATTTCCACACCGGGGATAATGGATACACCTGCAAATGCACCGTTTTTATCTACAACTGAAAGTTTGGTAGCAGTACCCATATCTAAAACAATGGCAGGCACTTTGTAGTAGTTGTAAGCCGCCGCTGTGGAGCATACAAGGTCAGCGCCTACCTGAGAGGGGTTGTCCACAAGCAGGTTAACGCCGGTTTTAACACCGGGCCCGACAACAATAGGGGATACGCCGTAGATTTTAGTAAGTGCTTTGCACATAGTTTTGTTAAGCGGAGGCACAACCGATGATATTATAGCTCCGCTTACTTCTGTGCGTTTTACATCGTTCAGCGAAACTATGCTTTTAATAAGCGCGGCATATTCGTCTTCGGTTTTTTTGATGTTAGTTGATATGCGTGAAACAAATTTTAGTTCGTCATTAAAAAAACCGCCCATAACTATATTTGTATTGCCTATGTCAATAGTTAAAATCACACGGATAACCTCCTTGTTTTTTATCAAAGTAATTATACTACTAATTTCTGTATATTTCAAGTAAAAAATAAAGTCCTTTACAGGACTTTAAATTTTTTAAGTATTTTTTTTATTAAATTATGTTGCTTTTTATCTTCAACAGGTTTCCCTTTTGCTTCAAAAGGAACATAATAGGGGCATCCGTCTTCGCTATAGCACGGAAGATAAGGACATTCCGCAGAACGACTGTCCAATAAATACATTTTTGCTCCTGTTTCACAAGTAGTACAAAGTTTTGTAATTGTTTTCATTTATGTTGTGCTCCTTCCAAGTTGGTTTCACATAAAAACAGACGCAGAGGAGAATCCTCTGCGTCCGATTTATGTGAAATATGGAAATCACTCTGTCGCTGTGATGATTACCTGTGTTGTTTCGGGAACCCACTCAACAGTTGCGCCGAGTTTTTCAGAGAGGAATCTGGTTGGTAAGTATGTTCTGTCGTTTTCAATGAATGCGGGGCTGTCGAGTTTGATTTCTTCACCGTTTACTGTTGCTATGTCTGAACCTATGGTGATTATAATAACTTTATCGCCTTTTTCAATCAATACTTTGTTTGGCTCTGCTGCTGTCCATATAACTGTTGCGCCAAGGCTTTCAGAAATGAGTCTTGCAGGGAGCATAGTTCTGTTGTTTACAAGTTTTGGTGCGACGTCGTTTTTGATAGTGTTGCCAAATACATTGATGTTAGCATCGCCTAGTGTAAGAACTATTTCGTTTGTAGTTTTTTCTATGTTTGGTGTGGTGCTGTCTTCTTTGTTAGCATCACTTTCCTCAGTTTTTGTATCTTCATCGGTTTTTGCATCTTCATCAAGTTTTGTATCTTCTTTAGTTTCTTCTGTTTTATCCTGTTCAGGTGTTGATGGTTTAGATACAGATGAACCACCACCGCCTACTACACCGACAGGAGATGCCATAACCACTTTTTTAAGGCTATATGTGAATACGGAATCTGTTACTGCAGTTTTGTTTACTTTGTAATTTTTGGGGATACTGATAAGGCCGCTATAGTCAGTTGCAGAATTAATTGTAAGTTCTTTTTCGTTTAAGTCAATAGTTACAGATTTTCCTGCAAGTGTTGCTGCGTCGGAATCAGATATTGTTGTGTTGTTAAATATATCAATTACATCGTTTGTAGTAGCAACGGCTATTGCTGATTCAATAGTGGGGTATTCGTTTGCACCAATTTTGACCATTGGAGTTATAGTGGTGCCGTCAACAGTAATTGTGTTATTCTGAGCAACGAATGTAAATGTGTCAACAGATGTGTCGGTTTCGAGCAAGTAAGCATTCTGGTCGCCTGCCTGCGCGTTATTTACAGTACAGTTTTTAATGTTTACCTCTGTTAATGCATTTAAATCTCCGATTGCAATAGCAGGTTTTGCTGTGATGTTATTAAATGTACAGTTTTCTATTGTTATAGCATTGATGTCTGATCCGTATGCTTCGTGCATTTTAAGTCCACGATAACCTGTAAATGTACATGTATCAAATTTAGCACTACCATTGCCAAACCAAACTGCATATACAGAAGATTCGTTTGATTCAAATGTACAGTTGGTAAATTCGCTCTCTGTAATAGGTGATGTGTTGTTATCGGAATCAATCTGGATTTCGTCTTTAAAATCGCAGTTTGTGAACTTGAGTTTTCCTGCAAATTCAAGGTAAGTAAATTCCCATGCGCCTTCTGCGTAAGATACAGATTCATCAACAAAGTTTACATTGTTAAATGTAAGCAGAGTCCCATTAGCAGCACGGATTGAGCCTACACCTGCACCTGTTGCTGTAATTGTAAAGTCATTACCGTCGATGGTTACAACTGATGAAGATTCAGCAGGAACAAAAGGTGTGCTTCCGTGACCTGCACCGGTTACCCATTCAACATCGTCGAGCAATGTAATTGTAACTGCATCATTCATTGCTGCTGCGTCTGCAAGTGCATCTGTTAAGGTGGGGTAAAGTGTGGTGCCTATTTTAGCTTCAGGGGATGAAATTGCATCTCCACCACCTGTTATAGTGGAATCAGCGGCTATAACAGTAGATGCGGGATTAGAATTATTTGAAACGCCCTCGGAAAGAGTTCCTTCTATGTTGACTTCACTGTTAAAAATTGTAACGGGCGCAGAATAGCCTGCGTCTTTAAATACTGCTCTGTTTGCAGAAATATTTAAAGTAGAATTTGTGATATTAGCAGAAGCCCCTGAAAAAATATCTTTTTCAACCTGTGCATTGATATATGAATTGTCAATTTCAACATTACATCCATAGAAAAGTTTTTTTCCGTTTGTAACATAAATTTCGCTTGAGTTAGTAATTGTTAATGATTTAGGATCGCCAGGTGCGCTGTAAAACACACCATAACCGTCATTAATATTTTCGGCATTGATAATGGTGTTGTTAAGATTAATCTCGCCGTTTTCAAAGCAGAACAGACCACAAGGAGCAGTATATCCATCTGCATTTATTGTTATATTTTCCAGATTAAGTGTAGCAAAGCGGTCGGGGCTGTGAGGAGCAAGTCTTACTAAGCCTTCGCCATTTGTGCATGCTACATTTTCTACATTTATAATACCATTTTTAATAGTAAATGTTCCGTTATAAAAGTTTGTATTGCCTGTAAGCGAAAGTGTGTTTTCTCCAAGGTCAATAATTATATTACCCTCGTTTAAATCCATTGTTAAATCAGATGATAATACCACATCATCTGTTAATGTTATAATGCCGTCTTGTGCCGCAGGAAGCGACGTTGCTTCTGCCGAAACAGTAAAGTTAACTGTTCCCAGCAGCATTACTGTTGCCAGTAAAATTGATAGTACTTTTTTCATAAATAAAACGTCCTTTCTTAATTGTATTTAAAAACTTCCGTGTGTCGGTAGTTTTATTTAAGAATACAACATTTATACTTATTTGTCAATAGTATATAATTTAAGATAATGAACATTATATAAGTGGTGATGATTATGACTTATGACGAAAAAGAGTATCAGATGTTTATAATCAAAGTTGGTTTAAAGGTCGGATACTACAGAAGGTTAGCCGGTATGACGCAAGAACAACTTAGCGAATACAGCGGTATGTCATTAAACTTTATCTCACAACTTGAAGGCCCCAGCGCGGCATATGCACCTTCGCTGAAATCCTTGCATAAGATTAGTAAGGCTTTAGGTGTTTCGGTAAGCAAACTTACCGATGTTGACAACGATTATCTTATCTGTTTAAGGGTTTAATTAAAAAAACAATATATTTTCGCTTGAGTATATTTATGCGAAAATATATTGTTTTTTCTTTTGTTAGTACTTTAATTATTTATTTTCTTCGATAACTTCTTCTTTTGCGTGTATTTCTGCGTCAGGAATATTTTCAACAGGTTTTTCCTCTGCAAATTTTTCAGTATTAAGATTAAGCGGGTCCATAGGCGGTAATTCGCCCCCTGCAAAGAGAATTTCAAATTCTTCACCGGAGAGTTTTTCTCTTTCCATAAGCGCAGCCGCCACGCACTCTAATTTGTCTTTATTTTCAGAAATAAGTTTAAGACATTCTTCGTACTTGGTTTCTATAATGCGCATAATCTCATCATCAATTTCCGATGCAACACGTTCGCTGACTGAGCGCGACTGAACAAAATCTTTGCCAAGGAAAACCTCGTTACTTTCGTTGCCGAAAGATATAGGACCGATTTTATCGCTCATACCAAACTTTGTAACCATCTGGCGCGCAATTTTTGATGCGCGCTCAATATCGTTTGATGCGCCCGTGCTGATATCGTCCAAAATAATCTTCTCTGCTGCTCTGCCGCCGAGTAAAACGATTATTTCGTCAAGCATGGTCTGTTTTGTCATATAGTATCTGTCTTCCTCGGGCAGGCTCATTGTATATCCGCCGGCTCTGCCGCGTGGAATAATAGAAATCTGGTGAACGGGATCCTGAGAGGGGAGAAGTTTTGTAACAACTGCGTGACCAGCCTCGTGGTAAGCCGTAATGCGTTTTTCTTTCTCGCTCATATTACGGGTTTTCTTTTCAGTACCCACCATAACTTTAATCATAGCGTCTTCAATTTCGGGCATATTGATTTCGGTTTTGTGCTTTCTTGCGGCTAAGAGTGCTGCCTCATTCAAAAGGTTAGCAAGGTCTGCACCTGTAAATCCTGCAGTTGTTTTTGCAATAACTGAAAGATTAACGTCTGCACCGAGTGGCTTTTTGCGTGAATGAACTCTTAAAATTGCCTCACGGCCTAAAATATCGGGTGTATCTACAACCACCTGCCTGTCAAAACGACCGGGACGAAGAAGCGCACCGTCTAAGATGTCGGGGCGGTTTGTAGCGGCAATTACTATAACACCCTGATTAGCCGCAAAGCCGTCCATTTCAACGAGTAACTGGTTAAGAGTCTGCTCTCTTTCATCATGACCACCGCCAAGACCTGCGCCTCTCTGTCTGCCCACAGCATCTATTTCGTCTATAAACACGATGCTGGGTGCGGCTTTTTTAGCCTGCTCAAACAAATCACGCACGCGTGATGCACCAACACCGACAAACATTTCTACAAAGTCAGAACCCGAAATTGAAAAGAACGGAACCCCCGCTTCGCCTGCAACGGCTTTTGCAAGAAGTGTTTTACCTGTTCCCGGAGGGCCTACTAAAAGCACACCTCTCGGGATTTTAGCACCAAGTTTTTCAAATTCTGCAGGGTTTTTAAGGAACTCTACAACCTCTGCAAGTTCGGCTTTTTCAATATCTGCACCTGCAACGTCTTTAAATGTGATGGGGTCTTTTTGGTTTATGGAAGTCGGATCGTAGCCAT
>JAZRKQ010000032.1:0-2978 GCA_045646385.1 Clostridia bacterium | reverse complement strand
CCGCTTGGCCCCCGACTTGGCAACAGGTATGCTTGTAGCGCTCTGCATTGACAAGGGACTCTCGATATGGCCACTTCCCATTGAGGAATACAAGGCTGTCTGTGATCTTTTTGATGAAGATGTATACAAGGCTATTGACCTTGACGAGTGTGTAAGCAAGAGAACAGTTAAGGGTGGCCCGTCACCTGAATGTGTGCTCAAAGAGGTTAAGGCATTAAGAGCAGAACTTAGCAAATAACAGCGTGTTTTTGATTACTTTTTCCACGCCAGGAAAAAGTAATGCCTCCGCGGCGAGCGGCAGGGTGTGGGACAGAGTCCCACCACAAAAAAACAAAAAACAAAAAAAATAATAAAGCAATAATGTAACGCGGGAGAGTCGGCAACAAAAACAGCTACTCTCCCGCCGAGTTTAATCCAAGTCAGAAAAGAGTGGTTACCATAGAATTCAGCGAAAAACTACAAGCACTGCGAAAGCAAAAAAATCTCACTCAGGAAGAACTTTCAGAAATACTTTTCGTATCAAGAACAGCCATTTCAAAATGGGAATCAGGCAGAGGCTACCCTAATATCGACTCACTGAAAGCTATTGCAAAGTTTTTCGGCATATCAATAGACGAACTGCTGTCAGGCAAGGAGCTACTGACAATAGCCGAAGAAGAAGCCAAGGAAAAGCAAACCCATTTTCAGGATTTAGTCCTGGGACTGCTTGACATAAGCGTTGCAATGTTTCTTTTCCTGCCCTTATTCGGTCAGGCTTCAAGCTCATTGATACAAGAGGTTTCCCTTCTGAATCTCACAGAAATTTCACCCTTGTTAAGATTTTCTTATTTTGCTATCGTCAGCCTGAACATATTAACAGGCATAGTGACTCTGAGTCTGCAAAATTGTCGACACAGATTATGGCTAAAAAATAAAAGTCACCTATCTTTGACCTTAAGTGCCATCGGTGCTCTTTTGTTTATTGTCAGCAAGCAGCCTTATGCGGCAACCTTTTTGTTCGTTTATTTCATAATAAAGGTTATTCTTATTACAAAACGCCAGTGACACGAAAAGTATCACTGCCGTCACTCTTTGTTTCTTGCCTTTAGGGGTACTATTCTTTAATATAAATTCAGGCGAAAACCTAATATATCATAAGGCAGGTAACAAACAATGAAAAAAGAAAATCTAAAAAACCTATACGTCTCTCTAATATCAACTCTTGGATTTATACTGTGGACTATGGCCCTATATTTTATTGACGTCAAATCAATCGGTCCACAGAATTCCAAAGTCGGATTTGCTACAATCAACTCATTTGTCCACAATCTTACGGGTACGAATATGACCTTATACACCATAACAGATTGGCTCGGACTTATACCTATAGCTGTTATGTTCGGTTTTGCTTTGCTGGGCTTGGCACAATGGATTAAGAGAAAACATCTGAAACTTGTGGATTACAGCATTTTTGTCCTAGGCGGATTTTACATTGCAGTTATGGCGGTATATATTCTCTTTGAATTTTTAGCGGTAAACTACAGACCTGTTTTAATAGAAGGCTTTCTCGAAGCATCATATCCGTCATCGACAACTATGCTTGTTTTATGTGTGATGCCTACTGCTATTATGCAGTTTAACTCCCGTATCAAAAGCTCTGATTTAAAGAAATTTCTTTCGGTTGCGATTACAGTCTTTATAATCTTTATGGTGGTGGGCAGATTGATTTCAGGTGTCCATTGGCTCAGCGATATTATAGGCGGTATGCTTATCAGCGCAGGACTTGTGTTTATGTACAGATTTATCAGCGATTTAAAATTATCCCTCCGAGTTGATATCAAATAAGAGTTATGTTATAATTAGTCTGATAAATAAGAATTAACGGAGACTATCATTATGCTGAAAATGGCATTACTCACTAACCTGATAATTATTATCTGCGAAGTATACACTTTGGGACACATCAGAAAGAAAACAGATATTCTTAAATACTATACTTATCTGCACAATTTAATAGCACTCTTAGTAAGCGTTGTTTTTACCATAGGTCTGATTGCGCACATGGTTTCAGGCAGAGAAATTCCCGAATTTTTAAGAGGACTCCGATATATAGCCACATGCGGATTAGTTGCTACGATGCTGATTTTCCTGACAATTCTGGGTGGCGGAAAGAAAATTTCACTCACAGAAGATGATTTTATTTCGGGCTTTTCTCCCGAAATTGCAAATGCTGTTTTGCATTACATCTGCCCCGTATTATCCTTGATTAGCTTTGTGGTATTCGAAAGAGAATTACCTTTATTAAACGGCATCTGGACTAGCGTTACTGCAATCCCCTCTTGCTTATATTGGATTGTATATATTATTCTTTCTGCAGCTAAACTCTGGGATGAGCCCTATGATTTTACAGTGCAGGAGAGTAAAAGTAAGATACACGAGGTTCTGCCTTTTTTCCTTATCCCGTTTTTATTTATTGCAATCTCATTTGTTTTGTGGACAGTCAGATAATTTTCGATTCTACCTCGGCGGATTAAAACTCCCCCACACCGCCAAAGTGCGACGCGTACCAACAAAACAAGCCATATAAAAAAGACAGCCTGATTTTTTTCAGACTGTCTTTATCTTTTTATGTGGCAGGGCTTCGCCCTTGCAACCCACCGCTCGCCACGGAGGCATTCTTTTTCCTATCGCGGAAAAAGAATCAAAAACGCGATAATTTTAATCGCTTATCTTACTCAGGAATGCCTGCAATCTCTCTGTCTTGGGATTGCTGATAAGCTCCTGCGCTTCACCCTGCTCGGCAATTACACCCTGATCCATAAACACAATGTAATCGCTTACCTCTTTGGCAAAAGTCATCTCGTGGGTAACAATAACCATTGTCATATTCGTCTTTGCAAGCTCACGGATAACCTTCAAAATCTCACCTGTAAGCTCTGGGTCAAGAGCACTCGTAGGCTCGTCAAAGAAGAGAATCTTCGGCTCAAGTGCCATAGCTC
>JAZRKQ010000031.1:0-26978 GCA_045646385.1 Clostridia bacterium | reverse complement strand
ATGTAGGTCGCAAGGAAGCAATGTGCACCGAGCTTGGAATGCACTCAGAAAAATACGCACTTCCGGCAGAAACCACTCAGGAAGAACTTCTGGAACTTGTACGCACTTTAAATAACAAAAAGGACATTCATGGTATATTGGTGCAGTTGCCCCTGCCCAAACATATTGATGAAAAAACTGTTTTAAATACGATTGTTCCCGAAAAAGACGTTGATGCGTTCCACCCGGTAAACGTAGGTAAAATAATGATAGGTGATTTTGATTTTCTGCCGTGCACACCTGCAGGTATAATGGAACTTATTGCAGAATCAGGTATTGACCTTGAGGGTAAAAACTGTGTTGTTGTCGGCAGAAGTAATATTGTAGGAAAGCCTATGGCAATGCTTTTGCTGCATAAAAATGCTACTGTTACTATCTGCCATTCCAAAACACGCAACTTAAAAGAAATCTGCAAAACTGCAGATGTTTTGGTTGCGGCTGTCGGCAGGGCACAGATGATTACTGATGAATATGTTAAAGAGGGCGCAGTTGTTATAGACGTTGGTATGAACAGACTTGAGAATAAAAAACTCGTTGGCGACGTTGATTTTGACTCTGTTGCACCGCTTACATCGGCAATTACTCCAGTTCCCGGTGGTGTTGGACCTATGACTATAGTAACGCTTATGAAAAATACAGTTACCGCTGCAAAAAAAGCAAATAATATGTAAAATTAATGCTCCCCGTTTCAGGGGAGCATTTTTAATACATAAGTTTCATCATCATATCATATGCGCGGCTGAATCTGTCATTTTTTCCGTATGATGCTACAGAAGACTTTTCATTGCCCATACTGCTGTATATATATTCTGTAGTGCCGATTCTTCCGAACGAGAACAATCCGTATCCGTATTGTCTGTCACGCCCTCTGTCACCAAGTTTGTCGGTGTAGATGTTGAGCAGAAGTCTTAATTCTTGCGGAGATAACTTTCTGTCGTATCTAAGCAGACATTTACCGTGAAGTATCGCCGCCGCACCGGTTATAATAGGCGTTGCCATCGATGTTCCGCTTAATGTGGCATACCCACCGTTAAGATATGTGGAATAAATATCTTTTCCGGCAGCAGCAATTTCTGCTTCACCGCCGCACGATGAAAAATCAGCAATTTTTCTGTTTATGTCTACTGCTGTTACAGCAATAGTTTCACGAAAGTTTGCCGGATATCCGATTGTATTATCTCTCTCGTGCCCTTCGTTTCCTGCGGCGCAAATCATGCTTATACCTGCGGCAGAGGTTTTTGCTATAAGGTTTTTGTATTCGTTTGTAGAAATATCCGAAGAAAACGACATATTTATAACATCTACTTTTTTATCTATCATCCAGTTAAGACTTTTCGCTATTGACGGATATGTGGTTTTGCCGTCTGCATCGAAGGCTTTTGCAATGTATAAATCTGCCTTTGGCGCTACTCCTACAACTCCAATCCCGTTTTTTTCTGCACAGATAATACCTGCAACGTGAGTACCGTGTCCGTTTTTATCCTCTATATCATCAAGCGATCCGCCTGTAAAATTAGCGCAGTCGCGTATTCTGCCTTTAAGGTCTATGTGGTCTGCGCAGATGCCGGTGTCAATAACACCTATTTTAATATCCTCGCCCATAGTTTCGTCCCACTCAAGCGGAGCGCCTACCATTTTAATACCATAATCTATAATCTCATTGCGTTGTGCAATGCGTGTTTTTATCACTTTGCAGTCATTTATTTTAAAATTCAATCTATCACTCCTTTGTGTGGTTGATTTTTAATTTAATATATAATATGAAAAAAACAAGAAAAATTTGTTCACAAAATATACTGTTTTTTTGGCAGTTTTATGATATACTTAAATTACAGAGGTGATAATAATGCGTGCGGACAAAATTTTGGTTGTGGACGACGATGTTAATATTTGCGAACTCATACGTCTTTATCTTGAAAAAGAGGGGTTTGAGGTGTATTGCTCATACGATGGCGGTGCGGCAATTTCGGATTTTGAAAAGATAAAACCGTCTGCAATTATACTTGATATTATGCTTCCTGTAATGAATGGGCTTGATGTTTTAAAAGAAATCCGTAAAACAAGCACTGTGCCGATTATAATGCTTACTGCAAAAGGAGAAACTATTGACAAAGTGCTTGGTCTTGAACTGGGTGCAGATGATTATATGGTAAAACCGTTTGAATCAAAGGAACTCGGTGCGAGGGTAAAGGCTGTTCTGCGCAGGGCAGATAACAAAGCAACTAACAGAAAAGAGATAGATTACCCAAATCTTAATATAAATCTTGATACTTACGAACTTAAACTCGACGGGGATAAAGTGGAAATACCGCCTAAAGAACTGGAACTTCTGTATTTTTTATGTAACCATGCAAATACTGTTTTTACACGTGACCAGTTGCTTGACCAAGTTTGGGGATACGACTTTTTTGGCGATTCACGAACGGTTGACGTTCATATTAAGCGTCTTCGTGAAAAACTTGAACCTTACTCAGACCAATGGCAACTTAAAACGGTCTGGGGTGTAGGATACAAATTTGAAATAAGTAAATAATCTTAAAGAGGTGGGAGTAATGAAAAGGAGTATACTTAAAAGTCTTATTTTAGGCGGACTATGTGTAGTTATGCTTTCTTTCATTATTGCAGGTTCTTTCTTTTTCAGTATACTTACTGATAGCGCTATGGACGAAAAAATAAAAACTTTGAAACAGAATGTTCCCAAAATAAGCGAACTGTCGTCTATTGCGATTTCTTCAAATTCTACACCGATAATAAGCATATATCGCTCGGTTATAGATTCAATAACCGCCAATACGGAGGCATCTATAATAGTTTTTGATAAAAGCGGAACTATAGTAACAGTATCAGGTCTTAATAAGGCCACATACATTGGTGCACATATGAGTGATAATCTTGCAAAGCCTATATTAAAAGGCGAGGAATATCATAAAACGGGATTGCTGGACGATTTTTTCAATGAACCTACTTTAACTGTAGGTGCACCAATGTACAATAATGGTGAGATTTTCGGCGGGGTGGTATTTAATATGCCGGTTCCCGAAATACGCAGTATGAACTGGCGGATTTTCAAAAATTTTGTTTCTATGTCGCTTGTTGCGTTGTGTTTTTCTGTTGTGCTTTATTATTTTATTTCAAAAAGGATTACCAAACCCATCAAGAATATGAGCAATGCCGTTACCGAGTTTGCCAAAGGTAATTTTGAAAGACGTGTTGAATATAAGGGTGAAGATGAAATAGGCGAACTTGCAACCAATTTTAATGCTATGGCTACAAGTTTGGAAAATTTAGAGAATATGCGTAGTTCTTTTGTGGCGAATGTATCCCATGAACTCAGAACTCCTATGACTACTATATCGGGTTTTATAGAGGGGATTTTAGATGGTACAATATCGAAAGACGAACAGGATAAATACCTTAAAATTGCGCTTAATGAAACTAAGCGGCTATCACGCTTAGTTAATGATTTGCTCAGTATTTCCAAGATGGAGGATGGCGAATTTCAATTAAATAAAACAGCATTTAATATAAATGAACTTGTGGCTCAGACGCTTTTTAAATTTGAAACAAATATTAATGATAAAAATATTGAAGTTGAATTAAACCTTAATGATGATGTTTCAGATGTGTTTGCCGATAGTGATGCTGTAACTCAGGTTGTAACAAATCTTCTGCACAATGCTGTAAAATTTACACCTGAAGACGGAAATATATGGATAAGAACGTGGATGACCGGTAAAAAAGCATATGTTGAAATAAAAAATTCGGGGCAGGGAATAGAGCCTGATAAACTTAAATTCATTTTTGACAGGTTTTATAAAACAGACGATTCACGAAGCAGTGATAAAAATGGAGTTGGATTAGGACTTTTTATCGTAAAAAATCTGCTTAATCATCATGGCGAAAAAATATGGGTTGATAGCGAACCTGATAAGTATACTAAATTTGTATTTTCACTTACAACAGTATGATGTTTACAAATTATTAATAATTTGTATGTTTTATTTTAAAATTTTTATTTTAAGATATAAATGTAATTGATTTAACAGGAGGGATTAATTATGGATAATTATCAGTGGCATAATGATGATTTTCAAACTAATACTACTCACGGTGCTTATAATGAATTTACTTATGAACCGGAGGACACCAATAAAAAAATACGTTCAAAGAAAAGATTAAGTAATTTTTCAAAAAAGACTGTTAAGTTGCCGGTTGCAATTTTATCTGTAATTCTGGCGGTTGCTGTAACTGTTTCGGGTTATGCACTTATATCTCCTATGGTGAAAGATAATTCCATAACATTGCAGCAACTTCAGGGAAATGTTCAAGTTCCCGAAACTTCGACTTCCGACGATGTTGCACACGGAATTATATCGTCGGGCAACAGAAAAGTTCTTACTATTCCGGAAATAGCAAAAAAAGTTGGTCCTGCAGTTGTCGGCGTTGTAAATAAGGTGACTTATAATAATATGCAACGCTATGGTATTTACGGTTTTTTACCTGACGGATATTATGGTGATGACCAAACAGTTGAATCCGGAAGCGGCTCTGGTGTTATTATAAGTGAAGATGGCTATGTTGTAACCAACTATCATGTTATAGAAGGTGCAAGCGAAATTTATGTTATTACAAACACAGGTGAAGAGTATAAAGCAACTCTTAAAGGTTCTGATTCCAGAACTGACCTTGCTGTTTTAAAAATAGAGGGTACATTCCCTTATGCAACACTTGGCAACAGTTCAGAACTTGAAGTCGGCGAACTTGCCGTTGCTATTGGCAATCCTTTAGGACAGGAGTTTGCAGGTACTGTTACAGACGGTATCATCAGCGCACTTAACCGTTCTATAACTGTTGATAATAAGCAACTGACACTTTTGCAGACAAATGCCGCAATCAACCCCGGTAATTCCGGCGGTCCGCTTGTTAATCAGTATGGCGAAGTTATAGGTATCAATACTGCCAAAATTTCGTCAGACCAACTTGAAGGACTTGGCTTTGCAATTCCTATAGACGAGGCAAAACCCATTATTGACGATCTTCTCCAGAGCGGATATGTAAGAGGACGTCCTGTAATTGGCGTTGGCGGCAGAAATATTACAGAGCAGATGGCAAAAGCATATGATATGAAAGTCGGCATATATGTGTCGAGTATGAGCCCCAATTCACCTGCGTATATGTCGGGTGTGCAGATTGGTGATATAATTGTAGAGGCAGACGGTAAAAAAGTTGAAACAGTTGATGAACTCAACGAACTTAAAAACAAGCATACAGTAGGGGACAGATTTGACCTTAAAGTATGGCGAAGCGGTGCATATAAAACAATAACCATTATTCTCGGAGAAGAAATACCTGAATAATTATAAGTCAAGAAAAACACGCTAATGCGTGTTTTTCTTGACTTATAGGAATAAATGTGCTATGCTTTATAAAAATATAAATTCACACAGAGTGTCGGCGGTACTGTGCTTGGGTGCCGTTGATGAAAAGGGAACACGGTTAGAATCCGTGACGATAACTGTCGCCGTATACATCAAATGTTTTTATGCCCGTCGGTGAAAGCCGGTCATTGGGAAACTGAGAAGGCAGAGCATAAAAATGCGAAGGTTTGCTTTATATGATGTGAGTCGGAAGACCTGCTTTGATATTATTCCGTGCGGGAATAATTTTTTTGTGCGCGTTTTTCCGGTATATGTGTACCGGTCTTTTTTCGTGTGCAAATTGTGATATATCACAGGAAAACTCAGCTGTGGTAATTTTCTTTTAATAAAGAAGATTACCATAGCTTTTTTTATACATTAATTTATTACTATACAAGGAAGGCGAAAAAATGAAGGAAAGAATTTTATCAATGCTTTTGGTGCTTGTGATGATTTTGAGTACCATACCCGTTTTGGCGGAAAACACAGATATAACTGTATATCTTTCTGTCGGCAAATACGGAGAAATAGTTGAAAGTAAAGATGGCGACGCTATGGCGTATGTTCCTGTTTCCTTAAGTGGAAAAGATTCTTATTGTCTAAATGACGTGCTTTTGGAGGCACACAGCACATACTATACAGATGGTACAGATGGATATGCATCAAGTGAGGGTGACTATGGGCTTGCTATTGATAAACTTTGGGGAGATACAAGTAAAAAATTTGGTTATCAGGTAAATGGCGGTGAAGAGAGCGTTATGGGACTTTCTCATAACGTTGAAAACGGTGATTATATAGATGTGTGTATATATAAAAATGCATATCCCGATACGGAGAGTTACACAAAATTTGATATAACAGATAAAGAGGTTAATTGTGAAGAAACTTTTACACTTACACTTCTTGTAAGCGGTTATGACGAGAACTGGAATATGGTCTTTAATCCGTGTGAGGGTGCTACTGTTACCATAAACGGAAATGTAACAGAAATAATAACTGATGCAGATGGAAAAGCAACAGTTTCATTTGAAAATGAGGGCAGATACATTATTTCTGCAACAAAAACTAAATCTCTAAACGAAGAAACTGTCCCAAGCATTACCGCACCTGTATGTATAGTTGAAGTAATTCATCCTGCTATTGAACTGATAAATGGTATCGCAAGTCATTATATGCAGAGCAATTTAACAGAAGCAGGAAGCAATCTTGCGTGGATTGTTGCTGATATGGTAACTTATGCAGAACTTTTTCCTGAGAGCGAAAATATTTTAAGTGAGGATAAAAAAGCAGAAATACTTAAAAAACTTGTTATATCTGCAAGTGAGGCAACCACCGCAGGGGATTTAGCAAAATCAATACTTGCATTACGTGCATTGGGGTATGATGCAAAAAAAGTGTTTACGGAAAATTACGAAAAAACGGATATTGTTGAAAAATTGATTGCTTTGGTAGACAATAATAGTGCTGATGTAACAAATGTATACACGCTTCCGTATGTTATACTTGCGCTTTCTCAGGCGGATGAGTATGCAACAGAAGCACAGATGCAATCGCTTATAAATACTGCTTTAGAAAAAAACAGTGAATGGTATGATTTAACTTACGGAACAGATGCTATGACTCCTATGATTTTAGCACTTGCGCCGTATTATAATACTGATGAAAACGTTAAAAATGCTGTTGACGGGGCCGTTGATATCTTAAAAGGCCAGCAACGTGAAGACGGTTTGATTAACGGACCTGAAGGATATGAGGCGGCATCTACTGCACTTGCAATATGCGCATTTTCTGCGTTTGGTATAGATTCGGAAGAAATTAAGAATGGTGAAAAAAGCCTTATAGACGGATTGCTTTCCGATGCAAATGCTGATTTGAACGGTTTTTCAAATGCATTTGCTACCGAGCAAGGTTTGCGTGGACTTCTAGCATGGAAACTATTTAAAGAAAATAACGGAAAAACAATTTATGATTTTTCTGATAACCCTATGAACGAAGCAAATATGTCGGATGCACAGTATTGCCCTGTAATTTTTACAGTAAGTCCCACAGGTGCTGATGTTGTGGTTGAGGGTAAAGAACAATTCAAAGAAAACTGTTTCGACCTTGCAGAGGGCACATATTCATATTCTGTTTCCGCTTCGGGGTACGAAACCGAATACGGAACTATTGAAGTAACTGCTGATGATGCGCAAAATCATATAAAGAAAAATGTAGATTCAACACTTTCTAAAATATATTACAACGCTGGTAGTGGCATATCGATTTCGGCTGGCTCTGTAAAAGAAGAAAAATTGGAAGATAATAAAGAAGAAGCGAAAGAAAATACTCCTGTTGAAGAAGTAGAGAAACCTGTTTTTACAGATGGTGTTTTTAAAGATGTTTCCTCTGATTCTTGGTACTACCCATCAGTAAAATATGCATACGAGAATAATCTTTTTAAAGGAACTGATAAAGGTTTTGAACCTGATACTACTATGACACGTGCTATGCTTGTAACAGTTTTGTACCGACTTGCATCACCTGAGAAACCTTCTGCAGAAGCGATGTTTGCAGATGTTCCTGAAAATGCATGGTATGCAGACAGCGTAAAATGGGCGGCAAAAAATAATATAGTATCAGGAATATCAGCAACCGAGTTTGCCCCTGAAGCAGATATCACACGTGAACAACTTGCTCTTATTTTATACAGATATGCAGTTTTAAATGGTTACGACACAAAAATCGTGGAAGACACATTATCATATACTGATGTCAATAATATATCCGATTATGCATTGGACGCTATGAAATATGCAGTTGAGCACGGAATTATTACGGGTAAATCTAACGGTATACTTGCACCAAAATCAAATGCAACAAGGGCAGAGGTTGCAACTATGCTTATGCGGTTTGCGGAAATGGAAAGATAAAATATGAAAAAAGTTATAATAGCAAGTGCAGGTATAATATTACTTGCCATAGCGTTTTTTTGTTGTGGGAATATTCCCGAAAGCGCAGAACCGGATGTTTTAAATGCGACGGTATTGCAAGAATTAACACAGCAAGATACGGTTGAAAAGCCTATAGATAGTCCCGTCGAAGAGCAAATTTTACCTGCAGATGAAATTGAAATCAATATACCTGAAATGCCTGTTGAAATATCTGAGCAGGAAGAAAAAACAACATCTTCAATACCTTCTTGTACGTTGTCTGTTCGGTGTGATTCTGTATTGTCAAATCTTGATATGCTGAAAAACGGTAAAGCAGAGATAATACCTGATGACGGAATTATATATGCTGAACAATCTGTAACAATTCATGAGGGCGACAGCGTGTTTGATGTTTTGCGTCGTGAACTAAAAAACAATAATATTCATCTTGAGTTTGTAGAAACACCAATGTACAATTCAGTGTATATTGAGGGGATAGGTAATCTCTATGAGTTTGACTGCGGTAACTTTTCCGGATGGTTATATAAGGTCAACGGTATTCAGCCCACATACGGATGCTCGCAATATATAGTTCAAAACGGTGATAAAATTGAATTAATATACAGTTGTAATTTGTTTGAGAGATAAAACTTTAAGGCACACTTTTTTAGTGTGCCTTTTAATGTTTTGCAAAAAGTATTGATGTAAAATACTTTTTGTGGTAAAATCGAACTATAAATTATAAATAAAGGAATCGTTATGGATAAAACATATATTACCGTAAAAATAGAGGCAGTTGCCGAGATAACAGAGAAAAAATCGCGCTTTATTGCTGCTATGCGCCATGTTGAAAGTGAAGAGGAAGCGGCAGCATTTATTGCGTCTGTTAAAAAAGAGCATTACAGTGCACGTCATAACGTATATGCGTTTATATTGAATAATGGTTTTAAAAAATACAGTGATGACGGCGAACCTACGAGAACGGGCGGTTTTCCTGTGTTAGAGATGCTAGAGAACGAGGGGATAACAGATTGTGTTTGTGTGGTAACCCGATACTTCGGAGGGACGCTGTTGGGTACGGGCGGTCTTATCCGTGCGTATACAAAAGCCGCTAAAGATTGCCTTGCAGAATGTGGCTTGCTGAAAAAAACAATGTGTGACATTTTGGAAATAAAATGTGATTATACGTTTTTAAGCAAAGTAGAGCATATACTTAAAACCGGTGATTTCAAAGTTGATAATATTGATTACAGTGAATTTGTAACGGTTAAAGTGATTTGCGAAAAGATTAAAACAAATACTTTGCTGACAGAAATCAATGATACTTTCGGCATTAACGTATCTTCCGAAATTACAGGTCAGATATATTATACGCTGTAGACAGTTTGTCTGTTTTACACAAAAAAAGTCGTAAAAATTATAAGGGCTGTTTTCCAAAAACTCATTGACAAAAATTCCAAGGTATGGTAATATTATAGCATGTGAGTAGCAATTGTTTTACTACTCGAATTATTTTTTTAAAAGAGTGGTAAAAATACTACTCGTGTTTAGGAGGAAGCAAGCAATGCAAAAAGGTACAGTTAAATGGTTTAACGCAGAGAAAGGTTATGGCTTCATCGAATGTGAAGATGGCGGCGACGTATTCGTACATTTCTCAGCAATCACCATGGAAGGTTACAAAACCCTTCAGGAAGGTGAAGCTGTTGAGTTTGAAGTAATCGAGGGTGCTAAAGGTCCTCAGGCTGCTAACGTAACCAAAGCGTAATTATTATATACGCATTTGAATTAAATTCATCTGTAAAACCCCAATAAGAATTGGGGTTTTTTCCTTATAGCGAGGCTTTATTTTTATAAATAGAAACGAGGGTGCAATTATGGTTTGTAAAGATGTACTTGCCCACATTAAAAATTCATTGGAAAGTTTAAGTAAAGGTCAACGTAATATTGCCGAATATATACTTAATAATTATGATAAAGCGGCTTTTATGACTGCTTCCGGCTTAGGCAAAG
Organism: Clostridia bacterium; assembly: GCA_045646385.1. GTDB lineage: Bacteria > Bacillota > Clostridia > UMGS1810 > UMGS1810 > SIG455. The sequence goes on along the minus strand of JAZRKQ010000031.1, from coordinate 16,603 downwards.
CAACAGGTGTGAGTGAATCTACCGTAGTGCGCTTTGCAGTGGAACTTGGATATGATGGATATCCGCAGCTGCAAAAATCATTACAGGAGATTATAAGAAACCGACTTACCAATGTTCAACGAATGGAGGTTACTACTGCTAAAATTGGCGAGAGCGATGTAATGAAAACCATCATTCAATCCGATATTGAAAAACTTCGCCAGACGGTTGAAAATCTTGACGAGAAAGAATTTATTGCTGCTGTTGAAACCATAGCGAACGCTGATAAAATATATATACTTGGCACAAGAAGTTGCTCATCACTTGCATCATTTTTAGGGTTTTACCTTAATCTTATATTTAAAGGCGTAAAAACCATCAGTACAAGTTCAGCAAGCGAAACATTTGAGCAACTGTTCCGTGTTGGCGAGAATGATGCCGTTATAGCGATAAGTTTTCCGCGTTATTCAAGCAGAACTGTAAAAGCAGTTTCATATGCAGCGTCTAAAGGTGCAAGTGTTATTGCATTAACCGACAGTATGAATTCGCCTATTATACCTTTTGCTACACATTCGCTTATTGCACGAAGCGACATGTCATATTTTGTAGACTCGCTCGTTGCACCTTTAAGTATAATTAATGCAATTATCGTTGCGCTTGTTCTTAAAAATAAAGACAGCGTAAGAAACACTTTTGAAGAACTCGAAAATATATGGGATAAATATGAGGTGTATGAAAAGCATGAACAATGACAGACGCGTAGCCATTATCGGCGGCGGGCCTGCAGGAATGATGGCTGCCGCAACTGCTGCTTCGGAGGGTAAAAAGGTAATACTTTTTGAAAAGAATGATTTTCTCGGTAAAAAACTGCTTATCACGGGTAAGGGTAGGTGTAATGTTACCAATAAAGCCGATATATCCGAATTCATAAAAAACGTACCTGTAAACGGCAATTTTTTATATAGTGCTTTTTATTCTTTTACAAATATAGACCTTATTGATTTGCTGGCAAGATTAGGCGTTGAAACAAAGGTTGAAAGAGGGGATAGGGTATTCCCCGTAAGTGATAAGGCAAAGGATGTTGTAAATGCTTTTGCAAAATACGTGCTCGATTGCGGTGCAAAGATTGTAAAAGTAGCAGTTAAAAAGATTGTTGTAAATGAAGATAACACAAAAACTGTAGTGCTTGCTGATAAAAGAGCCGTTAAGTGTGATAGCGTGATTATTGCCACAGGCGGTGCAAGTTACCCCTTAACCGGCTCTACAGGCGACGGATATAATTTTGCCAAAGATTTGGGGCATACTATAGTTGATTTAAAGCCGTCACTCGTTCCGCTTGTTGTAAAGGAAGATTATATAGGCAAACTTCAGGGATTGTCGCTTAAAAATATTTCCGTCACATTGATGTCCGACGGGAAAAAGGTGTACGAAGATTTTGGCGAAATGCTTTTTACACATTACGGGCTTTCGGGACCCGTTGTATTAAGCGCAAGTTCGCATATGCGAAAAAATGCAAAATATACGTTATCTGTTGATTTGAAACCTGCTCTTGATGAATCAGTGCTTGATAAACGCATATTAAGGGATTTTGAGCAACTTAAAAATAAAGATTTTATAAATTCACTCGATGCACTTCTGCCAAAAAAACTTATACCCGTTATAGTTGAACTATCCGGAATTGACGCACATAAAAAAATTAATGAGATAACCAAGCAGGAGAGAAAAAATCTTGTTACTCTGCTTAAAAATCTTAAGTTTGAGATTGCAGGATTCCGTCCTATTAAAGAGGCTATTATAACCTCAGGCGGAATTAATGTTAAAGAGATCAACCCCGGTACAATGGAATCTAAAATAGTATCCGGCATATTCTTTGCAGGCGAGATAATCGATACCGACGCATACACCGGTGGTTTTAATCTGCAAATAGCATTTTCCACCGGATATTTGGCAGGAAAGAATGCGTGATATATTAATATCCGGTTGCATCTGGATATTATACAAATAAATTGACCACGAATCATAACGAGGATTATGTCCAATATTGTCGAAAATATATGAAACGGAGAAATGTATATGGCATGGTATGATGAAGCGGTATTTTATCACATATATCCATTGGGAATGACAGGAGCGCCAAAGCAAAATACTTATGGCGAGCCGGAGCACAGATTAAATACCTTGCTTCCTTTTGTTTCACAAATCAAAAAACTTGGCTGTAATGCCATCTATATAGGCCCACTTTTTGAATCGGTTGGACATGGTTATGAAACAACTGATTACAAAAAACTTGATACAAGACTTGGAACAAATGAAGATTTGACGGAGTTTGTAGCAGAATGTCATAAACATGGAATACGGGTTGTTTTAGACGGCGTATTCAATCATACAGGCCGAGATTTCTTTGCTTTTAAGGATATCAGAGAACATAGAGAATCTTCAAGATACAAAGATTGGTATTGCAATGTAAATTTTAATGGTAATAATACATATAACGACGGATTTTCTTATGATAACTGGGGCGGATATGATTTACTTGCCAAGTTAAATCAACATAATAATGAGGTAAGAGAATATATCTGTGATGTAATTCGTTTTTGGGTAAATGAATTTGACATTGATGGAATCCGTCTGGATGCTGCTGATGTGTTGGATTTTAGTTATATGCAGATGCTACGTCGGGTAGCGAATGAAGCAAAGCCGGACTTTTGGCTTATGGGCGAGGTTATACACGGCGATTATATTCGTTGGGTAAATGGAGAAACATTGCATTCTGTCACCAATTATCATTTGCACAAAGCGATATATTCCGGACATAATGACCACAACTATTTTGAAATTGCACATACTGTGAAACGTTTGTATGAAATGGGAGGCAGCCGTCCTGACGGACTAAAATTATATAATTTTGTTGATAATCACGATGTTGAACGAATTTATACAAAACTGAATAACAAAAACCATTTCGTACCGGTTCATATTCTGATGTATGCGCTGCCCGGTATTCCGTCAATTTATTATGGTTCGGAATTTGGCATTGAGGGACCAAAACAACAAGGTTCTGACGATTCTTTGAGACCTGCTATTTCATACGAACAATATATGAGTGCTGTTGAAAATAATGATTTGACTAATCTGATTTCCAGATTGGGAGAGATACGTTCGGAAACAAAATCCCTGTCTTACGGCGATTATAAAGAACTGCTTTTAACAAATTGTCAGTATGCGTTTTCGAGGACTTATAGCGGTCAATCTGTAATAGTGACCGTGAATAATAGTGATGATGATTTTTTGATGACCCTTCCGGTTTATGATACAGATGAATATGTAGGCGGACTTTCCGATATAAAAGTACCTGTAACAGGCGGATGTATCTCTGTGAATGTGAAGGCAAATTCCGGAGAAATCTGGTTGCCTGTGTGTGGAGTGGAAAAACGTGTTCAGCCAATCGAACTTGAGATTGAAAATGCAACCGGACCAATAGTTCAGGAGAAAATATTTGTGTCTGAAGTACCTGTAAAAGAGGAAGGATCCGCTATAACAGAGACGAACTTCAAGTCATATCACAATAAGACATTTGAAAAAATGACGGTAGAAGAACTTCAGCAAGCAATAATTGAGAAAATGAAATGCAACGGACCTGTTACTGATCAGATGCGAAAAGATGTATTAGAGAATATCTATCACGATTCTCTGGTGACGTGGGTTAAGAGTTTCAACTAAAGAAATATACTCTTGGAATAATGATGGATTTATAAATTTTTTGTCCTGACTTGACACGAGTCTAAAAGAGACAAACACTTTTTATAACATTCTTATAGTAATGTTTAGCCCTTTTTATGGGCAATTTCAATAGCAATTTCGGTTAGGAATATACAGAATAAACAATTAATGAGGAGAATGTCAAGAAATTTGAGATACAGATAAGATCATATATAGTAAGGTTTAAAAATTAAAGTATATAAATTGTGAGCACATTTTGAGTAAAATCAAGATGTGCTTTTTGTTTGAGCAAAGGAGGAATTATAATGGTAAAAAACGTAATTAAAAGGGATTTTAATAAAGGAATTGATAAAATGATAACTGATTCAACAAATAAAAATTTTAACGAAAAGGAGACTATAGAAATGAAGAGATTAAATTTACAAGAATCACGTATATTCGGTAGAATATTTTATGGCTTCGGACGTGATGAAGAAGGTTTTGTTTATATTAAAGAAGACGAGGCGAATGTGGTTCGAATAATTTTTGACATGACCATAAATGGATACAGCCTACAGAATATTCAGACAGAATTGTTTAATCAAGGAATAAAATCTCCGTCAGGTAAAGACACATGGACAAGAGATGTTATAGACAAGACAATAAACAATTATAGGTATGTTCCGCACATTATTGAATTTGATACTTATTTCATAGCACGTGGAAAAAAAGAACTGCGTTGCAGATATATAAGAAGTTAGAATAATGGTGAAATTGCCGATTTATTATATAATTCTATTATCAAAATGAAAGGAGAATTGACTATGAACAAATCGGCAATTCAAAATCAGCTTCGGTATATCATTGCAAGAGAGCAGTATATGAAGCCATTATTGGAAAATGAGATTATAAGTGAGGAGGTGTATAACGAAGTATTAGAAAATCTATATGATGAATTAGAAGTTTGGCAATATAACAGAATTCAAAATCCGGGTGTCGAATTCAGAAAGAAGAAAAGAGAGATGAAAAACACTTTGGCAGAACAGAATCCTGGATATATTTCCTTAACAGAACTAGCGAGGAACAAATCACAAAAATCAACCGGTTACACTATTCAAATGTGGTTAAGAGATAGTGGCACTGTTGATTTTCTTACTTTATGGGAGAATAAACACAATGAAAATTTTCTTTCTATTCCGGTAGAATTAAAATCTTTAACTCCAAAAATGTGGATAAATAAAACTAATTCTATCGGAATTGCTTCAAGGCAAGGGAAGAATGGCGGAACTTACGCACATAAGGAAATAGCAATGCACTTTATGTGCTGGTTATCTGCTGATGTGAAGCTGAATGTTATAGAGAAATATCTGGAGGTGATTAGTGATGAAGAAAGTAACTGAGATACCCGCTACGATATTTCCGAAGGTGAAAGATAATAAAGCCAAACTTAATGTTGCAGCATATTGCAGAGTAAGTACAGAAAGTGAAGAACAGGAAAATAGTCTTGAAACTCAAAGAGAGCATTATAAGAATGAAATCGAAAGAAATCCTAATTGGACACTTGTAGATGTGTTTGTTGATTTTGGTGTGAGTGGCTTAAATGATACAAAGCGTACAGAATTTATGAGAATGATTGAAATGTGTGAAAAGGGTAAAATCGACTTGATTCTCACAAAATCAATTTCAAGATTTGCGCGAAATCAATTGGATTGTTTAACTTACATAAGAAAATTAAAACTCAAGAATATTGGAATCAGATTTGATAAAGAGGGAATTAACACGCTTGAACCATCAAGTGAAATTTTCCTCTCTTGGTTTAGTGCCTTTGCCCAGGCAGAAAGTGAATCACTCAGTATGAATATAACCAGAGGAAAGAGGATGAGATACAAAGAGGGTAAATTCCCGTTTCCGTTTTTGCTATATGGATATAAAAGAGGGGAGAATGGACAACCTGAAATTGTTCCAGAAAAAGCAGCGATAGTTCGTAAAATGTTCTATATGTATTTAGAAGGCAATTCCTTAAATGACATACGAAAATGGCTTGAAGAAAATAAAATAGAATCCCCTATGGGGAAGGATGAATGGACTGTCAATTCAGTGAGTGGAATTCTCAAAAATGAAAAGTATAAAGGTGATGCACTTTTACAGAAGACTTATACGGTTGATTACTTAACTAAAACAGTTGCAAAGAATAGAGGAGAAGTCGCTCAGTATTATGTTGAGAATAGCCATCAGAGTATTGTGTCTAGAGAAATTTTCGATATGGTTCAGGATGAAATTAATCGTAGAAGAAATCACACAGGATATAAAAGAACTTCTTATTCATCCCAATATGCATTGACTGGAATTGTATTTTGCGGTGAATGTGGTGCGAACTATAGGAGAGTTACTTGGAGCAAAAGAGGAAAGAAGACAATTGTTTGGAGATGTATAGAGAGGCTTGAAAATGGAATACAAAATTGTAAGGATTCTCCCACAATTTATGAAGACAAATTGAAAGATGCAATACTGTTAGGTTTGTGTCAAATATCACCAGATGTTTTCAATGTAGCTGAAATGGTCAAGAGTGAAATAGGGACTGTAATTCATAAGAATGACGACCAGAATAAATATACTATAAAATCGAAAATTAAGAACCTTGAAAGGGAAATGAAAGTGTTAAATCTAATCGTGAACGAGGCTGAGGATGAGCAAGTATATCTTGATAAAATTAGGGCGTGTGAGGATGAACATGTACGATTGAATTCAAAATTTATTAAAAGTAAAAAATGTAAAATGAATGATATTGAGGCTTTTATAGACGAAATCGAAGTGAACATACTTGATTATTTTGATGCAGTAGTAAGGAATACAGTTGAATCAGTTCTGGTGATTTCACAAAATAAAATCAGAATCAAATATGTAGGTGGAATTGAAATTACAAAAAGCATTTAAACACGGTGTTACTTACTTGCTTGTTTATTTTGTTTTTGCAAAAGTGTTTTGGTGGAGGGTGTAAAGTGATTTGTATAGAATTAAACATAAAAGAGAATATTATTTTTGTTATGATATTATAATTTATAGATGATTGTTGACTTTTTTTAAATAAAATGATATAATTAAGGAGGTAAATTATGAGATATATTCATAGGGGGATTTCGAAGATGATAAGAGCCTCAACTGTTGACGAAATGATCAATGCGTTTAATGCAAAGCCTTTGAATGATGAAAATATTGAAAGTTTTTATGTAGACACAGTGAAAGCAAGAGACTGTAATCCAAGTGCAAAAATGAAGTTATTATTCCAGAATAATCCAACAGACAATAGAAAAATATTATTTGTTGGACATTCTGGCAGTGGGAAGAGTACGGAATTAAATAAAGTTGCATTAGCTCTTGAAAATGATTATATAGTTTCTCAGTTTTCTATTGATTCTTTTGTTGATTATGCATCAGTAACCTACATTGATGTTCTTTTTGTTATATTAGAAGAACTTATTAATACGATAAAGCAATATGATTACGATATTGATGATGAGATGTTGGCGGAAATTTATGCTTATTGGAATGATGAGTGTACTTCTACTGAAGTAATTGAAGATGAGGCTAAATTAAGTGCGAGTTCTGATGCAAAGATTGGTTTGCTTGACATGTTGTCATTAAAGATTAGTGCATTTCTTCAATCGGGATATAAGGTGAGAGAAGAAACTAAAAGAAAAATTGAACCTTCAGTTTCCCAGTTGATTAAACTTATGAATAATTTAATTATCCAAATAAAGAATGCGATTGGTAATAAAAAGCTTTTGATGATAATAGATAATTTGGATAAATTAGATTTAAATACAACAACAGAGTTATTTGTAGATCATAGCAAAATGATAACCTCTTTGAATATGAATATAATTTATACATTTCCAATATTTATGTTCTATAGCCGCGATTTTATGCATATATCACCATATTTTGATGATTGTTTTCTGCTGAGCATGATAAAAGTAAAAAAAGTAGATGGAACAGATAATGATGATGGCAAAGCAACTCTGGAAGAAATTGTTGGAAAAAGAGCAAACTTAGAACTTTTCGAAAAAGATGTTTTGAAGTTTGCTATAGAGAAATCAGGCGGTTGTATAAGAACGTTGATGAACTTTATTCGTGGTGCTGCGCTTGAAGCTGAAGCTAGGACAGAAAGAACACCAGAAGGATTAGAAAAAGCACTAAAAATTACTATGGAAGATATCAAACATGTATATTCAGATTATCGTAGTAGTATGGAAAGAATGATTAGAAAAGAACATCTTGATTCATTGAAAGAAATTCATCAACATAATAATCCTATAATTAGTGACGATAATGTTGTAAGTGACTTGCTTATGACACTTGCGGTTATCGAATATAATGGAAAGAGATGGTATGCACTAAATCCTGCTATTGAAGATTATTTAAAAGAAATTAATGAAATTAGATGATTAAAATGAAAACTAATATATTTTCACAAGAACTTAATAAAATAAAATCATTTTGCACGCATGCAAATGATGGTTTTATTGTAATAGAAGTTAATGATTTAATCAGTAAGTCGACAATTATTAATGAATTGTCGTATCAATTTGAATTGTTTTATTTAGAAAAATTGAATGTTAATAAAGAACTAGATCAAAATATTTTAAATAGAATATTTGTTGTTGATACGTTTAGAAACGATGTGGAAAATATTGATTTTAGACGATGGGCCATTAATATAAATTATAATCGTGACCTATTATCAGGTTTAGGTTGTGTTATCTTTATATGTACTACAAAACTTGTTAATGAACTTATTAGCTTTTCTAGTAGTTTCTGGAGTTTTGTGTCATTACATATAAATTTAAACAAAAAACTTGACTGTATATACTCTCCGATTTACATTGAAGCTAAAAATCAATATCATTTTCATAATAGTTACAAAGAGTATGATAAAACAGATATGCAGGCAAAGAGAGTATTGACTGCGAAATCTCTAAGTACATTAAAGAAATTGATTGTTGGGTTGTGGGATGAGTATGAAGAGTGGTTTACATATTACAAAAGAGTAAAACGATTTGGAGATTATTTTTTTGAAAATCAGCAATATATATATGCGGAAGTATGCTATAGTGCGATTATAAGCAAAATTCAATTTGGAACTGATAATGTTAGATTAAAAATTGATATTATTAATTCTTTAGCTAGTGTCCATTTTCAATTAAGAAATTATTTTGTTTCGTTAAGCTATTTAAATGAAATAAAGAAAATAAGCGAAAGAAACGCAGAATGTTTTTCGAATTATGAGCTTGCAGCACTGTGGAATAATATAGGCGTTCTGTTATTAAAAAATGACACTTCTAAAATTAGAGAAGCTCTATCTTGTTTTGATGAAGGGTTAAATATTATAAATTATGAAGAAACTAATATTGTTATAAGTGAAATTTTGTATAATGCATGTTTGATCAATTATATTTTAGGCGATTATAATCAAAGTCGATATTATATAGACTTGTCAATGAAGTTTCTAAAGCAAAATTCAAGGTTTCATAATATTATTCAAAGTAGGTTTTCTGTAATTAAAGCTTTTATAATGGTGAACGAGGGAGACTTCTCAAATGTAATTGAAATGATGACAGAAAGTTTATCATGTTTAAGAAATGAACTTAATGAAAATCATATATATATATTAGAAGCTCATTATACATTCGCATTAATTTATTTGCATTTAAATATGGCTGACAGGGCGGAAAAGTGTATAACCAAAGCCTTAAAAACTGCTAGGTTGAGTAAATTAGACTATAATTCTACTGCTTGTGTTTGGACTTTGTACGGCATTGTTCAATATTATGTAGGAAATTATAATGAAGCAAAAAACTATCTATCACTAGTTTGCGTTAATTCCAATAAGATTGATGCTGGTATATCTTTTTATGCAAAGGCTATTTTGGAGACCATGAATGGATAATATGACTGGTTGTAATTTATTATAATGTGCTATGTCTCTGTTTCTGAAAACACATAATAGAACAGTAATATTAAAATTTAGCAGGCTTGAAGTTATCCAAGAGATTGGAACTTTAGCCTGCTAGTTTTAATTTATACTCCTTTATGCGAGCAAATAAAACACACAACGATAGCAGTAAATCAATATATTATCTCAAACTGACGATTTTGTAAGTTAAGATATAGCTTCTATAAAAAGATAAATAATCTTTTTCTATGTAGCATTGCTCTAGTGAAAGTTATACATCATCAAATTTGTTGGCATCTAGATTATACAGTCTTTATAGCAAGAATGTCGAAATTTGACGAAATGAAGGTGGTTAAATGATAAACGTAGAGGTTATGAAAGAAATAACAGAGTTGTGTACTAAATATGAAAAACGATGGAATAAACCTGTTGATTTTGTTGGCTTGCCTTCCACATTATATCAAGAAAGATTTTTATTAATAATGAGATATATAGTAGACACAGGAGATAGCATTTTAGTTGGTTATCAAAAAGTAAGTAGGTTATTAAATTCATATTATAAGTATTTGGATAGCATTGATGAGATAAATGACGGAGAAAGTGTAGACAAGAAATGTCCACTTTGTGGAGAAAAAGTAAAATTCTTTGAAATGGGAAATTCTTATGAATTTAGATGCAACACAGTCAATTGTGTTAAATATGGTGTGCGAGGGATATAAAATCTTTTTTATTCCTGAGTTGGAATGAAATGTTACCAAAACTATGGGCATCTAGATTATACAGTTTTTATAGTAAAGAATGTTGAATTTTGTCGAAAGGAGAAATGTATGGACAACGATGTTAAATTAGTATTAGAAACAGACAATACTTTAATAGAATTTAAAGTCATCGGTTATAAAACAAAATTAGCATATTGCGATACACAAAATAAGGTTGACTATTTGACAAAAACAAATAAAGTAGAATGTTATTATTATTTTAATGGTGAAGGTATAGGCTGGGGTTCTGTCAGCGATGTATATATAACAACAAAAGATTTAGAATTATTATCAAAGGGACTTTCTCAAATACTAACAGATAAAACAAAGGAACTGCATTTTGAAACAGAGAAAAGATTGTTTGCAGTTGATGTTGTTGTAACTAATGAAAAATACAATTTTTGCTTTAAAATCATTGATGGACTTGAGGGTATTTGGGTGCAAACAAATTTTAATAATTTGGATGAAGAACAGTTTAAAGAATATATAATTCTTTTTTTAGAGTGGTCAAGAAGATATCCTGTTCTTACAGAGAAACAGCTTTTAAATGTTGAAAAGGTTAGTTGGTAAGGGATTAATTTTTTTGTCCGGTCTCGACACGAACTTTGTCGAATTTTGCGAAAGGAATTTACAAATGGAAAACAAAATTTCAAATCCAACGAGAAAATGGCTTATATCTTTGATAAATGCGATGGATGAAGAAATAGGGCTTAGAGAAGAAGATAAAGTGTTGATAATATTGCAATTAAACACAGAGAATAAAGTTGATCCAATTTAATGAATGAATAAAAACAAAAATGGTTGATGAAAAATTCATTGAAACACCCATAGAAGTAATGAATCCTACTGCTAGAATTGGCAGGTTAGAATGTAACGATTAATATAATATCCAGTAAACTTTTTACTTGTGTCAAATCTATAAAATTTAAACATTAGTTTGCCGAACTTAATAAAAGAGATTTTGAAAATCGTTAAAACAAATGGATATTCAGCAATTTAATTATGGCGAATTCGCCATAATTAAAGAAGACAAACGTTTTTTATAACATTGTTATAGTGATGTTTGCCTTTTTTTATATGCAGATTTAACAGCAATTCTAGTTAGGTATATACAAAATAAACAAGAGACGATGAGGCTAGTGTAATTGAAGATTACAGATATAAATATACCGATACCACAACTTGACACAATTGTATAATCGTAGTATAATATGGGCAGTTTATATAGGAATGAGGGATTACATATGAGTTTGTTTGGTGGAGCTATTTCGATTACAGGAGTTACGTTTTTAGTCTTTTGTATTTTTGCAATTTCGGCTATAGGGTATGCTCTTGGAAGAATTACAATAAAAGGTGTATCGTTGGGCACAGCAGGTGTTTTTATCGTTGCACTTGTGTTTGGCTGTCTTTTTTATGATGATTTATCGGCACAACTTCCTGATTATACAACTAATGCACTGAAAATTGTTGAAAATATAGGACTCATACTGTTTGTTTCTGCAGTTGGCTTTATTGCGGGTCCAAAGTTCTTTGGTAATATAAAAAAGAACTTTACCTCGTATGTGTTATTGGGGATAGTGATTATTCTTGCCAGCGGAATTTGTGCAATTCTTTGTGTTTATTTTGGCAAGATGATGGGTGAGACAAATATGGAAAAACTGGTTTCGATAATGTCAGGACTTTTTGCCGGTGCACTTACTTCAACCCCCGCATTTTCTGCAGCAAAGGCATCTGTTGCAACTCCTGAACTTGAACAGCTTGTGTCTGTTGGCTACGGTATAGCTTATATATTCGGTGTTATCGGCGTTGTTTTATTCGTTCAACTTATGCCTAAAATTTTAAAGGTTAATATGGATGAAGAAAGAAAAAAACTTGTTTCCAAAGATGAGGATTCCAATATAAAAAAGAATACAGGAAAGCTTATAGAAATTGATGATTTTGGGATAGCGCCGTTTGCCATAGCAGCAATAATGGGTATTTTTATAGGAATGATTAAAATTCCTCTTTCGGCAAAAGGATTCAGCGGAACTACTTTCTCGCTTACAACAACCGGCGGATGTCTTTTGGCATCGTTAGTTTTCGGTCATTTTGGAAAGGCGGGGAGAGTTAGTCTTATGCCCAGCACAACAACTCTCAAGGTGCTTAGAGAACTTGGTCTTATGCTTTTCTTAATAGGTGCCGGAATCTCAGGCGGAGCAAGATTTATACAGGAGTTTAAGATAAGTTATTTTATGTATGGCGCACTAATGACTATCATTCCTATGATTGTTGGCTTTTCTTTTGCAAAATATGTGCTTAAAATGAGCATTCTTAATACATTAGGCTCTATTACAGGCGGAATGACCAGTACGCCCGCACTAGGCACTTTGATTCATGTTGCTGGTACAGAAGATGTTGCCGCGGCTTATGCTGCCACCTATCCTATTGCACTTGTTGCAGTTGTACTGGTTTCGCAATTAATTATAATTTTGTTTTAGCCGGTTATTTGACTTGCGGATTGTGTTTTATGAGGGATTTGATTTCATATCCCTCATATTTTTTAGTCAATATTTACATTTTACTCCTGGTAAAATGAGTTGTATCTAAATCGGCCACGAATTATAGCAGGGATTGTGTTAACCTTCTCTGGTTCTAATTTTATTACAAATCAGATAAAAAGATGTGAGAATAATTTAATGAATAAGTATTGTAAAATTCATAAGTATATTGACGAACGGTAGTCAGTGTGCTATAATAAAATTTAGAAATAAATTTATTGTTTTATATAAACGTTAGGTGAAATTTATATGGAGGAATATTATGATTTATGGTGTCGCTTTGTTGGCAGGCTGTATGCTTGCAGGGTCATTTTTCGGAAACTTATTAGGACTTTTAACTGGTCTGGGTTCTGACATTGGTGGTGTTGGTTTTGCGATGATTCTACTTTTATTGTTAACCAATTCACCCAAGATTACTAAATTTTTACCCGAAACATATACAAAAGGAATTAACTTTTGGAAAGAGATGTATATACCTGTTACAATTGCCATGTCAGCATCTCAGAATGTTGTCAGCGCTTTAAACGGTGGTCTTCTTGCATTAGTTTCAGGGGTTGGCGTCGTATTGATTATGTTGTTCCTTATTCCTTTATTTAATAAATTTACATCTAAGGCAACATCAAGCGAAGAGATAACGGAGGTAGAGAAATGAAAGAAATAGCAAATATTTTTGTAGAGTTGTTTGTAGATAATGGATTTGTTATGTCTTTTTTGATTGTTGGAATTATTGCTATGTTCTCCAACTTTGTTTCGGCTAAAGTTACCCGCGGAAGAATACATGCCTCGGCAATCGCTATTTTCTTTGGACTTATTTTAGCATACATAGGCGGAAGATTTGCAGGTGGTTCAAAGGGCTTGTCAGATGTAACCATATTTGCTGGCATCGGTGTTTTAGGAGGTTCTTCTCTTCGAGATTTTACTATTATATCAACAGCATATGGTGCAAAATTGTCTGAAATCAAAAAAAGCGGTTTGATTGGCGTTGTTTCTCTTTTGTTAGGAGTTGTACTTACATTTATTATTGGTGCTTTAGTTGCGGTTGCATTTGGATATAGAGATGCTGCCAGTGTTACTACTATTGCAGCAGGCACCGTTACTTTTATAGTGGGACCTGTTACAGGTGCGGCAGTTGGTGCAAGTTCTGCTGTTATTGCAATTTCGATTGCAACAGGGGTATTTAAGTCCATTGCGGTAATGCTCCTTACCCCTATGCTTGCGAAAAAAATAGGTCTTAAAACACCGAGTTCGGCTATGGTGTTTGGTGGCTTGATGGGAACTACAAGCGGTGTATCTGCGGGTCTTGCGGCAACTGATCCTAAATTAGTGCCTTATGGCGCTATGACTGCTACGTTTTATACAGGACTTGGCTGTTTGCTTTGCCCATCGGTATTATATTTCTTGGTAAAAATATTTTTGCCGTAATAAGTAAGGCGATTGTAATTCAATCGCCTTTTTTATATGCAAAAATCGATGCAAGATTTTCTGATTGCGCGGGTTAATTTTAACCTTGACTTGACACAAGCCCACATGCTTAATGTCGAATAAAAGAGATGTGTGGGATATGTGGCATATGTGGTAGAGTGATGTGTTTAAAACGGTAGTTTTATGTATAATTATTGTTGACAAAAATAGTTATTGCAGTTAAAATTAATATGGTGATATTTGGTGCCATATTAAGTGTGAATTATAAAAACAGTTTTAATGGTGCATACAGAGATTATGGAGGTAAATATGGATATTTTTACTGTTTTAAGTTTAATCGGCGGTCTTGTTATGTTCCTTTACGGAATGGACCTTATGGGGGACAGTTTAAAGAAACTTGCCGGTGGCAAACTTGAATCCATCCTTGCAAAACTTACTTCAAGCAGATGGAAAGGTCTTCTTCTTGGTTTTGCCGTAACAGCCGTTATACAGTCGTCATCTGCTACAACGGTTATGCTTGTTGGTTTTGTCAACTCGGGAATAATGAATCTTGGTCAGACGATCAGCGTTATAATGGGTGCCAATATCGGCACAACCGTTACCTCTTGGCTTTTGAGCACGAACGACATCAGCGGTACTGCGCTTGTGATGAAACTGTTGAAACCCGATTCATTTACTCCCGTTCTTGCGGCAATCGGTCTTATTATGAATATGACGGCAAAGGATGACAGACGCAAGAATACTTCTACTATACTTATTGGTTTTGCTATTCTTATGTTTGGTATGGATATGATGAGCAGTGCAGTAGAAGGTCTTAGGAATGACCCCACATTTACTAATTTACTTACAACATTTTCTAATCCTGTTATCGGTATTCTGGTGGGTACTTTGTTTACTGCAGTTATTCAGTCATCGTCTGCATCTGTAGGTGTTCTTCAGGCACTTTCAATGTCCTGCTTTATTCCGTATTCAACGGCAATTCCTGTTATACTTGGTCAGAATATCGGCACAACCATTACACCAATTCTTTCTGCTATAAGCGGTAATACAGAATCAAAGCGTGTTGCTTTAACCTGTTTGTATATTAAAATGGTTGGCGTAGTTATCGTTGCAGGTGTTTTCTATCTGTTCAATTCTTTCTTAAACTTTGCATTTATGGCTTCTGATGTGTATGTAGGACCTACAATTATTGCTATTATTCATACTTTGTTTAATATAATTTCCACGATTATTCTTATTCCTTTCTGTTCACTCTTTGAAAAACTTGCTGTTAGCACGATTAAGAGTAAGAAAGAAGAACAAGAACGTGATGTATTTGCAGCACTTGATGAGCGCTTCCTTGAGATGCCCTCATTTGCGGTAGAGAAATGTAAAGACCTTGTAAACGATATGGCAAATATTTCATTTAATTCTTTCGAGAAAGCTACAGCGCTTATAAAGAATTATGACGGTGCCGTATTTAAAGAAGTAGAAGAACTTGAATCTATGATTGATAAGTATGAGGATAAGACAAGTTCGTATCTTGTTAAGATTGCAGGAAATCAGATGTCTTTAAAAGACAGTAAGGTTGTTACCGAACTACTTCATTGCATAGGTGATATTGAGAGAATTTCAGACCACGCATTGAATATTGCTGAGGCGGCAAAGGAAGTGCACGATAAAGGTATCACATTCTCGGATAAAGCAACGGCTGACC
This sequence comes from Clostridia bacterium, assembly GCA_045646385.1. GTDB lineage: Bacteria > Bacillota > Clostridia > UMGS1810 > UMGS1810 > SIG455. The sequence goes on along the minus strand of JAZRKQ010000031.1, from coordinate 559 downwards.
TTGAAATTATAACCGCTGCCGTTGATGAGATACTCGGACTTTCGGTTGATGCCCTTGTTAACGAGGACCTTGAAAAAGCATCATTTGTAGAACCACTTGAACAGGTTATAGATAAACTCAAAAGAGTTATCAAGAACGGTCATATTTCCCGTCTTAAACAGGGGGATTGCACAATGGAATTAGGTTTTATTCTTTCTGACCTGCTTACAAACTACGAAAGAATTTCCGACCACTGCTCAAATATAGCGGTTGCACTGATCGAGCTTGATCACAACGAATTCGTTGCGCACAAATATCTCAAGCAGCTCAAATCCTCTCACGAACAGCACTTTGAGGATGCTTACCAAAGCTACGGTCAAAAGTACAAAATCAACTAAACAGATAAAAGCTATGCATTTTTATGCATAGCTTTTTATATTTTGTCTTGAGGTGATAATTTGAATAATTTACGTATCAAAATAGGGAACACACCTATGATTAGATTAAGAAGATTTGAAAATTATATCAAGAGCAAATCAAAAATATACGCAAAGCTTGAATCTTTTAATCCTGCAGGAAG
>JAZRKQ010000030.1:0-32421 GCA_045646385.1 Clostridia bacterium | reverse complement strand
GTCTGCATAATCACGATAGTTATCGGAAATTGGAAGAATCTTAACCTGAGTTGGAGCAAGCCAAGCCGGGAATGCACCTGCATACTTTTCAATAAGAAGAGCAAGTGTTCTTTCATAACAACCAATTGAGGTTCGATGAATAATATAAGGATTTTTCTTTGTACCATCACGGTCGGTGTATTCCATACCAAACTTCTCAGCAAGCATCTGGTCGATTTGAATTGTGATAAGCGTGTCTTCCTTGCCGTAAACGTTTTTAATTTGAATATCAAGTTTAGGTCCGTAGAATGCTGCTTCGCCGACACCAACTTTATATGGGATTTCAAGGTGATTTAAGATTTTCTCCATAACACCTTGTGCTTCGTCCCACTGTTCCTTTGTTCCAATGTATTTTTCACGGTCATTGGGATCCCATTGTGAAAAACGGTAAGAAATATCATCATAAAGTCCAAGAATTTTAAGGCAATCTATCGCCATCTGCAAACAGCCTTTAAACTCTTCTTCAAGTTGTTCAGGAGTACACATTAAATGTCCTTCAGAAATAGTGAACTGACGTACACGAATAAGACCGTGCATTTCGCCGGACGCTTCGTTTCTGAAAAGTGTGGAAGTTTCGCTCAGGCGTATTGGAAGGTCACGATAACTTCTCATTCTGTTAAGATATGCCTGATACTGGAAAGGACATGTCATAGGACGAAGTGCAAACACTTCTTTATCTGTTTCTTCATTACCCATAACAAACATTCCATCTTTATAATGATCCCAGTGACCGGAAATCTTATAAAGGTCACTTTTAGCCATAAGCGGAGTTTTGGTCATCTGCCAGCCGTGAGCAGCCTCATGGTCTTCTACAAATCTTTGCAGAATCTGTATCATTTTAGCGCCCTTGGGCAAAAGTATCGGCAAGCCTTGTCCGATAGTATCAACAGTTGTAAACAATTCAAGTTCGCGACCAAGTTTGTTATGGTCACGTTTTTTAGCCTCTTCAGTCATTTCAATATATGCTTTGAGATCGTCTTTATTATCAAACGCTGTACCATAAATACGCTGGAGCATCTTATTGTTTTCGTTACCTCTCCAGTACGCACCTGTTACGCTCATAAGTTTAAATGCTTTTACAACACCTGTGGAATGTGCATGAGGACCTGCACAAAGGTCTGTAAAGTCACCCTGCTTATAGAAAGATATAACAGAATCTTCAGGTAAGTCGTTAATAAGTTCTACCTTATACGGCTCATCTTTCTCTTCCATAAGTTTAATAGCCTCAGCACGCGGCAGTTCAAATCGTTCAAGAGCAATTCTTTCTTTAACGATTTTCTTCATTTCGTCTTCTATTTTTTTCAAATCGTCGTTGTTTAATGAAGATTCCATATCAAAATCATAGTAAAATCCATTTTCAATAGCAGGACCTATAGCAAGTTTTGCTGTGGGGTACAGACGCTTAACAGCCTGCGCCAGTACATGAGATGCTGTGTGACGCAAAATTTTCTTACCTTCATCATTTGCAAAAGTAAGAATTTCCACATCACAGTCTTTATCAATAATATAACCGGTTTCAACAACTTCTCCGTCGACCAAAGCACCAAGCGCAGCGCGGGCAAGTCCCTCGCTGATAGATGCGGCAATCTCATATACGGAAACCGGTGATTCAAACTCTTTTTTATCTTCTCTGAGAGTAATAGTAATCATACATACGCCTCCTATGATACTCAATGTATATATTATAAGATTTTTTAGATAATTTGTCAAGAAATTATCTCCATAAATCATCGAAACGAATAAACAAAAAAGGAGCCTTTTACAGACTCCTTAATATAAAATTCTCACAATTATTTGATCAGCAAAAAATTACCGGATTTTTTCCACATCTGCAATACTGATTTCTCTTGTATGCTGAGTGTGGAACCACTCTTTTTTATTTTTATTTATACATCCAATAATCGTAATAGGCATCCACGTAAGTGAATATATAGAATATGTTATATATCCCCATATAAGTTTTTTGTTAATACATTTTTTCTCGATAGTTATTACAATAGGCATATACAAAAATTCTATTCCCACAAACAAATTCCATATAAGCGGATTTTCGAAAAGATACCACATTTGAATAAATCCAAGGTTGCCATCGGGATAAAAGGTCTGTGCCCATGCCATAAATGTGATGATGGAAACACATATAACCTTCAACGGGTTGATAAGATAAATTCCACAGTCAAAAGCAGACCAATCGGATTTTTTGATTGCTCTTGCAAATAATTTGCACGCAAATCTTGAAGCAACGTCTGCATGGCCTTGCATCCAGCGCACACGCTGTTTCCATGATTGTGACATGGTAAGAGGCTTTTCGTCATATACTTTGGCATGGTATGCCCAGCCGACTTTTTCACCCTCAAGTGCAAGACGAGCCGTAAACTCCATATCCTCTGTAAGGCAAGTTGCTTTCCAGCCTATTCTTTTTAAAAGTTCAGTATCAATAACGAAGCCTGTTCCACTCAACTGACAGGTAATGCCAAGATTGTATCGCGCCATCTGGAAAAGACGTGAAATTGACCAGAACGAAATAGAATATGCACAGGTAATCCACGAATCAAACGGATTTTTACTGTCTATATAGCCCTGAACAACTTTATAGCCTTTATTTATCTCGTTATTCATAGCGTTGAGATAATTTTCGTCAACTATATTGTCTGCATCAAAAATAGATATGGAGTCATACTTTTTCTCCATAGCAAAAATCTTCTCAAACATCCATTCAAGAGCATAGCCTTTTCCGCGCAGTTCATTATTCTGACGCTCATATACAATAGCGCCTGCAGCGGCTGCACGCTCTGCCGTGCGGTCAGTACAGTTATCGGCTATAACAAAAATATCGTATGCTTCTCTGGGATAGTTAAGTTTATTTAAACTATCCACCATATTTGCTATAACCACCTCTTCATTATGGGCGGCAACAACAAGTGCAAAGGTGTGAATATCTTTCTTTTCGGCAATGGCATCATTTTTTCTGTTATACCAGCCAAAAAGAGATACAACAAAATAATAGCCACCATAAGTAAGTGTAAACACCTGCAATATCAAACTGATTACAAATACAACGGGATGTGCGCTTAATTCGGGCACTGAAATCACCTCTCTATATTTATACCACTGAACATTATATAACAACAAGCACAATTTTGCAACACCTATTTTTTCGTCAAAAAAACTATTTTACGTTCGTTTTTCTCCGTTTTTTGTCACTTTTGACGAGTTTTTACAGGTTATATATTGACCGCAAGGGTCTTGTGTACTATAATAATTATATGTTGAATCATATTTATTATGAGGTATATTCCAATGAAACAAAATTCTAAATTTATATGCAGAAGTTGCGGATATGAATCGGCAAAATGGCTTGGTAAATGCCCATCTTGCTCCAACTGGAATACTTTTGATGAGGTTTTGGCATCATCGCCTGCAAAAAATTCATACGCAAAGCCTGTGTCCACATCTTTAACAAAAGATGCCCCAACTCCTAAAAAATTAAATGAAATAGGTTATGAGAACGAAAGCCGTATAAAAACAGGAAATTCAGAACTTGACCGCGTTCTCGGAGGTGGTATAGTTACGGGCTCTATGGTACTTGTGGGCGGTGACCCCGGCATAGGCAAATCCACCCTTTTGCTCCAGATTTGTAATTATCTCGGAAAAGAAAACAAAGTTCTTTATATATCGGGTGAAGAATCTGCAAGTCAAATTAAAATACGCGCCGACAGACTTAAAACAACCACCGATAATATGATGCTATTAAGCGAAACTAATCTTGACAATATTTTATACCATGCAACAGACATTAAACCCGATGTTGTAATAATCGACTCTATACAGACTGTATTCAAGCCGGATGTTCCATCTGCGCCGGGAAGCGTCGGTCAGGTTCGTGAAGCAACTCACTTTCTTATGCGGCTTGCGAAAGAAAACAACATTGCAGTATTCATTGTAGGTCATGTTACAAAAGACGGAAACATTGCAGGACCTAAAATACTTGAGCATATGGTTGACTGCGTTTTATATTTTGAGGGCGACAGATATCAATCATACAGAATTTTGAGAACTGTTAAAAACAGATTCGGCTCAACAAACGAAATAGGCGTTTTTGAAATGAAAGACGATGGCCTGGCAATGGTTGAAAATCCGTCGGAAATGCTTATATCGGGCAGACCCAAAAACATATCGGGATCAACTGTTGTATGTACTCTTGAGGGAACACGTCCCGTTCTTGCAGAAGTTCAGGCACTCTCCTCGCCTACCGGTTTTAATATGGCACGCAGAACATCTACCGGAATTGATTATAACCGTGCTGTAATGCTAATAGCGGTTTTAGAGAAAAAACTTGGTTATACTATGCAAAATCAAGATGTGTATATAAACGTAATCGGAGGAATAAAAATAAATGAAACCGGAACTGATTTAGCAGTAATACTTGCAATTGCATCAAATTACAAGAATTTCGTTATAAATCACGATACCATCGTATTTGGCGAGGTGGGATTAACCGGCGAAGTAAGAGCCGTAAGTTATATTGACAAGCGTATTAATGAAGCCAAAAAACTTGGATTTAAAAAATGCATTGTTCCTATGGCAAACATGAAATCTGTTAAAGATATTAAAGGAATAGAAATAATAGGCATAACCACAGTAAAAGAAGCAATCGAAAAAATAAGCGGAGAGTAACCTCTCCGCTTTTATTATGTTTTATATTTTACACGTCTGCCGAACACAAGATATACAATGCCAAGCGTTGATGCAGAACCCGAAAAATCTATCAGTACATCTTTTATCTGACCAGCCCTTCCGGGAACATATATCTGGTGTATTTCATCACTTATAGCATATACAAGGCACACAAGTGCTGCAAACAGTACAACTTTACTTCGTTTAATTCCATAAGATGCCATAAGATTATAAACCAACACAGCAAGTATAGCATAAATCATAAAATGAGCAGTTTTTCGCACATAATGATTAGCAATACCGATAGCACTTACAATTCTATCTGTGCCAATCCAAGCAAATACAGGAATATCTTTTAAACCATTAATAAACTCAAAAATCTTTTGTGCAATGCCCATGCTCAATTCGTCAGATTCAACGGCAGGCTGCGCTGAAAAAGAAAATATCACTGCCATCCAGAATATAACGGCAAACCACAGAATAATCTTTTTAGCCATTTGCACACCTCACAGATTTATTTGGCATTTGCAATCGCATAAATAAGTTCATTTATAATTTTTGCACTTTCTGCACGTGTAATGTTTGATGTAGGATTAAAATTGCCATAATTATCGCCATTTATAATGCCAATAGAAGAAAGGTTATATACACTTTCAGCAGCATATGGTGCTATTGTATCTGCATCTGCAAAAGTTTTATCAGCAATTTTAACAGTGTTTACATTTTTAAGGATATTATTGCATATAACGGCAGCATCCTGACGGGAAATATTTTTGCCGACACCAAATGTGTCTGCTGATTGACCGTTTACAATCTTATAATTATATGCAGATTTTATATATTTTGCATACCATGCACTACTATCAACATCGGCAAAAGGACTTTCAATCTCTGCTTCCGGAAGATTAATCGCCGCGCATATCATTTTTACAAATTCTTCACGCGTTACGTAATCATACGGACAGAAAAGCCCTGCTCCTTTACCCGATACAACGCCCATATATGCAAGTTCAGTTACACACGCCTTATACCAACCTTCGCAATCAGAAAAATATGCAACAGAAACATCCTTATCAATCATTTGGGTTTTATAAAGCATCTTACCATTATCAAAGTACGCATAAATAGCAGGATACGAAACTTTATCTACCTTATTTAACGCAACATTTTTAAAGCCATCAGTATCTTTAGACGGAATATAGCATATACCGAGTTCGGAGAACAAAACAGCGAGTTTTGTGCGGAAATCAGTTGAATATTCACTGTTAAAGTTATTAGTCAATTCAGAAACATATTCCCTAATGGTTTTTTTATCCGCTTTATCTTTGCAAAGTAAATCCCATTTTTCGGAAACGACCTCCGAAATATAATAAGGTGAAAATTTATACTGTGAATTCACACTTATAAGGGGCATCTTATCATTTGCGGCAGATATAAACCATAACAACCTCGCAACAGTACCATTAGTTATTCCATCAGAGGTAAAAATACTTTCAAGTGCCGGTGCTTTTTCATACGTAATCTTTAAAAATTCCGTCATATAAGAATTGCTTTCATCTGAAAGAGGAAATTCTTCCCTATTCATAAAACCACCAAAAAACTCACTGCGGACACTATCGGGAATTATCTTAAAACTGTTGAGGACAAAGATAATATCTTCCTTAGAAGTGTATTTTAAAATATCTGCAATATATTCGTCAATCATAGTATCAGATTCAGACGAATGATTTTTAATCATAGACACAAGTATATCTATACCGCTGTCTACAGCAATAAAAGGATAAACTATAGTCATAAGATTTTCTCTGTCCTGAGAAGAAAATTCTGCAAGTTTATCAGCAACAGTATTTAATGGTTTGTCTAAAGCATTGGCATTTGCAGAAATATCTGCAAATGCCAAAAGAAAAGTCATTATTAAACATAAAATTCTATTTTTCATAATCATCTCTCACCTGTTTGCAATAAAAGATTACTCTGCTTGAACATCAAACATATTTTCTCCGAATTTTTGGATACTATCCAAAAACTCCTTTCCATACTTTTTAGACACATATTCCATAGGTGTATCATAAAAAGGCTTACGGCCTTCCATATTATGACAATCCGTCCCAAAAACCATATCAGCACCAAACAAATTAAGCCATTTCAAAAGTTTTTTACCTTTGCGGAACATCAAAGAAATCGTGTTAATTTGAAACACCGGTCGCATATCTATAAGTTTCATTATCTTCTCGTTGCGTCCAAGCAAAGAAAAATATCTATCAACATGAGCAACCATGATTTTAACTTTGTATTGTGCAGACAATGTATATAAAACATAGTACAGGTAAGGCTCCCAGTTTCTGTTTGGCATTTCTGCCATCAGATAATCCGTGCCCTGTATACACAACCTGTCTAAGCCATGATGCTGAAGTATATATTCGCTTATGGCAATCTCAGCACCGAGAACAATTTCGGGATACTCTTCACCGCTGGCATCTATTGCCGCCTTAAGTTTTTCATATGACTTCTGGCGGTCAAACAAAAATCTTTTTACTGAACAACGGCCTCTGTAATGTGGTGTGGCAACTACTTTGGTTACACCTTGCTTTTTAAGTTCAGCAAGCATTTCCAAAGATTCTTCAACATCGTTTGCGCCGTCATCCATCTCCGGAAGTATATGACTGTGAAAATCAATCATTTATAATCACCTGCGTCTCAGTCGTTCTGTTTCGCCGTAACCATAGCCGTATCTGTAGCCGTATTTATAACGGTAACCATATTTATAACCGTATCTGTAGCCGTATTTATATTTGTAAAGTCCGGTTTCGTCAGAAACAGTTTTGTCATTAAGCAAAAATCCTAAAACTTTTGATTCAGCAAACTCAAGACTCTTCAATGCGCGTACAATACTGGGATGAGTTGTATATTTATTTCTAATAACAAGTATAGCGCCATCGGAATGTCTTGAAAGAATTGCTGCGTCACTAACAATGTTTATAGGTGGAGTATCAAAAATAATATAGTCGTAAATTTCTGTAAGCCATTCCATAAGTTCGTTCATCTTATCGCCGGTAAGAAGTTCAGCCGGGTTTGGCGGAATCGGACCAGATGTTATACAGTCAAAACCGAATTTACATGTGGTTATAATTTCAGAAAACTCATTAAATCCGCTAAGACCTGATGACATACCAACAGAATTATCAACTTTCAGTCTTTTATGAATTGTTGGATTTCTAAGGTCTGCGTCAATCAAGAGAACTTTTGAGCCAACCTGCGATATTGAAATTGCCAGATTAATACTTGTAGTAGACTTACCTTCTCCAGGGTTAGGAGAAGTAACTATAAGTTTTCTGCAACCTTTTAAAGTGTTTGTTGCAAACATTACGTTTGTACGAACTGTTTTATATGCTTCTTTTACATCAAAAGACACATTGCCGTTATAAAAATCTTCAATGTATTTTTCCATATCTACATTCTGTTTTTTCTTTGAAAACGCCATAATTCTCACCGTTAATTCCCTTCGTTTTTAATAGTGGGTATTACGCCCAGAACAGGTATTTCATATCTGTCAGCCATATCCTCTTCACCACGTACAGATACATCCATTATATGGATAAGAACTATAATAAGCAAAGAAATAATTGCACCAATAACAGAGCCTGAAACAGTATTAAGCGCAATGTTAGGTGAGGTTGGTTCCAATGGAATATCACCAGTATCAATAATCTCTACAGAACCTGCTTTAACAATTCTTAAAATTTCATCATCAGCATTTTTCAAGATGGAATTAACAATAACAGCCGCATGATTAGGATTAGTTGTATTAACACTTATTTGAAGGATTTCTGTATTGTTAAGCGATCTCATAGAAAGCATAGACTTAATCTGGCGTGAATTATAACCTAAATTAACATCCTCAGCAATAATCTTTGTAAAAGTATCGCTACGCAGAATTTCTATATATGTATTAACCAATCTTTGAGAAGCATTTATTTCACTGACATCAACTCTGTCATCTCTTACTTCTTCAACGTTTCTTACATAAAGTGTTCCGACAGATGTATACGTGGGTTGAACAAAAAAAGCACTGTAGCAAAACGCTATAACTGTGGTAACAGACACACAGGTAATTATAATCCACAGTCTGCGCAAGACTAAATCTACAACTTCAGAAATATTGATTTCTCTTTCCAAAATACGCACCTACTATCTTTAAATTTATAGTTATGGGCAATTCAACCCAATTATATCAATACAAAATATATTATAACACATTTTTTTTTATATGTAAATAACAAATTTTTATTAATCAAAAATTATCGTATTATACACTTAAATACTTTCCCGGGAATATTATATTAATTAAACACAGGTAATTAAGGGAGAGATTATAAATGCATATGTTTCAAATTACAGAAATTTTAACTTTAGTTGCCGCAATATCTGTTGATGCCTTTGTTACTGCACTTGGCTACGGCACTGAAAATATATCTATACCAACAAAATCCGCTTTTATAATACATATAATAAATATCGTATTTATTTCTGCATCCTTGTTTCTGGGGCAATACATCAGTATGTATATCCCAAAAAACATCACTGTAATTATCGGCGCAGTTATACTTTTTATAATGGGATTAACGAAATTTTTTGAAGGGATAATAAAAAACGCTTTACAAAAAACAGATAACTTAAAAAAAGATATTTGTTTTTCTCTGAAAAGTCTTAAATTTATTTTATCTGTATACGCAGACCCGAAAAGCGCAGATGCAGACCGTTCAAAAACGCTTTCTCCAAAAGAAGCAGCAGTTTTGGCAGTTACTCTTTCGCTTGACAGTTTTCCTGTTGGTGTTGGACTTGGCCTTTCCGCAGCCCCTTATATTTTTGTAATATTAATTGCAATTGCAGCAGATGAATTTGCAATTCGTTCAGGACAGTTTTTAGGCAAAAAAACTGCGCAGCACACACGTGTAGATATATCCTGGGCAGGAGGTGCATTGCTTATTGCGATGGCACTTATTAAAATAATATAGCAAAAAGGCTGAACAAGATATTCAGCCTTTAACTTTAATTACCATCAACCTGTTCTTTACATCTTCTGCCATCTTCAAGTATTGATATCAATGCTTCTGCATCACCATTTGAAATAGCCTCTTTATACTCTTGTAAAGAATTAATAAACATATCCAGTTCTTTTAACACATTATCCGAATTTTCTAAAAACAACTCCGTCCACATTTTAGGATTAAGCCAAGCCACTCTTGTTAAATCCTTATAACTTCCTGCAGAAAAACCTCTGTGTTCTTTCGCAGCAGGACTTTTTATAAATGCATTTGATATAATATGTGGCATCTGCGACGTAAAGGCAATCATTTCGTCATGATTCTGCGCAGTAGTTACAGAGAATTTTCCAAATCCCGCAGGCTTTAATGCACTTTCAACTCTTTGCAAAAGTTCAGGATCGTCAAATGTCGGTGGCACTAAAACCATAGGTGCATCTTTAAAAAGTTCTTCCTCTGCATTTTTAAATCCCGATTTATGGGTGCCCGCCATAGGGTGACCGCCTACAAACGTAAGTCCGTTTTCTTTTGCTATTTCAAAACATTTCTCACAAACAATTCTTTTTGTTCCGCAACAATCAATTATCAAACTGTGAGGCTTCATAAAAGAGGCATTGTTTTTAAAATATTCAATAGCATCTTCCGGCAGAAGTGCAATCAGAACAACATCACATATAGCCAATGTTGTTTCATCGAGCGTTTTATCAACCGTTCCGCACAACTTCGCAAAATCAAGTATTGTACAATCGGTATCGTGTGCAAAAACGGTATTCCCTGCTTTTTTATATGCTTTGGCAAAAGAGCCGCCTATAAGTCCAAGACCTACTATACCTACATTCATTATTTAATCACCTCACGGATTTGTTTTACCTTTGCAGAAATATCAGCAAATGCTTCGGGTGTAATCGACTGCGCGCCATCGCACAATGCGTGCATTGGGTCATTATGAACTTCTATCATAAGTCCGTCGGCACCGCAGGCCGCAGCAGCCATAGCCATAGGTTTAACATATTTTGCAACACCTGTTGCGTGGCTCGGGTCAATTATAACGGGAAGGTGTGTAAGTTCACGAAGTACAGGGACGGCAGATAAATCAAGAGTATTTCGTGTGTATGTTTCAAAAGTTCTTACACCTCGTTCACACAGAACAACATTTGTGTTACCCTCGCTCATAATGTATTCTGCACTCATCAAAAATTCTTTAATAGTATTCGCCAAACCTCTCTTTAAAAGAATGGGTTTTTTAGTTTTGCCAAGTTCTTTAAGCAATTCAAAATTTTGCATATTTCTTGCGCCAACCTGAATCATATCAACTTCTTCAAACAACGGAAGGTGGTTTGCGTTCATAATTTCCGTTACTATAGGAAGACCGGTTTCTTTTTTTGCTTCAAGCAAAAGTTCTATCCCCTCTGCGCGCATACCCTGAAAATCATACGGCGAAGTACGTGGTTTAAATGCTCCGCCCCTCAGAAGCGATGCACCTGATGCCTTTACACTTTTGGCAATTTCTATAATTTGTTCTCTGCTTTCCACCGAGCAAGGTCCTGCCATTGTACAGAAATTTCCGCCGCCTATTTTTACGCCGCTTACATCTATCACACTATCATCCGGGTGAAATTTTCTGTTACACTGCTTGAATGGCTCGCTGACACGCTTAACAGAACTCACTGTATCAAGGCTTGCAATAAGATCCATATCTATATTGGCGGTGTCCCCTACTAAGCCAAGAACTGTGTAGTCCTTTCCCTCTGAAATGTGAACCTCTACATTTTGACCCTCGAGCCATTTTATAAGCGAATTTTTCTGGATTTCGTTTGTTCCGGGTTTAAGTACTGCAATCATTTTTCATATCTCCTTTAAAATATAATAAAAATACCGCACAGCGAACTGTGCGGTATACTAAAAGTCAATTATCAAAAATTTCTCTGCTTTTTATACAACACAAATCGCTATTACCTGACATTGCGGTAATAGTAATAAAAGTTGTATGTGAAATTAGCAGAAAACAGTTTCATTCAATTAACTTCCTTCCATCATTTGTTTGAAAGTATATCACATTATTTTTGCTCTGTCAAGAACTTTTTCTCCACACTCCCAAAAATAATGGTATGGAAATAAGCGGGAATATCATTCCGATTAACATTCCCAGTTTAATTCCAAGTTCTTCAGGTGTAACAGAAAAAGTTCCTGCAAGTTCAATTATACGGGGATTTTCAATTGCAATATCTGTAATAATACCAACCAATTGCGGTGCAACCGAGGCACCTAAATCTCCTCCGGACGCCATCATTGCATATATAAAAACACCGCCCTGCGGGAAACGGTCTGACGCCATAACAAGGCTTCCGGGCCATAGCATCGATGTGCAAAATCCGGTAAGCGCACAGGCAATAAGACCAATTAAAGGAATTGCTGTAATGCTTGCTGTAAAATAGCAAAGTGTAGCACTTATAGAACACATTAAAAGCACACGTTCAATGCTTTTTCCATATTTGGAATACAGCGTTCTTCCAATACCAAGCATTACTGCAAAAAGTGCAACACCGAATATATCGCCCCATACTTTAGCAATGCCAAACGCCTGCTCCAGATAACTTGAACTCCACTGTGCCATAGTGCACTCTGCTGCACCGCCCAAAAATATTGCAGCAACGCATACCCAAAGTCCTTTATTCTTTAATAGTTTAAGTGCACCCGATGCTTTTTCAGGAGTACCAATATCAGGGATTTCTACCCCGTTATACATAACTATGCCGAATATCGGTATGACGATAAACAGTATGGTAAGGAATTGCCAGTTATCCGTGCCGAAAGCAAGTAAAAATAACGTACTTACGATTACAACCCCAACAGTACCCCACGCATATACCGAGTGTAGTTTACTCATTTCCCTATCGGGCTCTTTAGAAGGTATTGAAGCAAAAACCGGACTCAGCAAAACTTCGCCCAATCCTGCCGATGCAGAGAACACCATTGTGCCGATAACAAGCCCTGCATACACATACGGCGGAAACAACACGGGCCACACAGCATAAATCAAAAGACCTGCACCTGTAAGATACGGCATTGATTTAACAGTTTTTGAAATATTAAATCTATGTGAAAAGAACGAAAATGCAAGGTCTATTACAAGTTGTGTGAAAAAGTTTATGAGTATAAGTAAACCCAATAAAGAATACGAGATTCCATACATAGAACGGAATGTCAAAAACAAAAGCGGCGGAAGATTGCCGACTACCGACATAGACAAATTACCCGAATAACAAGCAAGTTTTAATCTTGTGTATTTTTTATCCATCTAATTAATCCTCTATTGAAAATCTTCTTCCTCTATACCGCTGTTTTTCACATAATATTCCACGCATTTCTGTCTGCGCAGAGTTTCCTTATCTTCAAGTTCTCTTTTTAAAACATATTGCCCGTCAACTTCTACATATACAGGATTTATAACAGAATGTTTCTTTTTAACGTCAGACATATAATTCATATACGCAGAGCCTTTAAGACCAACATAGTCAAAATATTCATTCATCAAAAACATAGGTGAAATTGTATTACCTTCACCTTTAAAATCTCTGCGAAGTGCTTTTTTTGCTGCGGCATTAGCATAAAAAACATACCGTGTTTCGTAATAATTTTCTGCACCTTCGGCAGTATCAAGATTTAAGTTTATTCCAAGCATTTTATAAACCTCGTTTTCGCCGCCGAGTCGCGGATTATGGTCGCCGAAAAGAGTTAAAACGATAGGTTCTTTCTGACTATCAATATAATCACGTAGTTTCTGCAAAGCAATATCTGTTTTATAAATACCATCAAAATAATTATTAATCATATTGTACTCTGCGTCAGTATACTCATCTTTACGGAGAAGGTATTCCATATCTGCTTTATCTTCTGTCGGATAAGGTCCGTGATTCTGATATGTAACACTGAAATTAAAGTATTTCTCTTTATTTTTAACTGCTTTTTCATAACCTTCGATTATATAGTCAAAAAAGTCGTAATCGCTGATATAAGCGTGATATCTTGGTGCTTTGAGCATATTATCGGGAATTTCGGCGTACTTATTTTCGTGGTAATCAAAACTGTCAAATCCAAAATATTTATTCATATTCTTACGGTTATAAAACCAGCCAAAGCACGGATGCATGGCATCTACACTATAGCCTTGAGACTTAAAATACCATATGTACGATGGTATATTTTTCTTAGAAAAATGCATATCGCTATAACCCGTTAAATACTGACGTTCTGTATATATTGTGCTTGCAGCAAATATATCAGTAAACAAATCACCGCTGTATGCATCAGCCTCCAATGCATGGTAATTCTTATACGGGTCATTTACAAATTCCACACCCTCAAACTTACTGAAATCATTATACGCCTCAAGCATAATGCTTATCATATGGACTTTTTTGCTTTTAGGAATATTCATATCACGATACTTGCTGAGGATAGACTCAGCCTCCTCGGGATTATAACTTTCAGGAGGAGACACAAAAGCATCGGGAATACTTTCTATAAACGAATAAATAACACCTCTTGACATCGCCTGATTACCTGCTTTATACTCTGAGCCGAATATAGGATGCCACAGGCTGTTATAGAGTTGCTTATTGTTAAAATAAAACGTGTTACACGAAGTAAATAAAATTGCTACGGCACATAGTGCTCCGCCAAAACGTGCAAAGCCGTGTTTAATTTTAGGTTTAATATTAAAATAGCAAAAAGCCGTTCCGACTGCTATACATACCAAAACGCATATTGACACAGCATCGAGATAAAGCATATAGTTCTGTGCCATTTCCTTGGCTTCGCTCATTAAAAGCACATCTTCAAAAATAAGGGGGTCATCACGGAACACCATTTTAAATCTGTTGACTTCCGCTACGATAAACGATATAACGCCCGTCACCATAAAACTTAACCAAACAGTATTGGTTATGCAATAAACCAATGCCATCATACAAAAAAGCGGAAAAACATTAAGAAAGAAAATTCTTAAATCAGCAATAAGTATGCCTATTAGCAACAAATCACACGTAATTGTAGTAAGCACCATCATACAAACGCCTAAAAGAATACTCAGTATCATAAGTATACCTATAGTCTGAGCGCATTTTTTAAGCGGTTGATTGCTTATTGGTATATGATATTTAGTTAAATGCGATTTCAAATTTATCATATAGTTCTCCTTAAAAACAGGTATAAAAAAACACCCTCTATGTGAATCGAACACATGACTAGCCCTTAGGAGGGGCTTGTTATATCCACTTAACTAAGAGGGCATATAAAGTATTGTATCACAAAACTTTTCCATTGTGAAGAGTTTTTTTGCTTTTTTTACAAATTATTGCCCTGTAACCTTTTTAAAATACTTAGCATATAATTATTATGTCATTGATATTGAAAAGGAGGGTTATTATGCCAAACGCCAAGATATCACAAAACAGCGGAACCGGATACCTTAAAGTAATGGTTACGGCGGCAGATAACGCATTACCTATTGAAGGGGCTACAGTAACTGTAACCAGCATTACAGGAGGCAATACAACACTAATCAATAAACAAACAACTAATAATTCTGGAGAAACTGTACGTATTGAACTTCCTGCCCCACCAAAAGAACTTTCGCTTACGCCGGGCAACACCAATACATATGCAAAATATAATGTGCGTGTGGATTTTCCGGGATATTATACGGTTGAAAATGTTGACGTTCCCGTATTTGACGGGCAGGTTTCTATGCAACCTACGCAGATGATTCCTCTGCCGTTAAACGAGAAAAGCGGCAAAAAAGTAACTGTTTACGAAGACCAGATTGAATTATAAGGAGGCAATTATATGGCATTGACACCTGTTATTCCCGAAACAATTACAGTACATCTTGCAGGGCCTGATACACCTGCTGAAAACGTAACGGTTTCATTCCCAGATTACATAAAAAATGTTGCCTCCAGCGAAATTTACCCCACTTGGCCCGAAAGCGCGCTGCGAGCAAATATATATGCTATTATCACATATGCATTAAACAGAGTGTATACTGAATGGTACCGTTCACGAGGATACAACTTTGATATAACCAATTCAACGGCTTACGATCAGGCTTTTTCTCCGGGAAGAGATATTTTTGAAAACATCAGTCAGATAGTTGATGAGATTTTTAACGACTATGTTCGTATGCAAGGATCTGTTGAGCCCTACTTTACACAATTCTGCAACGGTACTACAGTAACATGTCCGGGGCTTTCGCAATGGGGCACGGTAACTCTGGCAAATCAGGGATTAACTCCATTCGATATACTACGCAACTACTACGGTGATAACATCGAAATTGTGCAAAATGCTCCCATTGCTGCAATCGAAGAATCTTATCCCGGTACACCGCTCAGAGTCGGCGATGTAAACAACGAAGTAAAACTGATTCAGGTACGGCTTAACCGAATTTCAAAAAACTGGCCTCTTATCCCAAAAATCAACACTCCCGACGGCACATTTGACCGTGACACCTACAACGCTGTACGTAAGTTCCAGGAAATATTTAATTTAGATTCCGATGGTGTAGTCGGCAAAGCAACATGGTACAGAATTTTATATATATACAATTCTGTTAAACGTCTTTCCGAACTTAACTCAGAAGGATTACAGTTCAGCGAAATCTCACAACAGTTCGGAAACGCATTGCGATTAGGTGACAGAGGGTCATATATAGAATATCTGCAATATCTTTTAAGTATTATCGGAGACTTCAACGACAGTATTCCTCCGGTTGAAATTGACGGCATATATGGGTCTGCTACAGAGGCGGCAGTAACTGCATTCCAACGTGAGTACGGTTTGACACCCGATGGAATTGTTGGTGAGCAGACATGGAACGAATTAATCAATGTTTTTGACGGAATCGTAGACTCTATTCCTCAGGAATACTGGGGCGACAGAGCAGAGCCCTACCCTAATATGCGTTTACTGCTCGGTATGAGCGGTCCGTCTGTAAGCGAAATTCAAACATATCTTTCTACTATTGCAGATGTTTACCCTTCTATCCCCAAAACAAGTGTTACTGGATATTTCGGTGAACAAACACAAAATGCTGTTGCGGCTTTTCAGAGATTTGCCGGCTTAGACGAAACAGGCATCGTAAATGCACCCACATGGGCAGAAGCCGCAAGATTATATTCTGATATTTTAGATGGACGCGAAAAAGCAACGGGACAGTTTCCGGGCGGCAACGTTGGCGAATAAGGGAGGAATATAAATGGCAACATTAACATCTCAACCATATTTACGCACTAAAACTGATTATTTAGATGACAGAACGAATACTTTTCAACTGCAGAAGTTTTTGCAAAAGATTTCTGAAAGCGATAAAGATATCCCCTTTTTGAACACAGACGGAATTTATGGTGATGAAACAACTGAAGCGGTAAGAAAGTATCAGGAAAAATACAATCTGCCGCAAACAGGGCTTGCCGACTATGAAACATGGGAGTCCATATACGAACTATACCGCGATTTAATGGGATTAACAGAAGATGCACTTCCGCTTTATATATACCCCGCAGAAATAATATCTATAAAGCAGGGTGATAACGGCGATGCGGTTATTATTATTCAGTTAATCCTTAACAGTTTTGCAAACAGATATACCAACCTCAACAAAGTGCGCGTTACAGGTCAATATACAAACGAAACTGCAGATGCAGTAAGGAATTTTCAAAACATTTCATTACTTGAACCTACCGGCGAGGTAAACCGACCGACATGGAATGAAATGGTAAGACTATACAGAGCGTTTTTAACAAATGAATAAATTTTATTTCAGCAATATAAAAACACCGTTGAACAAAGTCAACGGTGTTTTAAATTAGTTAATTTAAGATTTTAATTAGCCCTGGATTGATGATACAACGCCGGAACCAACTGTACGACCACCCTCACGGATAGCGAATCTCAAACCTTCTTCGATAGCGATAGGTGTGATAAGTTCAACTTCGATTGTTACGTTATCACCAGGCATGCACATTTCTGTGCCTTCGGGTAATTTGATAACGCCTGTAACGTCAGTTGTTCTGAAGTAGAACTGAGGTCTGTAGTTGTTGAAGAATGGTGTGTGACGGCCACCTTCGTCCTTTGTAAGAACGTAGATTTCGCCTTTGAATTTTGTATGAGGATTGATTGTGCCGGGTTTAGCAAGAACCTGACCACGTTCAATTTCATTTCTCTGGATACCACGGAGAAGAGCACCGATGTTATCGCCTGCTTCAGCGTAGTCAAGGAGTTTACGGAACATTTCGATACCAGTTACAACAACTTTTCTGCTTTCGTCAGCAAGACCAACGATTTCAACTTCGTCAGAAAGGTTGAGCTGACCTCTTTCAACTCTACCTGTAGCAACTGTACCACGACCTGTGATTGAGAAAACGTCCTCAACAGGCATAAGGAAAGGTTTGTCTGTGCTTCTTTCAGGAGAAGGAATGTAGCTGTCTACAGCGTCCATGAGTTCGAGGATGCAAGCGTATTCAGGTGCAGAAGGATCTGTAGAATCGCTTTCAAGAACTTTAAGACCAGAACCTTTTACGATAGGTGTATCATCACCCGGGAACTCGTATTCGTTAAGAAGGTCTCTGATTTCCATTTCAACGAGCTCGAGAAGTTCGGGGTCGTCAACCTGGTCAGCTTTGTTCATGAATACTACGATATAAGGAACGCCAACCTGTCTGGAAAGAAGGATGTGTTCTCTTGTCTGAGGCATAGGACCATCAGCAGCAGATACAACGAGGATAGCACCGTCCATCTGAGCAGCACCGGTGATCATGTTTTTAACATAGTCAGCGTGTCCGGGGCAGTCAACGTGTGCATAGTGACGGTTGTCTGTTTCGTACTCAACGTGAGCAGTAGAGATTGTAATACCTCTTTCTCTTTCTTCAGGTGCTTTGTCGATCTGATCGTAAGCAGAGAACTCTGCCTGACCTTTCATACCGAGTACTTTTGTGATAGCAGCAGTAAGAGTTGTTTTACCGTGGTCAACGTGACCGATTGTGCCGATATTTACGTGCGGCTTACTTCTTTCAAATTTAGCTTTTGCCATTTTTAAAATCCTCCCTTTTTCATAAAAAGAATTATTAAATATATTTTACTGTTTTTTACTAAAAAAAGCAAGTGCTTTTTTAAATTTTTACAAATTACTCAGCTTTTGCTTTAGCAGAGATAATTGTTTCCTGAATGTTCTTGGGTACTTCATTGTAGTGGCTTGGCTGCATTGTGTACTGACCACGACCCTGTGTACGTGAACGAAGGTCAGTTGCATAACCAAACATTTCAGAAAGCGGAACTGCAGCGCTGATAGCCTGAGCACCATTTCTTGATTCCATACCCTGAATCTGACCACGACGTGAGTTGATATCACCCATAACGTCGCCCATGTAATCTTCAGGAACGATTACGTCAACCTGCATAATGGGTTCCATCAATACAGGATCAGCCTTTTTGCATGCTTCTTTGAATGCCATAGAACCTGCAAGTTTGAATGCCATTTCAGAAGAGTCAACTTCGTGGTATGAACCGTCTACGAGAGTAACTTTTACGTCAACAACATTATAACCTGCGAGTACACCATTGAGCATTGCACCCTGAATACCTGCATCAACTGCGGGGATATATTCCTTGGGAATAGCACCGCCGACAATCTTATTGATGAATTCGTAGCCTTTACCGGACTCGTTGGGCTCGATATCGATAACAACGTGACCGTACTGACCGCGACCACCGGACTGTCTTGCATATTTGTAATCCTGATGAACAGGTTTTCTGATAGCCTCTTTGTAAGAAACCTGAGGTTTACCTACGTTAGCCTCAACTTTGAACTCACGTAAGAGTCTGTCTACGATGATTTCAAGGTGAAGCTCACCCATACCGGCGATGATGGTCTGACCTGTTTCTTCGTCAGTATAAGTTTTAAATGTTGGGTCTTCTTCTGCAAGTTTTGCAAGAGCGATACCCATTTTTTCCTGACCTGCTTTTGTTTTAGGTTCAATAGCAACCCTGATAACAGGCTCGGGGAATTCCATTGATTCCAAAATGATAGGATTCTTTTCGTCACACAAGGTATCACCTGTAGTAACATTTTTAAGACCTACAGCAGCAGCGATATCACCGGAGTAGCACTGTTCAATGTCTTCTCTGTGGTTAGCGTGCATCTGAAGGATTCTACCTATTCTTTCCTTAGAATCTTTAGTAGAGTTTAAAACAGAAGAACCTTTTGTTACTGTACCGGAGTAAACTCTAAAGAAGCACAGTTTACCAACAAACGGGTCTGTCATAATTTTGAATGCAAGCGCTGAGAAGGGAGCATTATCGTCTGCAGGACGCTCGTCCTCTTCTTCAGTACCGGGTTTAACACCCTTAATAGCGGGAATATCAAGCGGAGAAGGCATGTAGTCGATTACTGCGTCGAGAAGGGGCTGTACACCCTTGTTTCTGTAAGCAGTACCGCAAAGAACGGGAATCATTTCTACATTACAGGTTGCTTTTCTGATACCTTTTTTAAGGTCATCAACAGAAAGGTCGCCTGTTTCAAAGAATTTTTCCATGAGTTCTTCGTCTGTTTCAGCAACAGCCTCTAAAAGTGCTGCTCTGTATTCCTCTGCTTTGTCCATCATGTCTGCGGGGATTTCTTCAACACGTACGTCGTCACCTTTTTCATCATAATAAACGAGTGCGTTCATATTGATAAGGTCGATAACGCCTACGAAAGTATCCTCAGCGCCTATAGGCAACTGAAGCGGAACCGCATTACATTTAAGACGGTCTTTCATCATATCAAGTACATTATAAAAATCTGCACCCATGATATCCATTTTGTTAACGAATGCCATACGCGGTACATGATATTTATCTGCCTGACGCCATACAGTTTCTGACTGTGGCTCAACACCACCCTTAGCACAGAAAACTGTAACAGAACCGTCAAGTACACGAAGTGAACGCTCAACCTCTACTGTAAAGTCAACGTGTCCGGGAGTGTCAATGATGTTTACGCGGTGATTTTTCCACTGTGCTGTTGTAGCAGCAGATGTGATAGTGATACCACGTTCCTGCTCCTGCTCCATCCAGTCCATAGTTGCGTCACCGTCGTGTGTGTCACCAATCTTGTGAATACGACCGGTGTAGTATAAAATTCTCTCGGTAGTAGTTGTTTTACCAGCGTCGATGTGAGCCATAATACCGATGTTTCTTGTTTTTTCAAGAGAAAATTGTCTTGGCACGTGATTGCCTCCTTTCTTTCGTCCTTAATAAAACTAAAAAAGTTTAGTGTAATTTTTAAATACTGATTACCAGCGGAAATGTGAGAATGCTCTGTTAGCCTCAGCCATTTTGTGAGTATCTTCACGTTTTTTAACGGCTGCACCAGCATTGTTTGCTGCATCCATAATTTCAGCAGCAAGTCTTTCACGCATGGTTCTTTCGTTTCTCTGACGTGCGTAGAGTGTTAACCATCTTAAGCCTAATGTCTGACGTCTTTCAGGTCTAACCTCAATCGGAACCTGATATGTTGCACCGCCGACACGTCTTGCTTTAACCTCAAGAACGGGCATGATGTTTTCCATTGCTGCTGTGAAAACCTCAACTGCGTCCTTACCGGTTTTTTCTGCGATGATTTCAAATGCACCGTAAACGATTGACTGAGCCACACCTTTCTTACCATCCAACATGATGTTGTTGATAAGTTTGGTTACGATTTTATTTCCGTAAACCGGATCAGCCAGAACTTCTCTCTTAGCGATAAAACCTTTTCTGGGCACTGTCCTTCCCTCCTTCATAAATAATGATTTCACAGGTACTCGAACTTTTAATCAGTCCGTTTGTGCCCAATACTGAAAATATAATATATATAAATTCCGTATTGCGGCACGACTTACCTTTTTTGTAAGTGTCCAACAATTGGATGTTACTTACGATTAAAATTACTTAGATTCCTTTGGTTTCTTAGCACCATACTTGGATCTTGACTGGTTTCTTGCACTAACACCTGAAGCATCGAGTGTACCGCGGATGATATGGTATCTAACACCAGGGAGGTCTTTAATTCTACCACCTCTGATAAGCACCACACTGTGTTCCTGCAGGTTATGACCGATACCGGGAATGTACGCTGAAACCTCAACACCGTTTGTAAGTCTAACACGGGCCATTTTTCTGAGCGCTGAGTTAGGCTTTTTAGGAGTCATGGTTTTAACAGCTGTGCAAACACCACGCTTCTGAGGCGCACTCTGGTCGGTAGGTCTTTTCTTAAGTGAGTTAAAACCAACCTGCAGAGCCGGTGCAGTAGATTTCTTTACAGAAGTCTGTCTGCCGTGCTTAACCAACTGATTAAATGTAGGCAATTCGTTTCACCTCCTATATATAAATTTTATATTAAAAGCCGTTTGGCTATTAATAACATAGTTAATTGTGTGATTTCAACTTAACTGCTACCGCAGCAGGTACATCTATATGACACATTCTGCCGAGAGCAGATTTTGTGGAAACGTATTCAAATTTCAAATTATGTTCTTTACAAAGTTCTATAAATGGCACAGCCACAAATGAATCAGCATCTTCTGCCAGGTATGCAATCTCAGCCATACCATTTTCTATAATACGTTTTGACTGCCTTATGCCAACGACCATATTATGGTGTCCTTCTGCCACGTTTATATACCTCCACACATAGATACACACACTATCTAATAATACAGCAAAACACAACCTTTGTCAAGAACTTTTTTAACAAAAATAAAGTTTTAAAGATTTCAATTTAACAACCAACAAATTCAATGACTGCATTTTCAATTTTTTAACGCAAAAAAAAATCAATAAATTCCAATCTTTAATGAAAGAGTTACCTTTTAATAATATAAACAAAGCAATTTCTCTGGTTAAGTTCTTTCTTATTTTTTATTAGTTTTTCTTGACATTCAATTATGCTTTTGCTATAATTTATTAGGTTGCAACAAAGTGGCATACTTGCCCACGACCTGAATACGGAGAAGTATCGAAGTGGTCATAACGGACATGACTCGAAATCATGATGCCCCTTGAGGGACGTGGGTTCGAATCCCACCTTCTCCGCTTTGGTTAAAAGAGCGAGTTCCTCGCTCTTTTTTGTTGCCCTAATTCTTTTACATATATAAAGGAGAAGATAAAAATGAGTACATTATTATCTGTATCAATCGCTCTGCTCGCAGGTCTTTTGATGACAAGAGCATTTAAACCACTTAAACTCCCGTCAGTAACTGCATACCTTATTGCAGGTATACTGATAGGTCCCTACTGCTTGGGCAACTTGGGGATTGAAGGTTTGGGATTTAATTCATCTGATGCTGTTGCTGCGCTGGCATTGGTATCTGACGTTGCACTTGGATTTATTGCATTTTCTATCGGAAGCGAGTTCAGGCTTGAAGAACTTAAAAAAACAGGTAAACAAGCAACGGTTATAGGTATTCTGCAGGCATTAGTTGCCACACTCTTTGTTGACATTGCGCTATATTTTATACACCTTGCAATGCCTGACAAACTCACTTTGCCACAAGCATTGGTACTCGGTGCAATAGCAACCGCGACCGCACCTGCGGCGACATTAATGGTAGTACGCCAGTACAAAGCAGATGGTCCACTTACAAAACTTTTATTGCCAATTGTTGCATTGGACGACGCTGTTGGTCTTATAGTATTCGCAGTTTCTTTCGGTATTGCAAAAACATTGATTTCGGGCAATCTGGATATGATTTCGATTATTGTAAATCCTATTGTTGAAATCGGTTGTTCATTACTCCTCGGCGCTATAATGGGTTGGATTTTAACACAACTTGAAAAGATGTTCAACTCCAATACAAACAGACTTAATATGACAATCGCTTTTGTATTCTTAACAGTTGCATTATCAATGCTCGACTTCCACATCGGACCTGTTCACGTAAGTTTTTCATCACTTTTGGTATGTATGATGCTCGGCACAATATTCTGCAACATTTGTCCGCTTTCACACGATCTTATGAATATGTCGGACAAATGGACATCTCCCCTGCTTGCTTTATTCTTTGTTATCAGCGGTGCAGAACTTGAACTTAATGTATTTGCTGATATGGCAATCGTGTTTATCGGCATCACATATATCATCTTCCGTTCGCTCGGCAAATATTTCGGAACATATGGCAGTGCGAAGATGGTTAAATGCTCACCTTCCATTTGCAAGTACTTAGGAATTACACTTTTGCCTCAGGCGGGTGTTGCCCTCGGTATGTGTGCAATTGCCGCTGCATCTCCTGAGATGGGTTCTCAGGGAGCGCTTATCAGAAACATCACACTCTTTGCAGTTTTAATTTATGAATTGGTAGGTCCGCTCCTTACAAGACAGGCTCTTACCGCTGCCGGTGACATTAAACCTATTCCTCACGAAGTTAAAAACCGCCGTCAGCATAAACTCAGTATGGTTAATAGCAAAAACGACAAATAATTGGAGATGAATGTTTTGGATTCTTTAAAAACATTTCTTAAACCACCTTTTGAATATATAAAAGTCCTGATTAAATGGCTGATTGCGTCTTCTATCGTAGGACTTATTGGCGGTGTATTGGGGAGTATTTTCCACATAAGTATTGACCTCGTTACGGAATTTCGTACAGAGAATACGTGGATTATACTGTTGTTGCCAATAGGCGGTATAATAATATCAGTCTTATATGCGCTGTTCAAAAACAAAGGCGCAATAGATACAAACCGTGTAATAGAATCTGCAAGAGATGAGCAAAATGTACCTTTGGTTATGGCACCGCTTATATTTATATCAACCTGTATAACACACTTACTTGGCGGTTCGGCAGGTAGAGAGGGTGCTGCACTTCAACTTGGAGGAAGTATCGGCTACAATCTTGGCAAAGTATTTAGGTTTAATAAAAAAGATATGCACATAGTGGTAATGTCGGGTATGAGTGCAGTTTTTGCAGCACTTTTCGGAACTCCGCTTACAGCCGCATTCTTCGCACTCGAAGTTACAAGTGTAGGTGTAATACACTATGCAGGTCTTGTACCGTGTATAGTTTCTTCCATAGTTGCATACAAAATTGCAGGTAGTTTCGGTTTATCGCCCGTGCGTTTTGAAAATGTTTTTATAGAGGCGATTTCTGTATCGGTAATGATAAAAGTTATCATACTCGCTATACTGTGTGCAATAGTAAGTATTCTTTTCTGTATGGCTATCCACAAATGCGAGCACATAATGGAAAGTACTGTTCCAAGCAGATATGTACGCGCTTTTGCAGGCGGTGTGCTTATAGTCGGTCTTTCCTATGCGCTAGGCACATACGACTACAACGGTGCAGGAATGGACGTTATAACCCGTGCCATTGGCGGCGAAGCAAGGTACGAGGCATTTTTACTTAAAATAATATTTACTGCAATTACAATAGCCGCAGGTTTTAAAGGTGGCGAAATAGTGCCGGCATTTTTTATAGGTTCCACGTTTGGTTGCGTAGCAGGCTCAATGTTAGGTCTTGATGCAGGATTCAGTGCCGCAATAGGTTTTGTAGCAATTTTCTGCGGAGTAGTAAACTGCCCTATTGCATCTACAATTTTAGCACTTGAAGTTTTTGGCGCAGAGCCTATACTTATAATGGCAACTGTTTGCGGAGTTAGTTATATGATGTCTGGATACTTTGGTCTTTATAAAAGCCAGAAAATCGTATATTCAAAACTCAATGAAGAATTGATCGATATAAACACAAAATAGTACAAAGTAAAATGCACCCTCCGAGGGTGCATTTTTATTGTTAATTATCTTGGAATTCTTCTTTGTATTTCTGTTCTGCTTTGAAAAAATTTATTATGATTATAGCTACAATAGGACCAAGTATCATACCGAACACGCCAATTGTTCTTAACCCTATATAAACTGTGAGTAACGTCACAAGCGGATGCAAACCTATCTGCTGACTTAGTATCTTTGGCTCCGATAAATGCCTTATTAAAAATGCTATTGCATAAATTATAACAAGTCCTATTGCAAAGAAATATTTGCCTGTAATAAGCGATACAACCGCCCAGGGAATTAAAACTGTACCTGTACCAAGAACAGGTATAACATCAATCACCGCTATGATAAATGCAATTAAAGCAGATGATTCTACGCCTATCACAGTTAAGCCTATAAGCATTACCACAAACGTAATGCACATAAGAATTCCCTGTGCCTTTAAATATCCACCGCACGCTTTTAATAACTCATTTTTAATGTAAACAGTTCTGCGCAAAACAGATTTTGGGACAACACCTTTAAAAAAGGAACGTATGCGTTCTCTGTCGTCGCACATAAAATATGTTGACAGAAGCATAACAATAGCAAATACGAATATGTTCGGAAGCGCCCTACCAACCTTTGCAGCAGCGCTGATAACCGATTGCGTTGCAGGCTCTAAAATATTATAGATGTTTCCACGCAGATTATCACTTATCATTACGATAAACTCCTGCATAGATGCAGGAAGTGCAATATAAAAGTTTTTAAGGTTGTTTACAAGCGTATCAACCCATTCCGGCAAAGTGTACTGTCCCTCAAGCAAAGCAGGAATAATATACGCAAAATTCTGAAGTTCATAAACTGCCTGATAGAATAGTGTAAACACCAAAAGCCCAAGCAAACCCACTGCAACAAGCATTACAAGAATTATGGCAAGGCGTCTTGGAAATTTAAGTTTACTCTCAAGGTAATCCGCAACAGGTAAAATAAGCCTTGATATAACATATGCTGCTATGAACGGCATAGCAAGTATAACTGCTTTAGGCAGCACAAAATAAATCACTGCAAGCACAACTGCCACATATACTATTTTTATTAATGTTTTAGACGGGTCTTTAGGTAAAATATTCATTTAATCACCTGTCAGTTTAAAAAATGGTCCATCAGGGTGTAACCCTTTTCAATAAGTTTTCCGCAAGATGCAGCATTGTCTTCGCTATAACTTACACCACTTCCTCCGTTACAATCAGTACTGTCAAAAATTATATACGGAACTGCATCACGTGTATGTGTCCGAAGTGCCAACGGTGTAGGATGGTCAGGTAAGATAAGCATTTTATAATCTATGCCCTTTTTATCGAGTTCATCTTTAATATACCCAACAACCTTCTCATCTATAAGTTCTATAGATTTAACTTTATTTTCAATTTCATGGCGATGACCGCACTCATCGGGTGCTTCCATATGGATATACACAAAATCTTTGCCGTTTTCAAGCACATTTATAGCAGCATCGGCTTTGCCTTTAAAGTTTGTATGTACATTACCAGTTGCGCCCTCTACATCGATAGACTCAAGACCTGCACAGATAGCGATACCTTTAATAAGATCAACTGCAGAAATAACACTTCCGTCAATTCCGTACTTTTCCTTAAAAGATGAAAGTGCAGGTTTTTTACCCTCGCCCCAAATCCAGATTGAGTTTGCAGGTTTTAAACCGCGCTCTATTCTTTTAAGGTTTACAGGGTGATTTTTAAGAACTTCGTAACTTTTGATTGTCATTTCTGTGAGGATATCTGCCCCCTCGCCTTTGGGAAGATATTCAGCAAGATTTCTCTCTAAAATATCATGCGGCGGTGTAAGGTTGAAATCATACGGACCTTTATCCCACACAAGTGCATGGCGATAACTGATTCCTGGATAGAACTTTAAAAACTCGTTATCAAACATTTCAGCAACGGTTTTCATAATCTCTCTTGCTTCTTCGGTGGTTATCTCGTCTGCACTATGGTCTATAATGCGCTTGTCAAGATAATTTTCCTCATCGCTGACAGTAACTATATTACAACGGAATATAATGTCGCTTTCTTTAATGTCTATACCCATACTTACCGCCTCCAAAGGCGAACGACCCGAATAATACTTAAAAGGGTCATAACCAAAAGCAGAAAGGTTTGCCACATCACTACCTGGTGAAAGCGATTCAGGTACATTTTTAACAAGTCCGATTTCACCGTGAGCGCACATATAGTCTATATTGGGTTTATTCGCGGCTTCAAGCGGAGTCTTACCCCCAAGTTCGTCTACTTTGTAATCAGCCATTCCATCGCCT
Source organism: Clostridia bacterium (assembly GCA_045646385.1). GTDB lineage: Bacteria > Bacillota > Clostridia > UMGS1810 > UMGS1810 > SIG455. The sequence goes on along the minus strand of JAZRKQ010000030.1, from coordinate 4,556 downwards.
AAAACAACGATATATTTCATAATATCATTCCTCCATAAGTTACAATATATAATCGTTTTTATCATAACACAAAAAAAGGTAATAATCAACAATTCTTTATTATATTGTTCAAACGTTGTCCAATAAAATAAGCCAACAACATTTTTAAAATATATTATAATAAAAAACCTCTTGGTATGCAAGAGGTTTCAAAAATTACATCGTGACCGCATCTCTAGGGCCATCGGTGTTGTATGATTTTTTCATATATGCGTATTCCTCATCCTGAGGTTTATAGGTAGTTACAATATCGGAAATAATTTTCCTAATGCCTTCATCGTTATTGTTATCAATAGCCTCACCTAATAAATTTAGTTTTTGTTCCAATGTTTGATAATCAGAAAATGTTGGCTGTCCAATAAAAATTTTGCTATGGGCAGTTTTTTTGAGGCCCTCTTCTTCCATAAGCAATTCTTCATACAATTTTTCACCTGGACGCAATCCGGTAATTTCAATTTTTATATCCTCATCCGGACGCAATCCGGATAATTTAATTAAATTTACTGCCAAATCATAAATTTTAATAGGTTTGCCCATATCCAGTATGAATATTTCGCCACCCTGAGCATACGAATACGATTGAAGCACTAATCTAACTGCTTCAGGAATAGTCATAAAAAATCTGGTTATATCTTTATGAGTAAGAGTAACAGGACCACCATTTTCAATCTGTTTTTTAAACAAAGGTATTACAGATCCATTACTACCTAACACATTACCAAATCTTACAGCAACATATTTAGTTTTACTAATTGTTTGCATTGCTTGTACAACCATTTCACACAAACGTTTTGACGCACCCATAATATTGGTGGGATTAACTGCTTTGTCAGTTGAAATCAAAACAAATCTGTCAACGTTATATTTATCTGCACAGCGTGCAACGTTGTATGTACCAAAAACATTATTTTTAACGGCTTCGCCAGGACTATCTTCCATTAGCGGCACGTGCTTATGTGCTGCTGCATGAAAAACTGCATACGGACGATATTTATCAAATAGAATGTCCATTCGTTTTTTATCACGAACAGAAGCAATAAGAACCTCAACATCAAGTTCCGGAAAATCTGTTTTAAGTTCCATTTGAATATCATAAGCATTGTTTTCGTATATATCAATTATTATTAATTTTTGCGGATTTAGTTTAGCCAGCTGACGGCACAGTTCACTTCCGATCGAACCGCCACCGCCCGTTACAAAAATAATCTTCCCTTTGACATCAGATGAAATCATTTTGTTATCAAGAATAATTTCATCACGCGCAAGTAAATCTTCAATTTGTACATTACGAACTTTTGAAAACATACCCTTTTCGATGTCATCAAATTTATAAATAGTAGGTACAATTTTTGTTATGCAATTTGTAGTTTTGCAAATTTCTATTATACTTCTTCTATCCACTTCTTTTGCAGAGGGCATTGCAATAAGAATTTCATCAACAGTATTGAGCTTAACAATTTTGGGTATTGCATTTCTGTTGCCCATTACCTGATATCCAGATATAACACGACCAATTTTATTTACATTATCATCAATCAACCCGATAATTTTATATGGTGAATCTATATTTTTATTAATATCATTTATTATCGTTCTGGCAGCGCTTCCTGCACCTATAATAAGCAGGTTTTTCTTTATGCGTTTGTTGACTCTATCATAATAGTTAGATATTGAAATTGCAAAAAGTCGCACCAAAACACGCGAAAACATAATGAATCCTATTGAAAATATTCCTGCCAGTAAGAGCATTCTTTCTGAACAAACATTCGCCAATTTCAAAAATATCAGCATAAGAGCAAGAATTTCCAGCGCCATTACTCTGATTGCTTTAAAGTAATCGTTAAGTCCGGCATAGAGCCAAATTATGTTGTATAGACCAAAACATTCAAATGCAACGCCATGAAAAACACACGTAATAGCAATCGTTACTGTAAAATAATAAGTTCCGTAAACATCTGTAATTACATCCAAGAACATTGCAGAAAAAATGTAAGAAGCAATTATAAAAAATATGTCTGCCAAGACAAATATACTTTTTTGGTTTTTAGTCAGAAATTTATCCATAATAACCTCTTTTTATATTTTTATTTAAACATATTCAAGTAATATGCACGTTTATACGTTTTTTCAGATACATATGCATTGTTTATTGTTGAAATAATCTCTGTACTCTGTCCGGTAGATTTTAAAATTTTTTCTATATTACTAACTATTTCAGATACTTTTCTGTCACACTCACTCTCTAAAGCCATTGCTTTTTTGGCATATGCGGCACCAATTTCAAGTTGCTTTGAACGTGTACGTTCAACTTTAGAGAGTGCTTTATATTCAGCAACAGCCGAAGAAACCATTCCGTCTAATTTTCCTATGTATTCATTTTTTAAATTATACAGTGATGTTATATAATAACTTACATCTTTATTACCATTATTTTCTATTTCGCTAGAATCCTTTTTTAATTCCTCTAGAATTATTTTTTCAATAACCTGTTCTTTTGTGATAGAGCCTTCCTCGATTTGTTTATTTTCCTCTTCAGTAAATTCTCTTATTGGATGACCGATAAACGCCTCAAGATCACGTTTCAAATTATTATCAGTTTCGGTTATCATAGTTTCTATTTCTTCATTCGAATATTTAAATGAATAAAAAATGCCCCTTATATTATTCCATTGTGAATACACAATAAATATAAAAGCAATTAAAACAATTGCAATAACGATTAAAACACTACGTTTTTTCACAGTGACACCTCAACAGCATATCATCAACACTTTAAATCTTGCGTTGCCATCTTATATATTTTGTTTATTTAATATAACATAATATAACACTATTATATCACAAATGCACTAAATTGCAATAGGAATTAATTTTCTTTTTATTTTTTTATATAAAATACTTGCTTTTTTTCATTATTGGTATTATAATATTATAAGTATTTTGTGGTTAAAATTACAAATTTAATTTTAAAATTTTTTTGACAACACGTTATTACACAAACACGGAAGATACAAAAAACTAATATTTTATTTCGGGATATAGCGCAGTTTGGTAGCGCGCTTCGTTCGGGACACGGTACTAATCAATTCATTAGTAATCAGCCGAACTCCCACAAACCGTTCAACACCGTCACTTATGGCGACCAAGAAAACAAAATACATGTGGTCAAAACTGATTTGACCACATGTTATCCCACAGACACGGGAGATGCAAAAAAATCGAATATTTCATTTCGGGATATAGCGCAGTTTGGTAGCGCGCTTCGTTCGGGACGAAGAGGCCGCAGGTTCAAATCCTGTTATCCCGACCAACAAAACCTCAGTAACCAAGCGGTTTCTGAGGTTTTTGTTTTGTTTAAAAATATGTATTTTTTGAATTTGACCACATGGGTTTTTGATTCAAATGTGGGATAATTCATTTAATTCGTTTTTGTAATATCGCATCTTAAAATATGCTTATTTTAATCCTAACCATACACAAATATATGTTACAGCAACACCTGCAATTATCGCTGCTACAATTTGCCAAACATATTTTTTGAAAAATGACTCTTGTTTTCCATCACTAATGTGATTTCCAAACGGAGACTTTTTAATCTTGTTGCCATCCCCGATGTGAATACTATTATCTTCAATATGTGTAGATTTTATTTCTTCTTTCATATAATCCTCCATTCGTGAAACAGCATTTCCAACATCCTTTAATGTTATAAAGAAATCTCTTCCTTTCCCATATAAATTTTCAATTTTTTCAAATTCAGGATTCCCGTAATCATGCCAATATCCATCATCGTGTCCTTTATAAGTTTTCCAAGAAAATTCTTCATTTTGAACTGTACACTTATATATATTTTTCATTAGTGCTATTTCTCTTTTAGTAATGTTGTCATTATCAATAGCATTAACAATAATTTTAAAGTCTTCACAAAATGTATCACATATCATTGGAACGCTTTCGCAAAAAGCAGCAAATCCAGATGCGACTTTAAACCAATATTTTGAATGTTTTGAATTAGTAATTGTTTCTTGAAAAAGTTTTTTTATTTCTTGTGCATATTCAATCCAACGTAGAATATCACTGCGTATTTCTTTTATACTTTGTTCACTATAATTCGTTGTTCCCGCAATAAAACTTTGAGCCACTTTAGTATCCTCTTTCATTCTTTTTTATTAATTATATCATACTTCTATTATTTTAACAATATTTGTTTTCCCTTTTCTTTGTTTTCACCGTATCAAAATTTAATACGCCCAAAAGCTGTGGCACGGATTCTTTATGTCCGTGCCACCTGTGTTATTATGCATTTTTGAGTTTCGCTTTTTGTTCTGCAATTTCGGATTTCATTTCCTTGATCAGTATGGCGAGCTTTTCTTCACATTCCTCTCTTGTAGGTGCATATATGTTTCTTGCCATTCTTTTGCCGTAGGCATCCTTTGGCGAGTATCTACCTTCGTATAGGTGGTCATTTATCTTACTGATGCATCCTGTGCCTTGTTTTCGCATTTTGCCCTTTTTAG
>JAZRKQ010000029.1:0-15946 GCA_045646385.1 Clostridia bacterium | reverse complement strand
TCCCTTAAATTTTGAGGACAAAATCAAAGCAAATATAAGGCTTAAAATAACAATAATAGGTAGTGAGTACAAAAATGTTGAAAGTGATGAACCAAGTTCTGACAAAAAATCAGGATCTTGGGCAAATATGTATTTAAAATTTGCAAAATTGTTAAACTTAGACTCTATGCCATCAGCAGTCAGTGATACATCAGAAAAAGCATACCAAAGTGATTTAACAAGTGGAATAAGAACAAAAAGCACAATACCTATTGTCCACGGAAGCACAAACAAAAAACCGTCACGACTTTTTATCTGCTCTATGCCTCTATGTTTCTTTTTCATTTATATCACCTACTCTCCAAAAATGAAAAACTGCATTTGGCTACTACTGAATTATCATAAGTAAAATCTTCATTACCGTAATTTACAAATACGGTTACACCATTTTCAAATACTGTTTTTCTAACATTTTTATTTATAATTACATGCTCGCTGATTTTTGAATCTTTAATCTTTTCAAAAAGATTTGAATAGCTATTTAAGTTTTCGATTATTGAATCCTTGTTATCATCATACAACGAATCCACAAAACAACTTAATTGTGTTTCCATAAGCGCATCATTATGCTCACCTGTCAGCGAATACGTAATTCCGACACCGCTTTCAACGGCCTTTAAGAATTGTTTTTGCTTATCAACACCGTAATTTATAGCAGTGTTTGAAAGCGATACACTTCCCTTAAACACCATCTGATAAAATGGTATATCAACGTCCAATGCATTGTCCTTTGAGGATACAACGGGCGCATTGTTAATGTTATCGGCAACCGCTGCCGCATAATCATTTGCAGCATCAAAAGATACTGTTTTTCCGCTTTCTTTAAGTGACTTTGAAATATCAACTACGGTATTTATCATACCGTTACAGTTGTAATATTGATATTCTGAAAAATCGGAATACACAGCGCTGCCGATGTTTGAAAGGCTAACACCGTCAATGAATGCTTTTTTTGAAAGCTTATCAGCCGCGTCATTTACGCCTTTGCGATTTAATATAAAATACTGCGGTTTGGTTTCATCAATATTTCTAAGAGATATTGAAAAGATATTTTGATTAGCTTTGTATCCGTTAACTGTACGTATGCAGTCTTTGGTTTTGGAAAAACCGTTACCTCCATCATTATACGACAAAAGATCGTAATCAAAAAACAAATCTATTCCTTTTTCTTTGCAAAAATCATTTAATGAATTAAGCTGGGATTTATTACCGACTGCAGACGCAATTTTGTATCCGCCTGCAACCTTGCCTGCATTAACACCAGACTGACCAAATCCCAAAAGACGTACACTCATTGATGAAGTATTGTCTGAAAGTTCTTTTATAATACTTTCGGCTTCCTTTATTGACGTTGCCTTTTCAACGCTATAATAAGGAACACCTAATATAAACTTTTTAACAAATGCTCCACCGATTATTTCAAGATTCAAAAGTGAATCAGTGCTTTTTTCGGTCATACCATATTTATCGGTAAGATAATCGCGATAAATATCTGCCATAGTGCTATAATTAGCGCTATCTTTACCAAGCGGATAATATGTTACGGTGTATTTTTCGGCAGGACTTATCTTATCCGCAAACGCCCAGAAATTCTTAACCTTTTCGTTTCCCGTATACTCAACCTGACTTATGTTATAGCTTCTAAGCAAAAACTTGGCATAAACGTTTGAATAGCCAATGCTTTCATTGCCACTTTCTGCAAGAATACTTGCAGACTCTGCTCCATCTGTAATAATACCTAACATTCCGGTATTATTACCCGCTGCACCAAAGGCAGACATTCTCACAGTCTGGCGATTTTCAAATTTATCGTACACCTGCTGTGCAAGATCTGTACCATAAACCGATTCCTCATAAAGACGTGCCTCACCTCTTACGTCGGTGTACATTAACGCTCCGCTGCCAGAAGGTACAAGCAGATAATTTTCGGTACTGTTTGCTGTTGAACAAAAGTATGGTGATAATGAAATCTCGCAAATTTTATTATCGTGCTCCTCAATTTCTGACGGTATCACCGATACACTTACAGAATCGTTATTAAGTGTGTAATATACGGGAACTGCAATTTCCAATTCGTCAAAATAATATGTAACCTTCACACCATTTTGAGCCTTTTCGGATGCCACTCTACCCTTGCGCACAGCACCCATATAACCCGTTATTTTTTTAATTTGATTAACACCTTTAACATAATAGGAAATATCAATTGGTGACTGTAATGCAACGCCAGCCTTACCCGAAAAAGATCCAGCAGAATAATAGTCATATGGCATACTTGACCACGCTTCACCTGTTGCTTTTGAAGTAAGGATAACACAATTAACATCACTATCCCAAGATAGTGTATAGTTATCATTTTCGCATACTAAGCCTGTGTCAAGCATATTAATATCAGCATCTGAGTCGTATGGTTTAACTGTTGCAACTTGCTTTTCGGCACATCCTGTCACAGATAAAATAACGGTAAGTGAAATTACTAATGCAAAAATTTTATTTATATATTTTTTCATAATTACCTCCACCTGATTTTATCTGTAATATACTTCATTGAAGACCGTAGTCACAAAAGAAGCAACCTGCTGAAATAGTATAAAGAGCATAAAGCAAAGGAATATTACTACCGCCATTGCAATTAATGTTGCGATTCCTGTACCAATAAATTTGAAAAAGTCAAATTCATTGATTATCATTGTTCCAACGCACAATATAATGAATGATAATATCATAGAAATTACCATTATTATTGTTAACACTCCCGCTTCATCAACAACAAGAATATTAGACAAAATAATAAATAGTACGTTATAGACTATTTGAGGAACCACTGCACAGCAAGCAACGGCAAAGGTCTCTTTAATGTTACTTTTACCGCTTACCGCAACGCACATAGCCCAGTTGCATATTACCCAAAGAACCACCACACCAACACTACCTAAAAGCAACAAAATTGAATTGAAAGTATCGGCATCAAAGTTTGTGTGCAAAAATCCACCTAAAAGTGTTTTTGAAACATAGGTAAAGTAATATAAAATCAATATAGCAATACCAAAAATTATTGAATACTGATGCTTATATTTCAGATTGTTTGCAGATACGAATGGTTTAAACGAAGATATAAGCATATTTTTTATACCTTCATTTTTTATCATTACTCTACCCTTTTTCTTACTTAAGACAACTAGAGCAACTAACGCAGAAACAATAACTACAGCCACTAAAAATAGCCAGCCGAAATTGTTCATTATCCATTCGTTTCTAACATAGAAAAATGCTGTAGAATAATTTTCTTTATCCTTGCCAAGACGACCATATTCCAACGCCTCGGTATAGTTTTCACTTATAATAAGTGACTTTGCGATGCCGCGGTATGCAACCTGACTGTTTCGGTCAGATTTTAGCACCTCGTGCCAATATTTTGCGGCATTTTCGTGGTCCCCCTCTAATGTAAGGGTATCTGCCTTAAATACCAATTCACCGTACTCGGTTTTCTTGAATACGGTTACGGTGTTAAGTGCAGAGTCAATAACATAAATGTTATTATCGTCAACTGCAATACCCGAGGCACTTGTAAAAGTACCCTCCTGAGTGCCTTTTGCAACACCGCCACCAAATATATTAAGCGCGTTGCAATCAGAATCATACACAAAAACCTTACCATAGGTTTTGTCAACCGCATATATAAAACCATTTTTATCAATATCTATACCTACGAAGTCTTGCACACGGAACAATGTACCGTCAGAAGAAAGACCAAAGTCAGAAAAGTCAAAGGTTGCAGATGACATATTTTTTTCTACAGAATTAACTTTCAAAATATTAACGCCTGCCGGCGAGTAGCATTTTATCTGACCCTGCTGTGCCTTCCATCTTGTAATAACGCCTGTCGAGGTCCAAATAAAACCGTTTGAGTCGGTGCAAATATCGGTAAATTGATATGGTATTTTCTGAATTTTTCCGGCTTTTTGCTCATCGGTTGTAAAGAAGTTATCCCACAGGTTTGTGAAGAAATCCCCCACAGATGATACAACAGTATTAGCGCCAAAAAATCCTTTAAAATTATAATCCTTATCAAAAAGCATTGCACCGTAAAAACAGCCTTCACTCAAAACATATATATCATTGTTAAGACCGGTAGTCACTGCTGTTGGGCAAAATAATAGGTCATCAGGTATAAGTGTTGACTCAGGCATAAGTATTTTTTTAAATACATTGCCTGTCTCATCTGCAATGAGTACCTGAGCGTTTGTGCCATCAGAAATATACATAGTGTTACCACTTACATAAACGCTTCTTGCATTTTCAAAGTTGTAGGTATTGCCTTCACTGTCTTTAAGCTCGATAAAAGATTGTTTCAGAACACCATTGCTATCTAAAACAAGAAGTTTTGTGCTGTCTAAAAGATATATATTACCATTTTCAGCTACAAAAATATCCTTTAAAGAATCAAAGGCTTCTACACCGATACTGTTGGCCGACCAAACATTATCTACTTCAAACATAGCACGTGCAGGAATCAGCTTTTTATTGGTATAACCATTCCAATATGTATATGTATCATAGCTAACATTTTCCATACCGCCGTCTGTTGCTGAAACGGTTACAGAAAAGATTGTTAACAGGCATAAAACTATTGCTAATATTCTAATTAATTTTTTCATAATTACCTCCACAATAGTTATTATTTAATACCTGCGGTACTCATAGTTTCCATTACGTTTGACTGAGATACAAGATATACAATTATTGGCGGAATCATTAATATTACCGTCGCCGCCATTGCACTACCCGAACGGGCAACACCGCCTGCTGTAATTGTAGACATTACGTTAGGCAGCATTTTAAGTTCTTCAGTAAAAATGGTTCCTTGTGGTTGCATTGCCCACAAGTCACGGAAAGCAAAGAGTACCAATGTCATCCAAGCGGGTTTTGAAACCGGCATTACTATGGACCAAAAGATTCTAATTTCACTTGCACCGTCAATATATGCTGCTTCTATCAAAGCGTCTGGCACACTGCCGTCCATATACTGTTTTATAAGGAACACGCCTAAAGTACTCGGCAAATAAGGTATAATATAAACCCAATATGAGTCAACAAAGTTAAGCTTTGAAAAGATAATGTACTGTGGACTTGCCAATGTATATTGATTATAAAGAAGTGAAATCTGTACTGCAAAGAACACAATACCTAACCACTTGTAACGACCTTTTGACATTACAAATGCCGCCATAGACGCAATAATAACATGCAAAAAGGTTGTTACGCCCGATACAAACAAGCTGTTAAAAACATAACGTGACAGCGGTACCGAAAGACTTGCGATGATGGTAGGAAGTTCAAGATAGTTTTGTATAGTAGGCCTTGTTACAAAAAACTTGGGTGGAAAAACCAAAAGTTCTTCCAAAGGCTTAAAAGAAGTACATACAGAATAAACAAGCGGTAACAACGTAAATAGACCTGCAAGCACTAAGAAAATTAATGCTGCGCCGCTCCCTACTTTTGAACGGGTATATCTTTTATATTGAGACTGTTTCATATACTATTTTCCTACCCCTTTCAAAATTTTACCAATAAGAAGCCTTGATGATAACATAAGCACAAATAATACGAATGACATTGCACAAGCAAGCCCCATTTCATATTGCATAGTGCCCACATCCATTATGTGAGTTACCATAGTTTCTGCAGCATAGTTTATGCTTGGGAAACCTGCAAGTGTCATACAAAGCTGTCCTACCGAGAAAGAAGACGAAATTTGCATAACTGCGCTGAATAAAAGTATGTTTTTCATATACGGAAGTGTTATGTACCAAAGCTCATGCCAACGGTTTTTAATACCATCTATGGCGCCTGCCTCGTATAATTCTTCATTAACGTTTTGAAGACCTGCTATGTTTGCAAGGAATGATACGCCCATGCTCATCCAAAGCTGAACTATCATAATTATAGGCAATACATATTCTGGTGTTTTAAGCCACTGAACCGCTGAATCAATAACACCCAAAGATAAAAGCAAGCTGTTTATATAACCGTGTGAGTCACCACTGAACATTACCTGCCAAATAAAGTAAGCGTTGCCCATAAGTGCCGGCGAATAAAACAAGAATGACAAAATGCTTCGTGTTTTGGGTCCAAATTCATTTACAAACCAAGCAAGCAAAAATGATAGAAAAAATCCTATCGGGCCTGTTATAACTGCAAACAAAAGAGTATTTTTCAGTGCAGTCCAGAACACGTCGTCCTTAAAGAACATAAATATATAATTGTCAAGACCACACCAGGTAGCGCCTTTCATAACGTCGTAATTGAAAAATCCCAATACCATTGAAACTAATATTGGCAATACCGTTACAACAAAAAACAAAATAAGGAAAGGCATTAACATAAGTATCATCTGAGGACCGCGACATATAACGGTGCCGGAAGATGCTTTATTTCTTTTTTTAATCATTTTTCATCCTCCTTGGAAAGTCCGTACTGGTCACGTTTTCTTTCAATAATACCGTCGGCTATTTTTGTCCATTTAATAAGCATATCCTGAACGTCTTCGCCGCCGTTAACAGTGTTCCAGAATGCCTGATCAATAATTCTTGCTACAGAGTATCCACCCGGAACCTCTGGGATTTCGTCAATCTTCTCCCACTGATTAAGTAGTGCATCAAGATTGTCGCCTTCCCACTCGAATCTTTTGAGTGCTTCTACATTGGCAGTGGCAACACGTGCTGCAGGACCTAAAATTGATTCAACCTCAGCACAATACTGATACTGTACATCTGCGGATGTCCACCAGCACAAGAACTCCCAAGCGGCAGCCTTGTTTTTAGATGTAGAAAGAATACCCGCGCCTGTACCTCCGCCTGCTGCACGGTTATCTATGGTGCCGTCTTCTGACATAACACCAGGGATTTCATACATAGACCAGTTACCGCTAATTTCGGTAGCTGCTGCCGAAATGTTGGCATAGTTTGTATAACTTTGAATCGCCATTGGCATAAGGCCTACACGGAAACGGTTAAAGAAATCATAAGTCTGTGAAAAACCGTATTTTGTATAATAGTCGGTCCATCCTTCAAACAGATTTATTACCTCTTTATCAAGCATATCGGTAGCCGAGTTATCATCAGTATAGAATGATCTATCATGTTGAACCATAAACGTTGGGAAGATTGTCAACGCACCTGCACCAACATTTACCTGTTCCATAGATACTATTTGTGTATAAGGAAGACCTACAAACATATTATTACGTAACAGTGTAACTGCTGTACTGTTAAACTCGTCCCATGTCTTTGGAACACTTAAACCCATTTCTTCAAAAATGTCATCACGAATAAACATCATAAAGAAGGTCTGAGTATCTGGTAACGCATATAAACCGTTATGACCGTCACGTTCAAACCAATAAGGTACTGATGCGGTATCAGCAAATCGGGTTAAAATATCCTCATACGCAGGTAGATCCGCGTATTCACCCGTTCCATCAAAATTAGTAAGGTCATAAAGAGCATCACGCATTGCAAGGTTAACAGGCTCCGAACGTGAAATATGTAGCATCAAATCGGGGCCGTTGCCCGAAAGCATAGCGTGTGTCAGTGTTGCATTGGTTACCTTTATATCTACGTCAATATTATGTTGGTTTGAAAATTCAGACTGAATAAGTGATTTTAAAACCTTTGTTTGATCACGTCCCCAGTTTACCCAGATTGTAATCTTTTCTCTGTCTTTTTCTCCAGTGATCTTATAGTCGTCATTAAACGACCAGATAAACTTATTCACGCTAAATGCGAGTGCCGAAAAAGCGCCTGCTTTGATATTTTTAATTTTTGAGTCCGGTTGTGCTAAAACAAAACGGTCAATATCAAGGGGCATTTTACGCAGTTCACCCATTAGTGAACAAAGGCTTGCATAATAGCTGTAAAGACTATCTACCTGCTTGTGCGCCGAATATTTATCAGTATACATTTCATTAAGCACAAAACGCAGATTGTTAATTGTGGATATTGTAGAAGAACCATTACTACCTGTAACGGCTTTCATATTCGCAGCAATTTTATCAAGCGCATCAATCGAATCTTTAAGTCTTGCATCCCAATTTTCAACAAGATTAAACAGATTGTAGTCACGGTTAGCATCAACCGATTCACCCGTAACCATTACAATATCTCTATAAAGTGAAGCAATATTTTCAGCAGTAGCATCTAACTGCTCGGTAAGTTCGCTCAAGGGTCCTAATGTAACCGAAAGGCTTAACTCATATTCCTTACCTGCTTCGAAATAGAATTTATAATTTGAATCGCCATTTCCAAATGTCATAACTGTCCAGTTTCTCGCATACGGAAAAGCGATGTTTTTTGCTTCTTTAAAAGGAACCTCACCATTTATACGAAGTTCACGGTAAAATGTTGTATTAAGAGTATATGACTGCTTATAATTAACAGCCAGATTGTAATAACCGCTTTCCTTTACGGCTATTTTCCACGAAATAGTTTCACCGGGCTGACTCCAGTTAGGTCCGCCGGTATAATTGATTTTATTTGTTTTATAGTCGCTTGGACTTACATCTGCAGAAGTAGTATTAGAAAGGCCTACAATTTTATCATTGGTTTTTAATGCAAGTGCTTCGCCTTCTGCTTCAAGCACTATCTGCTCACCCGTGTAATCCTTGCCTTCGCGTTTTATATATTCTTTATATTCAACAGGCTCTTGTGTTGCAACAAGAGTAATTCCTTCAATTTTTACATTACCATTTACGCCCTCAATTGCAAAGGTATGCTCGCCTGCCGATATTTCAAAATAAAGATTTTGAGAACCACTTATATCTTTTAATAAAGTTTCATAGGTGCCGCAAGCCTCTTCAACATATGCATATGATTCGTTACCTTGTACATCTGTTCTGACATTACCATCATCTTGATAGAAACGATTAAGTTTTATTGATTCAGCCTCAGCAAAAGGTGCCGCACCATCGAGCAACAACTTTAATTCAATATTTTCAGTATTTGCTTCAAGTGTTGTATACTTAATTTTAAGTGCATACAGAGCAGTTTCATCGACTGAAAATTTATGCTCTGAAACATTACCCTCAATTAGCTCAAATGCCTCAGCCAAAACTGCTATATCACTTTTCGCATAGTTGGAGGATTTTATTTTTTTTGAATCTTCGCTGTATGCCGCAGCACTCACAGTAACACCTGTATTAAAAGGCATAGCCGCAGATGTCGCGCCTAATATAAGCGCTATCGTCAAAATTAACGACATTATCTTTCTAATTTTCATATAAAATCCTCCGTGTGTTTTCTAAAATGTTAATATATAAAATTTGCAAGGCCGTGTATGGTTGTTACACGGCCTTTAAATTTTAATGCTTAACGGTCGTATAAACTACAACATGATCGGGTGGAATAACATCAGAAATACTGTCTGTAATATTTTCATAATATCCACTTGCCATTATAGGTTGAACCTGATTTGTCGGTTCAATGGTGTTAGGATTATATACATATTTGTATACTTTCTTTCCACCAAGACTTTTTGCTAAATTGATAGAAACGGTTGCATCGAAAAGTCCGTTGTTTATCAAAATAATACTATTACAACCATTTGAGCTTTCGGTCATTGTGCCGTATAGGTCGTTTGTGGGTTCAATTGGATAAACCTTTGTATCAGGGTGATTAATAGACGATGCAATTATTTCATAAGCATAGAATCGATAGAGCGGTGTGCCGCTTGAATGTAAATACGGTAATAATCCTACACATTGAATACCTTCAACCGTATTGGTATCGTTTGTATTGGTACGGTTAATATACTTTTCACAAACCAACGACCAATAAAACATACCTGAAGCACCTGAATTCATAATTGCAACAAGATTTGCTGCATCACACATACCTGACCAAGGAGTATCTACTGAGAAGTTGTTATATTCATTGTCTGAATATTGTGACTTAGCTATACCTGTTTTCCACTCTACGCTGTTATGAGTAACGCCGGTTTCATCAATGAAAAACGGTTTACCTGTGCTTTTTACTGCTTCTGCTAGGTTTACGCACCAGTTATACTGCTGAGCGTATGTTGTTGCGCAATCATCCCAAGAAGGATTTCTTGCATAAATATGGCACGAATAAATATCTACAATATCATTTGCTTCTTCGACTGCCCACTCAACCCACTTAGTTTCACTTGTAACAACAGTGTTAGGACCAATTAAATCAATCTTATCTCTTATTCCCTTTTCAACAAGTGCGTTGTGAAAGGCTCGAGACGCCCTGTGCCACTGGTCGAACGTTTCTTTGTCGTTAGGTCTGTCAGGTTCAGTAAACAAAATGCCATATTTTACACAAGTATATCCACGGTTTAAAATCTCTTCAACCAATTCAGAATAAAGCTGAGCGTAATAAGGTAAACAATCATCTATTGTTGGATTTGAAATACCATCATAGTGCTTAGCCATATCCTTAAACACAGCAGAAAGCGGACGTTCAAAAGCAGTTGAATTTATTGTGGAGAGAGTGTAGCCTGTGTTAAGAGCAACATCAATATTTGCCTCTTCCATAGCGTCAAGGAACTTGAAAAATCCTGAAAAATTTTCAGAATCCCAGTCAAAAGAGTGAGTTTCTTTGTTATAGGCAAGATCCTCAACTACGTAAGTTCTTACCATCTTTGCGCCGGTCTTTTTAACATTCTCAATCTCTTTGGCAACCTGCTCATCGGTGTAAGGATCGGCACCAAGTGTATCATTTAAAAAAGCAGTTCCAAAATAAACTCCGCCCAAACCTAAAAAATTACTGTTTATCGGGTTTGTATTATCGATATTCAATTCAATTAAATCATCAGGTTTGAGCATAGTAACGGTGCTTTCCACCGTACTTGCATTTTTGGTTGTACCAGAAGTTGCTGTGTTTTCATCTTGTGATGAAACTGCATCCTGATTTTCTTTTGTGGTTTCGCCTTCAGAGGTAGAAGCGGTAATGTCTTTAGTTAATGTATATGGCAAATCATTGCTCACACCACTTACCGCTATCACACCGGCAGCAATGGATAAGACCAAGAGATAAGAAATAATACGTTTAATCATATTTTTCCTCCTAATTTATCCTACAATTTTGTTTGCTTCTTTAATAGAACCCTCAATAGAAGATTTGTACTCGTTAAGAATTGTTGTAATTTGTGAAGCTGCTGTTCTTTGTAATTTGTAGTTAATAGCACCACGGCTTCTCTCATGGATTGTGTAACCGATAATATCGCCTTCACCCTGCAAGTAGAACTTATCGGTATTGTTAAGAACCCACTTAAGAGTACTTGCCATATTAGCATTAATAACTAAATCTTCCATTTTTGCTGGGTAGTTATCGTTATTTAAGATATATTCAAGGAACAAGCCTGCTGCCAATGGGTTGTCAGAGCCTTTTGGTGAACCCCAAATTTGAGGGGTATATAATATTCTTTCGCTTTCACCCTTAGGCGCCGGGAACGGTACGCAGTCAAGAGTGCCAGGGTCATTACCGTGGCTATCCTTACGGGTACCCCAACTGTTAACATACATCATAGCCAAATTACCCTTGCGGAGTGAGAAATCTTCGCCAACAGAAACATTGGTATATACGCCTGCATCGAGGAATTTTGCAGATGTCTGCCATGCTTTGATTACTTTTGCATTTGTACTGTTATCTTTATATGATTTACCGTCGTATGTTACGTAATCAACACCCTGAACATCCATGAAAGGAGATTGATATGCATAATATACACCAATCTCAGGATCAGCCTTGTGGATCTCTACAGCTATATCATAGAAAGTATCCCAGTTCCAGTTGCCTGCTTCCCAATGTTCACGAGGTGTTGTTACACCATTGGCAACAAATATATCTTCATCATAAAACATTAGGTAAAAATTGTTGTACCAAAGGCCTTTATCTGCAGCAAGGCCATAGGTTTTACCCTTTATTGAATACTTGGTAGAAACCTGTTGATTCCAGAATTTGTCAGAAGCATCAATGCCCATTACCGATGCAGGCTGGAAGCATTTGCTTGTTGTAAACGGGAAGTTTTTAACGAGTGCTACGTCTAAGCCTTCTTTTGCAATAATCATATTTGAAAGCCTGGTATTGTACTCGTCATCTGTTGTCTGAATAACATTAACCTTAATATCATACTTCTTCTCAAAGTTCTCAAAAAGTTTTCTATCTTCGGTTGTGGGTTCCTGCCACCAGAGAACATCTACGGTAGTACCTTTAAGGTCTTTGATTTCTTCTTTGCTTGGCGGTGTTACAGTTGTATCGCCACTACCACTGGGTTTATTACCACCACTACCACTGGGTGTATTATCACCACTACCGCTGGGTGTGCTACCGTCGGGAGTATTATCATTACTGTCTGTTATATCCTCATTGCCATCATTGTTGTCATTGTTATTTGAATCGGGATCATCAACGTAATATGAATATATAGACCACTCGTCTTCAGTGTTTTTGCAGGCAGTAAGCGAGAAAATCATACATACCGCAAGGATAAGTGAAATAATTCTAAAAATGTGTTTCATTATTTACCAGTACCTTTCTTTTTTCTTTTTAAAACAATAAATACTATAACACCGGATACAACAACCGCTGCTATGGCTGATGCGGTCCATACTATCCACTGATAATTGTTATCAGACTTTTTCTTGCGTCTTTTAACAACCTTCTTTTTGCGGTTGGTGTCATCATCGTCATCGTTGTCATCATCTGGCTCATCATCCGCGGGTGCCGATGTTTGAACCTTATCATCACTATCTGTATTGTTTTCCGATGAATTATTGTCGTTGTTTTCCGGTTGAGTATCGGGTTTGATATCCTCCGGCAAGGAATCAACATAGATGATATTAGGTATCAACGGAATATTTTCTTCGTAAACAGTATAGTCGTTTACATCTTTAGCAAGTCCTAAAGCAGACTCAAAAAGGCAGAATTCATCAACAATAACATTATTACCCGTGCCTTGAATCACAAGCTGTACATAACCGGTTGATGGAGTTATAAAGTCATAACTTGCACGCACCCATCTGCCGTCGGTATTCTCAATCTCAATCATACTATCAACAGTAGGCTTAATCGGGTAATCCATTACCTTGCCGTCAATCATAAGACCAATTTTTAAATCCGACTGCTCGGCATCAGTTTTATAAGAAAATGCAAAAGTAAAGAATCTGCCTGTTTTAACACGCACATCGCGGGTAAAGTTCACCGCACCGTCAATTTTAATATAAGCCGAACCACCAAGAGCGTTTTCCTTATCAACGACACGGGTTAATCCTGAGTTTGTACCCCAATCGGCATCTGAAAATTCTTTTTCAAATGTTCCATTTGAAATACGGTTTGCAATACTGTCTATCCAGGTTTTTTCACTGTTTACAGATGTAATCTGAGGATCAACCTTTTCAAGAAGTACATCATCAATATAAATCATTTGATTTTCTTCAGGTTCGTTAAGAATAAAACTAATAAAACTGATTACGTTATCATCTGTAGTAGAAAAATAAAGTTCATATTTTTGCCAGTTTGTTCCCAATGTAAATTTTGTGTCCGTATATTGAGATGATGTTTGTGAGAAAACATACCTAACAGCAATATTGTTTGATGCTGTATTGTTGGTTTTAGCATAAAATGTGTAACGGTATGTTGTTTGCTTTTCAAGTGTTAAATTGCTGGTCGTTGATACATGATACTTATCTTTAAGGTTGATAGCGGTACTATTGCCAAGTGAAGCTGCGTCAATTGATAAGCATTTGTCACCGTCATCGGCGTAACCAAAATATTTGCTTCCACCATTTTTACTGGTGATTGCAGTACTGTAACCGTCATCAAAGTCAATTTCAAACACAGTGTTTTCGTCTTCATAATCTTCATATGCAGCACTTTCGACCTTGTTAAGCACCATATTATCAAGATAAGAAATCTTATTATTATCTCTAAAGATAAGTGTTAGTGTTATTTTAGTTGTATCTTTGGTGTAGAATTTAAGAGTATATCTGTTAAATTCATGGTCACCGCAAGCAATATAGCCGTAACCTGCAGTTGCGTTACGCTCCGAAGAACTGTATCCACCTACAAGTGTCGCAGACTGAATTGACGGAACACCAGGCTGCACAACTGCACTGCCTGTATTGATTGAAGTTTCCTCATCAAACTTAAGATCAAAACTCCATTCGTAATATGTGTTAGGCTCAACAGTAATTTCTTGCTTAATTCTGCCGGCGCCTATACATTTTAACGATTGTTTACCGTCAGATACATTTTCGGTATCAAGTTCTGCAACCAAATTGTTTGCAACATCATACGGGAATGTTGAATCAAGTTCAAATGATGGATTACGGATTTTTCCTGTGTTTGCAACAAGCGAGTCATCTGCTTTTTCAAGTTTAATGTTATCAATACAGCATTTTGCAGAATCACTAAGTTCAGGCATTACTCCGAAGGTAGCCGATATCTCGGTTCCTTTAAACAGTATCATATATGTATACCAACCGTCATTCTCGGCAGAAATCTGCATTATTTTACCGTTAACCAACGCTGCATTCGCACCTGATTGTGCATGAATACTGTCAATTATGGATTTGTGTAAATCACCGCCATATACAAATGCGTTTACATTTGATGTATCACTTAATTGTAAATCAAACTTGATAATATATAACTGACCTATATCAAGGCCTTTAAAGGTTTTACTAAATGAATTATTACCATTGAAAGTAATGTCATCAACATTAGTTGAGGTAAGTTCAGCTATATGATTTTGTGAATTTTCAGAGTCAACTATTACTTGTGCGTTTAATCCACTACCAATGTTATAGTAATCTGAAAGTTCACCTCCGGTATGCTCAAACATCAAATGTTTTTGGTCAGGGTCGTTATCACCGTCAGGATTTATTGAAGCTTCATAAATTTCTTTCGCCTGCTCATAAACTCTGCGTTTTTCATTTAATAATTCGTAATCTGACTTCTTAAGTACTACAAAGTCATCAACACAAATGGTGGTATGATCAACCGTTACCATTATATAAAAATGAGCTTTTGTTTTATCGCCTGAATTAAATTCAATTACGGCATCGTTTGACGCGCCTTCAAGTCCGTTTTTATTAAGCTCATACTTGAATGTATCATTGATATATACACGTCTGTAACCACTTGCTGAATAATCACCAAGATTATATCTGAATGTTAAAACATAATCGGTGTTAGCTTCAACTGTAAATGTTGAATTGCTAGTTTGACCATTGTTCATATCAACACCGTACTTAGCAGATATTTCTTCCGGTTCATACAAAACACCTGCATAATGGTTACCGTTTTCTTCAAGGATAGTTTCGGTGATCTTGTTATGATTGTTATGAACAAATCCCATTTTGTTGGTATTGCCCTCATAATCTTCATAGAAAGGCGCTGTCATATACAAAGCATTTTTTGTGCCTTCGTAATCGGCCTTAGCAGCCTTGTAAGCCGATTCTTCGGGGGTTGACGGAACTAATGATTCTTCATATACCTTTTTAGCGGTTTCATAATCTGAAACAGCCTTTAAATAATCTGCCTTTGCTGCCTCAAGTTTATCATAGTCAGTAACTTTAACTACCATTACATCATCAAGACAAAGCTCAACACCGGTATTTCTTAAAAGTTGGAAATAGAAGAAATATTCACTATGTGCATCTGCTGTCTTTATCTTTACAGTAGCCTGTGTCCAATCACTTGACTCTACAAAAGCAAAGCTTGTATTTGCACCTGTTGTATTGCTAATGTCGGTTGCCGCACGATAAAGTTTAACGTTGCCTGTGACATAATTCGATACCTTATAATTAAACGCAATATAATATTCAGTTGCGCTTTCAACTGCAAATTTAGAATGATTGGTAGCGCCGTTGTCCATATCTACA
>JAZRKQ010000028.1:0-1568 GCA_045646385.1 Clostridia bacterium | reverse complement strand
CATAAGCACCCACAGACCGAGTGATATGTAAAAGCACCAAAGCGACAGACCGCAGATGAAATGAAGCGCAAGAAAAATCCATGCAGGAATTGTCCATTCAAGGTTGAAAAGCAGTGTAAGCAAAACCGACAGCACAAAACCACTTTGTCTTTTTGGTTGTCTCATAATCTCACCGCCTGACATAACTTGCCTATCCTACCAAATATTATAGAATACTGAAAATCAAAAATCAACCTACAAATGTAGGGGTAAAAGCAAAAAATTCCCGAAAAATCGGGAATTTTTTTTAAATGTTTTAGTGACCTGCACCACATTCGCAGACTCTCTTTGCAGGGTTGAAAAGTTTAGCGAAGAAGTTGGTAATATTGAAAATAAGCTTCTGAATGAAATTGCCGTGACACTTGCAGGAGCAGTCGTCTGCTGCATCGTATCCGCAAACTGTACACTTTGAACCGTCAAAGCTGTGCTCGCCTGTTGCGGGAAGAATTTCAACTTCCGGCTGATCGCCACAAACACTACACTTAATAGCTTTTTCTCCGTTCTTACTGCATGTTGCGGCTATTTCAAAAACTGTATAGTACAAATGGCCCTGTGCAGGAAGTGTTACTGTTTTTGTGCCATAACAGGTGGGACATTCATAAACTGTGTATCCATCTTCGGTGCAGGTTCTGCCTACAGTTTTAATTATGTCTTTGCAATCATGGTCATAGCATTCATTTACAAGAACATTTACACCCTTAGGGAAATTTTTAATAAGATCTTTGCTGTCAACATATGCACCAATATTGGCATACTCTACTATGTAATTATCAGAAAGAACATCGATAAGCACAAAACTATCCTCTGAACCTTTGATAGCCATAAAATCTTTTTTGGCTGCCGCATCTCTTCCGTCATCGAAATTAGGAATTTTAGTTTCATAGAATAATGTGCAGTCCTGGACATATGAAGTGCCGGGAAGAGTATATGTAAATGAGTAGTCAATACAAGCAACCTTTGCGGTAATTTCCGAATCGTTATATACTTTAAATGTAAAATTATCAAATGCACCTTGCGCACGGTTTGCGAAGCTAATGCCTCTGCCCTGATACATCCAATTATAAATGCCTACTCCGTTAACATCAAGTTCCTTACCTTTAACGACTTTAATACAATGAGCGTAATTGCTGTTCCAAGCATAGTAGCCGTTAGTACCCATAACAATCTCTACACCGTTCAAAATATGTAAAGCCGAATTTTCACCGTTAAGGCAAAGAACAGATGTGCCCCCGGCTTCTGAATTTACAATAATGCTGCTTGTATTGTTATTTGACTTCGTATTGATGATAAACAGTGTTGTGTTATCGCCAACAGTTATGAAATCACCGATGGTCTTGCTTTCGCCTATTATGCTGAAACCGTTAAGGTCAATCGCAATACTACCCTTGTTCTTGATAACGGCAAACGTCTGTTCTGAAGTTATGTTTGCTGTAAGTCTGATACCTGAATTAGGTGCTGCGTTTACAAATGCATTGTTGAGCTCTGTTGCATTTTTAACCTCATAAATTGTTGTTTCTGCTGCCGAAGCG
>JAZRKQ010000027.1:0-107566 GCA_045646385.1 Clostridia bacterium | reverse complement strand
GGGAAGATAGGGAGTTGCCGGGACAGATGATGTAGGCGTACAATATGTACGCCTACATTTAAATATTCCTCCTTAGCTCAGTCGGTAGAGCATGCGGCTGTTAACCGCAGGGTCGTTGGTTCAAGTCCAACAGGGGGAGCGCACAAAACCTTGGAGTTTACTTAAATTCCAAGGTTTTTTGTTGACATATTAATTTTATTAATCATGTTTACTTATACAAAACATAAATTTTGTTTATTTTGATTTTGTCAAATCTGTATCCAAATTATTTTGTTTCCACGCTTAAAATAAAGTGATTAAAAAATACAAATATGATATTTTGTGCACAAATTGTGGAATTTTGAGCAGAAAACACAAAAACGCAGTATTTTTTTGTTTGTTTTGAATAAAAACTGTTGACAGTATGTGATTAATTATGCTAACATAATATTGAATGTGGAGTGGTTTTATAGTAAAAAGGAACATAATTTTGTTCAAGCCATTGTTCATTTTATGCAATTACATATTTGGAGGGATAGTACTAATGAGGCTAAAAGCAAAAACTGATTCTACGCAGTTGCCCCGCACACCTAAGCAGATAGGTGATACTAGAAAGGATTTTCAAAAAAACTGGCCGTTGTATCTTATAGCGTTGCCTGTTATTTTATGGTATCTTGTGTTCTGTTATGTACCTATGGTTGGTATCTTGATGTCATTCCAGAATTTCCAGTTCAACATCAAGTATAATTTCTTTGAAAACATCATACATAGCCAATGGGTAGGGTTCGGGCAGTTTAAAACTTTATTCAACAGTATATACTTTGGCAGAGTGCTTTCAAACACCCTTCGCATAAGTATAGCAAGTATTATCTTCTGTTTCCCCGCGCCTATACTTCTGGCGTTGATGGTTAACGAAGTTACGAACGAAAGATTTAAACGTATTACACAGACCTTTAGTTATCTGCCACACTTTATTTCTATGGTGGTTATCTGCGGTATGGTTAAAGACTTTACTACCGACACAGGTTTTATTAGTGTAATGATTGCAAAAATCACAGGAACAGAGCCTGTTAATATGCTGGCAAATCCAGATTTATTCCTGCCTGTATACATAGTATCAGATATATGGCAGAATACCGGATGGGATATGATTATATATCTTGCTGCTCTGGCAGGTATTGACCCCACACTTTATGAGGCGGCTGTAATGGACGGCGCCGGCAGATGGAAACAAACAATCCATGTTACTATTCCCGGAATTTTGCCTACAGTAATTATTCTGTTTATTATGCGTATTGGTCAAATTCTTAACGTTTCGTTTGAAAAGATATTGCTCCTTTATAACGACTTAACAGCAGAAAAGGCAGAGGTTATCTCAACATTTGTTTATAAGCGCGGTCTTTTAAACAGAGAGTGGAGTTTCTCTGTAGCAGTTGGTCTGTTTAACTCAGTTATCAACTTTGCTTTGCTTGTAATCGTTAATAAAATATGTTCTAAAACAACCGAAACCAGTTTGTGGTAAGGAAGAAGCGCATATAGAAAGGAGTATACAATATGCTTAATAGAAAAACAGCCGGAGAGAAAATATTTTCTGTTTTAAATTTAGTGTTTATGGTAGTTATAATACTTGTAACACTTTATCCGATATATCACGTACTTATGGCGTCTTTGAGTGACGCTACAGAACTTATGGCTCATCGTGGATTGCTTCTGCGCCCTGCAGGATTTTCCACTTTTGCTTACAGAAAAATCACTGAAAACCAGATGGTTTTGATTGGTTATAAGAATACATTGATAATGCTTATTCTGGGTATGGCAATCAGTATGCTTTTAACTTTGTTTGGAGGATATTTCTTATCCAGAAAAGATGTTAAATGGCGTAATATCATAATGATTTTAATTACTATTACTATGTATTTTTCAGGTGGTATAGTTCCGTTATATTTGGTTGTAAAATCACTTCATATGGATAATACTGTTTGGTCACTTGTTTTGCCGAGTGCAATCAGCACATATAATCTTATTATTATGAGAACAGGTTTCCAAAGCATTCCTGATGGATTGGAAGAAGCGGCAAGAATCGATGGCGCAGGTCATCTTACAATTCTTTTCCGAATTTGTGTTCCTGTTATAATGCCTACTATAGCGGTGCTGTTGCTTTATAGTGCAGTAGGTATATGGAATTCATGGTTCCATGCATCAATTTTTATTACCGAACGCCAGATGTTCCCGTTGCAGTTGGTATTGCGTGAAATCCTTATTTTAAGTGATACTCAGGCTATGGCATCATCTTCTGTTGGTATGGGCGACGTTGAAGCACTTACTGCTACAATTAAATACGGTGTCATCATCGTGTCAACTGTTCCGATTCTTTGCTTATATCCGTTCTTACAACGCTATTTTGAAAAAGGCGTTATGGTTGGTTCTTTAAAAGGTTAATATTTTAAATTAAAAAATGCGTATCGATGATACGCATTTTTTGATTTTGTGGAACATTAAAATGTTTAATAAAGGAATAAATATTAACATCTGGATTTCAAAAGCACATAAGCAATATGTACTGATAGTGGATTGTTTAATTTATATTTCAGTTCTGCCCTCAAGTGCTTTTGCAAGTGTTATCTGGTCGGCATATTCCAAATCACCGCCGACAGGCAATCCGTATGCGATTCGTGTTACTTTTACATTATACGGCTTCAGCATACGTGATATATACATTGCAGTTGCCTCTCCGTCTATGCTGGGGTTGTTTGCCATAATAACTTCTTTTACATTTCCTTGTTTAACACGTTCTATTAATTCTTCTATAGTTAAATCGTCGGGGCTTATGCCGTCAACGGGAGATATTGCGCCGTGCAACACGTGGTACGTACCCTCGAACTCGCCCGTTTTTTCCATAGATATAACATCTCTGGGCCTTTCCACAACGCATATAACGGATTTATCTCTGTTTACATTTGAACAGATTTCGCACACATCTTCTTCGGTGATGTTTTTGCATACGGGGCAGTAGTGCGTTTTTGATTTTACCGATATAATAGTGTCGGCAATGTATTTAACCTGCTCGTCCGAAAGCGACAGGATATGATAAGCCATTCTTACGGCAGATTTTTGCCCAACACCCGGCAGGGCACGGAATATATCTATTAATTTTGCAAAAGCAGTAGAGTAAACCATAATGATATCCTTTCTTATATAAACAAAGTACACCTTTATTCAGATGTACTTTTAAATACTACTATTTCAACTGTTCTGGTTAAAACATCTGCATAATTGAAAGACACTCTGCGTTCGCTTTCGTCATCGCCCTTGGCATCAAGCAGAACAACAAATATGTTCGGGTACACGTTCTCTAAAACCCCTCTGCGTGCAAAACGCATTTTTCTGCCTTTTTTAACAGTTACGTGCACACGTCTGCCCGTGTACGACGATAACAACTGTTTAATCTCTTCTATTTTATTTTTGGTGTCCATACACCCACACTCCGTTTTAATTAATATAAAACCAAGATGTGTCACTTATGTAGATTACACTTCAGTATAACACGCAGTTATAAAATTGTCAAGTGCATAGAAATATGGGTAACACCGTTAAGACTGTTAAATAATTAACTTTTATAAAACGTATTGTATTCGACAAAAAAATAGTATATAATAATATGATAATGTGTAATATAGTGCAACTGCGGGTTGTTTTTGGGAGGATTTTTCAATGACTGAAATTTTACACATATTACATCATGCTTTTGAAGACAGTATTAAGATGGTGCCGTTTCTTTTTGTGGCATATTTTATAATCGAGTATATAGAGCAGTATTCGTCTGAAAAAATGCAGAAACTTATGGCAGGCTTCGGCAAATTCGGTCCGCTTGGCGGTGCTGTTTTAGGGTGCGTACCTCAATGTGGTTTTTCTGCTGCTGCAGCAAACTTTTTCTCGAATAAGGTTATAACCATCGGTACGCTTGTGGCTGTGTTTATTGCAACATCTGACGAGGCTGTACCATTGCTTTTTTCAAATCCTCAGCACAGCGGTGTTATATTTAGACTTCTTGGTATCAAGATAGGAATAGCGACTGCAGTTGGATTTGCGCTTGATTTTATATTTAAATCTGCGCCGGATTTATCCAAAACACAAATCCATGCAAAACACGCAGATTGCTGTCATGGTGAAAAAACGCGCGGCAGTATGATTGTTGCGGCGGCAAAGCATACGCTCGGCACATATATATTTATATTTGCAATATCCGTTGCACTTGGTGTGGCTATGGAGTGGCTTGGCGAAGAAAGATTTTCTGCAATTTTTATGGCAAACAGTTTCTTTCAGCCGTTTGTTGCGGCACTTATAGGGTTTATCCCGAACTGTGCTGCATCGGTGCTTCTTACACAACTGTATATTGAGGGCACTTTAAGTTTTGGCTCGGTTGTGGCAGGTCTTTGCACCGGAGCAGGTGTAGGTCTGGCAGTTCTTTTCAAAGAAAACAGACCGATGAAATCAAATTTTTCAATTATGGGTATTATATATATCGTAGCAGTCATAGCAGGACTTATATTTTAATAGAATAGTTCTAAGGATGTGAGAAATTGAGCGACAATAAAAATCAGGCATTTATGAAAGGTGCGCTTATACTTATTATTGCAAATGCACTTGTTAAGGTTATAGGCGCTGTGTTTAAAATACCGCTTACGTATGTTCTTGGCGAAGAGGGTATGGGACTTTTTTCCTCGTCTTACAATATGTATGCGTGGATGTTTGTAGTTGCAACGGCAGGATTTCCTGTTGCTATATCCAGAATGGTTTCCGAAAGCCGTGCAAAGGGCAACCATACCGAAGTTAAAAGAATTTTAAAAGGCAGTTTAATCCTTATGTCGGTAATCGGCATTGTTGGAACGGCTGTACTTTATTTTGGCGCAGGTCCGTTTTCGGATATTATGAAAAATCCCGATGCCAAATTCGGTATTGCATCTGTTGCACCGGCGCTGTTCTTTGTTTCTATAATGAGCGTGTTCCGGGGATACTTCCAAGGCAAGCAGGATATGATGCCAACGGCATTGAGTGAGGTTATAGAAGCGCTCGGTAAACTTGTTGCAGGTTTTGCACTTGCGTGGATGCTTCTTCCGAAAGGATTGCCGCAAGCCTCTGCAGGTGCGGTTTCGGGTGTAACCGTAGGTGCGTTTTTAGGTGCGTTACTTCTTGTTGTTGTGTATCTTTTTAAACGTAATAAAGATAATAATATCAGTACATATGCTGATTTTGGCCCGCAAAGAAGTACAGGCAGAATAGTATTTGACCTTGCAAAAATTGCTATACCTATTACTATTGGTGCATCGGTTTTTAGTTTGACAAGCGTTATAGATATGATAATGATAATGCGCAGATTACAGATGAGCGCAGGATTTTCGTATGATCAGGCTCAGGCGTTATGGGGAAGTTATTCCGGCTATGCCACACCGCTTTTCAATATGCCGCCTACGCTTATAACGGCAATCAGCATAAGCATAGTTCCTGCAATAACGGCCGCAGTTGCTAAAGGTGATATGCCGTTTGCAAGAAAAACTGCCGCTACTGCAGTAAGAATAACAACACTTTTTGCACTGCCATGCGCTATAGGTATGTCAGTCCTTTCCGGACCTATACTTATGCTTGTATACCACACCAAATTTGCAGAGCGTTCGCTGATGCTTCTGGCGATTGCCATAGTTTTTGTATCGCTTGTAATGGTTACAAACGCTATGCTTCAGGCGGTAGGCAAGGAAAACATTCCCGTGCGTAATATGATAATCGGCGGAATTATAAAGATAGTTGTAAACTACACACTTGTAGGTATGCCCGAAATTAACATAAACGGCGCGCCCATAGGCTCTAACCTGTGCTACATTGTTATTTTGATACTCAACATATTCTCTATTAAAAAGGGTATCGGTGTTAAATTCGGCATTGTACAGTCTGTGGTTAAACCTGTTCTATCAGTTGCCGTTATGGCAGTTACCGCTTTGGCAGTATATAATTATGCGGCTGTTTTCGGTAATACACTTGCAACGCTTATCGCAATTTGTGCGGCTGCTGTAATGTACCTTGTAATGTTGTTTGTGCTGGGCGCTATCACTCGTGATGATATTGAGATGCTGCCAAAATCAGAAAAATTCATTCCTGTTATGGAAAAATTAAAATTAATCAGGAGATAAAAATATGCGACTTGATAAATACTTGAAAGTATCACGCCTAATAAAACGGCGTACCGTTGCAAATGAGGCTTGCGAAAACGGAAAAATATGCCTTAACGGCAGGGTTGCAAAGCCTGCAGCAGATGTGAAAGAAGGAGACATAATAGAACTTACTTTGGGGGATAAAGTAATAAAAGTAAGGGTTCTTAAAATAAGCGAGCACGTAATGAAAAGCGATGCAGTTGATATGTATGAAGTAATCAACTGACAGGGTAAGGGGGATTAGTAAAGGTGAAATATACATTTAAAGGCGGTATTCATCCGGCTGACGGTAAAGCAGCAACGGAGAATAAACCTATTGTTCAACTTGAAGCACCAGACGAACTGGTATTTCCTATGGTACAGCATATAGGTGCACCCTGCTCGCCGTGTGTGAAAATTGGCGATGCCGTAAAGGTAGGACAGAAAATAGGTGACAGCGATGCATTTGTATCGGTGCCTGTTCATTCAAGCATTTCGGGTACAGTTAAAGCGATTGAAAAAAGGCGCCATCCAAACGGCTCTGTTGTTGAGTGCGTTATTGTTGAAAATGACAAAATGAATACTATTTGCGAAGATATTCATGCATATGATGATGTTGACACACTTACAAAAGAAGAAATGGTTGCACTTGTGCGAAAAGCAGGTATATCTGGTATGGGCGGTGCGGGATTTCCGACACATGTAAAATTAAGCCCCCCGCCTGACAAAAATATTGATATATGTATAGTAAACGGTGCAGAGTGTGAACCGTACCTTACATCTGACCACCGTGTTATGATAGAAACACCAAAAGTTGTTTTAGACGGTACCAAACTTATTATGAAAATACTAGGTGTGGACAAAGCGTACATAGGTATTGAAGAAAACAAGCCTGAGGCAATTGCATCAATGACTGAATGTGCCAAAGATTATAACGGCATAGTGGTTAAGGTTTTGAAAACCAAATACCCTCAGGGTAGTGAAAAACATCTTATAAAGGCACTTACCGGCAGAGAAGTTCCGTCGGGTAAACTCCCTGCAGATGTTGGTGCGGTTGTTAATAATATAGATACCTGTACGGCGGTTTACAATGCAATTGCATACCGCAGACCGCTTATTTCACGTGTTGTAACTGTTTCGGGCGCTGGCATAGAAGAGCCTGCAAACTACCGTGTGCCGTTGGGTACATCATTTGAGTATGTTATAAATAAAGCAGGCGGTTTAAAAGAAAATGTTGCAAAAGTCGTTATGGGCGGACCTATGATGGGTATTGCTCAGTTTGACTTGTCTGTTCCTGTTGTAAAGGGTACATCCGGCATATTGGCATTTACCGAAGACGAGGTTAATCCAAAAGGCTATTCACCGTGTATACGTTGCGGCAAATGCGTGCGCAATTGTCCTATGGGACTTATGCCGCTTTATATAAATGCTTATGCTCAGGCGCGTGATGTTGAAAAATGCGTCGAATACAACATTATGGATTGTATCAGTTGTGGAGTTTGTTCATACACTTGCCAGTGCGAACAACTTCCCAGCCAGAATATCAAACTTATTAAAGACGAAATTATCCGTCGCAGAAAGCAGGTGAAATAAGCAGATGGAAAAGAAATTAACAGTATCATTTTCACCTCATGTACGAGGTTACGACAGTGTGGCGTCTACAATGCTTGAGGTAATAATTGCACTTGTACCTGCACTTGCGGGCGGTGTGTATTTCTTTGGATTCCGTGCACTTGCGGTCTGTGCCGTTACGGTAATTGCTTGCGTACTTTCAGAGTATATATGGGACAAGTTGACGGGTAAGGAAAATACAACAGGCGATTTAAGTGCTGTTGTTACGGGTATGCTGCTTTCTTTCACATTGCCCGTTACCATTCCTTATTATATGGCGGCTATAGGCGGTATATTTGCTATTATAGTTGTTAAGATGTTTTTTGGCGGCATTGGTCAGAATTTTGTAAATCCGGCACTTGCGGCACGCGGATTCTTACTTGCCAGCTGGCCGGTTGCAATGACTACGTTCGTTGCACCGATGACAAAACTTAAAATTTTCTCATCTAATGCTGATGCCGTAACAAGTGCAACTCCGCTTGCTTATATTAAAGGTATAGAAGGCGCAGAGGCGGCAAGTTATGCAGATTTGTTTTTTGGCAATGTATCGGGCTGTATGGGTGAGGTTTCTGCATTACTCATTTTAATAGGCGGTATGTACTTAATATTTAAAAAGGTTATCCGCCCGATTATACCTTTTACTTACATAATCACAGTAGGTCTTTTCGGATACCTTTTTGACGGTGGATTTTTAGCGGGCGATTTTCTGTACCATATTTTAACCGGCGGTGTTATGCTTGCGGGATTCTTTATGGCTACTGACTATGTAACAAGTCCAACTACTGCAAAGGGCGAATTTATATACGCACTCGGCGCAGGTATTATTACGGGTGTTATCAGACTTTTCGGCGGATACCCCGAGGGTGTTACATATGCAATACTTATTATGAATATAGTTACCCCTATTATTGATAAATATGTCCGTCCCAGAGTGTTCGGCACGGGAAGGGGTGTGGCATAATGAAAGAGAATGTACGCTCAATCATCAAAACGGGCGCAATACTTTTGGTTATAGGTTTTGTGTGTACGTTGTTGCTTTCGCTTTGTAATAATATGACTAAAGACAGAATTGCATCTCTTGCTGCAAATGCAGAACAGCAGGCTATGGCATCTACATTACCGATGGCGGATAAGTTTGTTAAACTTCAATATGATAGCGATGGTGTTGTTACTGCTGTTTACGAGGGAAAAAATGCCGAAAAGGAAGTTGTTGGTTATTGCGTTAAAGCCGAGCCTGTAGGTTATGGCGGTGCTATATCAATGATTGTAGGCATTGATGCAGACGGAAAAGTAACCGGAGTTGATATCGTAAGCATGAGTGAAACCCCGGGGCTTGGTGCTAAGGCAAATGAACCACAATTCACAAACGGATTTATAGGCAAAGGCGCAGGTGTAAAAGTAAGAAAATCCGGTGCGCCGGCTGATGATGAAATATCTGCAATTTCAGGTGCTACCGTAACATCTAAAGCCGTAACTTCGGGTGTAAACGCTGCTATTGCGGTAGTAGAGAGTCTGCAGTAAGGAGGGGTTATAATGAGATACAGAGATATATTTAAAAACGGCATTATTGAAGAAAACCCCACTTTTGTTCAACTTCTTGGTATGTGTCCTACTTTGGCGGTTACAACTTCTGTAAGTAATTCAATCGGTATGGGACTTTCTGCAACATTTGTTCTGATGTGTTCAAACTTTGTTATTTCGCTTGTAAGAAAAGTTATTCCCAATAAAATAAGAATTGCGGCATACATAGTAATTATCGCTACGTTCGTATCAATAATAGAAATGCTTTTAAAGGCATATTTACCGGCACTTTCCCAGTCGCTTGGTATGTTCGTTCCGCTTATAGTGGTTAACTGCATTATCCTTGCACGTGCAGAGAGTTTTGCTGCTAAAAATTCTCCGCTGCCAAGTGCGCTCGATGGTATCAGTATGGGGCTCGGTTTTACGGGTGCGCTTACTATTATCGGTGCTGTGCGCGAACTTTTAGGCAACGGAACTATACTTGGATTTTCTGTTTTCGGTGCATCATATAACCCTGCACTTATATTCATACTCCCACCGGGGGCATTTTTGGTGCTTGGCACGATTATTGCCATTATTAATATAATAACCGATAAGAAAAATACAAAGGAGGCAGGCAAATAATGGGAATCATTAAAGAATTTTTGGTGCTTGCCATCACAGCGATGCTTGTAGAAAACTTTGTGTTGGTTAAGTTTATGGGCATCTGCCCGTTCCTTGGTGTTTCAAAAAAAATAGAAACTGCCGCAGGTATGGGTATTGCCGTTACATTTGTAATGGTTGCTGCTTCGGCGCTTACGTGGGTGGTAAATAAATATGTTATAGCAGGCGCAGAGTATCTGCAGACAATATCGTTTATTCTTGTTATTGCATCGTTGGTGCAGTTTGCAGAGATGTTTGTAAAAAAAGTTGTGCCTGCGCTTTATGCGGCACTTGGTATATATCTGCCGCTTATAACTACTAACTGCGCTGTACTTGGTGTTACTATGATTAACGTTCAGCGTAACTACTCGTTCGGGACATCTCTTTGGTATTCATTTGCGGCGGCGCTGGGATTTATGCTTGCAATTGTACTTTTTGCAGGTGTGCGTGAAAGATTAGAAACTGCCAAAATACCAAAATACTTGAAGGGGTTCCCAATTGCGCTTATTTCAGCAGGACTGCTTTCTATTGCGTTTTTGGGATTCCAAGGTTTGTCATTTTAATAAGGAGGTAAAGGTTAATGTTTGATATTTTATCCCCTGCCATTGCCATAGGCGCTGTTTCGCTTGTGCTTGGCGGTTTGCTTGCCTTTGCTTCCATAGTTTTTAAAGTGGAAACTGACGAGCGTGAGGAACAAATTGCAGAAATTCTGCCCGGCGCCAACTGCGGCGGATGCGGATATGCGGGTTGTTCGGCTTTTGCAAAGGCAATAGTTGAAGAAGGCGCAGAGATTACAAAATGTAATCTTATGACCGATGAAAAACTTGCTCAAATTTCAGCCATTATGGGTGTTCAGGCAGGTAAAAAGGTAAAAAAAGTGGCACACGTTGCATGCAGAGGTACTTGCGATGTTGCCAAAAACAAATATGAATATTACGGGCTTGCAGATTGTGTTACTGCTTCTCAACTTGGCGGCGGAGCAAAGGCTTGTGCGTATGGCTGTTTGGGTCTAGGCTCTTGTGCTGAAAAATGTGCATTTGGCGCTATAAACATAATCGACGGAGTTGCCGTTGTAGACAAGGAAAAGTGTGTTGGTTGCGGCGCGTGTGCAAATATCTGCCCGAAAGGTCTTATTTCAGTTGTAGAAGATAAGCCGTCGGCATTTGTAAACTGCAAATCGCAGGATAAAGGCGCAGTTGTAAAAAATGTTTGCGAAGCCGGTTGCATTGGCTGCAAAATATGCGAGAAAAAATGTGAGTTTGATGCTATACACGTGGAAAACAACCTCGCAAAAGTTGATGCGGATAAATGTACTGCCTGCGGAGTATGCGCAGAAGCGTGCCCTAAAAAGATAATTGAAATAATGTGAAATTAAAAGCACCCGAAAGGGTGCTTTTTGTATCGATAATAATGTTAATCTTCAAGTTTTTCACCAAACAGTTTATCGGGTGATATTTTAAAGTGTTGAATACATTGAAAATTCGTATAAATGACACCATCAAATACCCCCATATTTATAAAAATTCGACAAATATAAAAAAAGTGAAAATAGTATTTGAAAATCATAAAAAAATGTGATATAATCAATACGTATGTTTATGTCTTATTATTTTAATATATAGAAATTGACAGGAGGCAAAAAATCATGGCAAAAACATTTAAGACCATGGACGGTAACTGTGCTGCCGCACATTGCGCGTATGCGTTTACTGAAGTTGCAGCCATTTACCCCATTACTCCTTCATCAACTATGGCTGAATATGTTGATGAGTGGAGCGCAAAAGGACTCAAAAATATCTACGGCGAAACTGTAGAAGTTGTAGAGATGCAGTCCGAAGCCGGTGCGGCTGGTGCTGTACACGGTTCATTGCAGGCAGGCGCTATGACAACCACATTCACAGCATCACAGGGCTTGCTCCTTATGATTCCTAATATGTACAAAATTGCAGGCGAACTTCTGCCTACAGTTTTCCACGTTAGTGCACGTGCACTTGCTGCTCATGCGCTTAACATCTTTGGTGACCATCAGGACGTTATGGCTTGCCGTCAGACAGGTTTTGCTATGCTGGCATCAGGCAGCGTTCAGGAAACTATGGACCTTGGCGGTGTTGCTCACTTAGCATCTATTAAAGGCAGAGTTCCTTTCCTCCATTTCTTTGATGGTTTCCGCACATCACACGAAATCCAGAAGATTGAAGTTATGGATTACGAAGACTTAAAAGGTCTTGTTGATTGGGACGCTTTAAAAGAGTTCAAAGACAGAGCGCTCAATCCTGAGCACCCCGTACTTCGTGGTACTGCTCAGAACGGCGATATCTACTTCCAGGGCAGAGAGGCTTGCAACAAGTTCTACGATGCTATTCCCGATATCGTTGCTGATTATATGAAAGAAATCACCAAAATCACAGGCCGTGAGTACAAGCCTTTCAACTACTACGGTGCTGCTGATGCTAAAAAAGTTATCGTTGCTATGGGCAGCGTATGTCAGGCATTGGAAGAAACTGTTGATTACCTCAACGCTAAAGGCGAAAAAGTCGGTGTACTTGAAGTTCACCTTTACAGACCTTTCTCTGCTAAATACTTCTTCGATGTAATGCCCAAAACTGTTGAGAAAATCGCTGTTCTCGACAGAACAAAAGAGCCCGGTTCACTTGGTGAGCCTCTCTATCTTGACGTTTGCAACCTTTACAAAGATTGCGCAAACGCTCCTAAAATCGTTGGCGGTCGTTTTGGTCTTGGTTCTAAAGATACAACTCCTACACAGTTGGTTGCTGTATTTAATAACCTTGACGCTGCTGAACCCAAAAATGGCTTTACAATCGGTATTAACGACGACGTTACAAACCTTTCACTCGAACTTGGCGAAAGAGTAAACGCTGCTCCCGAAGGTGCTACACGTTGTAAGTTCTGGGGCTTCGGCTCTGATGGTACCGTTGGTGCTAACAAAGACGCTATCAAAATTATCGGTGACAATACCGACCTTTACGCTCAGGCATATTTTGATTATGACTCTAAAAAATCAGGCGGTGTTACCATGTCTCACTTGAGATTCGGTAAAACTCCTATCAAATCAACTTACTTGCTTGACGAGGCTGACTATATCGCATGTCACAAACCTGCTTATGTATATCAGTATGATGTACTTGAAGGTCTTAAAAAAGGCGGAACATTCCTGCTTAACTGCGTATGGACACCTGAAGAACTCAATGACAGACTCCCCGGCCATGTAAAACGCTACATTGCTGAGAACGAAATCAACTTCTACACAATCAACGCTGTTGATGTTGCTGTTAGAGTTGGTCTTGGATCAACACGTATTAACATGGTAACACAGAGTGCGTTCTTCAAACTTGCAAACGTTATTCCTTTTGATGAGGCAGTAACTCTTATTAAAGAGGCTATCAAAAAGACATACGGCAAAAAAGGTGACGAAATCGTTAACATGAACTGCGCTGCAGTTGACGGTGCTATCGACGCACTTGTTAAGATTGATGTTCCAGCTAGTTGGAAAGACGCTAAAGACGATGTTGCAGTAGACAGCAACCGTCCTGGATTTATTACAAAAGTTGTTGACCCTGTTAACGCTCAGCGCGGTAACAAACTGCCCGTAAGCACATTCCTCGGCAGAGAAGACGGAACATTTGAAACAGGCACATCAAGATATGAAAAACGCGGTGTTGCAGTTATGGTTCCCGATTGGCAGAAAGACACATGTATCCAGTGTAACCAGTGTTCACTCGTTTGTCCGCACGCTGCTATCCGTCCTGTACTCGTTGACGAGGCTGAAAAAGCCGCTGCTCCTGCAAACTTTGATACACTCAAAGCAATCGGTAAAGATTTCGCAGGTCTTGAGTTCAGAATTCAGGTTTCTCCGCTTGACTGCTTAGGCTGCGGTGTTTGTGCTAACGTATGTCCTGCTCCTAAGGGCAAGGCTCTCGTTATGAAACCTATCGACGAGGTATCTGAAGTTCAGGCTGAAAACTGGACATACGGTATCGAGAAAGTTGCTAACAAAGCACACCTCGTTGACAAATCTTCCAACATCAAAAATTCACAGTTTGCTCAGCCTTACCTTGAATTCTCAGGCGCTTGCGCAGGCTGTGGTGAAACACCTTATATCAAACTTATCACACAGTTGTTTGGCGACAGAATGATGGTTGCTAACGCTACAGGTTGTACTTCAATCTGGGGTGGTAGTGCTCCTTCAATGCCTTACTGCAAAGACGAAAACGGCAGAGGTCCTGCATGGGCTAACTCATTGTTCGAAGACAATGCTGAGTTCGGTCTTGGTATGGCAATCGCTAATAAGAAAGTAAGAAACACTCTCGTTGCAAGAATGAACGAGGCTATGGATAAAGTATCGCCCGAACTTGCTGACGCATTCAAAGAGTGGATTGACGCTAAAGATTGCGCTAAAGGCTCTAAGGCTGCTGCAGATAAGATTGAAGCGCTTATCAAAGACGCTGATATGAGCAACGCTGCTATCAAAGAAATCGCTGACAGAACAGATTTCTTGGTTAAGAAATCACAGTGGATCTTCGGTGGTGACGGTTGGGCATACGATATCGGTTACGGCGGTCTTGACCACGTTATCGCATCAGGCGAAGATGTAAACATCTTCGTTGTAGATACAGAGGTTTACTCAAACACAGGCGGTCAGTCTTCTAAGGCTACACCTACCGCTGCTATCGCTAAATTTGCTGCAGCAGGTAAGAAAGTTAAGAAGAAAGACCTCGGTATGATTGGTACAACCTACGGCTACGTATATGTTGCTCAGATTGCACTCGGCGCTGACATGGCTCAGGCTCTTAAAGCAATCAAAGAAGCAGAAGCATATCCGGGTCCTTCACTTATCATTGCTTATGCTCCATGTATCAACCATGGTATCAAGGCAAAAGGCGGTATGGGTAACTCTATCGCTGAAGAGAAGAAAGCCGTTGAAACAGGTTACTGGCACTTGTGGAGATACAATCCTCTCCTTAAAGAAGAGGGCAAGAACCCATTCATTTTGGATTCTAAAGAACCCACAGGCAGTGTAAAAGACTTCTTAGAGGGCGAAAACAGATACCTCATGCTGAAGAAAGCATTCCCCGAAGCAGCAGAAAAACTCTTCGACAAAGCGGAAAAAGATTTGGCAGAGAGATATGAAACTTACAAAAAACAGGCTCGTGATTGATTTTAATCTTTAATGAGTACTTTGTAGTTTTAGGCGAGGGTACTCCGTGTACTCTCGCCGTTTTTTTAAAGCGGATAATTCTTTGTCCGTTTTAAAAAAATATGTATCCAATCGTGATTTGTTACATATATTAATGTAGTTATATTTAGGAGCCGTATATGAAAGAAATGAAATTAAAAACAAAAATCATCATTGCTTGTGCCACTTTTGTATTGGTGGCAGTTATTGTATGTCTGACAGCACTTGCTTGCAGTAATAAAATCTACAACGGAATTTCAGTATCGGGCGTGGAATTGGGTGGAATGACTACTCAAGAGGCAGAAGAGTTTTTGTCCGACAAAGAGTTTTTTGGCGAACTTCCATCGTTTGTTTGTGATGACAGAGAGTTTGAAATTGATGCAGCGGACATATCTTTAAAATGCGATGCTGAAAAAACTGCGGAGATTGCCCACGCATACGGCAGAGATGCAAACATATTTTACCGTATAGGCAATATATTTAACGTGATGTTTAACGGTGTTGATTTGCCGATAGAAATTGCATACGATGAAGAAAAACTCAATGCCATTTTTGATGAACAGATTGGCGATTTGCGCACCCCCTCGGTTGAACCTGAAATCCGTGTAGAGGGCGACAAACTGTATATTAAAAACGGAAGCCAGGGATTAGATGTAAATAAAGACAAACTCCGTGCCGACTTGCAACTTGTTGCTTCCGGTGATGACAATAAAATCGAGTTGCTTATTGAAACAGTTAATCCCACTCTAATTTCGGCACAAACTCTTCACGATGAGTATGCGAAAGAAGTGGTTAATGCGACACATTCAATATCAAATATGCGTATTACTTATACCGAAAGTGAAAACGGTATAGATTTTGATATTGCTAAAGCCGAAAAAATCATATCCGACAATCTTAAAAATTCGCACGAATATTTTATTCCCCTTACAATAACCGAGCCGGAAATGACTACAGAAGAACTTGACAAATCGCTTTTTGGTGACTGCCTTGGTACATATACCACCAGATACAATGCAGGCGAGGTCGGCAGAACTAAAAATGTTACGCTTGCCGCAAGAGCAATCAATAATATTGTTCTGGAAAACGGACAGGTGTTTTCGTACAACGGAATAGTTGGCGAGCGAAGCACAGCACGCGGTTATGCGGGTGCTAAGGTATATGCAAACGGCGAGGTTGTAGAGGGGCTTGGCGGCGGTATATGTCAGGTTTCGTCAACATTATATAACGCAGTTTTATATGCTGATTTGCAGATTGTTTCACGCACGTGTCATTCTTTGCCTGTTGCTTACGTTCCGCTCGGCAGAGATGCTACTGTTGCATACGGCTCTATAGATTTCAAATTTAAAAACCAGTATGATTCACCCGTAAAAGTTTCATCTTCAGTAGGCGGCGGTGTGCTTACTGTATCTATCTATGGTAAAAAGACGAGCGATAAAAAAGTGGAAATTTCCACGCAACATATAAGCAGTACACCATTTACTACAATTGAGCAGCCAGACGAATCTATTGCCGAGGGAAAAACCAAGGTAAAACAAACCGGCTCAAACGGTGCTGTTGTAAACACTTATAAAAAGGTAACTGAAAACGGCAAAGTTATTTCTAATAAAATGATACACACAAGCCGTTACAGTCCTATAAACAAAATAGTGCTTGTTCCGCCTGTTCCCGAAACACCGGCAGAAGAGAATCCGCCTACAGATGTTCCCGAAAGCGTTGAACCTGCCCCTGAGGTTACCGACCCCACAGAAGGGTATCCAACAGCAACACCACCTGAGGAAAATGTATCTGAAAACGATGTAAAAATACCTGTGGAAGAAACTATTGGTGAGGGAATTACAGAAAATCCACCTGTTTCAACTGAATAATAATAATTCATAAAGCGCTCCGAAAAGGGCGCTTTACTATTTTTTGTGAATTTTTATTGTGATTTTTCACTATAAAATCATGTATTTGCGCTACTAACACAAAAAAATCTACAAAATTTCATTAAAATTCACTTTTTAACCTTGCAAAATTGACAAAAAAATAGTATTATGTATGTTAGAGGTGTAAATTTAAAATGAGGTGATATTTTGAATATACGTTATTTCCAGCAGATTACACAGCAATTCAGAGATGCAATGGGCAGAGATGTAGGTGTTATTTTAGATAACGGCACTGTTATCTCCAGTTCCAATGTGCAGATTTCTGAAAATGATTTAGAGTGTGTACTCAATTTTGCTAATGATAATCTTGATACATTTGCGTACAATGGATATACATACCGTTCCGTTCAGGAGATGGGCAAAGTTGATTTTATATCTTTTGTTCGCGGCGACGATGCGCTTGCACGCAGTTATGCAGAGATTTTGAAAATCAACTTTACATCTGTAAAGGCGCTTTATGATGATAAATACAATCATATAAATTTCATCAAAAATTTCCTTTTAGATAATATCCTCCCCGGCGATGTTCTGGCAAAGGCTGCAGAATTGCATCTTCCGATAGAGGCAAAACGTGCTGTGTTTTTAATCCGTGCAGAAAATACGGGTGATTTTTCTGTGTTGGAAATTCTGGAGAATATGTTCCCCAACAGGCAGAGCGATTACGTTGTTAATATTGATGAAAATGATATCGCTCTTGTTAAAGAATTCCCCGGCGATGTTACCCTTAAGGAGTTGCAGACACTTGCAACCGAGATGGTTGACAATATCACCGCAGAAGCACTTGTTAAAAAAGTTTCTGTAGGCATAGGTACAGTTATTTCCAATATTAAAGAGATTGCAACATCTTATAAAGAAGCACAGGTTGCTTTAGAAGTTGGTAAAGTGTTTGAAGATGAGAAGAATATCATCAGTTACGAAGACCTTGGCATAGGCCGTCTTATTTATCAGTTGCCCACAACACTTTGTCAGTTGTTCCTGAGCGAGGTGTTCAAAAAAGGCTCTATCAATGAACTTGACGGAGAGATTATTGAAACCATCAAGAAATTCTTTGAAAATAATCTTAACGTATCCGAAACATCAAGACAGTTGTATGTTCACAGAAACACACTTGTGTACCGTCTTGATAAAATACAGAAAATTACAGGTCTTGACCTTAGGATATTCGACGAAGCCATCATATTCAAAGTTGCAATGATGGTAAATAAATATTTGAAAACCACATCTTTAAAAATCTGAGGTAACATAAATGATTTTATTTGAAAATGTGTCCAAAACGTACGAAAACGGTGTTGTGGCACTTCACGATGTTAATCTTTTTATCGAAAAGGGCGAGTTTGTGTTCCTAGTAGGTTCATCTGCTGCAGGAAAATCTACGCTCATCAAACTTATGATGAAAGAAATTGAACCCAGCGAGGGTAATATTGTTATAAACGGTGTTGATGTGTGCTCGCTTACACGTAAGGAGATTCCCTATTTCAGACGCACTATCGGCGTGGTGTTTCAGGATTACAGACTTCTGCCGAATAAAACCGCTTATGATAACATTGCGTATGCTATGGAAATCGTGGGTGCATCACGCAGGGAAATCCGCCGTCAGGTACCAACTGTGCTTAGTATGGTTGGATTAACCCATAAGGCAAAAATGTATCCGAACGAACTCTCCGGCGGAGAGCAACAAAGAATTTCTATAGCACGTGCTATAGTCAATAACCCTGCTGTTTTAATAGCGGACGAGCCCACCGGAAACCTTGACCCCGAAACAGCACACGGCATTATGGAACTTATGGAAACCATCAATCGTCGTGGTACAACGGTG
The DNA here is from genome assembly GCA_045646385.1 of Clostridia bacterium. Taxonomy (GTDB): domain Bacteria; phylum Bacillota; class Clostridia; order UMGS1810; family UMGS1810; genus SIG455. Next base: position 88,693 of record JAZRKQ010000027.1, on the reverse strand, counting down.
GTTATGGCAACCCATGCCGAAAATATAGTAAACACTATGCAGAAACGTGTTATTCATGTAGAGGGCGGCGCTATTGCCCATGACGACAAAAAAGGTGGGTATAGTTATGCTAATTAGATTTGCTAAAAGATTTACTTATGAGGCTATGGGTAATATCTTTAAAAACGGACTTATGAGTTTGGCTTCTTTGTTTATTATAATTGCCTGCTTGTTTGTGCTGGGTGTGTTTTTGGTATTTACCATAAATATAAACTACCTTGGTGAGCAGATGGCAGACCAATGCCAGATTCAGGCATATATTACAGACGAAGCCAGCCATGGTGGTAAGATACAAAGCATCAGCGATGCAATCAAAAAAATTGACGGCATCAGCGGTATTGCCTTTGAACGTGGTGAGGACACCTTTGCTAAATTTAAAGAAGGATTAACCGAAGAAGAACTGGTGTCGTTCAGCGGTTTGCCCAATGATATTATTGACGATTCGTTCAAAGTAACGCTTCACGATATATCCGAATCTCAGGCGGTTGCCGAGCAGATTGGCAAGATAGAAGGCGTTCTGCGTGTAGAGAACAGACAGGATATGATAAATATAATCTATTCTTTAACCAACGCAATCCGTCATATATCTGTATGGATAATACTTATATTTATGTTTATAAGCATATTTATTATTTCAAATACAATTAAACTGGCACTCTATGCAAGACGCAAAGAGATAAACATTATGAAATATGTCGGTGCAACAGATGCATTTATCAGATGGCCGTTTATGATAGAAGGTATGATAGTAGGCTTTGCGGGTGCAATTGCGGCATTTTTCATTATACAGTCGTGCTATATAGCAATTTCGTCAGGTCTTAGTGCCGCACCTGCTGTAAGTGCAATTATGGCAATACGCAGTTTCGGTGAGATATGGCATCTGATATTATTGCCGTTTATCGGAGTAGGTGTGTTGATCGGTGCTATAGGCAGTGCACTTTCCATACGTAAATATTTAAAGGTATAATTCACGGAGATTTTTATGAAAAACAAAGGATTAATAAGAGTTCTGGCTTGGGTGGCGCTTGTTGCGTTTATATGTGTAAGCCTGCTTGCTGTAGTTCCGTTCGGCGTAAGGGCAGAAACTGCACAGCAAAGGCTTAATAAAGCGCAGCAGCAACAATCAGAACTTAATAAAAAACTTAATGCTAATAAGGCTAAGAAAAAAGCGGAGCAGAGTAATAAAGATATACTTGACAGCCAGATAGCCGAGATTCAGGCGGAAATCGACTCACTTGATGCTCAGGTTGAAGAAATCAACGACAGAATCGAGCAAAAAGATGCTGAACTTGCCGCTGCACACGAACTTAGCAGTAAGCAGTACGAGTCTTATAAAGACCGTGTTAAACTTATTGTTGAAAAAGGCTCAATCACATATATAGAGGTTCTTGCAAAGGCACATTCTTTAGAGGATTTCTTTATCCGTATGGACGTTATGGAGCAGATTGCCGATTACGACAATACGCTTTTAACGGAACTTAAAGAAAACGAGCAGATTATCGAGGCTATTAAAATAGAGATAGAAAACGAGCGTGCGCAGGTAATGTCCATTATGGAGCAGAGCCTTGCCAAGAAAAGACAGTTAGCGCAGAAGCAGGCGGCAAGTCAGAAGATTTTAAATGAACTTGCGCAGACGGAAAAAGAGATAACTCAGGAACTTAAAAAGGCAAAAGAAGCCGAAAATGCTGCGCGTAATGAGATTGCAAGATTGGTATCCGGTGATGGCAGCCGTTATGTAGGCGGAAAGTTCTTATGGCCGTCTACAAACTCTTACAGAATAACATCGCCTTACAGTATGCGTGTTCACCCCACGTTGGGTGTGTATAAACAGCATACGGGTATAGATATAGGTGCTTCGTACGGCACAAACGTACTTGCGGCGGCAGACGGAACTGTAATTATAGCAGGCTGGAACAATGCATACGGCAATTACGTTGTTATAAATCATGGCGGCGGTGTAACCACTCTTTACGGTCATAATAGCAGTTTGACCGTAAGTAAAGGTCAAAAAGTTTCGCGTGGTCAGGTTATAGCCAAAGTCGGCTCAACGGGATATTCCACAGGCCCTCATATACATTTTGAGGTGCAAGTAAACGGAAGCCCTGTAAACCCGATGTCTTATTTACAATAAACCTTAAAAACAGAACGCCAACGGCGTTCTGTTTTTAGTCAAAGCAATCAATATTTAAGATGCTTTGTTTCGGCTATCTTTGAATAAAGATTTTCTTTGCGAATAATATATATCAGGGGAGGGTGCTCTAACAATGATAAATAAAAAACATATAATTATAACAGCGGTCATCACATTTTTTGTAACGGCGGCGCTGATGGTTTTTACAATTGGCGGAGGTTTGCTTTTTCTTTTGCCTCAGTTTGCTGATAGCGGTGCACAGAAACTTCAACGGATAGAGGCACTTATAGACGGATATTATATTTATGATTACGATAAAGAAAAAATGATGGACAATGCACTGTATGCCTATGCAGCAGAAGTGGGCGACCCGTATACGCAGTATATAAATAAAGAAGAATTTAAAGAAATGGTGCAAAGTGTAGAGGGCGACTATGTGGGAATAGGCATAGAGGTTACCATTACCGAAGATGACCTTATGACAGTTATAGCGCCATTTGACGATTCACCTGCCGCACGTGCAGGAATACTACCCGGCGATAAAATCGTTAAAGTTGATGGTGTAAGTGTAGGTGCTTCAAACTATAACGAAGCCATCAGTATGATAAAAGGTGATGGCACCAGCACCGGAAAAAGAATTAATTTAACCGTAAAACGCGGTGAAGAATATAAGGATATAACAGTAGAACGTGAAAAGGTTGTAATAATAACTGCTAAAGAGCGTATGCTTGAAGACGGAATAGGATATATACGTATATCAAATTTTGGCGACCATACGGCAAGCGAATTTTCAAAATGCCTTGATAATCTTAAAGCGTACGGAGTTAAAGGTATAGTTATAGATCTGCGTAATAACCCCGGCGGAACGCTGGACAGCGTGGTTAAAGTGGCAGATTATCTTTTGCCGGAGGCAAATATTATTACCATTAAGGATAAGCAGGGCAACGAGAAAAAGTACGATTCCGACGCAGACTATAACGACCTGCCCGTATGCGTACTTATGAATAAATACAGCGCAAGTGCGGCAGAGGCTTTAGCAGGCGCAATTGCCGATAACGGCAGGGGTATACTGATAGGCGAAAAGAGTTTCGGCAAAGGCGTTGTTCAGTCCATATTTGAGATGGGCGACGGTACGGCGTTCAAACTGACAACGGCAAGATATTATACGCCCGGCGGTACTTGTATAGATAAAGTAGGTATAACCCCGCAAATTGAAGTGAGTTTAGATGAGGAAATGAGTCAGAAAGCAGTTACACAAATCCCATACGACCGCGATTATCAACTGCAAAGAGCAGTAGAAGAGTTAAAATAAAAATAATTTAAAAAAATACTTGCATTTTATTGGTAAGTGTGTTAAAATATCTAAGGTAAAAATACACACGTATGCCGATTTGCGGGAGGTTGCCGTGAAAAATGCGCGGTTTTCCGTGAAAATGAGGTGTGCGGAGGTATAAAAAAACAAGGAGGCATAAAAAATGTCAGTAATTTCAATGAAACAGCTTTTAGAAGCAGGTGTTCACTTCGGACACCAGACAAGAAGATGGAACCCCAAAATGGCAGAGTACATCTTCACAGAAAGAAACGGTATCTACATCATTAACTTGCAGAAAACCGTTAAAAAGGTTATCGAAGCATACAACTTCATTAAAGAAGTTGCAGAAAGCGGCGAGGAAATCCTTTTCGTTGGTACAAAGAAACAGGCTCAGGACTCTATCAAAGAAGAGGCTGAAAGAGTTGGTATGTACTATGTAAACGCAAGATGGCTCGGCGGTATGCTTACAAACTTCAAAACAATCAGAAAAAGAATTGACAGACTCAATCAGTTAGAAAAAATGGAAGCAGACGGCACATTCGACCTTCTTCCTAAAAAAGAAGTTATCAAACTTAAATTAGAGGCTGAAAAACTCGACAAGTACCTCGGCGGTATCAAAGAAATGAAAAAACTCCCCGGTGCTATGTTCGTAGTAGACCCCAAAAAAGAAAAAATCGCTATTGCAGAAGCAAAGAAACTGGGTATCCCGGTTGTTGCTATTGTTGATACAAACTGCGACCCTGACGAAGTTGACTACGTTATCCCCGGTAACGATGACGCTATCCGTGCGGTAAAACTTATCGCTTCTACAATGGGTAACGCTATTATCGAAGGCAGACAGGGCGAACAGTTAGGTACTGCTGCTGATGCTGACGACGTTGCAGAAGAAATCGAAGCAACAGAAGAATAATTCCATAAATACAGGAGGAAAAATCCCATGTTTACAGCAAAAGACGTAAAAGAACTCAGAGAGAGAACCGGCTGCGGCATGATGGACTGCAAAAAGGCTCTTACCGAAACAAACGGCGATTTCGATAAAGCAGTTGATTTTCTGCGTGAAAAAGGCCTTGCAACCGCTGCTAAAAAAGCAAGCAGAATTGCTTCAGAAGGTTTGGTAGATATTGTAGTTGAAGGTAACGTAGGCGCAATGGTTGAAATCAACTCTGAAACAGACTTCGTTGCTAAAAATGACGAGTTCAAAACTTTCGTTAAAAATATTGCAAGACAGGTTATCGCAGTTAACCCTGCAGATGTTGATGCACTCTTAGAGTCAAAATTCATTGACGATGAGTCTATCACAATCAAAGACCTTCTTACAGAAAAAATCGCTAAAATCGGCGAGAATATGAACCTCAGACGTTTCGCAAGATACGAAGGCGGCGTTGTTGGTTATGTACACGCTGGCGGCAGAATCGGTGTAATGGTTAAAGTTGACGCTGACCTTTCAAACGATGACGCTATGGCGGCTGCTAAAGACTGTGCTATGCAGATTGCTGCTATCAACCCCTTGTACAAAGACCGCGACAGCGTTCCTGCAGAAGATGTTGAAAAAGAAAAAGAAATCATCACTGCACAGATTAAAGAAGATCCCAAAAATGCTAACAAACCCGACAACATTATCGAGAAAATGCTCGGCGGTAAAATCAATAAATTCTATGAAACAAACTGCTTGATTGAACAGGCATTTGTTAAAGACGATAGCATGAGCGTTGGCAAATACCTTGAATCTAAAGGTGTTAAACTCGTAGACTATGTTCGCTTTGAAAAAGGCGAGGGTCTTGAAAAGAAAGAAGACAACTTTGCTGACGAAGTTGCTAGCATGGTTAAATAATTTTAACGCAAATTTTAAGCGGTCCATATGGACCGCTTTTTTGTTTTGCAGGATGTTCTTGGTAATGTATGTATAAATTTTTTGTGTAGACAAAAATTACTAATTGGTGTATAATACCTTTAAGAAGACATACTCCCAAGGAGGTTTTATATATGAAGATGATTATAAAAGGCGGCAGAGTTATCGACCCCGCAAACGGTATTGATGCCGTTGCCGATATATTGATAAAAGACGGCATAATTTCTGCAATCGGCAATGACATTGCAGACGACGGTGCTGAAATAATAAATGCCGAGGGCAACATAGTCGTTCCCGGGTTGGTGGATATGCATTGCCATCTGCGTGAGCCCGGATTTGAGCATAAAGAGGATATCGCAAGCGGTACTAAAAGTGCTGTTGCAGGCGGATTTACTTCCGTTGCGTGTATGCCGAACACAAATCCCACTACAGATAGTGCAGAAACAATTGAATATATATTAAACCGTGCCAAAGAGGCTGATATGGCAAACGTGTTTCCCATCGCCTCTATTACAAAAGGTCTTGGCGGAGTTGAGCCTACTGATATTGCCGAACTTAAAAAGGCGGGCGCAGTTGCAATTTCTGATGATGGCAGACCTGTTGAAAATTCGGCAATAATGCTTGCCGCTATGAAAAAGGCAGAAGAGTTGGGCGTTATGGTAATATCGCATTGTGAGGATATTTCAATCGGCAAAGGCGATATGAACGAGGGCGCACTTGCCGAAAGCCTTGGCTACGAAGGTATATCCCCTGCGGCAGAGGAGGTTATGGTATCGCGTGATGCCATACTTTCCGAGCAGTACAAACTGCCCATACACATTGCGCACGTAAGCACTCGCAGGTCGGTTGATATAATCCGCCGTGCAAAGAAAAAGGGCGCACCCATCACTTGCGAAACGTGCCCCCACTATTTTTCTTTAACTGAAGACGCAGTTAAACTCTACGGCGCAAACGCTAAAATGAATCCGCCCCTGCGCGGCTCTGACGACGTTGCGGCAATTATAGAAGGTCTTGCAGACGGAACTATCGACGTTATAGCAACCGACCATGCACCGCACCATGCTGATGAAAAAAATGCAGGCTTTTCAAAAGCACCTAACGGCATAGTAGGTCTTGAAACGGCATTTGCATTAGGTTACACATATCTTGTTCAAAAGGGGCATATCACATTGAATGAACTTATTGAAAAAATGAGTTATGCGCCAAGCAAAATTCTTGGTATAAACAGAGGAACATTAAGCATAGATGCTCCTGCAGATATTGCAATATTTGACATCAACAAAAGTTACAAGGTTTCTGCGGACGATTTCCTTTCAAAAAGCAAAAATACTCCGTTCGACGGATTTGAACTTACGGGCGCTCTGCTCTATTCAATAGTAGGCGGTAAGGTGGCATTACGCTGCGGCGAGGCTTTGTGGAAAGCGTATTTTAATTAGCCGAAGCAATGTAATCCGAACCCGCCTGAAACGGCGTAATTTCGGCATCTTTCGGCTTGTTGTCATTGACAGGCGTCAGCCTGCCTGCTTTCGCCGCACCAAAATCTGCTCAAAATTCCATCCATTTCAGGTCATAGAATTTTCAGATAGCGGATTTTTGGAAAGTGCGAGGCAAAAACGCCGGTAATCCTTAATGGATTACCGAGTATTTTAACGAAGCAAAAACGAAAATCCGCATCTGAAAATCGAGGTTTGGATTACATTGCTTCGGCTAAAAGGTGGTTTGTTAAATGTATCAGATAATTGCAGATATATTTAAATACGGCTTTGTTATAGTGGTGTATATGTTTATCTACAGTGTTATCAAACTTATATATTTGGATATTACAGATACACGCAGATTAGAAAATTCCTTAGACGGTGCTATAGCGTATCTTAAAACCATCACGCTTTCAAAAGACCTTGATTTTAAGGTGTTCGACAGTTACGGAATAAAAGAAAACACCATTATCGGCAGAAACAAAAAGTGTGATATTTACATCAAAGACCCGTTTATGTCTAAGGAAAACACGCTTATATATATTCAGGACGGCAAGTTTTATATTAAAGATTTAGGCAGTACAAACGGCACATTTGTAAATGGCAAGCAGTTGCTTGAAAAACCGGCAAAACTTAAAGACAGCGACAAAGTTACAATCGGCAATATTGATTTTCTGTTTGTTGACCCGTTTGCTTTGGAGGGTAAGTTATGAGTAAAATCAGACTTCGCCCCGTGATATACCTGCTTCTGCTTAACCTGATGGGGTTTGCACTTTTGTTTTTATATAAAATTCCTCACGATGTAAACATCATATACGCAGGGCTTATGATATTAACCGTCAATGTCGGCATATACTGCCTTATGTACTTCCTTGATATGGGCGACGTGTATATGTTTTTGATGGTATCAATCCTCGTCAGCATAGGCACGATTATGCTGATACGTATAGATACCGAGTTCGGCTTTAATCAGGTTTTCTGGTTCTGCATAGGTATTATAGTGTTTTTGGCATCTTACCTTACATTCAGATTGTTCAAGCATTGGGACAAACTGCTTATATTTTATATAGCAGTTTCGTTTATTCTGTTTATTGTTACATTAGTATTCGGTGAATCACGCGGTGGCTCACGCAACTGGATTAGCATAGGCGGCAGAACTGTTCAGCCGGCAGAGTTTATAAAAATTTCGTATATATTTGCGCTCGCATGCTTTTTTACTATGGATAACGACAAGTGGAAAATCTTATCCGGCGAGGTGTGGGGCATACCTAAAAAAGACATCGCTATGAATGTGTTTGTATACATTTGCCTTGGCTTTTTGCTTTTGCAGAAAGAGTGGGGCACAGCGGTGGTGTTTTTCTTAACATTCTACACAATGATGTTTCTATACGATACGTCCAAACGGCTTATGCTGATTAATCTTGGCTTGGCAATTGTCGGTGCGGTCGGCGGATATTTTTTAACCAGCCATATACGTTCCAGAGTTGTAACTTGGCTTGACCCCTGGGCAGATGCCAGCAACAAGGGGTTTCAGATAACACAGTCACTTTTTGCAATTACCTCGGGCGGATATTTTGGTTCAGGTCTCGGCAACGGCACACCGCATTTAATTCCTGAAGTGCACTCGGACTTTATCTTTTCCGCTATCTGCGAGGAAATGGGCATATTTACAGGTATAGCAATTATAATGATTTACTTTATATACTCGTACAGAGGGTTTAAAATTGGATTAAAAGTAAGCAACAACTTTTTAAAAGCGCTTACATTCGGTCTTGTTATAAGTTTTGCATTCCAGACGTTTATAATAGTCGGCGGAGTTATAAAACTTATTCCGCTTACGGGTATAACAATGCCGTTTGTAAGTTACGGCGGAAGTTCTATGGTTTCGTGCTGTATTATGACGGGTATCCTGACCGCTGTTTCGTATTTAGAGAGAAAAAGGTAAATGAAGTAATGTTGAATAGAGGAGAATTTTATATGAACAAAAATTCGGATACTATGGTTTTTTTACACATTTGTGATTACGCGGCACCGTATAAAGGTAATTTTATAAATTCTATTGAATCATTGGAAACTATAAGCAACGTACAAAATATATACTTGTTCCCTAACAGAGCAAAATTTAATAATGCCATCGAGTGGATAAATTCTCTTAACGAGAACGGAAATGTTGCATATATACAAGAAAAAAACATATTGAAAAATATTATTTTACTAAAAAGAATTTTGAAAATGCACAGAGTTACACATATTTTCCGACACTTTTATGATATCAAAATTGATGCAATTTTGAAAGTTATCATGCATAAAAAGCCCGTTATCAGGTTTTGTCATGGAATATATGCTGATGAAAATGCAACCGGCATAATGCATAAGGTGAGAAGTTTCTTGTGGAAAAAAGACTTTTTTATAGGAGTGAGCCAAGCAGCCACAGATAGTCATAGGAAAAGTTTTAAAAAACTTAATATACATACCGTAGATAATGCAATATTTTTTGACCGACTCAACATCAAAAATGATTTTCAGAAACAAAATAAAGTATCTCTTATGTGTATGGGATATAATATAAAAACCAAAGGTGTAGATATTGCTTTAGAAATGGCTAAGAAATTGAATGAAAAATACGATTTTGTTTTAAATATAGTAGTTGCTTCAAACAAAGAAAAAATGCTTGAATATTTAAAATCTTTTTTTGAGGTAATACCTGACTGGATTAATGTTCTTCCTCCTGTAGAAAATATTGCTACTTATTTTAAAACTAACGATATTTTCCTCAGTCCGTCCCGTTCTGAAGCATTTGGATATGCAGTGGTTGAAGCAGCATACTGTAAAAATAGCATTGTGGCAAGCAAAACAGGGGGACAAGGTCAACTAAAAATTGACGGTGTGTATTGGTTTGAAAGCGAAAATGTGGATGATTTTTATAAAAAAACAGAGAAGGCATTGCAAGAACTTAACTCCCCTGAAAAAAAATTACAGAAAGAGAATGCTGCAAAGGCTATACAAAACACATATTCACTCGAACAATGGAGAAATTCTATAGTAAATTTAGTTTTAAATGAATTAATGTAATTATAAATAGCGTCTGTATATCATAATGGTTTTGGTGTGCGGATGCTATTTTATTCTTTTTTATGCAAAAGCCTTGCATAAAAACGTATTTTTGTGTATAATGAAAAATAAATTATTGTGGGTAATTCTGCCCGATAAGGAGTGGTATCCGTGACAGTAGGTATATACACCAATCAACGCAAAGACAAAGAATTGCAAATTACTAACCGTGTGGTACAGTTTTTAAAAGATAAATGTACCGTTAATTTAATGTGCGATTTTGCTTCGTTTGAGGATATGTGTAAAACTATCGATTTTTTGATAGTCCTCGGCGGTGACGGAACACTTCTTCGTGTAGCAAGAATAGCAAGTAAATTTGACCTGCCCATTCTTGGTATCAATCTTGGAACAGTCGGCTTTCTGGCTGAGGTTGAAAAGGATAAAATTGAAGACTGCCTTACAAGATTTTTAGCTGGCGACTACACTTTGGAAAATAGATTTATGATCAACGCATCTGTTGTGCGTGACGGTGAAACCATTGCCGAATATAACGCACTTAACGATATAGTTATTGCGGCGGCATCGTTTAAAAAGGTTGTGTCTATGGATTTGTATGTAAATGGTGATTTTATTACCTCTTACGATGCAGACGGCGTAATTGTCGCAACACCTACAGGCTCTACTGCGTATTCACTCTCTGCAGGCGGACCTATAACAGACAGCGTTATGGAACTTATGCTTATAACTCCCATTTGTCCGCATACTATGTCTTCAAGACCGCTTATACTGCCTCCCGATAAAAAAATTACGGTTGAAATTGTAAAAGACCGTGAGCACGCAGCACAGATAACTGCTGATGGACGTGAGGGTGAAAAACTTTGTATAGGCGATAAAGTTGTATTAACGGCATCTGAGTGCAAAACAAAACTTATCCGCTTAAACGGAATGAATTTTTACGAAACACTCCGAAAGAAAATGAGTGATTAAAAGGGATGAAAACATATGTCTAAACTCGAAAGACACGAAAGAATTTTAAACCTTATTGCACATAACGATATATCTACACAGACAGAACTTACAGACCGGCTTGTTGCGGCGGGATATAACGTTACACAGGCAACGGTTTCTCGTGATTTGCAGGAACTCCGTATAGTTAAAACAGTAAGCGACAGAGGTGTATACAGATACGAAGCACCTAAGGAAGACACAAAAACTGCTGATAGCCGACATGAGGCTGTGCTTCGCCAATGCCTTTTAAGTGTTGATTATGCTATGAACATAGTGGTTTTAAAAACGCTTACGGGTGCTGCTCAGGCGGCGGCTTATGCACTTGATATGTATGTTATGGAGGAAGTTCTGGGCACTATAGCCGGTGATGACACCATTATGATGGTGGCACGTACAGAGGCAAGCGCTAAAAGCATTTGTACAGACCTTAAACATTTTCTTGTCTGATATTGGAGGTGACGGGTTTTGCTGAACAGATTATTTATTAAAAACATAGCGGTTATAGAAAACGCTGAAATAGAGTTTGAAAACGGGTTTAATATTCTTACCGGCGAAACCGGTGCCGGAAAATCTATTATAATAGATTCTGTAAACATTTTAAAAGGCGAGCGCGCCAGTAAAGAACTCATTCGCTCCGGCGAGCAAAAGGCAAGGGTTGACGGCGTGTTTACGGTAGATGTTGACACTCAAAGACTTTTAAGCGATGAGTTCGGTATAGAGGCAGAAGACGGGCAGATACTTATCTCACGTGAAATAACTGCTGACGGCAAAAACAATATACGCATAAACGGTATGCCGGCAATCGGCTCTGTGCTTAAAGAGGTGGGTGCGCATCTGGTAACCATTCACGGTCAGCACGACAACACATCGCTTCTTGCTAAAAAAACGCACCTTAAACTGCTTGACAGCGCCGCAGGTGAAGAACTTTCAAAAACACTTAACGAATATAAAGACATATACAATAAAGTGCGTGAGAAAATTGCTGAACTTGAGTCCATTGAAACTGACGAACAGGAAAAAACAAGACGGCTCGATATGCTCACTTTCCAGATAGACGAGATTGAAGCTGCTGCATTACAGATTGGCGAAGACGACGAACTGTTTGAGAAGAAAGCGTTTTTAGAAAATGCCGGCAGAATTGCCGAGAATACGCAAAGTGCATATGGTCTTCTATATGAAGGTGACGAAACGGGCAAATCTGCAAACGACCTTTTATGGGACGGTATTAATGCTCTTGGCGATGTTGCCGAGTATGATGCCGAACTTAAAAAAATACACGAAGGACTTACTGATTTGGGTTATGAAATCTCCGATAAAGTGCGAAATCTTCGTAAGTATATAGATACGCTTACATTTGAACCATATGAACTTGAACAGGTAGAGGACAGGCTTGATTTAATCTATAACCTTAAAAGAAAATACGGCTCAACTATTGAACTGGTACTTAAATATCTGCAGGATGCTAAAGAAGAATCAGATAACATAGTACGTTCCGACGAGCGTGCAGAGGAATTAAAAAACGAGATTGCTTCTTTAGAAGAAAAACGAAATTTACTGGCAGACAAACTTACACATATACGCACCAAAACAGGCGCGACACTTTCTAAACAGATAGAGGAGCAACTTGCTGACCTTAATATGGCAAAGGTGCGCTTCAGCGTTAATATACAGGAAACTGACTACGGCGCAAACGGAAAAGACGATGTTGAGTTTTTAATCTGCACAAACGTCGGTGAAGATTTTAAGCCTTTAACAAAGATTGCATCGGGCGGCGAACTTTCCAGAATTATGCTGGCGGTTAAAAATGTTCTTACTATGGGAGAGGGCGCAAAAACTTTGGTGTTTGACGAGATTGACACAGGTGTAAGCGGAAGCGCAGCACAAAAAATCGGCGAAAAACTGCGTGCAATTTCCTCTGCCAATCAGGTTATATGCATAACTCATCTTCCGCAGATAGCATCACTTGCCAAAACGCACTATCTTATAGAAAAAAATGTAGAAAACGACCGCACGCTTACAACTGTTAAGCGTTTGGAGGGCGAGGACAGAGTGTTAGAAATTGCACGTACATTGGGTGGTGCAGAAGTAACTGAAATAACAAAAGCAAACGCACGCGAACTTTTAAAGCAGGCGGCTTATTAAAAATACAATAGGGGGATAATTATGAACAGAACAGATAAACACAATTACTACCTTGATATTGCAGAAACCGTTGCAGAAAGGGGAACGTGCCTAAGACGTAATTACGGATCGATTATAGTTAATAATGACGAAATTGTATCTACCGGATACACGGGCGCACCCCGTGCAAGAAAAAACTGTATTGATATCGGCGAATGTATAAGAGTTAAATTAAATATTGCACGCGGCGAGCGTTATGAACTTTGCAGAAGCGTTCATTCAGAGGCGAACGCAATAATTTCCGCATCAAGAAAAGAAATGATTGGCGGAACATTATACCTTGTCGGTAAAGACAAAAACACAGGCGAACTTGTACAAGACGCGTCATCTTGTGCAATGTGTAAAAGGCTTATAATAAACGCAGGTATTTCCAAAGTTATTGTTAGAAACACCAAAACAGCGTTTACAATTATAGATGTCCGTGAAGACTGGATTGAAAAAGACGAATCTTTAGACGGACAAATGGGTTATTAATTGAAAGGATATGAAAAAATGATAACAAAAGCACCTAAAGGCACAGCCGACGTATTGCCGTCACAAGCATATAAGTGGCAGTACATTGAAAACGAAATAAGAAAAATCTGTAACGAATTTTGCATTAAAGAAATCCGTACACCTGTTTTTGAGCATACGGAACTTTTTGAACGTGGTGTAGGCGAAACTACCGATGTTGTAGGTAAGGAAATGTATACTTTTAACGACAAAGGTGACCGAAGCATTACGCTCCGTCCCGAGGGCACAGCGTCTGCGGCAAGGGCTTATATTGAACATGGATTGTTTAACGAACCTCAGCCGGTTAAAGTTTTTTACCAGATTAAATGCTACCGCTACGAAAAACCTCAGGCAGGACGCTACAGAGAATTTGCACAGTTCGGCGTTGAAGTTTACGGCTCAGGCGAGCCGAGTGCAGATGCCGAGATTATGGCTCTGCCTATGCTTTTATATAAAAGATTGGGGCTTACAAACTTGAAACTCAGTATAAACAGTATCGGCTGCCCCGATTGCCGTAAGGAATACAATAAGAAATTAAAAGAGTATTTAAGTGCACATTACGACGACCTTTGCGATACCTGTAAAGAGCGTTTTGAGAAAAACCCTATGCGTATAATTGACTGCAAATCACCCGTTTGCGGTGAGATTGTAAAGGGTGCACCGAAACTCATTGATTGCATCTGCGATGGATGTGCAGACCACTTTGAAAAGGTTAAAGGCTACCTGACCGCTATGGGTATAGAGTATGTTATAGACCCGTATATAGTAAGAGGTTTGGACTATTATACAAAAACTGTTTTTGAAATAATTGCAGACAACAAAAACTCCAACAGCGTTATATGCGGCGGCGGAAGGTACGACGGTCTTATAGAAGAACTCGGCGGTAACCCGATGCCTGCGTGTGGATTTGCTCTTGGTATGGAACGTCTGATTCTTACCTTGGAAGAGCAGGGTATAGAAATTCCTGCACCACATGGTGTGGATATCTACATCGGCAATATAGGCGATGATAGCGGAATGTATGCACAGAAACTTGTTATGAATCTGCGTGAGGCCGGTGTGGTTGCAGAAAAAGACCACCTCGGGAAAAGCGTTAAGGCGCAGATGAAATATGCAAATAAAATCGGCGCAAAGTTCAGTATGATTATTGGCGACGATGAAATTGCAAACGGCAAAGCACGTCTTAAGAATATGGAAGACGGTACAGAATGTGAATGTGCATTAAATGCCGATGATATAGCAAAACTATTAAAGTGAATTTTCTCCAGAAAGGAAGTTTTATATAAATGTACGAATCAATTAAAGGCTTAAAAAGAACACACAGATGCGGCACAATTTCTGCTGCAAATATCGGTGAAGAAGTAGTTGTTATGGGTTTTACAAACTCTGTAAGAAACTTGGGCGGCGTTAACTTTATTAACCTGCGTGATATATCCGGCATTGTTCAGTTGTTTTTCAATACTGATAACCCCGAACTTTACGAAAAGGCTGCTAAAGTGCGCGGTGAATATGTGCTTGCTGCTAAGGGTATAGTACGTGCCAGAGGCGAGGGCGCTGTCAATAAAGATATGGCTACAGGTGAGATTGAGATAGAGGTAAACGAACTGCGTATACTCTCATCTGCTGAAACACCACCATTCTATATTGAAGAAAACAGCGATGTTAAAGAAGAACTTCGTTTGAAACACCGTTTCTTAGACCTTAGAAGACCAGATATGCAAAGAAACCTTATCATGCGCCACGACATTGCTAAAATTGCGCACGATTTCTTTGACGAAAACGGATTTTTAGAGATAGAAACACCTATACTCGTTAAAAGCACTCCCGAAGGCGCACGCGACTATGTTGTTCCCAGCCGTGTGCACAGCGGTAAATTCTATGCTCTGCCTCAGTCACCCCAACTTTATAAGCAGTTGCTTATGGTTTCGGGTATGGACAGATACTTCCAGATTGCAAAATGCTTCCGTGACGAAGACCTGCGTGCAGACCGTCAGCCCGAATTTACACAACTTGATATGGAACTTTCATTCGTTGATATGGACGATGTTATGGAACTTAACGAACGCTTTATGCAGAGAGTGTTCAAAGAGATTAAGGGTATAGACATTAAAATTCCTTTCCTTAAAATGGAATATTCTGAGGCTATGGACAGATTCGGCTCTGACAAACCTGACACACGTTTCGGTCTGGAACTTAAAAACCTTTCGGATATAGTTGCAAACTGCGGATTCGGTGTGTTTACAGGTGCGCTTGAAAACGGCGGAAGCGTACGTGCTATAAATGCCGAAGGCCTTGGCGAGAAACTTACAAGAAAAACCATTGATGCACTCGGCGAATTTGTAAAGACATACCGTGCAAAAGGTCTTGCTTGGATTAAGTTAAATCCCGAAGGTGTTCAGTCGCCAATCGCTAAGTTCTTAACTGAAGACGAAATGAATGCCATCTTAGAGCGTATGAACGCTAAAGAGGGCGACGTTATATTTATTGTTGCTGACAAAAATAATGTTGTTTTTGATTCTCTTGGTGCACTCCGTCTTGAGATTGCAAAACGCTTTGACCTTATTGACAAAAACAGATACGATTTCCTTTGGGTTACTAACTTCCCGCTTTTAGAATATGACGAAGAAGACGGACGTTATGTGGCAATGCACCACCCCTTTACCTGCCCAAATGACGAGGACATTCCGCTTTTAGACACTGACCCGTCAAAGGTGCGTGCAAAAGCATACGACATTATCTTAAACGGTGTAGAACTCGGCGGCGGAAGTATCAGAATTCACGATGCCCAGTTGCAGGAGAAAATGTTCAGCGTTTTAGGCTTCACCAAAGAGCAGGCCTGGGACAGATTTGGATTCTTAATGGGCGCATTTAAATACGGCACACCACCTCACGGAGGTATGGCATACGGGTTTGACAGAATGGTAATGCTTATTGCCGGACTTGACAATATAAGAGAGGTAATAGCATTCCCGAAAGTACAGAACGCATCAGAACTTATGAGCAATGCGCCTGACTTTATTGATGAAAAACAGGTTGAAGAACTTCATATCAAACTTGCTGAAGATAAGTAAAAATTCATATTTTGTTCACAAAATTAATATGTCATTGTGTTATTATAGTATCATAGATTTTTGCCACTCTGATGCGGAAAGGAAGATAAGTTAATGATAGAGATTAAAAACCTTACTAAAGCATACGGCACCAAAAAGGCTGTTGACGATATCAGTTTTACTGTAAACAGCGGTGAAATCCTCGGCTTTTTGGGTCCTAACGGTGCCGGAAAAACAACTACTATGAACATTATTACCGGATATGGTTCCGCCACCAGCGGAACTGTTGCGGTAGACGGTATGGATACAGTTGAAAAACCTATGGAGTGCAAACGTAAAATAGGTTATCTGCCTGAACAGCCACCGCTTTATATGGATATGACGGTTTCGGAATATCTTAATTTTGTATTCGATTTAAAGGCACCCAAGGCAGACCGTAAATCGCACATTGAAGATATTATGGAAACTGTTAAGATAAGTGATGTTAAAGGCAGACTCATTAAAAACCTTTCCAAAGGTTATAAACAGAGAGTGGGAATTGCTCAGGCACTTATCGGCAATCCCGAAATTTTGATTTTAGACGAGCCTACAGTTGGTCTTGATCCTAAGCAGATTATAGAAATTAGAAATGTAATAAAAGAACTCGGCAAAAACAGAACTGTTATTTTAAGTTCACACATTCTGCCCGAGGTAAGTGCTATCTGCGAAAGAGTTATTATTATCAACAAAGGAAAGATTATGGCTATAGACACACCTGAAAATCTTTCAAGAACACTTTCACGTGATAACAGACTTATGATAAGGGTAGAGGGTGCATCTTCTGCTATTGAAAAGGCTCTGCACGATGTTGACGGCATTGCGTATATTGAAGCGCTCGGCCAGAAAGAGGCAGGCACATACGATTATATCATAGAGGCAGAGGGTGATGTGGATATCCGCAAAAAAGTGTTCTCTGCACTTGCGGCGGCAGAATTGCCTATACTTATGTCTAAAACGATGGGACTTTCTTTAGAGGAAGTATTCCTGCAACTTACAACTGATGAAAGCACTGCTGCAGAAGAGCCTGCAGACGAAATCGAAGAGATTACCGAGGAAACTGAAAATACAGAAGAAATCGATGAAGAGGAGGCTGAAGCAAATGAAAGCGATATTTAAAAAAGAGTTAAGAAGTTATTTTTGCTCACCTATAGGATATGTATTCGTAGCAATATTCTTCTTCGTTGCCAGCCTGTTCTTTGCAATGTATAATCTTTTCAGCGGTTATGGTGATATAAACACCGTGTTTGGTAATATGACAATGATATTTTTATTTTTAACACCTATACTTACAATGCGTTCGCTTGCAGAAGAGAAAAATTCAAAAACAGACCAGTTACTGTTTACTGCACCTGTTAATGTAACATCTATCGTGCTTGGAAAACTTTTTGCCGCTGTTTGTGTATTCCTTATTGCTTTGGCAGTAACACTTGTTTACCCCGTTATTTTGCTTGGCTATACAGAGCCTGCATGGGGCAAGATTTTCGGCAATTATATAGGATTTTTCCTTATGGGTTCTGCGTTTGTATCAATCGGCATTTATATTTCATCACTTACAGAGAACCAGATTATAGCGGCAGTTGCTACATTTGGCGTTCTGTTTTTGTTGTATCTTGCTGAATGGTTTGGTTCTATTACAAACGTTGCAATTTTACAAACCATAATTGGTTGGCTTTCAATCACATCTAAATTTGCAGACTTTTCAATGGGCCTTGTTAACCTGCAGTCAGTTGTTTACTACTTAAGCATAGTTGCTATATTTGTATTTTTAACAGTTAACCATATTGAAAAAAGACGTTGGAGCAAATAAGAAAGAGGTGATATAAGTGTATAATAATGAAAACGAAAACAATGAACTTAATATAAACGAAACCGCTGAAAACGAGGTTGTTGAAGCAGAAAACGTACAGGAAATTTCTGCTGAATTTGCAGAAGAAAACAAAAAAGAGCGCAAGCCCTTGTCAAGAAGAACAAAACTAAGAACTGTTTCCGGCATTATGACGGCGCTTGTTGTAGCGGCAGTTATTGTGGTTAATCTGCTTATAGGCGCTGTTGCAACTAAAGTTAACACAAAAATCGACCTTACTGCGGGCAGAGTATTAGACTTTGCTGATGAAACTATAGAGGTTGCAAAAAAACTCGAAAAAGAAGTTAATATTTATTCTTTAGTTCCCGAAGTCGAAGACGAGGTTTTAAAATCACTTGACCAGATTTTAATAAGATATCAGCAACTTTCCAATAAAATTAATTATGAGAGAATAGACACCGTTTCAAACCCTCAGTTTTTGCAGAAATATATGGGTGATTCTACACAGTTTAATGTATACTCGATAATTTTTGAGTGCGGTGATAAATTCAAAGTAGTAGATATTAACGATACCGTTACCATGAATCAGCAGACAGGTCAGGTACAATCGCTTTCTGCGGAACAGAAATTCACTTCTGCACTTATGTACGTTGCAAATGAAGCAACTGTTAAAGTAGGTGTTGTTCAGGGACATAACGAAGTGCCATTTGATTCTTTTGATTCTATAGTGTTAGAGCCTGAAAACTACGATGCAGTAGAAATCAATCTTTCTACTTCAGCAATTCCTGAAGATGTTAATATGCTTATAATTCCATCTCCTCAGCGTGACTTTACGCCCGATGAGATTAACACACTTGACGCATACTTTGACCGTGGCGGAAGTGCACAACTTCTTATAAATTTTTATACAGAAACTTTCCCCGTTTTAGAGGGTTATCTTAAAGAGTGGGGTGTAACTCTTTATAACGGATTTGTTATGGAAGAATCTTCGAGCAAGTTTATAAGTTACCCCAACTATATTATCCCCGAAATTATTCCGGGTGAAATTACCGACGATATCATCAGTAATAATATACTTATGGTATATCCAATTGCAAGGGGTATGAAAATAGAAAAAACTCCTAATGTGGAAAATATGGATTTGCTTATCTCGTCAAACACTTCGTATGTAAGGACTAATTTACAATCTAATGAAACTGCTAAAACCGATGGCGATATAGACGGTCCGGTTGTTGTTGCCACAATGCTTTCGAGATTTTCACCAAACGGTTCACCAAAGTTTATGATCATGGGCGGAACGGGTATATTTGAAGCGTTTGAGTTGAGCGCATATGCAAACAAGGATTTTTACTACAACTCTATGGCATTTATGACAGACAGTCCCGACAGTATTTATATCCGTCCGAAGGATATCTCTCCAAGTATACTTGCTATGCCTGCAATGTCTGCACTTGTTTTTGCAGGAATTACTGTTATAGTTATTCCGCTTATTATACTCATTGCCGGTTTTGTGGTATGGTTTAAGAGGAGGCATTTATGATAAATAAAAAAGGCATTATCATACTGGCGTGTGTACTGGTTGTGCTGATTGGTGCTTTTTTTGCGGTGACTCATCTCTGGACTGACGAAGAAACTCCGAATACGAATAATGACATTAAAAGTATCGAAGTTTTTACCACCTCAAAGGATAATATCCTTGAAATGGCACTTAAAGTAAAAGGTGAGAATTTTACCTTTACACGTTCAGACGATAAGTGGGTTTTAAAAGGCAAGGAAGACGTTAAACTTAAGCAAAGCACAGTAGACTATCTTTGCATAGACCTTGCGGGCATTTACGCTCAGCAGTGCGTTGAGGAAAAGGCTGAAGACCTTTCGATATACGGCCTTGCAGAGCCTACGGGAACATACACTTTAACCTTAGCCGATGCAGATGCCAAAACATTTTATCTTGGCGATAAAAACCCTGTAACCGGTGCATATTATTTTAAAACGGCAGATGCCGATGCTGTGTATACTATATATGCTAATAAAGGAGACTCTTTATCAAAGGGCTCTGCTGAATATAAAGACTCGTACATCTTAAATGTAGACAGCGAAAATTTAAGCCGTATTTATATGAACAGCGGCGGTAGTGTTTTAGATATTAAAAAGACCGTTACCGGTGAGGGCGAGAAACAGAAGATTACGTGGAATATGGTTCAGCCTATGAAGCGTGAGTGCGATGCTCAGCCGATATCTGACAATATCATATCAAAACTGTCATATATTACGGTGGAAGAATTTATAGACGAAGCCGATTCCAGATACGCCAAATCCGGTGTAAGCAATCCTTCGGCTACAATCACCTTAACTGATGATGATGGAATCAGCCAGACTATATATGTAGGCAAGGCAGAGGGAACATCAAGATATATTAAAACCAATAACCGTGTATATCTCATATCTTCCGACAGCGTAAGTTTTATAAATATAGACCCGTTCATCTATATAACAAAATTTATAAGTTTAGAGAATATCGACGAGGTTTCAAAGGTAGAGGTTACTCACGGCGGTAAAACACATATTGCAACAATCGAGGGTGAAAAAGATAACTACACTTACAAATTAAACGGAAAACAAGTTATGGAAGACACGTTTAAAAGACAGGTGTATCAGAAAGTTATAGGCCTTTTAGCAGACGATTTTGCTGAAAACCCAAGGTATTCAACACCTGAATATACTGTAACATATTATATGCGCGACGGCTCTGTTAAGAAAAACGACTATTGTGTTTATGATGACCGTAATTATGCCGCATATGATAAAAATGGCAATTGCGAGTTTATCATCCGCAAGAAAAAACTTGATGAGATGTTTGCATCTGTTGAAAATGTTGCATCAGGAAAAGCAACTGAATAATAAAACAAAAATCCACCTGATACTCGGTGGATTTTTGTTTTATTAAAATTTTTAATCATCTCATAATTATATATGCCGTATATGCTATATATGCCAGTATGCAAAGTGCGCCTTCTAATCGGTTAAATACATGCTTTTTTCCTGAACATAAAATTGCAACCAGTATTGCCGTGCCCGTCATAATTACCGCATCAATAAATGAAAATTCGGGTGCTGTAATAGGGTTAACCGTAGCAGACAAACCAAGAATAAATGCCAGGTTAAAAATGTTTGAACCGACTACGTTACCCATAGCAAGGTCACTTTCGCCTTTGCGTGATGCAACAACGCTTGTAACAAGTTCCGGCAAAGATGTGCCGATAGCAACTATCGTGAGGCCTATTAAAGTGTCGGATAATCCCCATACTCTTGCAATTGCCGATGCATTGTTAACTACCATCTGTCCGCCAAGGATAACAGCCGCCAGACCTACTATGCAGAACAGTATACTGAGTACGGCACCGGATACAGTCTGTGAAGGGATTAAATTATCCATTTTTTTACTTAATTTTTTATATAAATTGGAAGATGTGTCGTTCCCGTCGTCTTCTGTTTTACCCTTTTTGGCAGCACGTATTGTAAGATAGATATAAGCAACCATACATATTAAAAGGATTATACCGCCGATTCTTGATATTCCGCCCATATATGCCATGAAAGCAATAATAATGCTGAGAGCGATATTGATAGGAAAATCTCGCTTTAAAATACCTTTTTCGATGGTGTATGGAAGCATAACGGCACAAACACCTGCAACTACTAATACATTGAACATATTGGAACCAATTACATTGCTTAAAGCAATTGCGTTATTACCGTTAAGTGCCGCTGTAATGCTTACTGCTGCCTCGGGTGCGCTTGTTCCCATTGCAACTATTGTAAGACCTATAATTACAGCAGGGATTTTGAGTAGCCTTGCAATAGACGCTGCGCCGTCCACAAAGAAGTCTGCACCTTTAATAAGCAGAACAAAGCCGATAAGTAACAAAACATACATCATAATTTTTTCTCTCCTTTTGTCTTATGCAATAAAAAAGACTTCTATTGCACCGTTTTAAGATACAATAAAAGTCTCATCACAATCATAAAAATGAAAGTCACACAGCCGGAGCCTTACGGCACGTATTGACGACTGTGCAAACGGAAATATCCGCCAATTACTCCCCTTTATCATAAACGAGTATACCACATCGTTTAGTATAAGTCAATAGCAAAAAAATATTTATCCTATGTCTTTAAGTTCACGTATATCCATAGGCGCCTGGTTGTAATTCTCTATATATTCAAGCATTTCGGCTACATCGTCGAAACATTTAAAAAGTTCCATGCTTTTTGGTTTCATAAAATTGCTTTCGGCAGTTTTATGGAGCATATTGAGCATATCGTTGTAGTATCCGTTTACATTATACATAGCAATAGGTTTGTTGTGTCTTTCCAGTTGTTTTAATGTTAGTATTTCAAAAAATTCGTCAAACGTACCAATACCGCCGGGGGCAATTATAAAAGCGTCAGATTTATCTTCCAGAAGTTTTTTTCTTTCTCTCATAGTTTCGGTATATATAAATTCTGTGCATTTGTCGTAAAGAACGCCGTCAACCGTAAAAAATGTAGGAGCAATACCGATTATTGTGCCACCATTATCATACATTCCGCGTGCGGTTGCACCCATCACACCGTTCGCACCGCCGCCGTAAATCATTGTATGACCACGTTTTGCCATAGTTGCAGCCAAAGAATATGCACTTTCAAGATAAATTTTGTCTATACTTTCGCTTGAAGCACCGTAAACACAAATATTCATAAATTCAGCCTCCTTATATTATCTTATCTTATTTTATACTGTTATAAACCAATAAAAATTCATAAATTTAATAAAATAATTATAACATAGCCATGATTCTTTTTCAAGTGAAGTTTGTGAAGCAATTTTATGCACAAAATTACTTTACAATAGATGCCAGATTGTAGTAATATATAAGTATAATAAATATTAATGGGGAGATGGCTATGAATAAATACATAGGTAACAATATGCAACTTTTCGGAGTTCAGGAATATCGTCTTACGGGTGGAAAAGGCGATGGTATGAGAATGCTTTTAGTACGAAACGGAAAAGGACTGGAATTTGAAATTTCGCTTGACAGATGCGGTGATATTTCGCGTTTGACATTCAAGGGTGATAACTATGGATATTTCTCGCCGTGCGGTTATGTTGCACCTCAGTATTATAACGATAAAGGCGACAGATTTTTAAAATCTTTTACTGCCGGCTTTTTTACCACCTGCGGTCTTACGGCGGTAGGTTCACCATGTGTTGATAACGGCGAAGAACTTCCGCTTCATGGAACAATCTCGCACATACCTTGCGAAAATGTTATGCATTATGTAGAAAACGGAGAAATACATATTAAACTTACTATACGTGACGCTGCTCCGTTTGCGCATAAATATCTTATTGAAAGAGAGTATATCTGCCCTCTTGATAAAAATGTTGTCTATTTAAAGGATAAAATCACCAATATAGGTTTTAGTGAAGGTCCGCTTGAAGTTTTGTATCATTGCAATATGGGGTATCCGCTTCTTTCTGAAAATGCTGTGGTAACTATTCCTGCTACAGACGTTGCACCGAGAAATGACCATGCGGCAGAAGATATTGAAAATTGTCTTAGAATGGAAAAACCACAACACGGTTATGAAGAAAGATGCTATTATCATAAAATGTCGGGTGATACTTGTGTATCTATCACAAACCCTGATATTGGCAAAGGTCTTAATATTTTGTATAATGCTGACGTGCTCAAATACTTTACCGAGTGGAAGATGATGGGCGAAGGTGAGTATGTTCTGGGCTTAGAGCCGGGTAACTGCACTCCCGATGGCAGAGATGTTATGCGTGCAAACGGCACACTTAAAATGCTTGATGCCGGTGAGAGCGTAGATTACAGCCTTTGCTTTGAATTTACTGAATAAGGGGAATTTTTATGAAAGCACTTATAACTGGCGCAAGTTCCGGTCTTGGCTGGGATATGGCTCATATCCTTTCTGAAAAAGGGTACGATATAATTGCCGTTGCCAGACGCATGGATAAACTTGAACAGTTGAAAAAAGAATTAAAAACGAGTGTTGAAATTTTGTGTTGTGATGTGTGCGATGTTGACCAATGCAAGGCACTTGCCGATAAAGCAGAGGAAGTTGATATTTTAATCAATAATGCAGGATTTGGAGTGTTCGGTACAATTTGTGGAAACGACCTTGACAAAGAACTTGCAATGCTAGATACTAATATACGTGCTGTGCACATACTTACAAAACTTTTTGCACAAAAATTTAAAAATCGAAATAGCGGGTATATTTTGAATGTAGCATCATTGGCGGCTTTTTTCCCCGGTCCTCTTTTTGGAGCATATTATGCTTCTAAATCTTATGTTCTCAGGCTTTCTCAGGCTTTGGCAGAGGAGTTGCGTAATGATAAAAGCAATGTGAAAGTAAGTGTGCTTTGCCCCGGCCCTGTTCATACGGGTTTTGCAGATGTAGCAAAAGTAAACTTTGGCAAAGCAACCGAAAAAGGTGGTAAAAAAATAGTTCTTACAAGTCGTGATGTTGCAGAATATGCAATAGAGAAGATGTTTTCCGGTAAGCAAATTATCGTTCCCGGCGTGCTTATGAAAATTGCTGTATTCCTTCGGCACTTATTGTCTGACAAAATTCTTGCTAAAATTGTGTACCTTATCCAAAGTAAAAAATGTGTTATAAAATAATAAAAAGGCGATGAAAATTCATCGCCTTTTTACGTTTACATTTTCATACCTGTGCCTTTAACTTTTTGACGAAGTTCATCTTCAACTAGGCGTAATGCCTCGCCAAATCTTTGGAAGTGCACAACCTCTCTTGCACGGAGGAATTTAATCGGCTCACGTACATCGGGGTCGTCTGCAAGGCGCAGAATATTGTCGTATACAAGACGTGCTTTCTGCTCTGCACCAAGGTCTTCGGTAAGGTCTGCAATAACATCACCGGTTACGTTGATAGCAGTAGCATCAAAAGGTACCCCCGTAGAGTTTGCAGGATATACGGCGGTAGAATGGTTCATAAAGTAGTCACCAAAACCGCTTTTTTTAACGTCATCAGAGTCTATTCCACGTGTAAGTTGATAAACAATAGCACCTACCATCTCAAGGTGCGAAAGTTCTTCCGTTCCAATGTCGTTAAGGATTGCTTTTGTTTCAGGCGTCGGCATTGAAAAACGCTGGCTTAAATATCTGAGAGAAGCAGCGAGTTCACCATTTGGTCCACCGTACTGGCTTATAATAAATTTTGCAAGTTGTGGATTTGGATTTTTTATCTTAACAGGATAAATCAATTTTTTTTCATACATAAACATAATCTACACACTCCTCCTTATATTACTTTTCCCAAGGCCATTTAAATTCGCCCGATGCCCACTGGAAAGGCACATCGCCGGCAGAATCGCCTGCTTTTAAAGGACCGTACTTGCGTACATAGTCCATCTTAACAGATTCAATGGTTTTGGTAATTTTTTTAAACATTTCAAGTGCTTCTTTATCACAAGGATGAGTGTCTAAAAACAGATTAAGGTCAATAGCGGCAAATTGCAACTCTGACAATCTGCGTTTTATATCTTCGCTGTAGTTATTGTCGTAATCACATTTGTCCTTATCGTCCCATTTGTTATCGCATTTATCCTTCCACATATCATCGCATTTATCTTTGTCTTTCCAAGTGTCATCATTCCTGTTACGTCTGTACCAGTTGTCGTCGTCTTTTTCGTATTTTTTCTCACGCATATTCCAGCCGTCACGTGCATTCCAGTTGCAGTTTGGCATAGCCTCAGTTTGGGCTATTTCTTCTGGAGTAACGCAGCATTCGCTGTTACGATATCTCATGGCAACCTCCTTAAATCACTTTGAACGGAATGGATTCATAATGTTTATATTTGCATAAGTGGAAAAGGGGATATCGAGCACTTTAAACATAGTGCCTCTGTCCAACGCTTTGCACACCGGATACAAATCATCAAATTTAGAATATGGCACATAAGAAATTCCGTACATAGGGTTATCGGGCATATACTGTATATTTTTCACTTTTATAGCACCTCCGGATTTTAAAGCAGATGCTCAAAGCATCTTTAGGTGTCATGCATATTATGCAATGACACTCCGTATATAATATTCTTTATAAAGATCTTTTGTTACCTTTTGATTTGACAAATCATGACACGAGTTATATAATTAATATGAATGGGGTTGAGTGATATTTTGCGTAAAAATGATATTATAGAAGCCGATATAGAAAGCACCGGATTTGAAGGCGAAGGTATTGCCAAAGTAGATGGATACCCTGTCTTTGTGCGTTATGCCGCTGAAGGTGACAGAGCAAAAATACGTATACTAAAAGCAAATAAAAATTATGCGTTTGGTAAGATAGAGGAAATTGTATCACCGTCTGCCATCAGACGTGTCCCTGAATGTTCGTCATTCGGCAAGTGTGGTGGTTGCACAATGATGCACGTGAATTACGAAAAACAACTTTCTGTTAAATCAAATACTGTGATTAATAATTTAAGAAAAATTGCGCATTTAGAAGATAGAGATTATGAATTTGACGGAATTATAGGTTCATCTGAGTATAACTACCGGAACAAAGCACAATTTCCGCTTGCTATGGAGGGCGAAAGCGCAGTTTACGGATTTTATGCTCCTGCAAGCCATAGAGTTGTAAAGTGCAGTGATTGTAAAATACAGAATGAGAAAATAAACCGTGTTGCCGAAGCGGTGCTGGAGTATATAAACGAAAATAAAATTTCTGTTTATGACGAAAAAAACGGCAAAGGCACAGTTCGCCATATATATGTACGAGCATCTCAAAAAGGTGAGATTATGGCGGTGATAGTTACAAACAGTAAAAAAGAGGTGCCTTTAAAAGAACAACTTATTAAAAAACTTACCTCAATCGATGGCGTTGTTGGTATTATACAGAATATAAATCTTCGCAGAGATAATGTTGTTTTGGGGTATGATAATATTTTGCTGTGGGGTAAAGACAGACTTGAACTTACTTTGGGTGATTTACGCTTTAATGTATCGCCCAACAGTTTCTTTCAGGTGAATGCTCCGCAGACAGAAAAACTGTATACAAAAGCACTTGAATACGCTTGCCTTAAGGGTAAGGAAACCGTATTTGACCTTTATTGCGGTGTGGGCAGCATATCTCTGTTTATGGCACGTAATGCTGCCAAAGTTTACGGAGTTGAAATAGTTGACGATGCAGTTGAAAATGCAAAAGAAAATGCACGTATAAATAATATTGAAAATGCTGAGTTCTATGCCGGTGATTGTGCAGAAGTTGTCGATAAACTTATGGCAAACGGCATAAAAGCAGATGTTGTTGTAGTAGACCCACCCAGAAAAGGCTGTGATGTTGATCTTTTAAAACTTATCAACAACATTTCACCTGAAAGATTAGTATATGTTTCGTGTAACAGTGCAACATTAGCACGAGATATAGAGGAACTAAAGCAATACGGCTATAAACTGAAAAAAGTTGCTGCTGTAGACCTTTTCCCTCAAACATCCCACATAGAGACTGTGGCTCTCTTGTCCCAACTCAAACCTGACGATGTAATCGAGGTGAACTAAATACGTAAGATTTTCACTTGACCTCTGCCGAGGCAAAAGTAACTTATAAGGAAATAAAAGATTATATTTTTAGAAAATACGGCTTTAAGGTATCCAGTTTATATATCGCACATGTCAAACAAAAATTAGGACACCAATGGGTAAGAATTATAACACGAGTAAAAAAGGAACAAAAGTTCCGGTTTGCCCACCCGAAAAAGAAAAAGCAATTAAAGATGCATTAAAATATTTCAAGATGGTGTAAGAATTAGCGATATAAAATTGATATGAATAACAGGGGGATAGAGATGAAAAAAGAAATTGTTTTATATATTTTTGGGGGAGCGTATCATTGGTCGGTATATGCGTTTTTGGTCAAACTATTTTAGTGTCACCCGAAGTGTCGAATGTTATATGTGGATTGCAGCGATTATTATTGCATATATTACAAACAAATTATTTGTCTTTAAAAAAGGCAATAATGTCATTATAGAAGCCTTAATGTTCTTTCTTTCGCGAGTTTTTCTGGTATAGTTGAAATAGTGTGCTTGCCTATAATGCTTTATTTATTAAATTGGGGAACTTTTTTGGAATATATGGATTGGGAGAAAAAATTATCTTAAGTGGCATAGTAATAGTTTTAAACTATTTATTTAGTAAGTTATTTATATTTAAAAATAATAAAAATGGAGGAAAAAGATAAGTGGATAAGATAGCTGTCTTAATACCTTGCTACAATGAAAGCAAAACAATTGAAAAGGTCGTTATGGATTGGAGAAATGAGTTGCCGAATGCAACAATATATGTTTATGACAATAATTCCACTGATAATACTGATGAAATAGCAAGAAATGCTGGTGCTGTTGTGCGATACGAGTACAAACAAGGAAAAGGCAATGTTATTCGTCGTATGTTCAGAGAAATAGATGCTGAAGCATATATAATGATAGATGGGGATGATACATATCCTTCTGAATTTGGAAAAGAAATGATAGACCTAGTAATCAACAAGAATGCAGATATGGTTGTTGGAGATAGACTTTCTTCTACCTATTTTGAAGAAAACAAGAGACCGTTTCATAATTTTGGAAATTCTATAGTCAGAAATAGTATAAATATGTTTTTTAAATCAGATATAAAAGATATTATGACTGGTTATCGTGCGTTTAGTTATCAGTTTGTTAAAACCTTTCCTGTTTTATCAAAAGGATTTGAGATAGAAACTGAAATGAGTATTCACGCACTTGATAAAAATATGGATGTAAGAAATGTTGTTATCCAATATAGAGACCGTCCTGATGGAAGTGAATCAAAATTAAATACATATTCAGATGGATTGAAAGTTATTTGTACAATAATAAGGTTATTTAAAAATTACAAACCACTTAATTTTTTTGGCATCATAGGTGCAATTTTAGCAATTATTGCGTTAATATTTTTTGCCCCTGTTTTTATAACATATACAAAAACAGGGCTAGTTCCCAGAATGCCAACATTAATTCTTTGTGGTTTTTCTTTCATAGCGGCACTGCAATCATTGTTTGCGGGTTTTCAACTACAAAATTCAATACAAAAAAATAAGCAGGATTTCGAATTCGAACTACATAGAGTATATAACGAGTTCATGTTTAAGGGAGGCATGAAAGGATGAATGTTGTTTTGGGTATCATAATCTGGTCGTTTCTTATTTTGACGTTCTATAATTGTAGGCCAAAATCTAAAATATATAATATCTCTGTCGCTAATGCTAAAACTAGAGAAATTATTATTTCATTAACAATAATGCTTGTTGCTATAATCGTTTGCTTATATCCAATGTCCCTTAATCCTATTTGGAATGGCGAAATTCCTAAACATAGGAATCAATACGAAGTTATGACAGAGGCAATATTGGATGGGAAAATATATATCGAATATGATGAATATGATGCAAAGGATTTAGAAAAACTAGAAAATCCTTATGACCCTGTAGAAAGAATGCAATCGAAGGTAAAATACAAATGGGACCATGCTTATTATAATGGTAATTACTACATGTATTTTGGCATAGTCCCTGTGATTTTATTATTTTTGCCATTTAAATTAATTACCGGAATAACGCTTTTATCATATCAAGCAACACAGATATTTACCGCACTGATAATATTGGGGATATTTACATTATTTTATATGTTGTCTAAAAGATTTTTTGACACAATACCTTTTTATGTATATACTTTTTTAGCAACTGCGTTTTCATGTGGAAGTGTATGGTACTTTTCCACCGCACCAGCACTATACTGTGTTGCGTTATCGTCAGCGGTATGTTTTCAACTGTGGAGTATTTTTTTCTTTATTAAAGCCGTGTGGATAGAACAAAAAGAAAATAAGCAAATTGCATATGCTTTCATTGGTTCTTTGTTGGGTGCTTTAGTTTTTGGATGCAGACCTAGTGTTGCATTAGCCAACTTATTGGTTATTCCAATGCTAATTATCTTCTTAAAACAAAAGATATTTTCATTTAAATTATTTCTAAAACTTGTTGTAGCTGCTATTCCTTATTTTGTTATCGGAATTTTGTTGATGTGCTACAATTATGCGAGATTTGATAATCCGTTTGAATTTGGGCAAGCATATCAGCTTACTGTTGCCGACCAAACTCAATATGCTTCAATGACGCTTGCTGAAATTGATTGGATAGATAAGATACTGAGAATAGGTGCTAGTTTTATATATTTCAAAGGTTTTTCAAATGAATTTCCATATATTCAGTACAACGGCATATTATTAAATTTTCCTATTTACCTAATGATGTTGGTCTTTTTTAAACAAACAGTTCAAAGCAATTTAAAAAGAAGTGGTCTTAGATTTTTTATGTATATATTGATAGGGTTATCTTTAATTATATCAATTGTACAAATTTTGTGGTCGCCCTCAATATTAGAACGATATCACTCGGATATATATTTCTTATTATTCATTGCTTGCTTTTTACTTTTGGGATTTTGGCTTGTATCGGTTGATGATAAAAAGAAAAAGACATTACAAGCAATTGTGATGTATATGGCTATAGCAACAACTATTTCATCATTTTTATTGTTTTGTGTGCCAAACGATAGTAATTTGGTACAATATTTCCCTGATACTATAGATAAAATAAAACATATTTTGTTGTTTTGGATATACATATAATTAAATGTTTAGTGATTATAAAATAATGGTTGACAAAGTTGGGACAACGAAAATCACATAGAATCGGTCGCTCTTATTTGCAGGGATATATAAAAAAACAAAGCGGTTTTGCGTGTTTGCAAAACCGCTTTTAGGTTATATTTCCATTTGTCTTCCGAAAAAGAGTGCTGCTGATTGAGCCAGTTTAGTATCAACTTCGGTTACCTTTTTAGAGTCGTCGCTTCTCATAATAATTACGTTACCTATTGAATCCCCCTCGGCAATAATAGGAACTATTACCCCTGCATTATATTTACTGCCGTCTGTTACGGGAATTTGATTTTCAGGAACAAAAGTAGATTTTTCTTCCATTATGGTTTCAATTTCGCTGCTTAAGCGTTTTTCGTAAAGGTCACGTTTAGGTGCGCCTCCAACTGCAATTATGGTATCTTTGTCAGTAATGCAGGCTGCGCTTCCTGAGATTTTAGCCAAGGTTTCGGCATATTGTGATGCAAAATCACTTAAAGAACCTATTGGTGAGTATTTTTTGAATATAACTTCGCCGTCGCGGTCGGTGTAGATTTCAAGAGGGTCACCCTCGCGTATGCGCATTGTACGTCTGATTTCTTTTGGGATTACTACGCGGCCAAGATCGTCAATTCTTCTGACAATTCCTGTAGCTTTCATATGATAAATCTCCTTTTTGCATTGTTTTACAGACATATTTTTTGTAAGTAAATGAAGTTTTATACAAAAAATCCGTTTGTTTGTTATGGTAAAAAACGGTTTTTAAATATAAGTAAAACCGTTTTAAATTATGAATCTTTTTTTCTGAGCACTTTTTTACGATATGCTCCGGGTGACATACCAACTTCTTTTTTAAACACATTGGTAAAATAATTTGAACTGTTAAATCCGGTTATGAAAGCGATTTCTGTAATAGTAAGTTCAGAAAACTTTAAAAGTTTCTTGGCATCGTTTATTCTTAATTTTGTAAGGTATTCACGCATGCTCATACCTGTTTGGGCCTTGAACTTGTGGCTTATATGTGAACGACTGCACGATAAATCTTTGCAAATATCTTCAGAAGTTATGTTTTGTGACCTGTGTTTTTCAAGATAGACTTTTACTTCTTTTATAATATTTGAATTCTCATTTGTAATATCAGGTGCGTATGACAAATCAAGTATATTGCATAATGGCTCTATTAACTTATCCATTTGTTCCTTTGTAATACTGCTATTGTCATCTATATTGAACGAAATAGACAAATTGTGTTCTTTTTTCAAAAAATCAATATAGTGTTTGAGTTTTGATATATCGTTCATATTAACCCTCCGTTAAACACACCTTAATCATATGAAAGAATAAATACAAAACTATTAGTTTTCAATATAGAGACCTACTTATTCTACACAACATTTATTATATCTTAAAAATTGAATTTATTGCATAGAATAAAATTTGATTTACTGAATTTTTGGAAAATATATTCAGTTTATTATAAATATTGTATATTTGATTAAACTATACATGGGTGGTGCACTGATGAATAGTGAACAGTCAGGTTTATGGATTTATAATCTTCGGAAATCAAATAATTTAACACAAAAGGAATTTGGTGACAGAATAGGTGTAAGCAACCGCACCGTTTCAAAATGGGAAAACGGAATTTCAATACCGTCACCAGAAACATTCCTTTCTATTTGTAATGCGTTCAGAGTTTCGGCAGATTCCTTTTCTGCAACGGAGTGTGAAAACAGAATTACAGAAAAAAGTCCAACCGGTATGCAGTCTGTAGACAGGCTTTACAGAATAGGCAGAGGTCCGTCCAGTTCACATACCATAGGTCCGGAAAGAATATGCAAATATTTTTTGGAAAAATATCCTGATGCTGATAAGTTTAAAGTAGTTCTTTATGGTTCTTTAGCAAAAACCGGAGTAGGGCATGGAACAGACACTATCATTAAAAAAACATTCGCGCCGAAAAAAGTACAGATAGATTTTGATTATTCTGAAACGAATCTTGAGCACCCAAATACAATGGAAGTTTTTGTGTATAAAGGCCGAAATACTTGTGACCATCGTTTTGCACGCAGTATAGGCGGCGGAGAGATTGAAATTGACGGAGTTGAATTTAAAGCAGCTGAAAACATATATGATTTTTACCTTTTTACCCAGATATCCGATTACTGTAAAGAAAAGAAAATCCGCCTTTGGCAATATGTAGAAGAAATAGAAGGAAAAAATGTGTGGAGTTTTCTCGGTGAAGTATGGCAACGTATGAAAGAGAGCATCGAAGCGGGATTGAAAAGCGAAGGAACTTTGCCGGGCAACCTTAATGTTAAAAGAAAAGCAAAACATTTATATAGCCAGAGTCATATTGACGAAACTGTTCAGACAAAAGAGAACAGAATTGTATGCGCTTATGCTTTTGCCGTAAGTGAGCAGAATGCCGCAGGCGAAATTATAGTTACTGCACCTACGTGTGGAGCAGGCGGTGTTTTGCCGGCAGTACTTTATTATTATCAGCAAAAGCGCGGGTTCAGTGATGAAGAAATTCTTTATGCGTTGGCAACTGCATCTGTTATAGGTAATTTAGTTAAAACAAACGCTTCCATAAGCGGTGCCGAATGTGGATGTCAGGCAGAAGTCGGAACAGCGTGCTCAATGGCATCTGCCGCATTGGCAGAACTTTTGGGTATGGACATTGACCAGATTGAATATGCTGCGGAAATTGCCATTGAACATCATCTGGGACTAACCTGCGACCCGATATGCGGTCTTGTACAGATACCTTGCATAGAACGTAATGCCGTTGCGGCTATGCGTGCAATAAATGCAGTTAACCTTGCAAACTTTTTAACCGATACGCGTAAAATTTCTCTTGATTTGGTTATAAGAACAATGTATGAAACCGGTAAGGATATGTCAAATAAATACCGTGAAACTGCCATGGGCGGTCTGGCAAGGCTTTATGAGAAATAAAGTACTATACTATGCTTAAAATATTACGGATATGCCTAAAAGAGGGGGCAATAAATTACGTAAAAAGTAATTTATTGCCCCCTCTTTTTTACCAAAAAAATATATACAAAAATCAGGTGGATAAGCCTATAAAATTCTTATATTTTTTTATTTTGCATAAAAAAGGTTAAGAAAATGTATTAACTGATTAATCCACATATCCACATACTTATAAACGCTCAAAGTAAGCATTTGCCACGATTTTGTTGAGTTATCCACGCAAAATGTGGATAAGTGGATAACTTTATTCTAAATTTTAAAAAAATTTTGTCATTTTATGTAAATTGATTTTCTGCATTTTTCACAAAATTTAAGCAAAAAAAATTACATGATTTTTTTAAAAAAATTTAAAATAATGCTTGACAAACTGATAAAAGAGTTGTATAATGCGCTTGAAAGTCAAAGATAGTCAAAGTCAAAATTTGACGTTTTTGGTCAAAGGCTTGAAAGTACAGGAAAAGGGGTGGTAAGTATGAAGATAAGTGATACCATAGAACGCTTTATAAGAGATATGCTTGCCGAAGATGAAAGTATAGAATTAAAGCGTAATGAACTTGCAAATTATTTTAAATGCGTTCCGTCGCAGATTAATTATGTTATATCAACTCGCTTTACAACAGAGCGTGGTTACAGTGTAGAAAGCCGAAGAGGCGGCGGCGGATATATCAAAATTACACGTGTCAGCCGTGATAGAGGTAATAATATCATAATGCACGTTTTAAACAGTATTGGGGATAATCTTGACATTATGACTATGGAGGCAATTGTAAAAAATCTTTACGGCAGTGAAATTATTACTCCAAGAGAGGCAAAACTTATGCTTGCATCGTGCGGAAGCAGTGCTCTGCGCGAAATTAACGACGGTGAATTTAAAAACCGCATACGTTCCACAATATTTAAAAATATTCTTATTAATTTGATTTAAGGAGTGATTTGTATGTTGTGCAATCATTGTAATAATAAAGAAGCAACTTTTCATTGCAAAACAGTTTCCAACGGAAAAAGTACTGAAATGCACCTTTGCAGCGAATGTGCACACGAACTTGGCTTTGCTGAAAAATATTCCGATATTTTTGGCGACGGAATGAATGTAAACAGTATTTTAAATCAGTTCTTTGCATTGTCGGGTAAAAAGCCGTCTGAAAATAATATGCTTAAATGCTCTGAATGCGGAACTGATTATAAACGATTCAATTCTACAGGCCTTTTAGGTTGCGATAAGTGCTACGACGTTTTTGCCGAAGCAGTGGAAAATATGATGCAGCGTACACAAGGGTCAACTGTTCATAGTGGAAAAATTTCAGGTCCTGACAGCGAAGAAATTAGAAAGCAAAATGAAATCAGCAAGTTGAAATCTGAACTTCAAAAAGCGATACTTGAAGAAAAGTACGAAGATGCTGCTAAATTGCGTGATAGTATAAAATCACTTGAGAAAGGGGAGAGGTCAGATGGCTAAATGGTACTGCGGCGAGGGGTTTCAAGACGATATAGTTTTAAGCACCCGTGTTCGACTTGCCAGAAATTTAAAAGGCATCCCTTTTCCCAATTGTATGAGTGACGAAGATGCGCAAAAGGTTATCTCTGCAGTTGAAGATGCGCTTTCCAAACTCAACTATAAATTTAAACTTATACGCTTAAGCGAAATAAGCGATGTTGAACGCCGACGTTTAATGGAGGCGCATTTTATAAGTCCTCAGATGCTTAAAGAACCAAGTAAAAAAGCGGTGTTTATAAGTGAAGACGAGGCCGTTGCCATTATGATAAATGAAGAGGACCATATTCGTCTTCAATGTATATATGCAGGCGAAGAAAGCGAAAAAGCATATAATCTTATCAGCAAGATAGACGATTTTCTGGGGAATGCGGTTCAGTATGCATTCCATAGAAAATACGGTCACTTGACGGCTTGCCCTACAAATGTCGGTACAGGAATGAGATTATCGTTTATGTTGCATCTTCCGGCACTTTGTATGGCTCATTTGGCAGACAATTTGTTTGCGGCAGTAGGTAAACTTGGTGTTACGGTGCGCGGTATGTATGGCGAGGGTACTAAATCTAGCGGATATGTTTTTCAGATTTCCAATCAGACAACGCTGGGTAAATCTGAAAACGAACTCGCCCAGAATGTAACAGATGTAGTTAACCAGATTATATCCAAAGAGCGTGAAATGCGCAGGCGTATATTTAAAGATAAGGGTATAACGCTGGAAGATAAAATAATGCGTTCCTACGGACTTATGAAATATGCTAAAAAAATAAGTACTGATGAACTTACAGGTTTGATTTCTAATGTACGTTTTGGCATATCTTTGGGAATAATAGAAAATGTATCGGCAAGTACACTTAATCAAATAATGGTGGTTACAC
Organism: Clostridia bacterium; assembly: GCA_045646385.1. Taxonomy (GTDB): domain Bacteria; phylum Bacillota; class Clostridia; order UMGS1810; family UMGS1810; genus SIG455. The sequence goes on along the minus strand of JAZRKQ010000027.1, from coordinate 52,143 downwards.
GTCCTGCACATATTATGGAAACGGGAACGGAAACCGGTGAGCAACGTGACGTTAAACGTGCTGAGATAATCAAAACTTTACTTAATTAAAAGGAGGAATAGCATATGAACAGCAGATTTACAGATAAATCACGGAATGTGCTGAGGCATTCTCAGGAAATTGCAACAGAACTCGGCCATAATTTTGTGGGTACAGAGCATCTGCTTGCGGCTCTTGTTAAAGAGGGCACTTCAAAAGCGTGCGAAGTACTGCTTGATGAAGGTATAACATACGAATATATAATAGAAAATATAAAAGACGAACAAAATCTTACAATAAACGGAAAAGTGCCTGATGGAATGCTGCCGCTTACACCGCGAACAAAAACTGTTATTGAATTAAGTTATAGTGAATCACAGCGAACAGGCGCGCAGTTTATATTCCCTGAGCATATACTGATGGCGATATTGCGTGAGGGTGAAAGCGTTGCTGCATCGCTTATACGCACTCAGCAGGCAGACCCGAATGTGATTGCACGTAAGATGTTTGGCGGTGCATCTGCACCTGAATCAAGCAGTAAAACAAGAGGAAATATTAAAGATCTGGAGCCGTTTGGCAGCGACCTTACAAAAATGGCATCAGATGGCAAATTCGACCCTATCGTTGGCAGAGATAAAGAGATAGAGCGTGTTATACAGATACTTTCGCGCAGAACGAAAAATAATCCATGCTTAATAGGTGAGCCTGGTGTCGGAAAAACCGCCATAGCAGAAGGACTTGCTCAGAAAATTGTATCAGGAGAAGTTCCCGAAACTTTAAAGGGTAAGAAAATATTTTCCTTAGACCTTGCATCAATGGTAGCAGGAACTAAGTACAGAGGCGAATTTGAGGACAGAATAAGAAAAGCACTTGACAGCGCAAAAAAAAGCAGCGATATAATCCTTTTTATAGATGAAGTACACACACTTATCGGTGCCGGCGCAGCAGAGGGCGCTATGGATGCGGCAAATATTTTGAAACCCTTGCTTGCACGTGGTGAACTTCAGGTTATAGGTGCAACTACTTTGGACGAATACAGAAAAAATATTGAAAAAGATTCTGCACTTGAGAGAAGATTCCAACCGATAACCGTAGGTGAACCTACTGTTGACGAAACCATTTCTATTTTAATGGGAATACGCGATAAGTACGAAGCACACCATAAGGTTCGCATAACTGATGAGGCTGTTGTAAGTGCGGCAAAACTTTCTCAACGATATATCACAGACAGATTCCTGCCCGACAAGGCGATCGACTTAATAGACGAGGCATCGTCAAAAATAAGAATGAAAGCGTATACTGCTCCTCCCGAAGTTAAGGAGATTGAGGCTGAAATTGCACAGACAGATGCTGCCAAAAAAGTTGCAATTGAAAATGAGGAATTTGAAAAAGCCGCACAATTCCGTGATAAGGTCGAGGAATTAAAGAAAGAACTTGAACAACGTAAAAACGGTTGGAACAAGCAAAGCAGCGAGGCAGACCTTACCGTAGGTGCAGAGGAAATTTGCGATATAATTGCATCCTGGACAGGAATACCTGTTAAAAAACTTGCTGAAGAAGAGCAGGAGCGCTTAAAGAATATGGAGAATATTCTTCACGAACGTGTAGTAGGTCAGGACGAAGCCGTAGTGGCAGTTTCTAAAGCAATCCGTCGAGGCAGGACAGGGCTTAAAGACCCCAAACGCCCCACAGGTTCATTTATATTCTTAGGTCCTACCGGCGTGGGTAAAACAGAACTGTGCAAAGCCGTTGCAGAAACTGTTTTTGGTGATGAAAATGCCGTTATAAGAGTTGATATGAGTGAGTATATGGATAAGCATAATGTATCAAGACTTGTTGGCTCACCTCCCGGATTTGTTGGATATGACGAGGGCGGTCAACTTACTGAAAAGGTAAGAAGAAAACCATATTCAGTAGTGTTGTTTGACGAGATTGAAAAAGCGCACCCTGATGTTTTTAATATCTTGCTTCAAATTTTAGAGGATGGTATTTTAACAGATTCGCAAGGCAGACGGGTTGATTTTAAAAACACGGTTATTATAATGACATCTAATATCGGCGCAAGACTTATAACCGATAAAACAACCTCTCTCGGATTCGGCAGCGAAAGTAATGATGACGAAGATTACGAAAAAATTAAAACGTCTGTTCTGGGAGAACTTAAAAAGGCGTTTCGTCCGGAACTTTTAAACCGTATTGACGAGATTATAGTGTTTAAAAAACTTTCGCACGAAGATATCCAGAACATTACAAAGATTATGCTTAATAATCTTACAAACCGTCTTGAAACTATAGGCATAACTGCTATGTATACAGATGAAGCAGTTTCGCATCTTGCAGATGCGGGTTTCGACCCTGTATATGGTGCAAGACCTCTAAGACGCGCAATACAGTCGCAGGTTGAGGATTTGGTATCGGACGAGATGCTTTCCGGTAACGTAAGTGAAGGCGATACTGTAACCATAGATTGTGCAGACGGCAAAATCGTGATAATAAATGACAGTAAAAAGGAGAATGACTGATGAGTGTATATTATCCAAAGGGTGTGTGCTCGCAAAAAATTTCAGTTGAACTTGACAACAACGGTAAAATAGAAGAAATTGATGTTGTTGGCGGATGTTCGGGAAATCTCGGTGGCATATGCAAACTTTTAAAAGGTGCTGATGCGCGCGAAACTATCGAAAAACTTCGCGGTACTGATTGCAGAGGGCGTGGTACATCTTGTCCTGACCAGATAGCAATAGCACTTGAACAGGAACTTATAAAAACAGTAAAATAATAAAAATTAAAAATCCCTCAATGAGGGATTTTTAATTTTGCCTTCCTTGACACTTTTTTAAAAAAATGTTATAATGCAGAAAAGTTTATAAGTGTACGGGGGTAGGGTATATGCCGCTTAAAGGTTTGTTAAATAAAGCATTTAAGTATTTGACAGATAAGGGATATAGATTTTCAATAAATACATACCTGCATTTTCACGATAAAATGGATGATGCAGAGTTTTTAAAAAGAGTTTTTTATTATAGTATGAACAGACCTTTGGACTTGGATAACCCAAAAACTTTTAACGAAAAACTCCAATGGCTTAAACTCTATAACCGTAAACCCGAGTATACAACAATGGTAGATAAGTACGAAGCAAAAAAATATGTTGCTGATATAATAGGTGAAGAGTATATTATACCCACCTACGGCGTTTGGGATAACTTTGATGACATTGATTTTGACAAATTGCCCGAACAGTTTGTTTTAAAATGTACACACGACAGCGGCGGATTAATAATTTGTCGTGATAAAAGCAAATTGGATATAAAGAAAGCAAGAAAAACTCTTAATAAAAGCCTTAGAAAAAATTATTATTATGCTAATCGCGAGTGGCCATATAAAAATGTCAAACCGAGAATTATTGCAGAAAAATATATGGAAGATAATTCTGATAATGCAGGATTAACGGATTACAAGTTTTTTTGTTTTAATGGTATACCCCAATTTGCGTATGTGTCTTCGGGATTAGAAAATCACGACACGGCAAATATCAGTTTTGTTACACTTGAATGGGAATTTGCACCATTTAGACGTGCAGACTATGCATCGTTTTTGAAATTACCCCAAAAACCTAAAAACATTGATAAAATGATAGAATATGCAAAAATTTTATCAAAAGATACTTCTTTTTTAAGAGTAGATTTTTATGAGATTAACAATAAAATATTTTTTGGTGAATTAACATTCTTTCCTGCAAGTGGGATGATACCTTTCACTCCCGAAGAGTGGGATGAAAAACTGGGCGACATGATAAAATTGTCCGACAAAAATTGACTATAAGGAAGATTGCTGTGAATAAAATAGAAAGTTTTAAAGTAAATCACGATGTTTTAGAAAGAGGGATATATTTATCCCGCATCGACGGTGATGTTGTAACGTATGATATACGCGTTAAAATCCCGAACGGCGGCAACTATCTTGAAAATGCGGCGATGCATACTATAGAGCATATATTTGCAACATTTGTGCGAAATAGTGAATACAGCAACAGCGTTGTATATTTTGGACCTATGGGATGCAGAACGGGTTTTTATCTTATTTTGCGCGATAGCGTTTCATACGAACAGGCTATTGAACTTATACAGGATGCATTTTCGTTTATTACAGATTTTGATGGTGATATTCCCGGTAACAGTCGCATTGAGTGCGGAAATTATCTTGAACACGACCTTGCTGGTGCCAAGTGCGAGGCGCTTGAAATGTCAAATGTTATAAAAAACTGGACACCTGATGATATGAAATATAAAGAATGAGGAAAATAATATGAGAAAAATAGGCATAATCGGTGCTATGGAAGTTGAAATAGAAGAAATTAAAAAGAATATGGCGGTAGCACAAACTACAACCATAGCAGGTATGAATTTTTATAAAGGGATTTTAGAAAATGCTGAAGTGATACTTGCACAAAGTGGAATAGGTAAGGTGTTTGCCGCAGCGTGCACTCAGGCAATGATTATGAATTTTGCGCCGGATTTAATAATAAATATCGGTGTGTGCGGCGGACTTTCAAAAGAACTTAAAACAGGTGATATTATCCTTGCTGATAAGGTTGTTCAGTACGATATGGATACATCCGCAGTAGGAGATCCAATAGGGCTTATATCGGGAATTAATAAGATATATTTTGATTGCGATGCTGATACAAATTCTGATTTTGAGAATATATTAAAGGGTAAAAATATTAACTATAAAAAGGGTGTTATAGCAACGGGCGACAAATTTATAAACGACTCTGTTCTTGTTAAATGGCTGCAAGATAATTTCGATGCCATCGGCGGAGATATGGAAAGTGCTTCAATCGGTCATGTGTGCTATATAAATGACGTACCATTTGCAATACTTCGCAGTATGTCAGACAGCGGTGACGAAAATTCTGACAACGACTATAAATCGTCACTTGATTATGCTGCAAAAACAACAAAGGATATTATTATAGAATTATGCAGATAATCTCATCTGCTTTCAGGTGGTTATATGTTTTTAAAAAAACTTATTGAAAAGATAAAATTAGTCATACTACGCTTTTTGGACAGAAAAAAAGTAGAGAGTGACAATGTTCTTTGTGAAGTGTCTTCAAAAGTATGGCAGGCTTATAAAATTGTAAGGACATTAAAACGTAAAAATGTTTATGCAGAAGATGTTCTGCGTTATTTAAAATCTGTTAAAAACAATGCTGATATGATGAGGTATACTGATAATCCGGACGTTTTTATGTCAAACTATACCGCTGCAATTGAAAATATCGGCAAGGCTCAGGAAATAAGACATATAGATAAATCTTTGTTGAATATTGTTGGTGAAATTTCTGATATGATAAAAGGTATGCCAAAATCATACGAGGAATATGGAGATGACGGACTTGTTTACTACAGCGTAACTTTTGCCGGTAAACGAAAACAATACTACTACCTTTCCGGTAATAAAACGTATAAAGTGGGTCAGTATGTTATAGCACCTGCGGGCGACTTTATGGAGCCTGCAGTAGTTAAAATTGTAAGCATTGAAAGATACACTCCAACCAATGCACCTATGCCGGCGGAACTTTTAAAAACCATTATATCTCCTGCAATAAAATAACCCGTCTTTTTAAGACGGGTTTTAAATTTACACATTTTTGGGAAGTTCAGTTTTCAATTCATTAAGGTGTGCATCTTCGCTTATTTTAACGCATTTCCATACTCCGTTTTCGTATTCAAAGGTAGTAACAGAAGCGTTTGTAACCCACGCAACAGCGTGCATATTTTCAAGATTTCCGTGTTTAACAAGGGTTTGCATTGCACGTATTGGTGTTGCGTGCGTTGCAATAACAATAGTTTTTCCGTCGTTGGCAGACGCTATGGCGGTCAGTTCAGCCATAACCCTTTTTGCAAGTTGTTTAACGGATTCTCCTCCCGTGCAACACGCATTGCCGATGTCTGTAAGCCATATATTGTAGTCATCTGAATAGTCGGTTGCCAAATCGGAGTATTTCATACCTTCCCATTGTCCTGCGGATATTTCGCGCAAGTTTTTGTTTGGTATTATTTCAACTCCGGCTAAATCCGCTACGCATTTTCCTGTTTTAAATGCCCTTTTAAGGTCGCTGGCATACACCTTGTCAACTTTGTAATTTGCCACTATAAATTCTGCCGTTTTTTGTGCTTGTTTCAGGCCGTTACTTTGTAAATCAGCATCTAAGTTGCCGGCAAAAACTTTGTTTCGGTTGGCTTCGCTTTCGCCGTGTCTTATCATAAGTAAAGTAGTCATTTTAATTTCACTCCGTAATTAATGTCAGCCCGTTATACAGGTGTATAGAACATTTCTAAGCCTCGGTTGATAATACGTTTCCTGTGGGTTTAGCATATGATGTGCATAAAACATAGATATTCTGTTATCTAAATCTGCAAGCACTGTTGCACCTGCTGCACCGCCCCAACCAAACTCACCTAAAGGTCCTGTTGAGCCTGAAGCCGCTTTGTCGATAAGCGTTCTGACACCGAGTCCGTAGCCATAGCCTTTAAGTTGAGGCCATACCATTGTCTGGCGTTGAACCTCGCTTAATTGATTTTGGCGCATAAGACGTATGGTGCTTTCTGCAATTATCCTTTCACCATTCGGGCCGATGCCTCCGTTTGCCAAAGCAGATACAAACTTTGAATATTCATTTACGGAGGTAACAACACCTGATCCGCCACTGTCAAATTCACTTGCTTGACCGTTTCGTGCTTTGCCTACGTTTATAAGTTCTCCTCCCTTACGGCTATCTCCCGATGCCTGAAGGTTAACTATATTGCTTTCGCTTTGGTCTTTAAAACTATATTGTTGAGCCATTTGGTTTTGCACATCATCGTTGTGGTATAAAGTATTCTTGATTCCCAACGGTTCAAACACATTTTCGTGCATATAATCTCGAAACTTTTTGCCTGAAATTATCTCAACCACAGCACCTAAAATATCATGATTCAGCCCATATTTCCACTGTTTTCCGGGCTCAAAATCAAGGGGATCAGATGCAATGCATTTTGCTAAAGTTACAGTATTCATTTTTCCGTCTGTAAGTTCAGCCGCTTTTTTAAATGCGTTTGAGTTGGTATTATATGTAATGCCGGACGTCATTGTAAATAAATGACGCATTGTAATGCTGTTTTCTGCTTTTTTCAGTCCGTTTTCGGTATTTATATACATATCTTTAAATTCAGGGATAAAGTCGTATACGGGGTCATCTAGTAGAAAAAACCCTTTTTCATATAGTTGCAAAGCGCCGATTACAGTTGCAGGTTTTGAGCATGAGTAAATATTTATAAGTTTGTCTGCTGTCATTGGTATTTTGTTTTCAATATCTGCGTATCCCGAACTGTAATTAAATACTTCCTTATTGTCAATATATATGCTTATACTATTTCCTGGTATTCGCCATTCGGTAAGCCTGTCCATAAAATCTATCATAGGTTTAAAATTCATAATATAGCCCTCCCTTTTGAATTTACTTAATCACTTTTGTGGTATATGTTGCTCCCTAATTATTTGTCTGTATCTGCACTTTCATCAAGCGCCTCAATATAAAAACTTACAGGTCTAAACCCATCATTACAGGAAATCATAGCAGTCTTTGGATTCTTCATCCATCCATCATAAAAATTCTCACCGCCATGAGATAAAGTCATTACAAAAGGAGATATGCTTTCCCACGCACTATCACACAGACCATCAGGCTTTTTCCATCCGTTTGCAATAAAAACTTGTCCTTCTTTTAAATCACAAGTATGCTTAATCGGATTTTCGTATTTTTCTATTAAATCATCATAATGTGATATTCTCATTACAGTTATACGGCATTTGTTCATATTAGTTATTCTCCGTTAAATCCTCGTTAAATTTTGAGATCTTCTGTGTTATAAGGGATATAAGGTTTAGATATCACATTTTGTTTCAATTATTTTTTGTTTCTCTATATATCTTAAAAGTCCCTTACATCCTGCCAGAACATCTTTGTATGTTTTGTCAAATTTTCCTGTATACCACGGATCAGCAACATCTTCATAAGAGCCGACAAACTCAAGTAGTTTGTGTATTTTTTTATCCGCATCATTCCCTATAATCCGTAAGGTATTACGTACATTGGCACTGTCCATACACACTAAATAATCGTATTTCGCATAGTCGGATTTTTCTAAATGTATCGCACGTTTTCCGGAGTATGATATACCAAGTCCGTCTAAAATTTTTGCGGTTCCATGATGCACAGGATTGCCTATTTCCTCGTAACTCGTAGCAGCAGAAGCCACATAGAATTTATCACTTATTCCTGATTTTTCTACAATATCCTTAAAAACAAATTCTGCCATTGGGCTTCGGCATATATTACCGTGGCATATAAATAAAATTCTTACCATAACATAACTCCATTAACAATTTTGCAAGTGCAAAATATTATATGTATTTCCTCTCTCCTCTTTTTTAAGAGAATAGTACTGACATTCGATCGTATAGAAACGTGTCAAGTTAGGAACAAAAATTCATTACTTTTTCGCAATTACAATTGGTTGATAAAAGCCTGTTTCTTCAGGAGATTTCCATACCACATTACTACAGCCATTAGAAAGGAGTATATTTGTGACCTCTTCTCTGCGAACTGCCCTGTATTCACATTCAAATTTACTCGTTTTTAGAGTTTCATCATCTTCAATAATATACTGGATGAGTTTATAATTATCGTCACTCCAACTCCATGTCTGGAAAGATACTCTCTGTCCTTTTTCCGTCTTATGTATATATGGTGCAGAATATGGTGGCTTACTATCAAGCAAAACATCATAATCTCTAATGCTTGCGACAAACATACCGCCCGATGCTATTTGGCATGTAATACTCTTGATTGCCCTTTCCAAATCACTTTTTGTGAGCATATGAGGCAGAGCATTATCCATAGCAATAACAATGTCAAACTTTTGCGAAAAAGTTTTAGATAACGTGCGAAAATCAGCGTTTTCAAAACAAATCTTTACATTGTTTTTTGTAGCGCGCTGTCTTGCCTCGATGAGTTCACCATCACTTATATCAGAAGCAGTTACATTATATCCCAGAGTAGCAAGCCCTATTGCTTGCGTTCCAATACCGCAGGCACAATCAAGAATTTTAGACTTATTGTCATATCCGTTATCTTTAAACAATTTATCTAAAATTATGGATTGTTCTTTTATTGTGGCTTGCCAATCAAGAAAAAGTTTATCATATTGTGAGGATAAATTATCATAAAAACTCTGTATGATATTCATATTGATATTTCCCTCCAAACTTTAAATTTTTTCACAAAATCCGCCACATTACGTTTAAAATGACCGAACGATTTAGATATCAAAGGCAATTCATTTGCCACATAAGATGCAACTTTTAATCAAGAATGATCAGCGCGATAAAAGCAAGCGTTTCGTCGCCTGTGTTTTTCAGAGAGTGACCTTGTCCTGACGTGGTTAAGGTTACCATACCGGGAACAGCCTCTATCTTTGTTCCGTTATCGTTATAAATGCCTTTGCCCGAAAGTATAAAGTAGGTCTCACTTTCTCCTATGTGCATATGGTACTCCACTTCTTCGCCCGGTTTTAATTGTATCAGGGAAAAAAGTTTGATTTTTGGATTTGATGCATCAAAATCCGCAAGGTCGGTCATAAGCATTTTTTCCTTCGCCAAATTGTTTAACTTTGTTACAGTTTTCAGTTCTTCTTTTGTTTTGTACATAAAATTCACCTCTATATTAATTTAGTTAGTATTTCATCTTCGATGAAATACTTATAAAATCACTGATTTATATAGCAATTATATCATATATTGCTACACTCTACAAGGGAAAAATTCATTGACAATATAAGTTTAAGTTATATAATTACATGTTTTAGAGGTTTAACAGATTGAATTATATTAAAACAAATAATAAAAGTTATGTACTATACAGAACCTTTTTGTGTACTTATGCAAAAACACTTGTAATTTTATCCTGAATGTGGTATCATAATAACAGTAGAAAGGCGGGTGTTGCAAATGGATAACAATACCATGAAATTCAGTGCAATAGGTGAGGGTCAGAATCATGTGCGTGAGGTTTTGCGTATTGTGTACGAGGCTTTGCAGGTTAAAGGCTACAATCCCATTAACCAGATTGTAGGTTTTATAATGTCGGGCGACCCCACATATATCACCAGTCATAATAACGCCAGAAACCTTATCGGCCGTCTGGAACGTGACGAAATAATAGAAGAAATCGTTACCGAATATCTTAAAAATTTATAAAAACATCAGATAGCAAAGAAGCGCAGTTGCGCTTGCTTTGCTATTCTTTGTAAAAGGATAAAATATGAAAAAAATTAGAAAAGCCTCTGCGTTTACGGCAGGGTTTATGGTTGCGGCAACTTTGCTTGCAAAAATATGCGGAATGTTCAGGGATATTCTTATGGCAAACCTTTACGGTACGTCTACCGATGCGGCTATGGCGTTTTCGGCGGCATCAAGAATACCGTTGCTGTTTTTTGACATAGCGCTGGGTTCTGCCGTTACATCTGCGTTTATTCCTGTGTTTAACGAGTATATTGCCAAAGGTAAAGAGGAAGAAGCGTTTAACTTTGCCAATTGCTTTATAAACCTTATAATACTTATAACTGCGGTAATATCGGGAATCGGTATAATATTTTCTGCTCAGGTAGCAACACTTTTTGCAGGAGGATTGGAATCCTCTGCGCTTTATCTTTCGTCTGTACTTATAAAAATACTTTTTCCCACAATTATATTTACAGGTGTTGCATATTGCTTTGTGGGTGTACTTCAATCGTACGGTGAATTTTTAATTCCTGCAATTATAAGTCTGGTTTCAAATGCAATACTTATATTATATATCGCAATATTTGGCGACCGTTTTGGCATACACGGTGTTGCAATAGCAATGCTTGTTGCATGGGCATCGCAATGTGTTATACAGATACCTTCTCTTGTTAAAATGAAATATAAGTACAAGCCTACGCTTAATTTCAAAAATGACGGAATTAAAAATGTGTGCAAACTTGCACTGCCCATTATTTTAAGTACGTGGATGCAACCAATCAATACAATGATAAATATACGTCTGGCATCATCACTCAATGGCGGTGAGGCAATGACAGCGCTGGACTATGCTAATAAACTTTATATAATCCTTGTCGGGGTGTTTACGTTTACTGCTACAAACTTGATTTTTCCGTCACTTTCGCGCGCAGGGGCCAGTGATAAAAGCGACGAATTTAATTCAATTATATCAAAAGCAGTACGTTATGTTGTATTTATAATTGCACCTGTTATGGTTGGCTTTTTACTGTTATCCACACCTATAATACGTTTGTTTTATGAGCGCGGTGAATTTGATGCACAGTCAACTGTACTTACGTCTACGGCATTGTTCTGTTATTCGTTCGGTATGCTTGGCTATGGTATGCAGGAGATGGCTAACAAGGGCTTTTATGCTTTGCACGACGGTAAAACGCCTATGAAAGTAGCATTTGCCGGAATTGCCGTAAATATTGCATTAAGCGTTATACTGGTTGCCGGATTTAAAGTGGGTCTTGGCGGACTTGCAATCTCTGCATCTGTTGCTTCAAATATTATCGGCTTTACAATGATATATAGACTCCACAAACGCACAGGCGGGATATTAACTAAAGACTTCGGTGGTTTTGCCGTTAAAATATTAATTAGTGTATTTGTTATGGGAATCGCAGTTTTTGGGGTAAACCGTATTACTTATGATATGAATAAAATATTTGCCGTTGCCGTTCCTGTGGCAATAGGCGTCATCACATATTTCGTGGTGTGTACTGTGCTTAAAATCGGCGAAATAAGTGAACTTCTAAACATAGTAAAAACTTTATTGAAAAGGGGGAGGAAAGAGTGAATAATAGTCTGATAGTAAGTATCGTAACAAAAGTATACGCATTTTTATGCAACTGTTATGAGTATAGCATATTTAAAAAGATATGTGCTGCTTTTGTACGTTTTTTAAAGAAAATTACTGAAAACAGTTTCTTCGTTAATTTCTTTTCTTCTGCTACAGATAAAAATTTAGCGTACGGAAGCAAAGTGCTTTGTTTCTTTAGTAAAATTCTGACCTTTTTTCGCAACATCTTTTTAAAAGTTGCCGAACCTGTTAAAAGAAGTACCATTATACAGTTTTTTGATAGGTTTTATGGGTATATACTTCATTATCCCATAAGGTACTGGTGCATTACAGTTATAACAACTGTTGCCGTTTATTCGGTTGTTTCCCTTATATGGGGCGGCATGACGAACACAATGTCTGTGTTTGCGGTTGTTGTGCTTATTGGTGCGGCGCTGTGTTGTGCTATAGATACGTCTATATACAATTTGTTTACGGGAAGCATAGTAATTAAATTGTTTGGGAAATTGCTTGGCTCGTGCGAATTTGAAAAAAAGGACACTAAGGAATTTACTGTAATTGGTGCGATAATCTGTACTGTTTCTGGCTTGTTAATTGCTGTTGCATCGCTGGTTACAAATCCTATTTATGTAATTGTATTTGTAGGCGGAATATTCGCTATGGGCTGGATACTTTATGATTATACAGTCGGTATTTTTATTGCAGCAGTTGTGCTGGCATTTTCGCCTACGATGGCTTTGGTAGGACTTATAATGTTCACATTTGCATCGTTTGTTCTGCGGTTTATATTCGACGAAAATATGACATTTAAACGCACTCCGCTTGATATCCCTATGTTATTATTTGCTTGTGTGCTTGTAATTTCTGCGGTAACATCTTTCGCAGTTAAATCAAGCATTATGGCGGTACTGGTGTACCTTGCGTTTATACTTTCATACTTTCTTTTAACAAACTCAATCACCACAAAAAAACGTTTGTTTGCGCTTATAGTATTAATGCTTTTTGTGGGTCTGTTTGTAGCGGCATACGGAATATATCAGCATATATTCGGTTTTGCAGGCGGAACGGTGTGGACGGACACCGATATGTTTTCAGATATTGAAACAAGGGTTGTGTCAACATTTGAAAACCCAAATGTTCTTGGCGAATATCTGCTTCTTTTAATTCCAATCGGTCTTGCGGTTGTATGGGGCGCAAAAAAAGGGTATAACAAACTTATTCACCTTGCAATAGTAGGTGCGTTGTCACTTTGTATGATATATACTTATTCCAGAGGTAACTGGATAGGCCTGCTCGTGGCGGTATTTATGTTCTTTATGTTTTATGACCGTCGTTTTGTGTGGCTTGGCGTTATTGCACTATTGCTTTCGCCTATGTTTTTGCCTCAGAATGTAATCAACAGATTTTTGAGCGTAGGCGATATGGGCGATACGTCCACATCGTACAGGGTATATATATGGATGGGAACACTCAATATGCTCAAAGACTATTGGTTCAGCGGTATAGGCGTAGGAACGGAAGCATTTAATAAAATTTACCCTATGTATGCATATTCCGGTGTTATAGCACCTCATTCACACAATCTGTATTTACAGATAATAACGGAAAACGGAATTGTTGGATTGCTTGTTTTTGTGTCAATGCTTGTTATATATTTTAAAATGTGTGTGAGTACCATTATTACAGCAAAAAACAAATTTTTAAAAGCACTCATCACGGGACTTGCGGCAGGTATGCTTGGATATCTTGTGCAGGGTATGTTTGACAATGTGTGGTACAATTACAGGGTGTTCCTGTTGTTCTTCATAATAATCGGAATAACCGCAGCGAGTATCAAAATAAGTAAATCAAACTCTACGGAGGTGGAAAAATGCTGAAAGTTATAAATGTTATAAGTGACAGCAATATTGGCGGAGCAGGAAAGTGTATACTTACATTCATTAAATATTACGATAAAACGCAGTTTGATGTAAAAGTTGTTGTGCCCAAAGGCAGTCTGCTTATAAAAGAACTTGAAGCACTCGGTGCTTGTATAATTGAGGCAGACGGCATTGCAGACAAATCACTTAGCGCTAAGGGTATAATGAGCCTTAGAAAAATTTTCGCGCAATACAAACCTGATGTAATTCATGCGCACGCCTCTATGTCTGCCAGATTTGCCGCACGTCTTTACGGAAAAGCAAAGATAGTGTTTACACGCCATAGCGTGTTTGAACCTTCAAAGAAAATTTCGCAGGGTATAGGAAAAGCCATAAACGGTTTTGTTAATAACTCTACTGCAGATAAAATCATTGCAGTTGCAGATGCGGCAAAAGATAATATAGTCAAAACCGGCGTAAATCCGAATAAAATAACAGTTATTAAAAACGGTGTTGAGCCTCTTAAAGTTATAAGCGATGAAGAAAAACTCAAACTAAAATCCAACTATAATGTAGGCGAGGGTGAATATCTCCTTGGTATAGTTGCAAGGCTTAATTATGTAAAAGGCCATGTGTATATTTTAGAAGCGCTTAAAAAACTTTTAGACGATGGTATTAAGGTTAAACTTTTAATTGCCGGAACAGGTGATTACGAAGAAGAAATTCGTCAAAAAATTGCTGAACTCGATATTGCCGAAAATGTTATTATGGCAGGCTTTGTAACGGACGTAACGGGAATTATGAATATACTTGATTTAAACCTTAACGCATCTTTCGGTACAGAGGCTACAAGTCTTTCGTTATTAGAGGGCATGAGCATCGGCTTGCCCGCAGTAGTAAGCGATTTTGGAGGCAATCCGGGTGTTATACAGCATGGAGTAAATGGTCTTATATTCAAAAAGTGTGATAGCGACGATATGTATGAAAAATTGAAAAGCCTGTTGACGGATAACACCGCAATGGACAATCTTAAAAAAGGTTGCTTAAAGGTGTTCGAACAGCAATTCCGTGCAGAGGTTATGACGGGTGCTATACAAAATATATACCGTGATTTGATGGGGGTATAAAAATGGAAAAGAAAAAAATAAAGTTTAATTATGTTGATGTTATAATCATTGTTTTAGTGGTAGCAGTTTTTGTCTTTGCATATAAGTTTATCAACAAAAGTTTTACAACTGCTACAGATACGCCTGAGGTTACGTTTACAGTAGAGGTCAAGGGTGCTCCCGAAGACTATGCTGAACGCTTTGCAGTTGGCGATAAAGTACGAGATGCCGTTAAAGGCGATACATTAGGCTATGTTACTTCGGTTGAGTCTTTACCCGCCACAGACCTCGGAACAGACGATATAAACGGAAGATGGGTTATCAGCGAATATAAAGGTCAGGAGGATGCATATATCACCATAAAAGGTACCCCTACTTCATACGGCGCAAATATTGTTATAGGTCAGCAGGAAATTAAAGTAGGAAATCTTATTCATATTAAAAATGCCGGAGCAGTCGGCAGGGGATATATAGTAAAAATGAATGTAGAGGGGGAGAGCACAAATGATTGATAACAAAGGCAGACTTTTCGGTAAGATAAACATTGTGGATTTGCTTATTGTGTTTCTGATTGTTGTGGCAATATGCGCAACCGTATATAAATTTGGCTTTTCCGCGCATAATGACGTTAACGAAACAAATATGAAGATTGAATATGTTCTCAAAGCATCGGGTGTGCGTGATTTTACGCTTGACAGTATGAAAATAGGCGATGCCATCTATGACGAAGAAACAGATAAGCCTTTAGGTGTTATAACAGCAGTAGAAGCAAAAGATGCTATGGACTATGCATTGAAAGCCGACGGAACCACTGTTTATACTGCTAAACCGGACAGATATGATGTATATATAACAATAGAAAGCGATGCAAGAAATTTAGACGGCGGATATTATGCCAACGGAACTAAAGAAATAGGTGTATTTTCGAACATAAAAATATATTCGCAGAGTTTCTCCTGTGAAACAACAGTACAAAATGTAGCCGAAAAAAATTAAATTTTATCTTGAAAAGTGTAAAATTTTATGATATACTTATATTTGTTATATTTGCAAAAAAAGGTAGGATAGCATGAAACTTTTTAATAAAATATTCAAAAAAGGTAAAAAGATAGCGGACTTGCAGGAAGTAACGGCACAGTATCGTTGCCCTCAATGCGGTAAATTTACAGAGATTACTACTCATTTGGAGTATAAGCAACTTTATGACTGCACTCATTGTGGTCGTACAATGGTTATTTGTCACGGCAAAACTATAGGTTATAAATAATTTTTTAACTATACAAAAACGGATACCGTTCAGGTATCCGTTTTTAAATTGTTTATTAACTGTAATTTTTCTGCACGTGACATCTTTTTTATTTCACGCTCACGCTTAAGCGCATACGATTTGTCTGAACACTCCTCGCAGTAAACCATCTCAACCGGCAGACGGCTTCGGGTGTATTTGGCACCATTTCCGCTGTTGTGAGTAATAAGACGGTTTTCAAGATCGGTAGTCCATCCGGTGTAGAGCGTGTTGTCAGCGCATTTCAGTATGTAAACGTAGTTCATTTTTGATTGTTATTTAATCAGTGAAAGTGCGTCTTCGTCAGCCACTATAATTACATCGGGATGCAACTGCAAAATAGATGCAGGAACACTTGGGGTAATAGGTCCGCAAACTGTATCGTAAATTGCCTGAGCCTTTCCCTTACCTGATGCAACGAGAAGAATTTTTTTAGATTTCATAATGCTGCCGATACCCATTGTATATGCATACTTAGGTACATCGTCTTTAGATGCAAAGAATCTTGAGTTTGCTTCGATTGTGCTGTCAGTAAGTTTTACACAGTGGGTGTCGCGGATAAAGGAATCGTCAGGTTCGTTAAAACCAATATGACCGTTACCGCCGATACCGAGCAACTGAATATCTGTACCGCCTAAAGAATCGATGAGTGCTTCGTATCTTGCGCATTCAGCCTCACCGTCTTCTTTTGTACCATCGGGAACATTGGTGTTTGCTTTATCAATATTTACGTGGTTAAAAAGTTTATCGTTCATAAAGTAGTAGTAACTCTGGTCATGGTCACGTGTTAAACCTTTGTATTCATCAAGGTTTACTGTTTTGATTTTAGAAAAATCAAGTTCACCTGCTTCATATTTTTTAATAAGATTGCTGTAAAGTCCTTCGGGAGTAGAGCCTGTAGCCAAACCAAGTACAGAATCGGGTTTTAAAGTTATCTGAGCAGCCATAATGTTTGCTGCTTTAGCGCTCATGTCCTCATAATTCTTTGCTTTAACGATTACCATGGTAATATCTCCTTTAACTGTTTATTTATACAAGTTTATCTTATCACAAATAATTTGTCATTTCAATATAAAATAATAAAAATAATGTTATTTTATCTCTTGTTCCAAATTCTCAAATTCAGAAGTATTGAAAAAATCAATCAAACTGATGTTTAATCCGTCACAAAGCATTTTTATTGTAACAATACCGGGGTTTTTGCTTTTTCCATATAAAATGCTTTTGAGTGTAGATGGAGAAACGCCTGATTCCATGGCAAGTCTGTTAATTGTGAATCGCTTTTCCTCGCATAAAGATAATATTCTGTTTTTAACGGTATTATATGTGTTCATATTATTTTATCTCCTGCTCTAAGTTTCTGAAGAGGTCACAGGCGAAAAAATCTTCAATCTGCATTTCCAATCCATCGCATATCTTTTTAATTGTTGATACT
The DNA here is from genome assembly GCA_045646385.1 of Clostridia bacterium. Lineage (GTDB taxonomy): Bacteria > Bacillota > Clostridia > UMGS1810 > UMGS1810 > SIG455. The sequence goes on along the minus strand of JAZRKQ010000027.1, from coordinate 34,502 downwards.
GTAGTGCTATTGTTTCTGCCGCTTATTATATTGTTTAGTGTTGATTGAGTTATTCCGCATATAATCGCAAGTTTATTTACTGTAATATTTTTGCTTTTACACAATTCTAAAATTCTTAATTTTACTGCTTCCCCAATATTCAACTCAAATCACCTCATTTATATATGATAATTTGAGTTTACCGCTTTTGAGTTAAAATAATTACCTCAATTGAGTTGACTTTTTAATTTATCTGTGCTATTATAATCTTGATGGAGGTATTTATATGAATTTTGATGAATTGTTTCAAAGAGCAAATCTTAAAAATATTGAGTATTATGCTTCTGATGAAAAACAAAATTTAAAAGAAGAATTGGAATATAAATTATCAGAAGAAGTTGAAAATGCTTTTAAAGAGATTGAAAAATATCTTGAAGAGAATTATATTGATGAAGACTATGAGAAATTATGGGAACAGATATGCCAAATGGTAGAAATATTTAGTCAGGCGTATTTTGAGGCTGGTTTGTTTACGGGTGTCAGGTTGGGATATAGTTTTTGTGAGTTAAAAGATAATTAAAAAAGGAAAGCGTATTGCTTTCCTTTTTTAATTATTTGTTGTATTTGTTTTTGATATATTCATCAATTGCTGATGCTGCTTTTTTACCGGCTCCCATTGCAAGTATAACTGTTGCAGCCCCTGTTACGGTGTCGCCGCCTGCGTACACACCCTCTTTACTGGTTGCGCAGGTTTCATCGTCGGCTATTATTCCGCCCCAAGGTTGTGTTGCAAGACCATCGGTCGTTGCTTTAATCAGCGGATTGGGTGACTGACCTATCGCCATAATAACTGTCTGTACATCTATAATATGTTCAGAGCCCATTTTTTCAACCGGACGTCTTCTGCCTGATGCATCAGGCTCGCCAAGTTCCATATCGACACATTCAATACCCGTTACCCAACCGTCCTCGCCGATTATACGTGTTGGGTTAGTGAGAGTTTTAAATATAATTTCTTCTTCTTTTGCGTGATGAATTTCCTCATTTCGTGCAGGCATTTCTTTTTCGCTTCGTCTGTATATTATGTACACATTTTCTGCACCAAGGCGTTTAGCACATCTTGCAGCATCCATTGCCACGTTACCGCCACCGACTACAGCCACATTTTTCCCTACTTTAATGGGGGTGTCTGTTTCGGGGAATTTGTATGCTTTCATAAGATTAATTCTTGTTAAAAACTCGTTTGCAGAATATACGCCGTTAAGAGCTTCGCCCTCAATACCCATAAACTTAGGCAGACCTGCGCCTGTACCTATAAATACTGCGTCGTAGCCGGATTCTAAAATTTCGTCAACGGAAAGTATTTTACCTATAACCATATTGGTTTGGATATCTACACCGATGTCTTTAAGATTTTCTATTTCATTGCGTACAATATCTTTTGGCAGTCTGAATTCAGGAATACCATACATCAAAACACCGCCAGCTGTGTGGAATGCCTCAAATAAAGTTACGGAATACCCTTTTTTTGCTAAATCGCCTGCACAACTAAGCGATGCGGGACCACCCCCTATAACGGCTACCTTTATGCCGTTTTGAGCAGGTTTTTCTGCTTTTGCAATGCAGTGTTCCCTGTAATAATCTGCGGCAAAGCGTTCAAGTCTGCCTATTGCAACACTTTCGCCTTTGATTCCGCGTACACATTTTCCCTCACACTGATTTTCCTGAGGACATACTCTTCCGCAAATTGCGGGTAAAGCGTTTGTTTCTGTTATTTTAAGGTATGCTTTTTCAAATTCGCCTTCTGCTATAAGTGCTAAAAAATCGGGTATTTTAACATTTACGGGGCAACCGCTTACGCACGGTCTGTTTTTACAGTTAAGGCAACGGTTTGCTTCTTCCATAGCCTGCTCAGGAGTGTATCCAAGTGCCACTTCTTTGAAATTTTTGTTCCTTATTGTGGGCACTTGCTCAGTCATAGGAGTTTTTGTAGGACACATATTAGCCATTGTGATTGCCTCCTATTCCTATACGGCACTTGTGCGCTGAACTTTCAGCCTCTTCGCTTTTAAACATTTTCTGCCTGTTCATTGCAGATTCAAAGTCAACCAGATGTCCGTCGAAGTCAGGACCGTCTACGCAGGCAAACTTAGTTTCACCGCCGACTATCACTCTGCAACCGCCGCACATACCTGTTCCGTCAATCATAACTGGATTCATACTAACTATAGTTTTAATTCCGTATTGTTTTGTAACATCACAAACAACCTTCATCATAATAAGTGGACCGATTGCTATAACAAGGTCGTAGTTTGCACCGGCTTCTATATTGTTTTTTAATATGTCCGACACAAATCCTTTGCAACCGTTAGAACCGTCATCTGTTGTTATATATGTACTTGTGCTTACTGCTTTAACTTCGTCTTCAAGGATAATAAGGTCTTTGTTTCTGAATCCTATAATGGAATCAACCTCAGCGCCCATTGCGTGGAGTTTTTTTGCCTGAGGGTATGCAATTGCTGTTCCCAGTCCTCCACCTATAACGGCTACTTTTTTGTATCCGTCAAGATGCGATGCCACACCCAATGGACCTACAAAGTCCAAAAGTGCATCGCCCTCGTTTAAAGAGCCGAGAAGTTTGGTTGTCATACCCACTTCCTGAAATATTATGGTAACAGTGCCGCGTTCTCTGTCAAAATCTGCTATTGTTAATGGTATACGTTCGCCTTCTTCATTAATGCGCAGAATTATAAACTGACCTGGCTCTGCTTTTTTTGCTATAAGCGGTGCGTCAATTTCCAACAGTTTAACCTGTTTATTTAAAACACGCTTTTTCAAAATTTTAAACATCTGTTTAAAACCTTCCTTCCAAATGTTTATAACATATCATAATATTATACAGTAAATATGGTGATTTGTAAAGAGTTTTTGCATGAAAAAGCACACTGCACAAAAGCAGTGTGCCTAAATTTTATACTTGTTCCAGTTCTTTTATTATTCTCTGTATTTTATCCCGCGGCACTTTATCTTTTGCAAGAGCAAGAACTTGTTTTACAGTCATTGAACTGTAAAGTTTTACAATGGGTGTATTTATAAGAGTAGGAAATTCCCTTGCCAGAATTGCTTTTGCTTTATTGTTGGCAAGCACCTGTCCTACGGTCAAATTATTAATATCCAATCAAATCACCTCACTACACATTATATGTGTATCGGTAAAAAAGTTTCAATTTACCTGACCGTCGGGAACGGGTATCTGTCTTCCGGAGTTGTCTATTTTAAAGTTCTCTTTATAAATCAACTCAGAAATCGGTATTATTTTATAACCATCTGATGTGAGTTTTTCTAAAATTTGCGGAAGTGCAGCCGGTGTATTTTTTGCGGCATTGTGGAACAGAACCACAGACCCCGGACCCACACGTTTTGTTACACGGTCGTATATTGCAGAAGGCTCAAGATCCTTCCAGTCAAGGCTGTCAACGTCCCATTGGATAGTATAGTGGTTGATATCCCTTGCAGATGCTACCACTCTGTCATTGTAGTCGCCGTACGGCGGACGGAAAAGAGTAGGGCGGACACCCGTTATTGCTTCAATTTTGTCTGAGCACGAATTAATTTCTTTTTTGATTCCTTCTGCATCAAGTTTTGTCATATGCGGGTGCGAGTCGGAGTGGTTCATAATTTCGTGTCCTGCATCGTGCAGTTGCTTAACTGATTCAGGATATTTATCTACCCATGTACCTACTACAAAAAATGTTGCTTTAACATTGTATTTTTCCAATATTGATATAAGTTCGGCGGTGTCTTCGTTTCCCCAGGCGGCATCAAAAGAGATAGAGCATATTTTTTCCTCACCTTTGTCTACACAGTATATTGGCAAGTCACGCTTTGGAGATGCGTTTTCGAAAACTTCTGCCACAGCATCATGATTAAAAATAACCAGACCGCTTAAAAGAACAATAATGAGAAAGTAGATTATAAGATTATCTTTACTTGTAACAAATAGTTTCATAATATCTACTCCTTAAAATAAAACTGTTTACTATGATTCTATTTGAGCAAAGATAAAAAAATAACTAATATCTTAATATGTGTTAGAATTATTTAAGGATTAGCCGTAATAAATGCATTCCGCATATTTATGCAAAATCCGCTTGTTGTTTGAATAAAAAACGCATAAACGTGCAGGGTGATCAAAGATAAACATATTTTCGACATTATATTACTTTTTTGGATTAAATCCTTTATAATAGTTGCTTAGGTAGAGGTGTGATATATGGATTCATGTAAAAAGCGGAAGTTGTACAAAAAAGCATCAGACTTATTGGAACGGTATGAAGTTTCTTCTATAAGAGTCGGATATGCATATATTTCAGAGGCAATTGTGTATGTTATATGTAATGATATCGGTGTTGCAGGAATTACAAAAACACTTTATCCGTATCTGGCAAAGAAATTCTGTACATCACCGTCGGCGGTGGAGCGTGCAATACGTATGGCTATAACAGATGCATGCAAAACGGATAATGAATATATAAGGGGATTGTGTAACACAAAAGACGGTTATATTGCGCATATTACCAATAAAGAATTTATATATAAATCAGTAAAGATTGTAAAAATGCAACTTGAAATTAGCAATTATGACGAATATTGAAAAAATGGTATTTTTACTCAAAATTTGTCTTGATTTAAAGCAACTGCTATTGTATAATTATTATGGAAACATAATTTACAATAGGGGGAGTATTTTAATGGTGACTGGTATTGAACACGTTGGACTTTATGCAAAAGATTCCAAAACGTTGGCTGATTGGTATATCGATATGTTTGGTTGCACTATCGCTTATGAAAATCCTGCTAAGGGGACATATTTTGTTGCGTTTCCAAATAAAAGTATGATCGAAATATGCAAAGCAACTGATGATATGACCTCAAATCCTGCACTTACAGACGCAGGGCTCAGACATTTAGCCTTAACGGTTGCAGATTTTGACTCTGTTGTTGCAAAACTTAAAGGTGCAAACACTGAAATAGTTGCCGATGAAGTTACATCTTCAAGCGGTGTAAAAACTATTTTCTTCAGAGATATTGCAGGTAATATTCTGCATCTTATATCCCGCCCTGAACCCCTTATTTAATATAGATTTAACCGGACGACAAACAGAAATGTTTGTCGTCTTGTAATGAATACAGAAAGGCAGTGAAACAAATGAGTTCTTGTAACCCAATAGATATTTTCGGCAGTAATGTTTTTAATGACCGCGTTATGAAAGAGCGTCTTCCTGAAGACACATACAATGCACTTAAAAAAAGCATTGACGAATCTTTACCTCTGGACAGTTCAGTAGCAGAGGTTGTTGCCGGTGCCATGAAAGACTGGGCAATTGAAAAAGGTGCAACTCACTATACACACTGGTTTCAGCCGCTTACGGGCATTACTGCAGAGAAGCACGATTCTTTTATTTCTCCTACATCTAATGGCGGAGCAATTATGGAGTTTTCGGGCAAAGAACTTATAAAAGGCGAGCCCGATGCATCGTCATTCCCGTCAGGCGGACTGCGCTCAACATTTGAGGCAAGAGGCTATACCGCTTGGGACTGCACTTCACCTGCATTTTTGCAGGAGGATTTGTCGGGTGTTACATTGTGTATTCCTACTGCTTTCTGCTCCTATACCGGAGAAGCGCTTGATAAAAAAACACCGCTTTTGCGCTCTTGCGAGGCAATAAACGTTCAGGCGAAAAGAATTTTAAAACTGTTTGATAAAGAAACTAAAAATATAACTGTATGCATAGGTCCTGAGCAGGAATATTTCCTTGTGGACAAAGATTTATACGAAAAACGTCTTGACCTTAAATTTACAGGCAGAACACTTTTTGGTCAGAAACCGCCCAAAGGACAGGAACTTGATGACCACTATTTCGGTACGCTTAAAGAACGTGTGGCGTCTTATATGAGCGATGTAGACCGTGAACTCTGGAAAATGGGTGTTTCTGCAAAAACAAAGCATAACGAGGCTGCTCCTAGCCAGCACGAACTGGCACCGATTTACAGCAGTTGCAATATTGCTACAGACCATAACCAACTTACAATGTCAACTTTAAAAAGGATTGCACACAGACACAACTTTGCGTGTCTTATGCATGAACGTCCGTTCAACGGGGTAAACGGCTCAGGTAAACACGTAAACTGGTCTTTAAGTACAGACGACGGTCAGAATCTTTTAGACCCCGGTAAAACACCAAGCGAAAATGCACAGTTTTTGCTTTTCCTCTGTGCTGTTATAGAGGCTATTGATAAACACGCGCCTTTACTCCGCGCATCTGCTGCAAGTGCAGGTAACGACCATCGTTTAGGTGCTAACGAGGCTCCGCCTGCAATTATCTCAATCTTTTTGGGCGAGCAGTTAGAGGAAATACTTGATAATATCGTTTATGACAACCCGTCCGGCGATACTGAACGTGTGCGCTTGGACGTTGGTGTTAGCACGCTTCCGCATTTCAGAAAAGACACCGCCGACAGAAACAGAACTTCACCTTTTGCTTTTACAGGCAATAAGTTTGAGTTCCGTATGGTTGGCTCAAATGCTTCAATTGCGGGCCCGTGTACTATTATAAATACAATTGTTGCCGACACACTTTCCGATATGGCTGACGAACTTGAAAATGCAAGCGATTTTAATGTCGCTTTGCACAATGTTGTTCAGCGTTCTATACGCGAGCACAGAAGGGTTATCTTTAACGGTAACGGCTACTCTGATGAGTGGGTAGAGGAGGCCAAAAAACGCGGTCTTCCCAATATAGACAACACCGTTGACGCTATTGGCGAATTTATTTCTCCGCAGACTGTAGAATTGTTTAGTAAACATGGTGTGTATACTCAGACAGAACTGAGTTCACGATATGAAATCAAACTGGAGAAATATGCCAAGGTTATTCACATTGAGGCGCTTACCATGGTTGACATGGCGGCAAAAGATATTCTGCCGGCGGCACTCAAGTTTTCCACAGCGCTCAGCGATAACATAATCAAAATTAAAACAGCCGCACCAAATGCGGATACATCAGTACAGGAGGAGATGCTTAAAAATATTACAGACGCAATTGCAAGTTTTGGCTCAACTTTGGATAAACTAAGATTATCCATTGATAAAGCAGAGCATATCACAGATGATATTGCTCGTCTTGCTGAGTTTTACAGAGATGATACTCTTACTATAATGGATTCTTTAAGAGTTATTGGAGATTATATGGAATCGGTAGTAGGCAGAGATATGTGGCCTATACCTTCGTATTCAGACATGCTATTTTACGTATAGTCATTCGAAAAAGTAATTACTTCCGAATGACTTAGAGACAGGAGGTTTACTGAATGAATTTTCAAAATATTATCAGTTTGCTTGGCGGTCTTGGTATGTTCCTTTACGGAATGAATGCTATGGGCGACGGACTTGAAAAATCCGCCGGTAAAAAAATGCAGCAGATTATCGAGGCACTTACAAGCAATGTTATTAAAGGTGTTCTGGTAGGTATTATAGTTACAGCGCTTATCCAGAGCAGTTCGGCTACTACGGTAATGGTAGTAGGTTTTGTTAATGCCGGTGTTATGACATTAGGTCAGGCGGTAGGCGTTATATTGGGCGCAAACATAGGTACAACTGTTACTGCGCAGATACTCAGGCTTTCCGATATTCAAAGCAGCGGTGTGCTGTCTTTTTTCAAACCTGATTTTCTGGCACCTATAGCAATTGCGGTTGGCGTTTGGCTGATTATGTTTGCAAAAAGCAAAAAATCAAAAGACATCGGTCAGATTTTTGCAGGATTTGGTGTTCTTTTCATAGGTATGGATTTTATGGAAAGCGCGGTTTCCGGTCTTAAAGAGATGCCCTGGATAGGCGAAGCATTTGCCGCAATGGGCAAAAATCCAATCCTCGGTGTACTTACAGGTACTGTAGTTACAGCGCTTATTCAGAGTTCTTCGGCATCCGTCGGTATACTTCAGGCGGTTGCGGCAAGCGGGCTTGTTACATTTTCGTCTGCTGTGCCTATAATTCTTGGTCAGAATATAGGTACGTGTATTACGGCAATACTTTCAAGTATAGGTACTACTAAAAATGCTAAGCGTACTGCGGCAATACATTTGTCATTCAATGTGCTTGGTGTAATAATTGCATCTGTTGCAATTTATGGATTCAATGCAATCGTGGGTATACCCGGTTGGGATGGCGGAATTACACGTGGTGGCATAGCGGATTTCCATACATTATTCAATGTGGCAAATGCAATCATATTGTTGCCTTTCTATAAATTGCTTGTAAAAATTGCTTATCTGGTAGTCCCTGAAAAGGGCAAAAAGAATGATGATTCCCACAACTTGCTTGACGAAAGATTTTTGAACACACCCTCAGTTGCTATAGCACAGGCTATGAAGGCTATGGTAAATATGATGGGAGAGGCAATCAAAACATTCAAAGATTGTACTGACCTTGTTTTTACTGCCGATAAAAACATAGCGACAAGAATGGAAGAAATTGCCGAAAACGAAGAAGTAATAGATATTGCAGAATCTGATATTACAAAATATCTGGTAAAGGTAAGCGAACACGATTTATCTGTAGAAGAAAACAACACATCTTCAGGTATTTTCCACTCCATCATGGATATAGAGCGTATTGGCGACCATGCGTTAAACATTAGCGAAATTGCTGAGAATATGTATAATAACGATATTAAGTTTTCAAGCAATGCAGTAGTGGAACTTAAAAATATGATTGCCGCAGTTGAGGAAATTATGAATCTTTGTATGAAAGCGTATAAAGAAAATGATATCAATGCTGCTATGAGAATCCAGCCGTTAGAGGCGGTAATCGATGCTTTAAAGAGCAATCTGCGACAGTTCCATATTAACAGACTCAGTAAGCAGGAGTGTGATATCAGTTCGGGTATCGCCTTCCTTGATATTGTAAACAATCTGGAACGTATTTCAGACCATTGCTCAAATATCGGTATGGCTGCTGAACAGAGGATTAAAACAATATCTTTTGACCCCCACGAATACTCTAAAAACTCTGATGCAAAGAATTCTGATGAATATAAGCATCTTGTTGATGAGTATATGTCAACTTACTGCTCGTTCGGTTATTGATTAATTTTATGTGAGTAATAAGTATTGCCCCACACATCACCTAAATATAAAAAGTGATGTGTGGGGCAATACAATTATGTATAAAAAAATACGTTAGTATCATAATCTGCAAAAACAAAGCAGACGACGATGCTAACGTATTTTTTTATTTGGATTTAAGTTTTTCAAGCATTGCTTTGGCGGCTTGTTGTTGGGCTTTTTTCTTGCTTGTGCCTGTGCCTGTAGCAGACAACCCGTCATTATAAAGAACTTTTACGGTAAATGTTTTTTTGTGGTCGGGTCCGCTTTCGTCAATTAATATATAGTTAATCTTATCTGCCTTTGAAAGTGCATATTCCTGAAGCCTGCTTTTGTAGTCGCTGTCGCTTTTTTTGTTATTAACAGCCGAAACAATGTATTTTTCTATATGTTTTATAACAAAATCTTTAGCGGTATTAAAATCAGAATCAAGATACACAGCCGCAATAATTGCCTCCATAGCGTCAGAAAGAATAGAAGGTTTGTCTCTTCCACCGCTTCCTGCCTCGCCGTGTGCCATATATATATACTTTCCGAGCCCTAATTCTTTGGCGAGTGAATATAAACCGCTTTCACAAACAACTACAGAACGTATCTGACTCATTTTACCTTCACCAAGCGTAGGGTAATTTATATATATATATTCCGATACTGCTATTTCCAGTACAGCATCGCCCAAAAACTCCAATCGCTCGTTGCATATGCGTGCTTCGCCCGAGCACTCGTTTAAAAACGAACGATGCGTCAATGCATCACGCAGAAGTTTGGACTGTTTAAACGTATATCCCAACTGTTTTTCGAGTTCGTAAAGAGTATTCATTTTATCTCCTAAAACACAACCCCCGAAAAAGTTACGGGGGCAGATATAATTTTAATTATTTAGAGTGTGATTCGATGTATTCAACAACATTGCCTACAGTGGAAATTTTGTCAATGTCCTCTTCGGGGATTGTCATTTCAAATTCCTCTTCCATGGCTATCATAAGTTCAACCAAATCAAGTGAATCCGCACCGAGTGTGTCTATAAAAGACGCATCCATAACAACCTCGTCTTCGTCTACGTTGAGTTGGTCTACTATAATATCTCTTACTTTTTCAAATACCATGCGCTCACCTCCTTGTAATATGAAAAAATTAACCGCAATGGGTATTATTACAAATTTAAGTATATAATGAATTTATATAATTGTCAACATATTATTATCATCATTTTTTCTTGCGGAATTTACTGATATTTGCTTTGTATATCAATGTGGCAAAGTAAATCGCAAGTGCTGTTACAGGCAGATAGAAAAATGGCGATGTAAAAATGTTTTCAAAGAAAATCTGAACGCTTTTTCCTGCCGAGTGTGCTACGCTTTCGTATGCTATTAAGGGCACACTGCCCACTTCTTTGCCATCATATGAAACGCTTAATGTTCCTAAAACCTCGTCTTTTTCAATAGGTGCGCTGAGGTCGTTGTCTTTGGTTGTCATCTGAAATATTTTTGCTTCGTCGTAATCTACGGGCAATCGAACAGACAGTTCATCTGCGGTTTTAAGCAATACGTGCGATATTTTTCCGTTTGGTACTTCAACTTCCTCTATAATATCGCCCTTATCGGCAATTTTTACGTTTACAAAGCCGGAAACCACGTATTCGCGCATTGCCTGTGCGTCTGTGTGTGCACTTTTTGCATCTGTTCCGCCGGCGGTTACGCATAAGAACTTGCCCTTACTGTTTTCAAATGCAATACATATTCCGTATCCTTCATCTTTCATATACGAGGTTTTTACACCAAAAACTTTTTCGGAATAAAAGTCAAGAGAACGTGTCCTGCCAACAAACATATTTGTGTTTGCAAGGTATCTTTTTTCTCGGTATTTGTTGGTGGACTCAATTTCCACCATACCTTTTTTAACTATTTCTGCAAAGGCGTCGTTTTTCATTGCATATAGTGCTATTTTTGCTATATCTGAAACGGTTGTTTGCTGGTCTTCATCATAATATCCGCCGGCATTTTTAAAAACCGTGTTTTCTGCACCGGCTTTTTTTGCAAGGTCGTTCATTGCGGCTATAAACTTGTTGTAATTACCAAAGGTGAATCCGGCAAGCACTTCAGCCGCTTCGGCAGCATCGTATACAAGCATACCTTCAAGCAAATCATTTGCGCTTAACTCCTCTTCTGCAAGTATACCCATATTGCCGAATGAAAAATCACATGCGGCAATAGTTTCTTTAGGTGCTACTATTACCTGACTTAAATCTTCACAGTTTTCAAGGACTACCATAGCCGTTACAATTTTTGTAAAACCCGCAGGTTGTATGGGTTTGCCGCTGTTTTTATCATACATTACCATAGTGTTTTTCATATCTACAAGTATGGCATTTTGTGCATCTAATTTTAATTCCTGCGCAAAGGCAGTAGGAATAAGTGTATTCATTATTATCAAAAAAGTGCAAAGTGACTTTAAAATCAATTTGTTCATTTAGAATTTATCCTTTCGGTAATTATATATTTTAATTTTATCACAAAATAGAATATGTGGCAATAATCATAATAAAAAAACATGAATTTTTATTTATTTTTTTGTGTGTAAATAATTGACGTAACTGCGCATATTATGGTAGAATTAAGGCAGTATACGCGAAAGGATTTTACTTAATGAAAAACAAAGAAAAAATCGCTAAATTTTTAACGGTTGTATTTCTGGCGGCTGCCATGCTTCTGTCGCCGAGCACCGCTTATCATACATCTGCCGACCCTGAAAGTAAGGTGCTGGCACTTTATGCTGACGAAAAAAAGTTTGATATCAACGGAGTTTCGTATGAACTTGGTGACGATATCTTATTGTATTATTCAAATATATTCATTCCTGTTGACGATATTCTTCCTAAGTGCGGTTTCACATTGGGGTGGGACGCATCTCTCCCTGCGACGGTTGCGGTTAAAGGCGGTGTAACATCGTACATAATTATGAACAGCCCCGTTGTGTGGGTTGGCCCTCAAAGGTTTGAGTACGACCTGCCTACTATGGTTTATCACGATAAACTGTATATAAGCCTTGCAATGTTTTCCGATATCACGGGTTTTTACGTTACTTTAGACGGAAAACTTGAAGAAACTGAGTTTAATAAGCGTGATTTGCTTTTTGGTACATACATTACAGACGATTACCGTTTGCCGAATGAAGATATTGCATATGGCGGCGGTGTTACTATGGCAGGCACATTTGCTTTTGAGCGTGTTGGCTTGTCGGGCGAAAACGCTGTTAATTATGCCCACGTTGTAAACACAGTTGCATCTGCGCTGCCTCTTGTTAAAACATATAATATTGTAGTTCCTACGTCGGGTGAGTTTTACGCACCTAAAGAGATGGCACCATATCAGACGGACGGCATTAAAACTATATATCAGAATCTTGCGATTAACGTAACACCCATAAACGCTGTGCGTCCGCTTATGGAACACGCTAACGAAAAAATATATTTTTCAACAGACCATCACTGGACACAGCGCGGTGCGTACTACGCGTATAGGGCATATGCCGCTAATAAAGGCTGGACAATCCCTGAACTTTCCGCATTTGCTACAGACAATTCCGAAACGCACGTGGGCTCGTTTGCCAATTTTACCAAAGGCACACCGCTTAGTGATAAAATACGTGCCAACCCAGAACTTTTAGAGAGATTTATGCCTCTTGTTAATGTGCAGGCGTGCGCGTATAAAGATATGTATATGACTAAACTAATCAGCAATATATCACCGGTATCTGCAAAAGTCAATTCATATTCCTGCTTTATAGGTGGTGACAATCCGCTCACCGTTATGGTTACTGATGTAAACAACGGCAAAAAACTGGTGATAATAAAAGAATCGTTCGGTAATGCTTTTGCTACGTGGGCACTTAATAATTATCAGGAAGTTTATGTGATTGACCCCCGTAAATTCAACGGGTTTGGCGGAAATACAGAGCGTTTTAACCTTGTGGATTTTTACAACTTTACGCATTTTGATGATTTGGTTATTATAAATTATCCAGTATCGGTAGGTTCTGTCGGAATACGTGAATCAATACTTGATATGGTAAAATAAATAGGAGTTTAAATAATGGTATTTTCAAGTTTACTCTTTTTATGTATATTTCTGCCGACGGTACTTTTGGCATATAATCTTTCAAAGAATTTAACATACAAAAACATTGTGCTGGTTGTATCGTCGCTTATATTCTATTCGTGGGGCGAGCCTGTGTGGGTACTTATGCTTGTTTTCAGCGCAATGGTAGACTACACTTGTGCCCGTGTGATAGATAAATTCAGAGGGCATTGGCAGGCAAAAGCCGCTCTTTTATCGTCGCTTATAATAAACCTTGGCATTTTGTTTGTGTTTAAGTACTCAGGATTTATAGTTGATAATATCAATATGATAACAGGTCTTAGTATTCCGTTTAACGGATTTTCTTTGCCGCTTGGAATATCGTTTTACACTTTCCAGACCATTTCATATACCATTGATGTTTACAGAGGGGACACCAACGTACAAAAATCTCCGCTTAAATACCTTACGTATCTTTCAATGTTTCCGCAACTTGTTGCAGGTCCCATTGTGCGTTATGCAGATATTGACAAGCAGATTAATAACCGCACCGTTACCGCTAAAGACTTTGAGTATGGAGTGTACCGTTTTGCACAAGGTATGTTTAAAAAGGTTATACTTGCAAACAGCGCAGGCGCGGTTGCTACCTCTCTTATAGGCGGTGACTTAACCTCGGCATCAGCACTTGGTGCTTGGCTTGGTATGATAATGTATACATTCCAGATTTATTTTGACTTTTCTGGATACTCCGATATGGCTATTGGTATGGGCAGATTTTTTGGATTTAAATTCCTTGAAAACTTTAATTACCCGTATATCTCTACAAGTGTAACGGAATTCTGGCGCAGATGGCATATGTCGCTGAGCAGTTTTTTCAGAGATTATGTGTATATACCTCTTGGTGGAAACAGAAAGTTCCAGATCCGTAATATTTTAGTTGTGTGGATGCTTACGGGCTTCTGGCACGGTGCAAGTTGGAACTTTATCCTGTGGGGACTGTATTACGGAATTCTGCTTATTATTGAAAAGAAACTTTTCGGCGGCAAACTTATGAAACTGCCAAAACCGATAGGACTTATATATAGCAGTATAATAATCTTTTTTGGCTGGACTTTGTTTTACTTTACCGATATGGGAAGCATTTGGTTGTTTTTAAAATCGGCATTCGGCGTAAATGGAACATTGGTGGATTTAACGGCACTTTCTACATTGGCATCTAATATTTTTCTGCTTATTCTTCTTGCTGTTGCTTCAACTCCGTATCCCAAAAATATGTATATCAAAATTACAGAAAAATATCCGACAATCGGTACTGTGTGCTCGCCGTTACTTGTTGCGGTTGTGCTTGTAATTTCATTCACCTTGTTGGTTGGCTCCACGTATAATCCGTTTTTGTATTTTAGATTTTAAGAAAGGGGTATTGTGATGAAAACAAAAATTACAATTTCCGTTTTTGTGGCATTGCTCCTTGCATTTTTTGTGATAGGCGTTGTAATGCCTAAAGACGAGCAAAGCGCTATAAATGAAAACAGAACTTTGAAAGAATTCCCCGAATTTACCTCTGACACTTTGTTTTCGGGAACATTCTCGCGTGAGTTTGAAGAATATCTTGCAGATAATGTCGGTATGCGCAGTATGTTCACCGCATTTTCGTCCAAGGTTAATGAGTTAAAGGGTATTAAAACTAATCTTGGTAATATCGTGTCTGTTAAAAAAGACCTCGGCGCAGGCGGAGAGAGTGACGAAAGTTCACGTCTGCTCGTACTTAGCGACCGTATTATGGAAATATATAAAGATAATCCCCAAAGCGGTGCGGCATATGCCGATGCAGTTAATAAATATGCAGATGCATTCTCAAGCAAAGCAAATGTTTATTCAATGCTTATTCCAACGCAGATTGAATTTGCCGCTGACATTTATGCTAAATCTTCCGATAGCCAAAAAGATGCCATAGACAGAATTTACGGGGCTATTTCTGATGACGTTATCAAAGTAAACGCATATGATGTTATGAAAGAAAACGCAGGCGATTATATATACTTCCGCACAGACCACCACTGGACACAGAGAGGTGCATATCTTGCGTATAAAGAATTTGCAAAAACGGCAGGACATACACCTGCAGAACTTTCGTCTTTAAAATTGAAAACTGCCGATGGATTTTTAGGGTTTTTATATAATCAGGCAAATGATACAAGACTTTCAAATAAGCCCGATACTATTGAGTGGTTTGAGGGCGATACCAACTATACAGTAAAGGCATCTACTATGGAAAACGGCGAAGTGGTTGAGTATAACAGCAAAATTTATGTTGTACCTGATGGCACTCCAAAATACAGTGTGTTTATGGGCGGTGACCATTCTCTTGCTGAAATAAATACAGATGTTGCAAACGGCAAAACTGTGCTTGTTATTAAAGACTCTTATGCAAATGCTCTTTTGCCTTTGCTTACCAATAATTATACTACCGTGCTTGCGGTAGATCCACGCTCGTACTACGGAACAGTAGACGAACTTGTAGAAAAATACGGTGTTGACGATATACTCATTATGAACTATATCTTCACCACTACATTTGATGATTTTATTGAAAAAATCAACGATATTTGTAAATAATAAGGAAGTGAGAAAGTGTCAGATATTATATCAGTTGCAGCGATAAACGATATTTCGGGTTCAGGCAGATGTTCCCTTACAGCGGCAATGCCCATACTCAGCGCATTTGGATTGCAATGCTGCGCACTTCCTACGGCGATACTCTCTAACCACACGGGGTATGATAAATATTTCTTCGACGACTACACCGATAAAATGGAGCGCTTTATAGAGGATTGGAAAGCCTATAATATGCACTTTGGTTGTATTTATACAGGGTTTCTCGGCTCTGAAAAACAGATTGATATTGCGGAGAAGTTTTTTGATACTTTTCGGGAAAAAGACACAAAAGTGCTCGTAGACCCTGTAATGGGTGACGACGGAAAAATTTATTCTACTTATACGTATGAGTTGTGCAACAAAATGAAGCGCCTTATAAGCCATGCCGATGTGGTAACACCTAATGTTACAGAAGCATCTATACTGAGTGGAATTGAATATTGCGGTGATAGTATATCAGCCGAAAAGGCACGTGCAATGGCTGAGCGTATATGTGAACTTGGTACGCAGAATGTGGTTATTACAGGTATTAAGCGTGACGGCAAAGCAATTAACTATATATACTCACCTTCAGGCGAGCACGAATATTCCTCGCCTATGGTGCCTGTTTATTATTCGGGCACAGGTGATGTTTTTGCATCTATTGTGTGCGGATTTCTGGCAAAGGAAAAATCCATTGCCGATGGTGTTAAATTTGCAACTGAGTTTATTCAAAAAGCGGCGGAATATTCTTATGAACAAGGGCTTACATATTTAGAGGGGATATGCTTTGAAAAATTTATAAAGGAGATATGTTTATTATGAAAACACGTAAATTAACTATGACTGCGCTTTTTGCGGCTTTGGTGTGTATTGCCACAACTTTTATACACCTGCCTGTGCCTATGACGGGCGGATACGTACATATAGGAGATGCATTTATATACCTTGCGGCTTCAATGCTTCCTATGCCATACGCTATGGCGGCTGGTGCTGTCGGTGCGGGATTGGCAGATGCCTTTGGCGGTTATGTTGTTTATATTTTGCCGACTGCAATTATAAAGGCACTCCTTGTATTGCCGTTTACTGCTAAAGGGGATAAAATAATATCGTTTCGTACATTAATAGCATCAATAGTTGCAAGCGTTTTAGGTATTGCAGGATATTTTGTTGCAGATTGGATTATATATGCCAATATGGTAACAGCACTTACCAATATGTTTGCAGGAATGGTACAACCGTTTTCAAGTATAGTAGTATTTGTTGCTTTAGGATACGCACTTGATAAATCAAACATTAAAAAGAGATTTAAATTAAACTAGCCGAAGCAATATAATCCGAACCCGCCTAAAACGGCGGAATTTCGGCATCTTTCGGCTTGTTGTTATTGACAGGCGTCAGCCTGCCTGCTTCCGCCGCACCAAAATCTGCTCAAAATTCCATCCGTTTTAGGTTGAAAAATTTTCAGACAGCAGATTTTCGGAAAGTGCGAGGCAAAAACACAGGTAATCCTGACGGATTACCGAGTATTTTAACGAAGCAAAAACGAAAATCCGCATCTGAAAATCGTGGTTCGGATCATATTGCTTCGGCTAAGGATAGTGATTTTTATGACAACTTTATACGAACTTGACGGAAGTTTATATATTAACATAACTAATAAATGTCCGTGTGCGTGTGTGTTTTGTATACGCAATAACGGCGATACCATACGAGAGTCGGGCAGTCTGTGGTTCGATGGAACAGAGCCTACAGCAGATGATATTAAAGCCGAGTTTAAAAACTGGGATTTAACAAAATTCTCGTCAATAGTATTTTGCGGATATGGCGAGCCACTTGAAAGAATAGATGTAGTGTGCGATGTGGCAAAGTATATAAGAACTGTAACGGGTTTGCCCATACGTATAAACACAAACGGACTTTCCGACCTTATACATGGCAGAGAACATACTGCGCTGGAACTTAAAGGCTTGGTTGACGCTGTGTCTATCAGTTTAAACGCACCTGACGCCCCGTCTTACCAAAAGGTAACAAACAGTTGCTATGGCGAAAAATCGTTTGATGCAATGCTTAAATTTGCCGCTGAGTGCAAAACGGTAGTTGATAAGGTAACCTTTACTGTGGTAGATGTAATTTCCGAAGAGGAAATTACGCGTTGCCAAAAACTTGCAGACGATATGGGTATACCGCTTCGTGTACGTGAGTATGTAGGACAGTATTGATAATTATGCAAAACAAAAAGCCCCGTTTGAAATGGGGCTTTTGATATGTTCTAATTTAATTATTCGCAATCACAATCTTCGCAATCGCAACCAAAATCAAGTGCTTCGCCGCAGTTGGGGCAAAGGAGTTCTTCTTCGTCGAGGAAATCCTCATTGAAAACTAATGTTTCGCCGCAGTTGGGGCAATCGATTTCGTATTCAAAATCTTCGCAGTCACAGTCGTCACAATCGCAATCGCAGTCGCAATCTTCGTCGATGAGTACATCTTCAACTGCTTCCAAATCTTCGTCAATGAGTTCGATTCTCTCGTTCATTTCGTCCTGATAGTCATACAAATCGTCGATAGCATCGTTCATTTCTTCTAAAACTTCTGCTATAGCGCCGAAAATTTTTGCTTCTTTAGAATCCTTGTCCAAATCAAGACCATCCATAAGGCCCTGAAGGTAAGAAAGTTTTGCAGTAATGTTTTCCATTAAAAACACTCCTCTCATATTTGTATTATGTTCAGAATTTTAAAAATTAAACTCTTTCCATATATTCTCCGGTACGTGTGTCTACGCGGATAACATCGTTCTGGTCAATAAACAGCGGAACGTTAATTGTAGCGCCTGTTTCCAAAGTAGCAGGTTTAACTGCACCTGTAGATGTATCGCCTTTGAAACCGGGCTCTGTAGCAGTAACTTCGAGTTCAACAAATGTAGGCGGCTCAATGCCGAATACACTACCTTTGTAAGAGAGCACTTTAACAACCATATTTTCTTTTACGAATTTTAAAGAATCACCGAGTTGATCTTCGCTTAAAGGCATCTGTTCGAATGTTTCTGTATCCATAAAATAGAAAAGGTCGCCATCGCTGTAGAGATACTCATAGTCACGTCTGTCGATGTGAGCCTTGGGCATCTTCTCGGTAGGACGGAAAGTTCTCTCAACAACGCCACCTGTGATAACATTTTTTAATTTAGTTCTAACGAACGCTGCACCTTTACCGGGTTTAACGTGCTGAAATTCCACAATCTGGAATACGTTGCCCTCAAGTTCAAAAGTAACGCCATTTCTGAAATCGCCGGCAGTAATCATATTATTTACCTCCAAATTTTGCATATAGTAATGAGTATATTATACATTATATCAATCAGTATTTCAAGAGTTTTTTCAAATTATTATCAAATCTTTGGCAGAAGATGTTAAATTTTCGTATCCGTCATTGGTTACAACTACCACATCTTCTATTCTCACCCCGCATTTTGACGGAATATACACTCCCGGCTCAACCGTTATAACGGTGTTTTTCGGCAAGGGGTAATCGCTTCGTTTTGAAAATGTGGGGCTTTCGTGAATTTCAAGACCCACACCATGCCCAAGTGCGTGTCCAAACATACCATTGTATTTTGAGTCGATTATATCAAAAGCGGTATAATGCACTTCGGCGCAGTTTACCCCTGCTTTTATCACTTTAAGAGATTCAAGTTGTGCTTTTAAAACTGTATCATAAGCCTCCATAAATTCTTCGCACACATTTCCAATACCGACGGTGCGCGTCATATCACTGCAGTAGCCGTCGTAAACGCAACCAAAATCCATTACTACCAAATCACCATTTTTCAAAGTGTTTTCCGATGGTGTGGCGTGTGGCATACTTCCCCGTGCACCCGATGCCACAATCGTTTCAAAGGACAGCCTTTCTGCCCCGTGCGAAAGCATATAAAAATCAATTTCTCTTGCAAGTTGTAATTCCGTCATACCCTCTTTCATAACAGATAAAGCGTGTGTAAAAGCACTATCACCGATTTTTTCTGCAATTCGTATGCGCTCAATCTCGTCTTTGTCTTTAATGCTACGCATTTTTATAATTGTTCTTCCAAGCGGAACTAACCGCTTAAAAATTTGTTTAAGGTTAAGGTATTCTTTGTATGAAACTGCGTCGTCTTCAAAAGCGGTATAACGGAATTTTTTCGCGTATGGCTTTAATTTGAATGTTGCTGAATCCTTTATTTCAAATCCTTTTGCCTGCTCCGTTGCCTGCTCTGTATATCGAAAGTCAGTAATAAGCAGACGCTCGTTATCGGATATTATAAGATACCCTGCAGAACCTGTAAATCCGCTTAAATAACGCATGTTTGTTCTGTCAGTTATGACTGCGCTGTCGCAGCCCATTTCGTGTATTAGTGTTAAGAGTCTATCTGTTCGCTGCACTTTTATTTGCTCCTTTGCATAAATGAGATATCGGGCATATACTGCACTGGGGCTTGCGCGCGTTGCATATAGCCCGTCCGTGATATACCAACTGATGGCAAAAACGCATCTGGTAATCTTTGGGTACAATTTTTTTAAGGTCAAATTCTATCTTGACGGGGTCTTTGTTAGTGGTAAGACCTATTCTGTTTGAAAGACGTATACAATGCGTGTCTACCACAACGGCACTTTTGCCGTATACGTCACCAAGTATCAGATTGGCAGTTTTTCTGCCTACTCCTGCAAGGGAAGTTAAATCCTCCATAGTATCGGGTACTTTTCCGCCGTATTTTTCCACGATGGTTTTTGATGACGCTATTATATTCTTCGCCTTTGAATTGTAGAAACCGCACGGACGTATTATTGCCGAAAGTTCGTCTATATCAGCATTTGCAAAATCTTCAACAGATTTATATTTTTTAAATAAGTCTTTTGTAACTATATTAACTCTTGCATCGGTGCATTGAGCAGACAACTGTACTGCAACAAGTAACTCGTGCGGTGTAGAAAAATCCAAAGAACACTTTGCATCTGCATAAACCACGTCAAATATCTTTTGTATTTCAATAATTTTTTCTTTTTTTGTCATTGGTGCTCCACCTCATAATGATATTATACTACATAAATTCATTTTTGGATAGATATTTAACAAAAATGTAATTGTAATTTTTGCAGATATATGGTATTATATATCTATAAAAATTAAAGGACAGATAATATGCGAATAATAGGAATTGACTATGGTGATGCACGTGTGGGCGTTGCAGTAAGCGACCCGCTTGGCTTTACCGCACAGGGTATAGAAACTGTGCCAAACAAAGTTTATGCTAAAATGCTTGAACGTGTTGTAGAAATTATAAAAAGTTATAACGCCGATAAAATTGTAATCGGTCTGCCTAAAAATATGAACGGTACTCTCGGTCCGCGCGGTGAGATAAGCCAAAAATTTGCAGACGAACTTAAGGAATATTTTCCCGAAACGGAAATTATTCTGTGGGACGAGCGCTTGTCTACTGTTCAGGCGGCTGGTGTTTTAAACGTTACCAATACACGTGGTAAAGACAGAAAAAATGTTATAGATACTGTTGCGGCATCTATAATTTTACAAAGTTATTTGGATAGTATTTAAAATATATTATGAAAAGAGGATTTTATTATGAATAACGAAATGGAAAACAACATCTTAACATTTCAGGATGAAGACGGAAATGACGTTGAACTTGAAATAATCGACGCATTCGAATTGAGCGAAACTCAGTATGTGGCATTAGTTCCCGTTGAAGAACCTGCAGAAGAACAAGAGGAAGAAGTTTTTATCATGCGTATAGAAGAAGATGAAAACGGAGATGATATTCTTATTCAGGTTACGGATGACGAAGAACTTGAAACTGCTTTTGAAACTTTTAAAGAAAGAATGGCAGACCAGTTTGATATAATTGATTAATTGGTTGATAAAACCACTTGAAGCACAAGGCATATTGTGCTATTATATCAATACAGAGGATATCCCTGCTGTGTGCGTGATAGTGAGTAAGAATATTTCAACTAACATCTTTTTATATGGAATTCCGGACGCTGTCTGTGGCTGTAAACCATGACGGGCTTTGCCTGTAACAAGGGAACGTAAAGCAGATGGGAGGAAATCCACCTGTATATACAGGTTAGAAATAACGCTCATACACGGCATGGTGGGGTATTTATATTGGAGTATTTTATGGATAAAGCGTTTTTCAGAACAAGCCTTGTTATAGGCGAGGAAAATATACATAAATTAAATAATTCCACCGTTTGGGTGTTTGGCGTAGGCGGAGTGGGCGGTTTTGCAGTTGAGGCTCTGGTGCGTGCAGGCATAGGACATATACGCGCGGTGGATATGGATGTCGTGGACATTACAAATATAAACCGTCAACTTATAGCAACTCGCTCTACGGTTGGAAATATCAAAGTTGACGAAATGAAAAAACGCTGTCTTGATATTAATCCGTCGATTGATTTTTGTGCAATACACAAAAAGTTTTCGGCGGAAAACGAGGACGAATTCGACTTTTCGGGTGCAGATTATATCGTTGATGCCATTGACATGGTTACGTCTAAAATATTACTCATCGAAAAATCAATCAAATCAGGTGTGCCCATTATATCTTCAATGGGTACGGGCAATAAAACCGATGCTGCTAAACTTACTGTTTCGGACATATACTCTACTGAGGGGGACCCTCTTGCAAGGGTTATGCGCCGTGAACTTAAAAAACGCGATGTAGAAAAACTCAAAGTTGTATATTCGCCTGAAAAGCCTATAGAGCAAACTGTGTGTGAGGACGGTAAATCCCGTCCCATAACGGCAAGTGTGCCCTGGGTGCCGCCTGTTGCAGGTTTTATTATTGCGGGCGAGGTTGTTAAGGATATATGTGAATAAAAAATACTTACACTTCAAATATTAGTAAAAAAGTATTTGGAGTGTGAATATGAAGGTTAAAAAGAGTTTTTTAAAAACTGCCCTTATAGGAATTACCGTGGGGCTTTGTAATGGACTTTTCGGCTCGGGCGGTGGAACAGTTGTAGTGCCTGCTATGGAAAAGTTTCTTGATATGGACGAACATAAATCACACGCAACGGCAATAGCGGTTATTCTGCCGCTTACAGTTGTGAGTATGATTTTATATATTTATAAAGGGTTTTTTGATTTTTCTCTTGCGTGGCGGGTGTCTGTCGGCGGTGTTGCCGGGGGTGCTGTCGGTGCGGCGATTTTAAAGAAAATTTCGCCGGCGCTTCTGCGTAAGATTTTTGGCGTGTTTATAATAGCCGCCGCTGTAAGGATGGTGTTTTAAATGTTTATTACCATTCTTGCAGGATTTTTTTCGGGTATTGTAAGTGGTATGGGAATAGGCGGAGGAGCAATACTCATACCTATTCTTACTATGTTTTTGAATGTTGGTCAACAAGGGGCGCAATGCGTGAATCTTGTATATTTTATACCTACTGCCATAGCGGCTCTTGTTATTCATATAAAAAATAAATCGGTTGATTTTAAAGCGGCTTTGCCCATTATTGCTTTCGGAATAATAGGTGCAATTTTGGGTTCGTGGATAGCCGTTTATATGTCTGCCGATATTTTAAGAAAGATATTTGCTGTGTTTTTATTTGCAGTAGGAATAAATCAATTTTTCGGTAAAAAGGAGAAATCATCGTGATTGACAATTTGAACTACGCCGTTTTTAAAGAATTTATCAAAGGAAAAAAAGTTGCTATTGTTGGTATGGGCGTTAGTAATCTTCCGCTTATAAAATTTTTTGTTGAACGCGGTGCGTGGGTTATGTGCTGCGACAGAAAACCGCTTGATAAATTCGATAAAAAAACAGCCGACGCATTAAAATCTGCAGTTGTGGAACTTCGCCTTGGAGACGATTATTTAGACCATTTCAAAGGATGTGATATAATCCTTCGCTCGCCCGGCATACGTATTGACCGTTCCGAATTTGTAAAAGCACAGAAAAACGGAGCAATTTTAACGAGTGAGATGGAACTGTTTTTGTCTATGTGCCCCGCAAAAACAATAGGAGTAACGGGCAGTGATGGTAAAACCACAACTACTACTTTGATTTATGAAATACTTAAAAAGGCGGGATATAACTGTTTTGTAGGAGGAAATATCGGCAACCCTCTTCTGTATAGGATAGAGGAAATCAGCAAAGACGATGTTGTAGTGGTGGAACTGAGCAGTTTTCAGTTGCACAATATGAGTGTCAGCACAGATGTGGCAATAATAACAAATATTTCACCTAACCATCTTGATTACCACACAGACTATCAGGAATATATAGATGCAAAAAGCAGTATTTACGCACACCAGACAGAAAGAGACAAACTTGTAGTTAATTTCGATAATGACATAACACGAAAAATTGGTGAGAAAAACGTATTGAGTAAAACGGTGTTTTTCAGTAAAGACAATATAGGTGAAAACAACGTATATTTGTATAAAGACGTTATTTATTTGGGTGATGAGCCAATTATAAAAACAAGCGATATTAAAATACGCGGTATTCATAATGTGGAAAATTATATGGCGGCTATCGGTGCAGTAGGCGATATGGTAAGCCGTGAAGATGTGCATGATGTTGCGGCAAATTTTGGCGGAGTTGCGCACAGAATGGAACTTGTACGTGAACTTGACGGAATTAAATATTATAACGACTCAATCGCAAGTTCGCCCACAAGAACTGCGGCAGGACTTCGTGCGTGTGATAGAAAAGTAATACTTATTGCAGGCGGATATGATAAGCATATTCCGTTTGACGGATTCGGTGATGTTGTTGTCGATTGCGTAAAGCATCTTGTTGTGATTGGCCAAACAGGACCGGCTATAAAGGATTCAACCGAAAAAGCACTTGAAAAACGCGGCGAAAGTCTGCCTATTACAGAGTGTACAACTTTTGATGAAGCCGTTGCGGTTGCCCATAATGCTGCTGAAGATGGCGATTATGTAATACTGTCGCCGGCAAGCGCAAGTTTCGATATGTTCAAAAATTTTGAAGAACGTGGAAATCTTTTTAAAGAACTTGTAAATAAACTTTGATACAGGAAGTGATATATTGAATATTACCGATAATATAAAATTGCTTTCCAATCTTCACGGCGTTTCAGGATATGAACAGTCGGTTGCAGAGGAAGTTAAAAAAATATTTTTGCAATACTGTGATGAGTGCAGTATAGATGCCATGGGCAATGTTATAGGCATTAAAAAAAGTAAAAATCCTCATGGCAAAGTAATGATAGAGGCGCATATGGACGAGGTTGGTCTTATCATTACCGATATCGATGAAAAAGGATTTTTATATTTTTCAACAATTGGCGGAATTGATGCGCGTATTATGCTTGCGCAGGAGGTTATAGTTCACGGTAAAAGCCGTCTTACAGGTGTTATAGGCGCTAAGCCACCGCATATTTTATCTGCTGAGGAACGCAAAAAAACCGTGCCTAAGGATAAATTATATATAGATACGGGTTTTAGTGCTGATGAGGTAAAAAAACTCGTTAAAGTCGGCGACACAGCCACTATGAAAAATAAAACTCTGTTTATGCTTGACGGTATGATAAGCACAAAGGCTCAGGACGACAGAACAAGTGTTGCCGCTATAGTTGATGTATTGAAACAGTTAAAAGATACCGAGTTGCCGTTTGATCTTTATGCAGTTGCTGCTGTTCAAGAGGAGGTAGGACTTCGCGGGGCAGGTTGTGCGGCGTATAATATATATCCCGACTTTGCTATTGCTATTGACGTTTGTCACGGAACTTCGCCCGATGCTAAGGATAACACTTTCCCTACGGGCGGAGGTACTGTTATAAGTAAAGGACCGAATATTCATCCAGTTCTGGTTGAGGCGGTTATAAATGTGATGAAAATAAAAGGAATTGATTATTCCGTAGACATAGACGGTGGAGATACCGGTACAGATGCGGCGGCTATACAGATAGCAAACAGCGGTGTGCCTACGGTGTTGTTTTCCCTGCCACTTAAATATATGCATACTCCGGTGGAAACTGTTTCCGTAAAAGATGTTCAAGGCACCGCTGATGCAATTGCTGAATTTTTAAAATCTGTTAAAAGGGTGGGTGACGTAATATGTTATTAAAAGAACTTACCCAAATAAACGGCGTTTCAGGATGCGAGAGTGCCGTACGTGATTTTATTATGGAAAAAATTGCGATCTATGCAGATGATATAACAGTAGATACTATGGGCAACCTTATAGCCTATAAAAAAGGTACGGGAAAAAGCGGTAAAAAAATTGCTCTTTGTGCACATATGGACGAGGTTGGATTTATAGTTTCGGGAATAACCGACGACGGATATATTAAATTCAAACCTGTCGGCGGTATTGACGAGCGCATACTGCTTTCAAAACGTGTTTTAGTCGGCAAGGATAAGATTTCAGGTGTGATTGGTATAAAAGCCGTTCATCTTTCAACCCCTGAAGAACGTGAAAGCGTTGTAAAACAAAAAGATATGTATATTGATATCGGCGCTAAAGATAAAGAAAGTGCCGAAAAGGCTGTTTCGCTCGGCGATTATATTGCGTTTGATTCCGATTATTTGGAGTTCGGCAACGGAAAAATCAAGGCAAAAGCAATAGACGACAGAGCAGGCTGTGCCATTTTGATTGAGTGTATGAAGAAAGATTACACAAACGATATGTACTTTTGCTTTACTATTCAGGAGGAAACAGGATTAAAAGGTGCAGCCATAGTTGCCCATCGTTTGCAACTTGATGCTGCGTTTATAGTAGAATCCACTACTGCAGCAGATGTTCCGGGGCTTGAGGAGCACGAATATGCCACTTCACTAGGGCATGGTCCTGCCATAACCGTTATGGACGGGGCGTCAAACTCAAGCAAAGCACTCAATAACTATATTTTTGACTTAGCGAAAGAAAACAATATTAAATACCAACTTAAAAGAACCGTTTTCGGTGGAAACGATGCACGTGCCTTTGCAACTCGTGGGGGAGCGTGTGCTACGGCGGCGATATCTCTGCCTTGCAGATATATTCATTCGCCTGTTTGCGTTGCTGATATGGCAGATTACGAAAGTACACTTTCACTTGTTCGTGCTATAGCCGAAAATTCGTGGAAACTTGGAGGTATAATTTAATGGAACTTTTAAAAAAACTTACACAGGCTTCTTCTCCCTCGGGAAGTGAAGAAGGTATACGTGATATTATAAAATCCGAAGTGGAAAAGTTTGCTGACGATGTGTTTACGGATGCTCTCGGCAGTCTTGTAGTTCACATCAAAGGAAACGGCAAACGTGCTATGATATGCGCACACGCAGATGAGATTGGCATTATGGTAACATTTATTGACGAAAAAGGTTTTCTGCGTTTTGCTCCTGTGGGCGGTTTGGATAAATACTGCTGCCTTTACCAGCGTGTACGCTTTGCTAACGGCGCTGTCGGTGTGGTTGGATACGAAGAAGCAATTGAAGATATGAAAGAACTCAAACTTTCAAATATGTATATAGACATCGGCGCCAAAAATAAAGAAGATGCAGAAAAAATTGTGTCTGTTGGTGACATGGCTGTTTTTTCGGGCGATTTGGAAACTGCAGGTGACCATATAATTTCCAAAGCACTTGATAACAGAATAGGTGTGTATATTTTGATAGACGTTATAAAACACATCAAAAATTCACCATATGATTTATACTTTGTATTCTCATCTCAGGAGGAGGTTGGTCTGCGCGGTGCAAAAGGCGCAGGATTTGACATTAATCCCGATGTTGCGCTTGCCGTAGACGTTACCGATACGGGCGACACCCCAAATTGTAAGCGTATGGCTGTTAAAATGGGCGACGGTGCGTGCATAAAAGTTATGGATAAATCTGTTATATGCTCTAAATCAGTGCGTGATTGCCTTACAGATGTTGCCGAAGAAAATGATATAAAAGTCCAGTACGAAGTACTTGATTGTGGGGGTACAGATGCAGGTGCTATGCAACTTACCCGAGGCGGTGTGCTTACGGGTGCGGTTTCGGTTCCAACACGCTATATCCACACCCCATCTGAGATGGTTAATATTAACGATGTAAACGAATGTATAAGATTAATAAATGCATTTTTACAAAAAAATATGTTTGGAGAACAGTTATGACAGAAACTACAGCAAATATATTAAAAGCCGAGTATGGTATATCTCAGCATATTATAGATTTGGCGGCACGTGCAGAGGAAAAGTGCGCGCTACAACTTAAAAAAACAGATGAGATTGCAGAGTTTAACGGCATTAAGATTTTAAAAAGTTTTAAAAACCATAATATTTCGGCAGAGCATCTTGGCTCTACAACGGGTTATGGTTATGACGATATCGGCAGAGATACGCTTGATAAAGTGTATGCGGACGCTTTTGGCGCAGAAGATGCCATTGTGCGCCACAGTTTTGTAAACGGTACACACGCTATTGCAACCTGCCTTTTTGCTGTTTTGCGTCCCGGTGATACTCTCGTTGCTGCTACGGGCAAACCGTACGACACTTTGGAAGAAGTCATCGGTATACGCGACCAAAAAGGCTCGCTTAAAGAATTCGGCGTAAATTACCGTCAGGTAGACCTTGTAAATTCTGAGGTGGATTTTGAAGGACTCAGAGCGGCTATTGACGACACCTGCAAGGCGGTCGCTATTCAGCGGTCTAAAGGTTATGCGTGGAGAGAGTCGCTTTCGGTAGAAAAAATAGGCGAGATAATATCTTTTGTTAAATCCATACGCAAAGATATTATCTGTATTGTAGATAACTGCTATGGTGAATTTGTAGAAACTATCGAGCCTACTCAGGTGGGTGCTGATATGATAGTCGGCTCGCTTATAAAAAATCCGGGAGGCGGATTGGCTCAGTCGGGCGGTTACATAGCAGGAACTAAAGAATGTATAGAACTTGCGTCTTACGCAATGACCTGCCCCGGTATCGGCAGGGAATGCGGAAGCACTTTAGGTAATAATGCGCTTATGTATCAGGGCTTTTTTATGGCACCGCATACAGTCGCACAAAGCATAAAAGCATCAATCTTCTGCAGTGCATTGCTCGGTGAGTTGGGGTATGATGTTATGCCAAGATATGATGCAAACCGAACAGATATTATAACGGCAGTTAAACTTGGGTGTCCAGATAAACTCATCAAGTTCTGTCAGGGGATTCAAAAAGGCGCACCGATTGACAGTTTTGTATTGCCTATGCCCTGGGATATGCCCGGTTATGAAAGTCAGGTTATTATGGCGGCAGGCGCGTTTACGCAAGGCTCGTCTATAGAAATTTCGGCTGACGGACCTTTGAAAGAGCCATATATTGCTTACTATCAGGGCGGCTTGACTTATGAAAGTGCCAAGGTTGCCATTATGGTTGGCGCTCAGAATATTTTGTAAGGAGTATTGTTATGGACAGATACTTTTGTATATTGGAAGACGATAAAATATGCGACCGTTGCGGTGAGTGCGAAATGTGTGACTTAAATCCCGATAAGGTTTGCGATAATTGCGGCAAGTGTATAGAAACAGATAAAGAGTTTGAAGTGATTGAGATTGATGAAGTAATAGAGTGATAAGATAAACAACAATAGCAACTGAACTCACTTGGATATTTATGTTCGTTCAGTTGCTATTGCTCTTAAAATATATTAAAAGTATAAATATGTAAATCCACCTAAATATACTCAAGTGGATTTACATATTTATACTTGACAAAAGGAGATGTTACTATGACAAAATGTGCCGATATTTCAAAACATATAGAAAAACTTGCACCTTGCTATCTTGCGTGTGAGTGGGATAATGTGGGTCTGCTCGTTGGTGATATGAATAAAGAAATCAAAAAGGTGCTTATTTGTCTTGATAATGATGAGCACGTTGTTGAAGAGGCAGAAAAAATCGGTGCAGATATGATAATATCGCATCATCCTATAATGTTTTCTCCTATAAATCGTATGACGGAATGCGATCCGCAGCAGAGAATGGTTCGCCGTATGTGCCAACTCGGAATCTGCCATTATGCGGCGCATACTAATATGGATTGCGCAAAAGGCGGTCTTAACGACTATCTTGATAAAAAACTAGGTTTTGAAAATACAGATATAATAGAAGTAACCGCGCCCGATGCCGGATTTGGCAGACTTGCCGAACTTGATAAAGAGATAACTTTGAGCGATATGATTGAAATATGTGAAGAAAAATTAAACCTTGATGCTGTTAAATATGTGGGCGAACTGAACAGAAAAGTAAAAAAAGTTGCTTTGAACTGCGGCGGCGGAAGTGATATTTTGGACGATTGTATATCTGAAGGTGTAGATGTACTGATTACCGGCGATGTCAAATACAGCGTTGCACGAAAGGCATATGAAAACGGCATTGCCGTAATAGATGCAGGGCATTATGGTACAGAGGTTATTTTTACTGAACTTATAAAAGATTACCTTGAAAAAGAATTTAAAGATATTGACTTTGTTATCAGTAAAGAAAATGTTCCCGTACTTAAAAATCATATAAGATAATTGACAAAATTAAAACTAAATGATAATATATCTTTGAGTAAGCTGGACAGCCGCGTGCAAAATGCCGAAAGGCTTTGTATGAGGAAAGTCCGGGCATCGCAGTGCAGGGTGCCGGGTAACTCCCGGTGGAGGCGACTCTAAGGAAAGTGCAACAGAAAAAAACCGCCACGTTTGTGGTAAGGGTGAAAAGGCGAGGTAAGAGCTCACCGTGGGGCGGGAGATCGCCCTGACGTGTAAACCCCATCCGATGCAACACCGCACAGGGGCAAACGGCTTGCACGGCCAATCCCGATAAGGTGGCTTGATCTGCACAGAAATGTGCAGGGTAGATAGATGGCTGTCATATACAGAACCCGGCTTACAGGCTTGCTCATTATTTTTAAAAATCAAAGCACCGCAATTGCGGTGCTTTTTGTTATATTAAAGATACTGTCCTTCGTAAGACATTGCATCTGTTGCAAAAATTGCTTTTACGGGCTCGCCCTCGCTTTCAGCTGCGCCGATTATAAACAAAGTGTAATATTTACGTGCCTGAAGGTCTTGGTTTCCTGTGTTTAAAATAACATTGTCAGTATCTTCGCTCAGTATTTTAAACATATACATATTCGGGCGAAGCATAATATAGTCGCTTACTTCTAAAAATTCGATATCTTCTAAAATTGGAAATCCGTTTGCGTAAATATCAAATCCGTCAAAATCCGATACAAGGTTGGCAACTCTCATATTTGCCGCTCTGAAGTTGTTTTTCTCTACTACGTCGTCTATACGCAAAAGAGTGCGACTTGTTTGTTCACCTGCAAGTGCAAGAGTTAAAACATCGCCGTTTTCTATGTTTGCCCGCAGGGTATATATAATGTTTTCTCCGCCATCATTCCATACTGCGCGGAAAGTAACCTCTCCTGCGGGAATCTGTTTATAACCGCTTATCTGTCCGAACGGAAAGTCAACAAAGAATTCCTGGTCATTCACATAAAAACTTACTCTGCCTTTATCGGGCGAAGCGTTTAAAAATCTTACGTAAGGATATAAAAACTGATTTGGCATAATTTTCTCCTTTTAAAAAGTGGTTGGATTGTCAAATTCTATATTATCAATTTCTGTTTTCTTAAAAAGTTCGTAGTTTTCCATATTTATTTCGCCTATTTTGTTTTCATCAAGCGTGGTTTCCGATGATTCTTCTTTAATTGTTGGTGCAGGTCTAGTAATAGTGCTTAATTTATCTGATAGTGTGTTAATAATAGTATTTAAACGGATAAGTTCTTTTTCGTTTTCACGTATCTTTGACTGCATCATTTTTATCTCATCAGAAAATGCACCGTCTATAATATTATAGTCATTTTTCTCGGGTTTGTGATTTTTGTTGTGCGGATTTGGAATAGTTTGTGCTCCTATGCATTGTTTGGCATTTAATATATCTACCGTTCCGTTTCCTGAAAGAATAATGCATCTGTCTGCATTTTCACAATTAGGGTTGCTTTTTGAACGTATGCGTATAGTTTCAGTCCGTTTAAATTTGCTTTCTGCAATAAACGACGGTTTTTTAAAAGTTGTACCTCCGTCGTCAGATGAGCATTGATAGCATCGGGTGCGCTCACGCCATTGCACAAATATATCGTTGCCGTGCGTGTAGATGCAGTTTGATGATATATTACTGTCGCCGAAACTTATTATTTTACGTTCTTTTGCATTAAGGTTGTAGTAAATCAGGGTGTAGTATGATTTTACTTTTGCTGTATATAACAAATGTATACCGTTATCGTAAACAGAATATATACTTTTGATGTCGTCTTCTACGGGTAAAGTGAGGTCGGTATATCTGTTTGATGAATACAGTTTATACTGCAATACTGAATTTTCGTTGAAATAGAATATATGTATATCCCCGTTTGTATCCATACAACAGGTGAAATCTTTGCTTGTGTCGGCGTATGATATAACCTCAGGCGTGACAGAGGGACTGCTTGCGGTGAATATATGGTGTACCAGCATGGTTTTACCGCCTGACTCAAGCAAATAAAAGCAATGCGTTTTGCCGTTATGACAGAAAAGTTTAAATTTACTCATGTTTATACGGTCTGAACGGCTTTGCAAAATAATATATTTTTTCCAGTTATCAAAATCGTATATCAGGCATACAAGATTTCCGTCCAAAGTCTGCACAACAAGGTGGAAATTCCCGTCAGTGTCAGTTATAATATCAAAATCTTCTTTTGCATTATTTATAAGAATTTGCTCGTTTTCCCCGTTTTTGCTGTAGCACAGTCTGCCTTTGCTGTCGCAGTTAAATATCCATTTGTCGCCTTGTCTGTCGATTAAAAGTATTTTATCCAAACTGAGTGCAACCCCTTTCTGTATATAATATTTAAGTAATGGTAAAAATATGTAGTGTGAACTCTTGATTTTTATGTAAATTCAATATATAATTAGTATATTATTAAACTACATAACGGAGGATATAAATATGGGAAAAGTACTTGCTTTGTTTTTATCTGTTATGCAGATGATAACATTTTCTTCGTGCGGAAAGGAAGGTAATTCAGAAATGATAAGCAACAAAGTTAAAATTGAAATGGAAAACGGAAAAAGTATGGTTGTTGAACTGTACCCCGACAAAGCGCCTATTACGGTTGAGAATTTTCAAAACCTTGTAGCAGATGGTTTTTATGACGGTTTAACATTCCACAGGGTAATCGAAGGCTTTATGATTCAGGGCGGTGACCCTGAGGGAACGGGTATGGGCGGCTCTGACAAAAAAATCAAAGGCGAATTTTTGCAGAACGGTGTATCGAACGACTTAAAGCACGAAAGAGGTGTGATTTCGATGGCTCGTTCTATGATGCCCGACAGCGCATCAAGCCAGTTCTTTATCTGCCATCAGGATGCTCCGCATCTTGACGGTGCATATGCAGCATTCGGTAAGGTTATAGAAGGTATCGAAGTTGTTGACGAGATAGCCGCTGTTGAAACTGATTATAACGACAAACCCGTAGAAGATGTTGTTATGAAAAAAGTATATATGATTGAGTAAAATTTTTTGTTAATTCATTAACAATTTATATTGCATAATTAAAATAAATGTGTTAAAATACATTTTGGGTGGAAAAATTCACCTTAAATTTGTAATTAAATAATTTCTAATTATTATTTTTTAGGAGGTTTTTACTATGTCAGTAAAAGTTGCTATTAACGGTTTTGGACGTATCGGTCGTCTGGCTTTCCGTCAGATGTTCGGTGCAGAAGGTTATGAGGTAGTTGCAATCAACGACCTTACAGATCCTAAAATGCTTGCTCATCTTCTCAAGTACGATTCATCTCAGGGCAGATACGACGGTCACACAGTAGAAGCAGCAGAAGGCGCTATTATCGTTGACGGTAAAAAAATTACAATCTACAGCGAGCCTAAAGCGGCTGATCTTCCTTGGGGAGAAATCGGCGTAGACGTTGTTTTAGAATGTACAGGTTTCTACTGCTCTAAAGAGAAGAGCCAGGCTCACATCGATGCAGGTGCTAAAAAAGTTGTTATTTCTGCTCCCGCAGGTAACGACCTTAAAACTATCGTTTTCAGCGTAAACGAAAACACACTTACTGCTGATGATACAATCATCTCTGCAGCATCTTGCACAACAAACTGCCTCGCTCCTATGGCTAAGGCTCTTAACGATTATGCTCCTATCCAGAGCGGTATCATGGCTACAATCCACGCTTACACAGGCGACCAGATGATTCTTGACGGTCCCCACAGAAAAGGCGACCTCAGACGTGCAAGAGCAGGTGCTGTTAACATCGTTCCTAACTCAACAGGTGCTGCTAAAGCAATCGGTTTGGTTATTCCTGAACTCAACGGCAAACTTATCGGTGCTGCACAGCGTGTTCCCGTTCCGACAGGTTCAACAACAATTCTTACTGCTGTTGTTAAAGGTAAAGATGTAACAAAAGAAGCAATCAACGCTGCTATGAAAGCTGCTTCTTCAGAATCATTCGGTTACAATGAAGACGAAATCGTTTCTTCAGACGTTATCGGTATGAGATATGGTTCACTCTTTGATGCTACTCAGACAATGGTATCAGCAATCGGTGAAGACCTTTATCAGGTACAGGTTGTTTCATGGTATGACAACGAAAACTCATACACAAGCCAGATGGTTAGAACAATCAAATATTTTG
>JAZRKQ010000026.1:0-2240 GCA_045646385.1 Clostridia bacterium | reverse complement strand
CCGGCTTCAACCGTACATTCACCGTTTTTTAATCGTAACACATGTTCATCTCTCAAGCGTTTTTTCATATCGTCAATTACTTGTTCCAACGCTTCAATTTTGTGTGCTACCGATAAATCTCTATTAACAAATGAACAGTGTGCAAGTTCTATAATCTCTCTTACAGCATCGCACATAAGCGACAGTTCATTTTGTGCTTTTAAAGTGAACTCAATTCCTTTGCTTCTGAGTTCTTCAGCTGATTCCAAAATATTTACGCTATGGTCGGCTATTCTTTCACAGTCGCCGATTATTTTTAAAAGCTCGGAAATAACCGCACTTTCGTGATCCCCTGTCTGAACTCGGCTTAATTTTATTAAATAAGTACCGATAATATCTTCATACTCGTCTGTTTTGTCTTCTAAATCACGAATTCCCTGCACAGATACGTCAGATGAATTCATCAGATAATCCAAACTTAAATTAATGGAACGCCTTGCATCATCAGCCATACTGCAAACCAATTCATAGGAACGCTCTAAAGCCACTGTGGGTGTTGCAAGCAGTCTTTCATCCAAAACTACTGAGGTTTCCGTTTTGTTCGCATCGGGGACAAGTTTGATAGCGAGTTTTTCAAGTAAAGAAGACATCGGAAGCAACAATATCGTACACAGTACGTTGAAAGCTGAGTGAGAAATTGCAATACCTAAATAAGAGGCCGATTCATTAAGTATTTTCGGTTCAAATATTTTTGATACAATTGCAAAAACAGCAAGCCAAACAGCAGTGCCGATTATATTAAAAGAAAGATGGACAACCGCTGCTCTTTTTGCATTTCTGTTAGCACCAAACGATGAAATGATGGCAGTAATACATGTTCCTATGTTTTGTCCCATTATGATAGGAATTGCAGCACCGTATGATACCTGACCGGTAATGGATAATGCTTGTAAAATACCTACCGAAGCAGAGCTCGACTGTATAACAGCGGTTAATACTGCACCGACAATAACTCCGAGAATAGGATTTTTAAACAACAAGAATAATTCGCGAAAAGCAGGAACATCGGCTAATCCTGAAACAGAATCGGACATTGCATCCATTCCAAACATAAGAGTTGCAAAACCAAGCAGAATCATTGAAGTATCTTTTCTTTTGCTGGTTTTACCGAACATCAGCATAAATATACCTATTAATGCCAAAATCGGTGTAAATGAGGTAGGTTTAAAAATCTGAACAAGTAAACTGTCACCGGAAATACCGCTGAGACTCAAAACCCATGCCGTTACCGTTGTACCGATGTTTGCACCCATAATAATACCTATGGATTGCTTCAATGTCATAAGACCTGAATTAACAAATCCTACAACCATAACGGTAGTTGCTGATGAGCTTTGAATTATTGCAGTAACTGCAAGACCGGTTATAAACGCAGTAAATTTATTTTTTGTAAGTTTTCCAAGTAATAACTTTAAACCTCCTCCGGCTCTGCGTTCCAAAGCGTCACCCATAATGTTCATTCCGAAAAGGAACAAACAAAGACCTCCGACCATTCCCAACATATCCAAAAATGTCATTTGTTTCACCTATCTTTCAAATTAAAAATCGGAGACACCTGTTGATGAGGTATCTCCGATTTTTTGTCATTTATTCGGCAACAAAACCGCATCTGTTATTTTGAAACTTAATTAAAATGTAAACCTGAAGGTATTTTTACCTGTTTTCGGGATTTCGTATTCTGCAGGTAATTCGGGACCGCAGGAATGAGAGCCGACACCACGCATTGCAAGGTCGATACACACATTGACAAAATCATTTTCTTCAAGCTCAAATGAGTGAAGTGTTTCACAAAGCTGTTTTGTTGTGTAGGGATTTACTGAAAATGAGAAAGGCTGTTCTGCCGTTACCTTAAATAAATCCTTTACAGCCATATACTTACAAGCATAGTGGCTGCCCGATTCCTGAGGACGAATATATTTATGTTCATAGTTTTCACGAGCAGAGCTTACATAGTAGCCGTATTCACAGGCTATATGCTTATCCACATAGCTTTCAGTAGGTCCGAAGCCTGCATAAGAGAAGTTAGCGTAAGCTTTATCTACACCAAACTCAACACCGAAACGGGGAAAATTCTCAACATAATCTGCAAGCGTATATTCAACGGTAGCTGTCAGAACATTGCCTGAAACCTCATACATAATTTCAAAAAATGCGGCAGGCATCAGACAGTTTGCGGCAAGGCATCCTTTGAATTTGTAGGA
>JAZRKQ010000025.1:0-72292 GCA_045646385.1 Clostridia bacterium | reverse complement strand
TTAAATAGTTAACTTTCGAACCATCATATAGAAATCATCAGTAGGAGTATTTACAGAATTGATATATCAAAAGCCAAATATTAGAGAAAGGAGCAGCAAGATGGCAAGAACAGAAAGGGAGTTGCCCATAAACAATATATCTTATCAATTTGTGGGAACTGAAGAAGATTTGATTAAATTTTTGAAGGCAATTACCTTTGAGTATTTAACAGCAAACTATCCTGACACAGAGGATGAAATGCACAAAGCAAGTGCATAACTTTGGTTGGGTATTGCGGCTGGATATATCAAAACATTTGTGGTAATGTTGTCTTCAGAAAAAATCTGGAGGTGATATTAAGTGAGAGGATTTGCATACGGTCGTCTATCAAGAGACGTGGACAGTGAACAAGAATCCCTAAAGAATCAGGAAGATATGGTTGTCGGGTTTATGAAGAAATACAATCATATAGTTGTCGAAATAGAAATGGATGATAACTATACCGGAATGAATTTTGACAGACCGGGAATCAAGCGAATGTTTGAGCTTGCAAGAAATGGTGAGATTGATGCAGTATTCGTAAAAGACCTGTCAAGACTCGGCAGACACCGAACTTTAACTTTGGAATGTATCGATAAACTCAGGCTTCTCGGAGTCAGGGTTATATCTATAACAGAAAATATTGATAGCTTCAACGAAGCAGATGACTTAATCATAGGCTTCAAAGGACTTATCAATGATAGCTATTCTAAGGATATACAGAGAAAGGTTATATACGGATTCAGACAAAAACAACAAAAAGGTCTTGTGATGATTCCGCCAATGGGATATTTCAAGGATAAGAATACCAACGAGGTTGTAATTGTCGAAGAGCCTGCCGAAATTGTTCGGACGATATTCAAGCTCTACCTTGAGGGCTATGGCTTAAAGGCAATAGCAAGAATACTGAACGAGAAAGGCATGAAATCCCCTGCATACTACCAGTTAAAGCTGATAGGCAAAAAGCAAGGACATAACAAACCTAAAATCACAAGTAGATTCTTATGGGATTATTCATCAGTTAAGCGGACTTTAAAGAACGAATTCTACTGCGGAACCGTCGTGAATCATCAAAATGAGCGTAGCAGAATTACAAAGCGACAGGTTGCAGTTCCGATAGAAGAACAGTTCAGGCACGAGGATATGGTTCCGGCAATCATTCCCCGTGAAATGTGGGAACGGGTTCAGGAATTCCTAAATGCCAAAGTAAATAAGAATGTTCGTGCAAGCGAGAACAAACCTTGCCATAAGTATTCAGGGTTGCTACAATGCTCCGACTGCGGATGCTCATTCGTGGCAAAGGTCAGGAAAACAAAAGGCAATCCTGACAGAGTTGAGTATGTGTGCAACGGTTACCATCGATATAGTGAAGTCAACTGTACATCACATAGAATTCGAGAGGAAATGCTTGACCAGATAGTACAAGCCGAGCTTGCAGGAATACGATTGGTATTCGATGACCTATGGGAGAATGTAGAAGCTGATGTTAAAAAATGGGCAACAGGAAAATCTACAACAGAGAAAAGGCTCGAAAATCTGAAAGAAAGAATTTCTGAGACAGAGCTTGAGATCCAGAAAATCCTTATGGAAAGGATTGAGGATAAGCAAAATGCTGATATGTACGATAAAATGATTGAGGCAAGGCGAAATGACATTGAGAACTTCAAAAAGGAAGTTTATGAGATAGAAAACCTTGATAAAACAGTCAAGGAACGGAAATCTACTCTTAAACATTCCATAGAACTACTCGATGACATCATAGCTGAGAACAACATCAGTAATGCAAATCTGCACCTGATGTTTGACAAAATCATCATAGAAGAAACGGACGAAGGATTAAATCTTGACCTAAGATTAAAATCCCCGTTCATCAGCAAAGCAAAGGAGTCTTTACTCAAGAAATATATGATAGTAGATAACCAAGTTTTACAGGAAGGAGCGTGAGAATATGACAAGAAAAAATGATATGAAATCAATAATTATTGAGATGGCAGACAAGCTGTATCGAGAAGATATTAGCAGAAAAATCAAGCCGAGCAAAAAAGCGAACAAAAAATAATTGTTCGCATAGCGATACATAAACACCTAAAACAACAAAACACTTATAGGGAAATCCTATAAGTGTTTTGGGTGGTGCGGCTGAAGGGACTTGAACCCCCACGTCGTTGACACTAGATCCTAAGTCTAGTTGCCCTTAAGTTATTAACAAGTTATCCACATTTTAAGGATTTAAGCGGTTTGAGGGCTATTTTGAAGGGATTTTAAAAGGCTTATTTGCACTACGCAACTTATAGATAATATTTTTGGAATACAAAGTCTGCAGAAAAGTCTAGAAGCTTACTAAGAATTTTCAGCCGGGAAGGCTTTGGCCGATAGAAACCGTATTCGTATTTTTGATAGGTTTGATAAGTTATGCCTAGTTTAAAAGCTATTTCTTTTTGGGTATATGCTTTTTTTAACCTGGACAGTTTTAGAAATTCAAAAAATGGAATATTTTCCCTTTCAGCTTTAAGCTCTTGCTTTATTTTTTGGACTTCTGAATAGATTTCGTTTTGCTCCATTTTAACACTCTTTTCTCTTGTATTTTATTATTAAATATTATATCATAAAACACAGAAAAACACAATAGAAAGGAGCTTTTTTATGACCTTAAAACGTTGGATTTATCAATATTTCTGGACTTATAAAGCAATTCGATTAAAAACTTCAACTTTAGATTCTTACAAGTACGCTTTGGCGCATATTCCTGATGATTTAAATTTTCATGAGCTCACGCCTGCAGACGTTCAGAACATTGTAAACAAAATGGTTTTTAATGGTTTAGCTTGGTCAACCATAAAACACACTTACACTCTAATTTCTCAGGCTTTGAAAAATGCGCCTAATTATGGCTTAGAGGACAAAAGCAACATTTTGAACGGAATAATATTACCAAAACGTTCACAACGCAAAATAACCTCTTTTTCTTCGTTCCAGGTCAGCGAAATTATGACTGACAACTCCAGCTTTTATTCTGATGCAATTAGGTTTTTGTTTTTAACCGGAGTCCGCATCGGCGAGCTCGTTGGCTTTAAGTGCGCTGATGTAGATTTCAAAACTGCTACCGTCTGGGTTGACGAAACTTATTATCGAGGAAGGTACCAGGATCCAAAGACCGAAGAATCAAAGCGGCCTTTGCCGCTTTGTGCTGAAGCTTTGAAAATTGCAAAGCGTGTTTACCGCGTGGGCTGTCCTAACGAGCCGCTTTTCACAAATACGAAGGGTGATGTTATAAGCTACAGCTCTTTTTTAAAGGCATATAAGCGTGTTCTGAATAGATGCGGTCTGCCCGACGGTGGACCGCATGTGTTGCGGCACACCTTCGCAACCGAGCTTTTAAAGCGCGGGGCAGATATTAAAACAGTTAGCCAGCTTCTGGGGCATAAATCTATTAAAACTACAGCTGATATTTATCTTGACGTTCCCTGGGAACTCAAAAAGAATGCCGTAGCCCTTTTTGACAATGAAACGACCGAAAAAGAGCCTTCTATTTTCGGTGTTCGTTCGTTGTAATTTTCTTGTATTTTCCCTGTATTGTTTTTCAAGCGCCTAGAAAATTTTAAGCTTAAAAATGGCTTACCTACGCCTTTTTACCTTAAAAAAATTAAAAGCTTGCCTTTTAGATTTTTTAAGGTGGCGCCAGTTCAGAAGCCCGGGCGAAAGGAAAGGGCCGCCCGCGAACAAGGGAATGTGAGACGACCGAAAGGGAGCGAAGGTCTGACCGGGAGAGCGGACCGCCCTTTCTTTTTGCTTAAGAGACCTCCGCACAGCCCCCGGCTCAGGGGGGGGCGAAGCCAAGGCAAGGCGGCGCAGGGTGCCGACTGCCGAAGGCTGGGGGGGCGCAGGCTTTTGCCAAGCGGCGAAGCGCGCCAGGCAACGGCCTGCAGGGGGAGCAACGGAGCGGCAAGAACTAAAACATGCTACTTATTGCCGCGACGGTGCAAAAAAGCAAGGGCGCAGACCGAGA
This sequence comes from Clostridia bacterium, assembly GCA_045646385.1. Lineage (GTDB taxonomy): Bacteria > Bacillota > Clostridia > UMGS1810 > UMGS1810 > SIG455. The sequence continues at coordinate 68,267 of JAZRKQ010000025.1, read as the reverse complement.
AGGCGGCGGCAGAGGGAAGGCGCCCACCACACCCGAAAAAAACAAGCAGACCAGGGCAAGCCCTTGCAACCTTAGCCGAGATTAAATTATAATTTGCGGAGGGAACTTAAATAGGGATTTTGAAATGCAAAAAAATAAAACGCTGCCGAATTTCGGCACCGTTTTATCAATTGTCAATTCCCATATCTTGCAAATAAATATCGATAAGCTTATCGATCGGGATTTGTAAAACTTTGCTTATGTTCACGAGCGTTAAAACCGAAGGTAATACCTTTCCTTCTTCAAGATTCATAATCGTTTTGGCAGATATGCCGAGAAGCTTCCCAGCCTTTCTAAGAGAGAGATTATTTTTCGCTCTGAACTCGCTTATTAAATTTGCAATAGACATTTTACCACCTCAATTTTTAAAATTCTTGTTGACACGCGTCAACAATTATGTTATATTGAAAATGATAATCTAAAATTGGCATTTTTATTTTATCATGTTTTTTGCATAAAATCAAGAGAAAAATAACATGCTCCATGTGCTATGAGCTTAAACTGGCGAGGTGTGAACGAGCCCATACAGAGAGTCGTTTCGGAGTGCTGATACTGTGTCGAAGAACAGATGCACGACGTCAGGAGTAAGGCTGTATTCTCTTTAAAAATTCAAGTGGTGGAAGTTTGGGGCTCACGCCCGCACGTGCATTCAGGGCAAACTTTGAGCGAGTAAGGACATCCCTAGCAAAGATTTTTTTATTCGTTAGCACGCTTCGTATACCGATTCTGAAAGCCCGACGGGCAGTAAGCATTGTTATAGTGTCTGTTAAAAACAGGCACTTTTATGCCCTCAAACTGAAACCCTCTAAGCAGTAATTAGAGGTGGTGCGGCTGAAGGGACTTGAACCCCCACGTCGTTGACACTAGATCCTAAGTCTAGCGCGTCTGCCAATTCCGCCACAGCCGCATATTAAGTTTTACCTCTTAAATTTTACACGGTAGAGGTACACCGAGGAGGAGCATATCGCTTAATCCTCATCTATGAAAACGGATAAAACCGTAATCAACAATAAAATCACATACAGGACGGAACCTAAATCTTGCGCGTATGCCAACTTCGCCACATCCGCATATACATACTATGATATTATACCATAATATTATTTAATATGTCAAATTTAAAATGAATTATTTTTCTATTTTAACAGGCGTAAAACCAATGTTAGATATAGCATTAAAAATATCAGTTTCATTTAACGGAGAATCAGATTTTACATATGCGCATTTCTTGGATAGATTAACTTTAGACGTGCATCCTTGAATGGCATTGATGGCATTTTCAACTTTAGCAGCACAATGACCGCATGACATACCATCTATATACACTGTTGTTTTATATTTTTTCTTAAAAAACAGCATGGCTCAAACTCCTTTTTAAATATATGTTTAGTATACTACTTATAATTTCCTTTGTCAAATGGAAAAGCAGAGTCTACTGACTCTGCTTTTTACATTATTCAGCAGATATTATATAATAATATACATTTTGACCGCCATATTGAATTGAAACATCATAGTCATTATATTTCTTTTCAATTTTGTCTTTGATTTCCTGAAGGTCTTTTTCATAAACATCTTTACCATAGAAAATCGTTACGGTATCTGCATCTTCGCCGATAACTTCGTCTAAAGTTGCAAAAAACGCACTGTCTATAGATTTTTTTGCAACGGCAATTTTGCCATCGACTATTCCTAAAATATCACCCTGCTTAATTTTTTTGCCTTCTACAACGGTGTTTCTTACGGCATAAGTGATTTGACCTGTACGAACATTTGCGATAGTTTCAATAAACATTTCTGTGTTTTCTTCAACGTCTTCGTCTTCGTCGAAGCAAATCATACAGGAAATTGCCTGAGTAACACTTTTGGTAGGAATAATAACAACATTTTTATTGGTAAGGTTTTTTGCTTGTTCAGCAGATAGAATAACATTTTTGTTATTAGGGAAAACAAAGATATTTTCTGCGTTGAGTGCTTCGATACCGTTTAAAATATCTTCTGCACTTGGATTCATTGTCTGACCGCCCTCAATGATAAGATCGACGCCGAGTGCACGCATTGTATTTACAATACCTTCACCGACAGCAACGGAAATAAATCCGTATTTCTTTGGTGGCTCAGCCGGTTTTTCTGCTTCAACCTTAACTTCGTCTTCTGTTACAACTCTGTTCTCGTGCTGAATTTTCATATTGTCAATTTTAATTTTAGAAAGTTCGCCTAATTTGAGTGCTTCACCGATTACAATATTGGGCTCATTTGTGTGTATGTGAGTTTTCACGATGTCATCATCGTCAATAACAACCATACAATCGCCGTATCTTTCAATTTTTGTTTTATAGGTAAACACATCAGCAGTAGCGGAAGATTTGTGGATTAAAAATTCTGTACAGTATTTAAATTTGATTTCTTCTAAAGTTTCAAATTCAGTTTTTGGAGCATTAGATTCTGCAGGAGCGTCAGTACGCTCAATAATAACACCGTTTTCAAGATAGGAGAGAGCACCTTCCCAGAAGCATATCAATCCTTTTCCGCCTGCGTCAACTACACCTGCCTGTTTAAGTTGTGGCAGTAAATCAGGAGTACGTTCCAACGCTTCGTTACCGGAAGCAATACTGCTTTTGAGAAGAGAAACCATATCGTCAGCCGAATCGACATTTTCTAAAGCACCGTTGCAAATGCCTCGCGCAACGGTTAATATAGTACCTTCAATAGGTTTCATAACTGCACCGTATGCTGAGTCTGCAGCAAATTTCATAGCCTCTGCAAATTCAGTTTTTCCGCATGTTTCAAGCCCCGAAAATCTTTTTGCAATACCGCGCATTAACTGGCTGGTAATAACACCGGAGTTACCTCTTGCGCCGCGCAGGGCAGCAGAAGACAAAGTTTTGGCAACTACACCAATTCCTTTATCTCTTACTTTATTGACCTCTTCCACACAAGATTGCATGGTGAGTGACATATTAGTACCCGTATCACCGTCGGGAACGGGGAATACGTTTAAATCATCTATTTCAGTTTTTCTGTTTGAAAGGTTATTACTGCCCGAGATAATCATATCCGCCAGTAATTCACCTGTTAATATCTCTATCACAGTTTTCACCTCTATTCGCGTACTCTGGCACCATCAACAAAGACCTTGACGCTGTCAACCTCAAGACCTGTCATATAGTTTAAGTGATATTTTACATTACTTATGATGCTGTCGCTGGTAGTCTGAATATTAACTCCGTATTCGATGATAATATGAATATCAACACTTATTTTTTTGTCAGGAGAAACGTAAACGTCCACGCCTTTTGAAATTTTATCTTTTACTAAAAGCGAAGCGATTCCTTTAGATTTGGAACTGTATGCCATACCAACCACACCGTAGCAACCGGTTGTTATAATACCGCAAATCTGCGCAATTACTTCATTATCAATAGTAACATTACCTTTTAAAAATTCTACACTTGCATTTGCCATAGTTCAAAACACCTCCGTCAGAATTTGAGTACCTCAGCGCCTTGCATATTACTTTCGCGCGTGTGGCACGTACAAAATATGATTTGGTTATTTTCAGAGTAAACCTTTAAAAAATCCGATGCATTTTTGAATCTCAAGTCGTCATAAGTTATGAATGCATCGTCAATAAACAAGGGATAATTACCCATAATTAATTCTATTATACCTAATCTTAACGAAAAATACAACTGTTGAATTGTACCTGAACTGAAAAAATTTGAAAATTCGTATTTACCGTCGTTTTTAATTTGTATTTCAAATGCGTCATTTACTATAAGTTCGCCGTATTTTCCGCCTGTTAAGGTGTTGAAAATATTTGCAGTTGATTTAGCAAGACGGGGTGCAAAATTACTTTTCAGTTCTTCATAAGACTGCTGCAGGATTTCAGAAGCAAGATTCAATATACGAAGTTTTTCGCTTGCTTCGGTATATGCTTCTTTTAAATCTTTTGTTTCACGATTAATATTTGCAATTTCCTGTGAAATGCCTTCAGCAGATTCGGCATTGCTTTTAATTTTAGCACTTTCGGCTGTAAGATTAAGTATTTTTTCGTCGGCAGATTTAATTTGCTGAGAAATGGTGATCTCATCAATATCCACTTTTTCACATTCGAGATTATCTAAACTGCCGTAATGTTCTATAATGTGCGCGGAAAGTATATCGTATTCCGTTTTGCGTTCGTCATATATACGTTTTAGTGTTTCGGAGTTTGATTTTTTAAGTTCTTCACGTGCTTGCAAATCTGCACTTTCTCGTTTGAGTAATTTGTAATGTTCTGTACTTTCGATATTATATTTTTTTAAGACATCATTTTTTGTTTGCTCGATATCCGATATTTTTTTTGTTATATCGGAAACATTGCTTATCAGTTTTTTGTGAGATAATGTGAAATAAACAGTAAGTAAAGCAAAAAGTACTGTTCCTGCAAAAGCCACGGGGTAGAGAATGCCCAATACAGTACATATAGCAGAAATGATTGCACAAACTATGCAGATTTTTTTATTGGTTTTTGCTTTATCTGCAAGAAGTACCTCCTGCATTTTAAAAGATGATATGTCTGCAGAGTTATCCTTTAAAATTATTTGTTCTTCTTCTGCTGATATATTTTCTAAAAAATCGTATTTGATATTATCGATAGCATCCGCATTTGAGGAACTCTTATATGAGTTTTCTGCGTCTTTTAGTTTTTCATATGCTTTTTTATATGAAATCCAGTCGGAATATTGTTTTGCTTTGTTCTTAGTATCATTTAATTTTGTTTTTAATGCAATAGCATTATCTAATTCCGAGTTGATTTCGTCAAGTTTTTTTGAAAGTTCGCTTTTTTGCTTATAAAGATTTTGTGCCTCTACTTTTTTTGATTCTAAAATTTCCAATTGTTTTCCTAAAGCGGGGATTAATGCTTTGCTTCTGCGGGGAGATGAAATATCGGCAATCATTTCATTTATTTCGGCACATATTTCCTGATAAGAAACTTTTTCGTCGCCGCTTTGAGCCACGTTTGAAATCTTGGATAAAAGTTCGCCGTCAGACGTTATCTGCGCACCTTCTGCTCCTAAAAACAAAGTCTTTAAAAATGCTTCCTCGCTCATTTTGAAAATGCCTGTGCCGAGGTCGTCTGTATCTGTTATTGTATCGCCTGTAGATTTGTTGATAAAAGTAATATCCTTTTTTCTGCCTGTAGGGGATACTCTGCGTGAAAGAGAATATTCTGTGCCGTTTAGTGTAAATTCTACCTCGCCGCACATATCCTCACCGCTCCAAGGCATATATTTTTCGCGGAAAGAAAGTTCCTTTGCGCGTGACTTTTTTGCGCCGTAAAAGATGAATCGTATAAAAGACAAAAATGTGCTTTTACCGGATTCGTTTTCGCCGAATATAACATTAAGTCCGTCGGAAAGTATGTATTCTCTGTCGGCTATACCGCCAAAATTTTTGATATACACACGGTTAATCTTCATTTTTATCCGTTCCTTTCAAAAGGTCAGGTCTGTACTTTTGTGTTACTTCTAAAGATTTTTTCTTGCGCCATTTTTCAATTTCTGCATGATTTCCCGAAAGTAAAACGTCGGGAACGGTCATACCGTGAAATTCAGGAGGACGGGTATAATGCGGGTATTCCAAAAGTCCGTTGAAGTGCGATTCATCTGTAAAACTGTCTTCGTTTGAAAGTACGCCGTCAATCATACGGCTTATGGTATCAATCAGCACCATCGCAGGGAGTTCTCCGCCCGTAAGTACGTAGTCGCCGATTGAGATTTCCTCGTCAACGATTTCGTCAATAATACGTTGATCAATGCCTTCGTAATGACCGCATAAAATTGCTATGTTTTGCATTTTAGATAAACGTATTGCATCTTTTTGAGTAAGGACTTTGCCTTTTGGCGACATATATATAAGATGCGGCTTTGTGCCGCGTTTTTCTTCAATACTTTTAAATGCACTGTAAATAGGGGGGGCTTGCATAACCATGCCGCGACCTCCGCCGTATGGAGCATCGTCTACACGATTATGCTTGTTGTCTGCAAAGTCGCGTATATTTACAGCGTTAAATTCCAATATGCCTTTATCAGCGGCTCTGCCGAGCATACTTGAGTTAAGCACACCGTCAAACATTTCGGGGAAAAGGGTAAGAATATCAAAAATCATAAATCAAGCAACCCTTCTGGGAATTTTACTTTCATAACCTTGTTTTGAAAGTCAATATCTAAAATATTTTCTTTTAATGCAGGAAAAAGGATTTCTTTTTCGCCTTTGATAGAGTAGACATCACAACCGCCGGCGGGAAATACATTATCAATTTTTCCGTACAGAGTGTCATTTTCATATACTGATAAGCCAATAAGGTCGGCAATAAAGTATACACCTTCCGGCAGGTCGAACTCGTCACGGCTTACAAGCAGAATTTTGCCTTTTAATTTTTCTGCCTGCTCAATAGAGTCAATCCCTGCAAATTTAACGATTGCATTGTCTTTTTGGTATGAAACAGACTTGATGTCATAGCAGTTACCACCATTGTCATATAGACGTTTTAAACCGCCCACAACGTCGGTAGAGTCTGCCCAAACCACCATTTTAACTGCGCCGCGAAGCGCATGTGTATTTACAACTTTTCCTATTTCAAGAAAATTATTATTATCCATAGTTAATCACCATAATCATCGTAATTGTTCTGTTGAACCTAATATAGCACAGCAAAATGAATGCTGTGCTATATTGGAAGTCGTTTTCAGACTATATCAACAGAAACCTTTACGTTGTTCTTACTTGCAGCAGCTTTCATAACAGAACGAATAGATTTTGCAATTCTGCCCTGCTTGCCGATAACTTTACCCATATCGTCTTCGTGAACGTGTAATTCCAAAACGATAGCGTTTTCAGAACCTTTCTGTTCAACTTTTACATCATCAGGATGCTCAACAAGCGCTTTGGCAATGAATTCAAGCAATTCTTTCATATTGAATTACTCCTTTGCTCAATTATTGTAATACGCCGCTTTTTTTCAGAAGTGCTCTTACTGTGTCGGTGGGCTGTGCACCGTTGCCGAGCCATTTTGTTGCTTTTTCAGCATCGATATTAATTGTAGCAGGATCTGTCAAGGGGTTATAAGTACCGATTTCCTCGATAAATCTGCCGTCTCTGGGGTATCTTGAATCAGCAACAACAACTCTGTAAAAAGGTGATTTTTTAGCACCCATTCTTTTTAATCTGATTTTTACCATTTGTATTCACCTCCTTAAAGTGGTCATGTATATAACATTTTAATTGTTATCTGAAAAATCCGCCCATTCCGCCAAATCCGCGCATCTGACGTTTCAGTGCTTTGGGGTTTGAAAGTTGTTTCATCATTTTGCGCATCTGCTCAAACTGTTTAAGCAGAATGTTGACGTCCTGAACTTTAGTTCCGCTACCGTCTGCAATGCGCTTTTTACGTGATGAATTTATAATGTCGGGGTTTGTACGCTCTGCTTTTGTCATCGAGGTGATAATTGCCTCCACCTGAAGCATTTTGCGTTCGTCAATATTTACACCGCTTAGTGCCTTTTGGTTCATACCGGGTATCATACCCAAAAGGTCTGTAAGCGAGCCCATATTTTTCATTTGCTGAAGTTGGTCTAAGTAGTCATCTAAAGTGAAAGTCTGCTCTCTTATTTTCTTTTCAAGTTCAGCGGCTTTCTTTTCGTCAAATGCCTGCTGAGCCTTATCTATTAAAGTAAGCACATCGCCCATACCAAGTATGCGTGATGCCATTCTGTCGGGGTAGAAGTAGTCAAGGTCGGTAAGTTTTTCACCCTGACCTGCAAATTTGATAGGTTTTCCAGTAACTGCCTTAACACTAAGTGCCGCACCGCCGCGGGTGTCGCCGTCCATTTTGGTTAAAACCGTACCGGTAATTGACAAACGTTCGTCAAATGATGACGCCACATTTACAGCATCCTGACCTGTCATTGCATCTATTACTAAAAGTATTTCGGCAGGATTTACGCTTGCTTTTATATTTTCAAGTTCTGCCATAAGTTCGTCATCAATATGCAGACGGCCGGCAGTATCTATTATAACAACGTCGTTTCCGTTTAATTTTGCGTGTTCAATTGCTTTTTCTGAAATTTCTACAGCATTGTTGCAATCGTCAATTGAAAATACGGGGATTTCCACCTGACTGCCGACAACTTTTAACTGTTGTCTTGCGGCGGGACGGTAAATATCAGCCGCAACGAGCAGGGGACGTTTGCCGTCTTTTTTTAAAACTCTGCCTATTTTTGCACAAGTGGTAGTTTTACCTGCACCTTGCAGACCTGCCATCATAATAACCGTAGGAGGCTTCGATGCATATTGTATTTTTGCAACTTCGCTTCCCATAAGTGCGGTAAGTTCTTCGTTAACAATTTTAATAACCTGCTGAGCAGGAGTAAGGCTTTCAAGAACTGCTTCGCCCATTGCTTTTTCAGATACTTTGGATATAAAATCTTTAACAACTTTAAAGTTTACATCGGCCTCTAAAAGGGCAAGTTTAACTTCTCTCATGGCAACTTTTAAATCTGCTTCGCTTATTTTGCCTTTGCCGCGCAATTTTTTAAAAACGTCTTGCAGTTTGTCTGAAATGCTTTCAAATGCCATGATTTTGCCCTCCTTTATACCTGGTTTTTAAGTTGTTCTATTAATGCTGTTAATTCTTCTTTATTGTTGCAATCGGAGTTGTTTATTGATTTTTCTATCTGGTAAACAGTTTCTTTTATGTTTTCAAATCTCTTTGCAAGCCCCAATGCATTTTCTGCATCGGTTAATTTAACCTCGCCGCGCTTTATAAGGTCGTGTACGCCTTGTCTGCTGATATTTGTAATCTCTGCGATTTCAGCAAGGGAGAGGTCATCATCATAATACAGAGTTAAAACCTCTCTCTGACGGTCATTTAATATACCGCCGTAAAAGTCGAGTAAGTATACAAAATTAAGATTTTTCATAGTATCACCAAACACTGTAAAGCAAATTACTTGACAAGTATATCATTATACTATGTATTTGTCAAGCATTTTATTAAAAAAAGAGCAAAGTTTTTTCCTTTACTCTTTAAATCAGTTTTGATATATCTCTTTTTAGTCGGCTGATTATCTTTTTTTCAAGTCTTGATATGTACGATTGTGATATACCGAGCAAATCCGCCACCTCTTTCTGCGTTTTTTGCACACCGGTTTTAATGCCGAAACGCATTTCCATTATATTTCGTTCTCTGGAAGACAGCCTTTCCATAGCGATTGAAAGAAGTTGTTTGTCAACATCATTTTCTATGCTCTGGTATATGATATCACCATCGGTGCCTAGAATGTCTGAAAGCAAAAGTTCGTTGCCGTCCCAATCTACGTTTAATGGCTCATCAATCGAAATTTCAGTACGTCTGTGGCAGTTCTTGCGCAAATACATAAGTATCTCGTTTTCGACACATCGTGATGCATAGGTGGCAAGTTTGATTTTTTTAGACGGATTAAAAGTGTTTATTGCCTTTATTAATCCAATTGTGCCTATGGATATTAAATCTTCTACGCAAATACCTGTATTTTCAAACTTTTTTGCAATATATACAACAAGGCGCAGGTTGTGTTCAATAAGAGTTGATTTTGCTTTTTGAGGGTTGGTTTCAAGCATATTAAGATATTTTTCCTCGTCCTCACGTGAAAGAGGAGGAGGGAGTGCTGCAGGGCCTCCGATATAATGAACTTCGTCAGTAAACTTAAATAGTGAACGAAGATATAAAAATATTTTCCTTAATATATTCATTGTAATATTCCTCCGCTAATGATTTCTGGATTAAGCAAAGCGTCATAATCTTTATTGCGTGATAAATTATTTCCGTATATACCGATTATAATATCTTCTCTTATTTTATTTTCTATTTTTACCGCATCGGCTTTAAAGCCGAGCAGCATACATTCGTTTGCACCCAATGATGTAAATGGGATAATACGTAACCTTGAAGCCATTTCACTTATATTATCATTTATTATAATGCTTTCGGGGGAGTGATAAAGTTCTGTATAGAGGGTATTGAAATTCTGAGGCAGAATGTTTTTAAGGCGTTCAAACTCTGCTACAACAACGGGAGTTTGTGTAATGGGGTCATTTAGCATATTTCCCGTATCAACCAACGCATTAAGTGATACATTTTTGCCATGCAGAAAAATTTCTATTTGTTTAAAATCCCTCATTTTGTCGCTTTTGCATACCTTCCATAACAAGCGTATAATTCCGTATGCTATTGCTGAAGAAATAATAAGCAATCTCAAAGAAAGGTTGTAGTAAAAGATGCCATTGCTTATAACGGTGCCTGTGCCTGCACCTGTAAAATAAAAAATACCTAATGATATTCCGCCGAATATGAACGAAGTTATGTAAAATACGCATACTGTTTTAAAAAAACTTTTTACTTTTTTGATATTAAAACTGATTGCAACAAGTATGAATGAAACCGCAATCTTGGCTGCAACGGTATATAATGCCTTTATTTGCGGAAAAAACATACACACAGCGTATATGGCACCTGCAAAAGAGCCAAGTGCAATACGCACGGCAGAGGTGCTGTGCTTTGTTATTTTAGAAGTGGCCAGGAGCAGAAGATAATTTATAATCATATTAACAGCAAAAAGCACATCTATATAAACAGTCATTTTCCGCCCCCCTCGCAATGCAATTATAGTTTTTTGGATAAGTTTAATTTGTCGTAAAAAGAGGGCGCAGACGAATTTTTTGCCGCCAAAAAATTATGTTAAATTCAGTTAAAAAACTGTTGACAAAGGAAAAATGTTGGTGTATAATGGATAAGGATTTTATGATGGCATACGGCGTTTGTGCTCGCCTTATACAGCACATCGTAGTTTTTTGGAGGGGGTGTAACCTAATGAAGAGAACATATCAGCCTAATGTACGTCACAGAAAAAAGGTACATGGCTTCAGAAGCAGAATGAGTACTGCTAACGGCAGAAAGGTATTAGCAAGGAGAAGATTAAAAGGCAGAAAGGTATTGTCTGCATAATTTATAGTCTACTCAAAAGGCCACACCTTATAGATGTGGTCTTTTTCGCATATTTATGTTTGAGTTACTATGAGGGTGGAATTTGATTTGAAAAACACCATAAAAGAAAATCGTGAATTTGTTTATGCCTACAGAAAAGGTGCTAAATGTGTAACTCCGTATTTTGTTATGTATACAACAAAAAATAAATCGGATATTACCAAACTTGGCATAACTGTTTCTAAGGCAATTGGTAAAGCGCACGACAGAAACTATGCTAAGCGTTTAATACGTGAGGCTTACAGAAAATGTCTTGCCGATATCAAATCGAGCCACAATATCGTTATAGTGGCAAGGGAGCGTATTTGTGATGCTCCGTTTGAAAAACTGTGCGGCGCTTTAATGTTTGCCGCAAAAGAAACCGGATTAATTGAAAAGACTACCGACACAGGTGACGGGAATGCGTAATTTTTTTAAAAGATTTTTAATTGGTTCAGTACGATTTTATCAACGGGCGGTATCGCCTTATAAAAAATCGTGTTGCAGATATACGCCGACCTGTTCAGAGTATGCTATACAGGCAATCGAAAAATACGGTGCTATCAAGGGGGCATATCTTGCGCTTGGCAGGATACTGCGCTGCCATCCGTTTGGCAGCAGTGGGTATGACCCGTTAAAATAAGGAGGATTTGAGTAAATGTTCCGAACACTCATTACACATCCGTTAGGATACATTCTTGGGTTTATCTACAGTTTTGTTGCCAACTACGGATGGTCGCTTATAATTTTTACGCTGGCAGTTAAGTTGATTCTTTTGCCTTTAGGTCTTAAACAACAAAAATCTATGACCAAAATGCAACTTGTTCAGCCAAAACTTTTGGAAATTCAGAAGAAATACGAAAACGATAAGCAGAAACAGTCAGAAGAAACAATGAAACTGTATAAAGAATATAACATTTCGCCTATGGGCGGATGTTTGCCGATGCTAATACAGTTGCCTATACTTTTTGGTTTATACAGAGTTATTTATCAGCCGCTTACTTATATGCTTCACTACGGTGAAGAACAGGTGGCGTCGCTTATGACAACCCTCGGCTTGGAGAAAACACCTCAGGTGGAAATTGCAATTGCAAAGGCAAAAGACCTTGTTAATTTTGATTTTATTGGTCTTGATTTATCTGTAACACCAAGTTTTGGTCACCTTGACTTGTTATGGTTAATCCCGCTTTTTGCCGGTATCACAACATTCCTTACAAGTAAGATTACTACTTGGATAAACGGTAACGACAAGAAAAAAGAAGAAGATAAAAAACCACAGCGTGTGCTTAATCCTGAACAGAAACCTGCAGGTAATTCAGAAAGCACAATGAAAACTATGACATACGTAATGCCGATTATGACTACATGGATTGCGTTTTCTTTCCCTGCGGCGCTTGGTCTTTACTGGATTATAAGCAACATTTTATCAATTGGTCAGACACTTCTTTTAAACGGATATTATTCAAAGAAACTCAAAGCAGAATTTGTTGTTTTAGAGGAGAAGAAAGCGTTGGCAGAGGCTGAAAAGAAAAAGAGAAGAAAGAGAGGCTAATATATAATGAATTTTGCAGAAGCAACCGGCAAAACTGTTGATTTGGCTATAAAAGCCGCATTAGAGCAGTTAAATGCCGATATAGACGATGTTAAAATAGAAATTTTGGAAACACCTTCAAAAGGTTTGTTCGGTCTTGGCAGTAAACTTGCAAAAGTAAAAGTTACACTTGCTGACGGCGATATCATTGAAAGTGTAACTGAAGATATTAACAAAATGAAAGAAGAAAAAGCAACACCTGAAAAGAAATCGGTAAAAAAAGAAACTGTTTGTTCAGAAGGTGATATAGATACAGTAGTTGATTTTTTAAATGGTGTATTTAAATTGGCAGGTATTGATGTTAATGCTGAAGGTAAGGTGGCAACATTTGAAGAAGGTGATGCTATCTGTGTAGATATTACAGGTAATAATACTGGTCTTGTAATCGGTAAGCGCGGAGAAACAATCACTTCTCTCCAGCATCTTGCTTCACTTGCACTTGCAAGAAAATCACCTAAAGCGCCAAAAGTTTATCTTGATAGTGAAAACTATCGTGAAAAACGTGTGGAGGCATTAAAGGCGCTTAGCAATAAAGTTGCAAATAATGTTATAAAATCGCGTCGTAACTTCACTTTTGAACCTATGAGCGCATACGAGCGCCGCATTATCCATGCAGCACTTCAGGATAATGATAAAGTCACCACCTATTCAGTGGGTCAGGGTATACACAGAAAAGTTGTAGTTGCACTTAAAAAATAATTCTAAAAAATCCGGATGTGAAATTCACATTCGGATTTTTTGAAAGTATTTTGAGGATCAGTTATGAAAACAAAATCATTTATATACATAATACTTGCAGGTCTTTTGTGGGGAACATCAGGGATATTTGTAAACATTTTAACTCCTTACGGATTTTCTTCCTTGCAGATGACCTTTTTAAGAGTGATGGTTTCTTTTATATCTGTTTTCATATACATACTGTTTTTTCATAAAAGTGTTTTGAAAACTAACATAAAGGAACTTTTACTGTTTGCATGCGGGGGAGTTTGTCTTTTTGGGACATCGGCCTGTTATTATGCATCTATGCAATTAACTTCTATTGCTACTGCGGTTATTCTTATGTATACTGCACCTATATTTGTTATGATATTTTCAGTACTGTTTTTTGACGAAAAATTCACTGGGTTAAAAGCGGCAGCACTCGTGTGTATGATAATAGGTTGTGCATTGGTATCCGGAGTGGTGGGTGGACTTAAAATCAACATACCGGGTGTGGTGTTGGGATTATTGTCAGGTATTTCGTACAGTTCATACAACATTTTTACCAAATTGCAGATGCGCAGAAAGTCGCACCCGCTAAAAGCAACGCTATACTGTTTTTTATTTGCCACGATTGTAGCATTTTTTATAAGTGAGCCTTCTGGAATTATTGAATATATTCCTAAAAATCCTGTGGTTATATTACCGGCGGGAATAGGAATTGGAATTTGTACGTGTGTACTACCTTATCTGTTTTATACGATAGCACTTAAAAATCTTCCGGTAGGCACGGCGGCATCATTAGGTATTCTTGAACCTATGTCAGCAACTGTTTTTGGAGTATTGATATTCAAGGAGTCGCTTACGGTCTTCTCAGTTGTTGGTATAGTTTTAATTCTTGGTGCTGTGTTTATTCTGAGTAAATGTAACAATTAAAAATCCCCGTAACACCGAGCGTGCTGCGGGGATTTTATTAATTATAAACTCTGAAACCATTACCGACAATTTGTTGTGATTCTGAAAAAATTATAAATGAGTTTTCGTCAATTTCAAGAATTTTTCGTTGGAATTCTACTATTTCGTTTGTTTTAAGAGCACACATAAGAAGTATCTTCTTTTCCATTGTATATGCGCCTGTAACATCTATAATAGTTACACCTCTCGGTGAGGTAGATGTTAAAAACTTAGAAATTTCTTCGCCTTTGGCTGTAACTACAAACGCAAGTTTTGATACATTAAGTTTACCTATAAGCCAATCGATTGCGTATGTAGAAATTGAAAGTGCTATAATGCCGTAAAGTGCCAAATCCATCTGGCGGAATGTTATAAGAGAAATAAGGATAATACTTGCATCAACTGCAAGTAATACTCTGCCGATTTTTATGTGAGGGTTAATTGCCTGCAAGAACCTGCTTAAAATATCCGTTCCTCCGGTTGAAACGCCCTGAATGAAAGAAAGGCCTATGCCAAAGCCGTATATGATTCCTCCGAATATTGCAGCCAGAACTAAATTGTTTGTAATCGGTGGAACATAAGCAATGAATAAATCTGAAAACACCGCAATAACAGCAGCACTTATAAAAGACGTAGCGAGAAATTTTATTCCCAGTTTTCTAAAAGAAATAATGGCGAATATTGCATTTACGGCAAGCATTGATATACTTGGCTGTAAGCCGATTGTATTGTAAACAATGTTTGATATACCCGAAACTCCGCCGTTTACAATTTTGTTCGGGATATAAAAACAACCAACTGCGAACGCTACTAAAATGTTTCCAAACATTATAATAGCATATTTTTTAATCAGAGATTTATCGTTTAATAAATTTTGCATATAAAAATATCTCCTTTATGTAATAAGATTCAATTTATTTTAGCAAAAAATAAATTGTTTGTCTATAGTTTTTTGAGCAAGTAATGAAAAATTTTCTTTAAAAATATGGACAATTTTCACTTTAGAGTATATAATAAAATCAATATATTAAAATGAGGAGTTTTACTTTAATGTCAAACAGACAAGATAATATAAGAAATTTTTGTATAATCGCACATATTGACCACGGCAAATCTACGCTTGCAGACAGAATACTGGAAAAAACCGGTGTTCTGACAGAACGTGAGATGCAAGACCAGATTCTTGATAATATGGACCTTGAGCGCGAAAAGGGTATAACTATAAAAGCACGAGCCGTTAAAGTTGTGTATAAGGCAAAAAACGGTCAGGAATACATTTTTAACCTTATAGACACCCCCGGACACGTCGATTTTAATTATGAGGTATCACGCTCACTTGCGGCGTGTGAAGGCGCTATTTTAATAGTTGATGCAGCGCAGGGAATAGAGGCACAGACTCTTGCAAACACATATCTTGCAGTAGACCATAACCTTGAACTTGTTCCCGTTATAAATAAAATCGACCTGCCGAGTGCCAGACCAGATGCTGTTAAAAATGAGATAGAAGATATTATTGGTATTGAGGCTCAGGATGCGCCGCTTATTTCTGCTAAGCAGGGCGTCGGAATTGAAGATGTGCTTGAAAAAATAGTAGAGTGCATACCTGCTCCTACAGGAGATGAGAGCGCGCCGCTTAAATGCCTTATATTTGACTCTTATTACGATGCATATAAAGGTGTAATAGTATATGTACGTGTTATGGACGGCGAAATTGCTTCCGGTACAAACATTAAATTTATGGCTACAGGTAAAGAATTTAATGTTGTAGAGGTAGGCTCGCTTTCGCCACTCGGTATGATACCTGCAGATTCTTTAAAAGCAGGTGATGTTGGTTACATTGCGGCGAGTATCAAAAACGTAAGTGATGCTCGCGTTGGTGATACTGTTACAACTGCTGAAGGCGGTGCTAAAGAACCGCTTCCCGGTTATAAAAAAGTAAACCCGATGGTGTTCTGCGGTATTTATCCTGCTGATGGTGCTAAATATGGTGATTTGCGTGAGGCACTTGAAAAATTACAGTTAAACGATGCTGCGCTCACTTTTGATCCTGAAACATCTGTTGCACTTGGGTTTGGGTTCAGATGCGGATTTTTAGGACTTCTGCATATGGAAATCATACAGGAGAGATTAGAACGTGAATATAACCTTGACCTTGTAACCACTGCACCCAGCGTTGTTTATAAGGTTACCAAAACAAACGGAGAACAGGTTTGGATTGATAACCCCACAAATCTGCCCCCAATGGCAGAAATTGATTATATGGAAGAGCCTATGGTTGAGGCATCTATTATGGTGCCCACAGAGTTCGTTGGAAATATTATGGAACTTTGTCAGGACAGACGCGGTGTGTATAAAAATATGCGCTATATTGATGATACACGCGCAGAACTGCATTACGACCTGCCTCTTAACGAAATCATCTATGACTTTTTTGATGCACTTAAATCACGTACAAGAGGATATGCGTCGTTTGATTATGAAATGAAATGCTACAGCCGTTCAAAACTTGTTAAACTCGATATCATGTTAAACGGAGATGTGGTTGATGCACTTTCGTTTATAGTGCACGAATCAAAATCGTATCCGCGTGGCAGACGTATTGCCGAAAAACTTAAAGAGGCTATTCCAAGACAACTTTTTGAAATACCTATTCAGGCAGCAATAGGTGGCAAGATTATTGCCAGAGAAACTGTAAAAGCATTGCGTAAAGACGTACTTGCCAAGTGTTACGGCGGTGATATTACCCGTAAGAAAAAATTGCTTGAAAAGCAGAAAGAGGGTAAAAAACGTATGCGTCAGGTGGGTACTGTGGAAGTTCCGCAAGAGGCGTTTATGTCCGTACTTAAACTTGATGAATAATATTTTTAAAGGAGGGAATTCCCTCCTTTGTTTTTCTTTGGCAGGTGATCATATGACTGATAAAAAAGGTTTATATATTCATATTCCGTTTTGCGCAAAAAAGTGTGCGTACTGTGATTTTACATCTTTTGAAGGTAAAACCGATTGCGCATATGATTATTGTGATAAAGTTATATCAGAGATAAAATCGCATAATAAATATGATATTGATACCATTTATTTTGGAGGCGGAACGCCCTCTGTTATTGATAGTACCCTAATAAGCCGCATAATGGATTGTGCATATTCGCATTTTAATATTGATGAAAATGCTGAAGTGACTATAGAGGTCAATCCTGCATCTGTAACGGAAGATAAACTTTTAAGTTATAAAAAAAGCGGAATCAACCGAATAAGTATGGGTGCACAGTCCTTTAATAATGACGAACTTAAAATCCTCGGCAGAATACATGATGCTGATGATATTTATGGTACTTATAACCTTATACGCAAGTGCGGTTTTAATAATGTGAGTCTTGACCTTATGTTCGGATTACCGGAGCAGTCCCGTCAAAAACTTGCTTACAGCATTGACTGTATGCTTTTGCTTAACCCTGAGCATATATCGTGCTACGGATTAAAAATAGAAGAGGGGACACCGTTTTATACTAAAATGTGTTCCGGCGAAATATCGACCTTGGATGATGATGCTTTTGCCGACCTCTACGATTATGTATGTCAGCGTTTAATTAAAGCAGGATATATACAATACGAAATATCTAATTTCTGTAAGATAGATAAACATTCACGCCATAACAGCCGTTACTGGAAATGTAGTGAGTATGTTGGCATCGGTGCAGGAGCATCGTCTTATATAGGAAATATACGCAGTAAAAATACAGATGATTTGCTTGATTATAAAAACGAAATTGAAGAAATATTAATCGAAGAAGATAAAATGAGTGAGTTTGTTATATTTGGCTTGCGTATGGCAGAGGGGATAAGCATAAGTGAGTTTGAAAAACGCTTTAAAAAGGATATATATGATGTTTTTGGTAATCAACTTTTAAAGCATGAACGATTTATCACTCGTCAAGGCGATTTGCTAAAACTAAATCGTGAAGCGTATTATATTTCAAACGCAATTTTGGCAGATTTTATTATGTAAAATAGGATAAAAAGTGAATAATTTGTAAATTTGTAAAATACCACTTGACAAACCTTTTGACAAGTGGTATTTTATTATGTGTTAGCACTCGGGCAAAAAGAGTGCTAAAAATTAAAAAAGGAGGGTATAATCATTATGGAACTTAATGACAGAAGACGAAAAATCCTGCGTGCCATTATAGAAGATTATATTCTCACTGCTGAGCCTATAGGCTCGTCGTATTTACTTAAAAATCATGATCTTGGTGTAAGTTCTGCTACCGTCAGAAACGAGATGGCACTTTTAGAAGAGATGGGTTATCTTGATAAACCCCATACATCTGCCGGCAGAATACCGTCGTATTTAGGGTATAGGGTGTATGTGGACGAACTTATGAGTCAGTACACATTAACACTTGGTGAGATTAACAGAATTAAATTTTCTCTGCAGAATCAGTACCTTGAACTCAGCAAACTTGTTAAAACTGTTTCTGATATAGCGTCTAATCTTACTAATTATACAACTATAGTAACATCTTCTATGGCTTCTAAGGAAATCATTAAAAACATCAGGCTTATATATATTGACAGACACAGTTTTGTAATTATTCTTGTGACGGGTGACGGTGTTGTTAAAAATCAGACTATCCGCACACAAAAACCGATTGATGATGAAGTTATAGAAAAACTTTCCGCATATCTTGCAAAGCGTTTTACAGGTATAGATATTTCTATGATTACCGATGATGTTGTTGCAGCAGAGAAAGAGATGCTACCGGTAGAGGCAGGGCTTTTGAATTCTGTATTTGATTTTCTGCTTAAAACAGCAGCAAGTTTTGAAGATGAAGAAATTATCGTTACTGGTGCAACAAACATATTTGATTATCCTGAATTTAACGATATACAACGTACAAAAGAATTTATGCATCTTATAAAAGAAGATAATAAGACCTTTATAAAAGAAATATCCGGAAATAGTGACGATGCCGTAAGTGTTACAATCGGTAAAGAAAATCCTATTCTGGCACAGCACGATTTAAGTGCTGTATCTCTTAACTATTCTATGGGTAATAATGTTAAAGGTAAACTTGCTATTTTAGGGCCTACAAGAATGGAATATGCAAAGGTTGTATCCACACTCAGGTTTTTGGCGGAGTGTATAGATGAATATATAAATAGGAGTGACTTATAACGATGGCTGAAAAGAAAAACAAAATGGAAGAAACTAAAGTAACGGAAGAAGAAATCAAAGAAACCGTTACTGAGGAATCTGTAGATAAAGCAGAAGATACCCCTGCCGAGCCAAGCGAAGCAGAACAGTATAAAAATCAACTTTTGTCTGTTATGGCAGAGTACGACAACTTTAAAAAACGTACAGTTAAAGAAAAAGAAAAAATCTATGTTGACTGCGTGGGCGCAACAGTTGCACAATTGCTGCCTGTTGTTGACAATTTAGAGCGTGCTATAGCATCTGTTGGCGACAAGGAAAGCGAATTCTATAAAGGCTTTGAACTTGTTTTAAAACAAACTAAAGAAATTTTTGAAAAGATGGGTGTTACGGAGATTGCATCTGTTGGCGAAACATTTAATCCGGACTTTCATAACGCTGTAATGCATATTGACGATGAAAATGTTGGCGAAAATATTGTTATAGAAGAATTCCAAAAAGGTTATATGTATAAAGATAAGGTAATCCGCTACGCTATGGTTAAAGTGGCAAATTAAATCAGTACGAATAACGGCACTTGCCGGAATAAGAATAGAGAGGTAATTTATTATGGCAAAAATCATTGGTATTGACTTAGGTACTACAAACTCATGTGTATCTGTAATGGAGGGTGGCGAGCCCGTAGTTATTGCAAATGCAGAGGGTGCAAGAACAACCCCTTCAGTAGTTGCATTTACAAAAACAGGCGAAAGACTTGTAGGTCAGGTTGCTAAACGTCAGGCTATCACAAACCCCGACAGAACTATCAGTTCTATCAAAAGAGATATGGGTACTGACAGAAAAGTTGCAATTGACGATAAAAACTACACACCACAGGAAATCTCTGCTATGATTCTGCAGAAACTTAAAGCAGATGCGGAAAGCTATCTTGGCGAAACTGTTACTCAGGCAGTTATTACTGTTCCTGCATATTTCAGCGATGCTCAGCGTCAGGCTACAAAAGATGCAGGTAAAGTTGCAGGTCTTGAAGTTTTGCGTATTATAAACGAGCCTACTGCTGCTGCACTTGCATATGGTATGGATAAAGATAATGAACAGAAGATTATGGTATACGACCTTGGCGGCGGTACATTTGACGTATCTATCCTTGTAATCCGTGACGGCGTATTTGAAGTACTTGCTACTTCTGGTAACAACCGCTTGGGCGGTGACGACTTCGACGACAGAATTATTAAATTCTTGGTTGAAGAGTTCAAAAAAGAATCAGGTATAGACCTCTCTGCTGATAAAATGGCTATGCAGAGACTTAAAGAAGCAGCAGAAAAGGCAAAAATCGAACTTTCCGGTGTTACAACATCAAACATCAATCTTCCCTTTATCAGCGCTGATGCTACAGGTCCTAAACACTTGGACATCACACTTTCAAAGGCTAAATTTGATGAAATCACAGCAGACCTTGTTGAGGCTACAATGGAGCCTACAAGACGTGCGCTTTCAGACGCAGGTTTAAATCCAAGTGATATCAGTAAAGTTTTACTTGTCGGTGGTTCATCAAGAATCCCCGCTGTTCAGGACGCAGTTAAACGCTTTATCGGTCAGGATCCGCATAAGGGAATCAATCCTGACGAATGTGTTGCTATGGGTGCTGCTATTCAGGCCGGTGTTCTTTCCGGTGACGTTAAAGACCTTCTTCTTTTGGACGTTACACCGCTTTCACTTGGTATTGAAACTATGGGCGGCGTATGCACAAAACTCATCGAAAGAAATACTACCATTCCCACAAAGAAAAGTCAGGTGTTCTCAACTGCTGCAGATAATCAGACAAGTGTTGATATCCATGTTCTTCAGGGTGAAAGAGAAATGGCTGCATATAACAAAACTCTCGGCAGATTTTCTCTGTCCGGCATTGCTCCTGCTCCAAGAGGCGTGCCTCAGATTGAAGTAACATTCGATATTGATGCTAACGGTATCGTACACGTATCTGCAAAAGATATGGCAACAGGTAACGAGCAGAACATCACTATCACTGCTAGTTCAAATCTTTCTGAAGAAGATATTGAAAAAGCGGTTAAAGAAGCAGAACAGTTTGCTGAAGAAGACAGAAAGAACAAAGAAAATGTTGATGCTAGAAACAGCGCAGATGCTCTTGTATATCAGTGTGAGAAAGCAATTGCAGACCTTGGTGATAAATTAGAGGAAGCAGATAAAACTGATATTCAGGCTAAAATAGACGCAGTTAAAGAGGCACTTAAAGGCACAGATGTTGAGGCTATTAAGGCAGCAACAACAGAACTGCAGAATAAGTTCTTTGAGGTATCTACAAAGATGTATCAGGCTGCAAACCCCGATATGGGCGCTCAGGCAGGTCCCGACATGGGCGGTGCTGCAGGCGGTCAGGGCGGAACATACGACGGTGACTATACTGTAGTAGACGACGAAAATAAATAATTTTACAATGTCCTTTGGCAAAGCGTGGCAGATATGCCACGCTGTTGCTGTGTTGAAAGGTGAAATATATGGCAGATAAACGTGATTATTACGAGGTGCTTGGTGTAGATAAAAGTGCTTCTGATGACGATATTAAAAAAGCCTATCGTAAAATGGCTAAAAAATATCATCCCGACGTTAACCCCGGTAACGCTGAGGCTGAGGCTAAGTTCAAAGAGGCTAACGAAGCGTATGAGATTTTGAGTGACAGTCAGAAAAGGGCGCGGTACGATCAGTTCGGTCATGCCGGTACTGACCCCAATGGTTTTGGCGGCGGTGGCTTTGGCGGCTTCGGCGGT
The DNA here is from genome assembly GCA_045646385.1 of Clostridia bacterium. GTDB lineage: Bacteria > Bacillota > Clostridia > UMGS1810 > UMGS1810 > SIG455. The sequence goes on along the minus strand of JAZRKQ010000025.1, from coordinate 45,999 downwards.
TTTGACGATATGGATATATCCGACATATTTGGTTCGTTCTTTGGCGGTGGCTTCGGCGGTTCGTCACGTCGCAGAAACGGCCCGCGCAAAGGAACGGATATTACAGAAAATATCATACTTACTTTTGAGGAAGCGGCATTCGGCGTTAAAAAACAGGTTAAAATATACAGAGTTGAAGACTGTGACGAGTGTAATGGTGTGGGTGCTAAAAATTCAAGCGATAAACAGACCTGTCCCGTATGTGGTGGTACCGGTGAGGTGCGTACTGCACAGCGTTCGCCGTTCGGTCAGTTTGTAAATGTATCTCCGTGTAATAACTGCGGTGGTACGGGAACAATTATCAAAAATCCTTGTACCAAATGTAAGGGTAAGGGAAAAATTAAACGCTCACGCACTATTGAGGTTAATATTCCTGCAGGTATCAATCATGGTGAAACCGTATCATTCAGAGGTCAGGGTAACGCAGGTATTAAAGGCGGCCCTGCGGGTGATTTGTTTGTTACTGTTACTTTAAGACGCCACCCCATATTTACACGTAACGGATATGAGGTTTACTGTGATGTCCCCGTAACATTTGTTCAGGCGGCTTTGGGAGCAGATATTGAAATACCTACTTTGGATGGTGTGATGACATATACCATACCTGAGGGTACACAAAGCGGAACTGCTTTCAGAATACGCGGTAAAGGTATTAAAAATCTGCGTTCAGGCGTTCGTGCAGACCAGATAATAAATGTTATAGTTGAAGTTCCTAAAAACCTTACAAACGAACAAAAACAGGTACTTGAAAAATTCGGTGAAGTGACGAATGATAAAAACTATAAACAACAAAAAGGATTTTTTGAAAAAATAAAAGAAAATTTCAAAAAATGATTTAAAACTTTCGTTCTTGATGCGGAACGAAAGTTTTTTCTTAAACAGATTATTTTATTAGAAATAAAATGTAATTTATTACATTTTACTATTGAAAAATGCAAACTCGTGTAGTATAATTATTTGGTAAAAGTTTAGAATATTGGGAGGCAATTCACGTGAGTAAATTTTTAGAGAGAACAATCGAGAGAGCCAAATCCGACAGAAAACGCATAGTTTTGGCAGAGGGTGAAGATATCCGTTCAATTAAAGCCGCTTCTATGATTGTGGAGCAGGATATATGCGATATTGTACTTTTAGGTAATGCTGATAAAATCAAAGAAACTGCCGGTGATATTTCGCTTGAAGGTGTTGAGATTATTGACCCTTCTAAAGCAGATAAGGCAGAGGAATTTGCAAACACTTTTTATGAAATGAGAAAAGCAAAAGGCGTTACACCCGAGCAAGCTAAAGAAACACTTCTTAATCCGCTTTACTATGGCGTTATGATGGTAGAGAACAATTACGCAGACGGTATGGTTGCAGGTGCAGTTAACTCGACCTCAAATGTACTTCGTCCTGCACTTCAGATATTAAAAACAGCACCTGGCACAAAACTTGTATCTGCATTTTTTGTAATGGTTGTACCTGATTGTGAATATGGTGAAAAAGGTACATTTATATATTCAGATGCTGGTCTTAACGAAAACCCCGATGCTGATGCAGTGTCAGAAATTGCTATCAGCAGTGCGGCATCGTTTAAAAATCTTGTAGAAGCAGAACCCAAGGTTGCTATGCTTTCATATTCTACATACGGCAGCGCTAAGTCTGAGTTGGTCGACAAAATGCAACTTGCCACAAAACTCGCTAAAGAAAAACGTCCCGATATTCAACTTGACGGCGAACTTCAGGTAGATGCGGCAATCGTTCCTTCGGTTGGTAAGAGCAAAGCACCCGGAAGCAATATTGCCGGTGAAGCAAACGTACTTATTTTCCCTGACCTTAATGCAGGAAACATAGCATATAAATTGACACAGCGTCTTGCTAAAGCAGAAGCATACGGACCTATTACACAGGGTATCAAAAAACCCGTTAATGATTTGTCACGCGGATGCAGCGCTGAAGATATCGTTGGTGTTGTTGCTATTACTTGTGTTCAGGCACAGGCAAATAAATAATTAAATAAATCAGAAAAGAGTTGAATTTACAATGAAAATTTTGGTTATTAACGCCGGAAGTTCATCACTTAAATATCAGTTTATTGATATTGACACAAAAAAAGTTCTTGCTAAAGGTCTTTGCGAAAGAATAGGCATTGATGGCAAACTTACTCAGAAAGTAAGCGGCAGAGATGATTTTGTACGTGAAGATGCTATGAAAGACCACTCAGATGCTATCAGAATGGTTATTGAAGCACTTACAGATAAAGAAGTGGGCGTAATCGCTGATATGAAAGAAATCGATGCAGTAGGACACAGAGTCGTTCACGGTGGCGAGATTTTCAGCGGTTCTGTTATTATTGATGACGCAGTTATGGATGCACTCCAGCAGTGTGTTGAACTTGCTCCTTTGCATAACCCTGCAAACATCATTGGTATAGAGGCTTGCTCTAAAATTATGCCCGGTGTACCTCAGGCAGGTGTGTTTGATACTGCTTTCCACCAGACAATGCCTGCAAAAGCATATATGTATGCACTTCCTTACGAGATGTACACAAAACATAAAATCAGAAGATACGGTTTCCACGGAACATCACATAAATATGTTTCCGGCAGAGCAGCAGATATGCTTGGCAAAAAAATCGAGGATCTCAAAATTATTACTCTTCACCTTGGTAACGGTTCTTCAATTACTGCAGTTGACGGTGGTAAATCTGTAGATACTACAATGGGCTTTACACCTTTGGCAGGTGTTGCTATGGGCACACGTTGCGGTGATATTGACCCTGCAATTGTAACATTCCTTATGTAAAAAGAAGTTCTTGACGAAAAAGGCGTAAACGACCTTATGAATAAACAGTCCGGTGTATTCGGTATATCCGGCATAAGCAGCGATTTCAGGGATTTGGAAAAAGCAGCAGGCGAAGGTGACGAAAGAGCAAAACTTGCGCTTGATATGTTTGCTTACAGCGTAAAACGCTATATCGGTACTTACGCAGCAGTTATGGGCGGTGTAGATGCTATTGTATTTACTGCAGGTATCGGCGAAAATACTGCTATGATGCGTGCCGCTATTACAGACGGTTTAGAGTTTATGGGCATTAAGGTAGATGCTGAACTTAACAAAGTACGTGGTGAGGAAAGAGATATTTCTGCTGAAGGTGCTACGGTTAAGACACTTGTTATCCCTACAGACGAAGAAATGATGATAGCAATGGATACGGCAAAACTGGTAAAATAATTAAATATCGGTAAAAAAGTCTTGACAAACGCATTGGAAACAGATATAATATTTTTGTTGCGCCGAATAAACGAGGTGTATATATGAAGATAGACGTTTCTAAAATTGTTAAGGTTGAAGGTGCCAGTAAATCCGTTTCGGTTGAAATTCCGGTTGAAAAGATAGAGTTTAACGGTCAGGAGTTTTTGTTTACTGCTCCGCTTAAAGTGGATGGGGATATCAAAAACAACGGCGGAAATCTTTATCTTGAAGCAACGGTTCAAACACAGTTTATGGTTAACTGTGCACGTTGTTTAAAAGAAATTACCGAGGATTTTGAGTATGGTGTAAGCGAATGCTACACCAATAACGAAATTGATGCTGACAGCGTATTTTTGCCGATTGTATCTAATACTGTCAACCTACAAAGTGCAGTAGAGGAAAACTTTTGCACATCAGTTCCGTTTGTGTTTCTCTGCAGGGATGATTGCAAGGGACTTTGCCATATATGCGGCAAGGATTTAAACGACGGTGTGTGTGGTTGCGAGGACGATGAAATTGATCCGCGCCTTGCAGGATTAAAAGCGTTTTTGAAAAACGATTAAGTTTTTAAAAGATATAGAATTTTGGTAGGAGGTGTTACTTTATGGCAGTACCCAAGAGAAAAACTTCTAAAGCAAGAAGAGATAAAAGAAGAGCAAACTGGAAACTCGTTTTACCTGGTATGGTAAAATGCCCCAAATGCGGTGAGTACAAATTGCCCCACAGAGTTTGCAAAAGTTGCGGAACCTATGGTGACAAAGAGGTTTTAAAAGCTGAATAAGCAATCAAGCCAGCCCATAATCGGGCTGGTTATTTTTTTAATTAAATTTTTGCAAAACTATTGGAAAAATTCTCATAATGTGGTATACTAATTTAATAATGGGAGGGAATAGGTGTGTGCAGATATAAATATGCGTTTTTTGATATGGATGGCACCATTGGTAACACTCAGGAGGGCATATTCAAAAGTACGGAATATGCTTTTAAAAAACTTGGTGTACCTATAGATAACAGTTTTGAGAGTCTGCGCAGAGTTGTAGGACCTCCACTTGTTTATGCTTATATGAAATATTTTGGATTGAGCGAATCCGATGCCGAAAAAGCACGTGATTTTTATAGAGAACGGTATTCTGTAAAGGGTATATATGAAATGACTCTTTACGAGGGTATGGAACAAGCACTTAAAACTTTGAAAAATGCAGGAGTTAAACTTGCTGTTGTATCTGCTAAACCGCAAGAATATATAGACCTAATAGTTCCGTATTTTGGGTTAGATAAATATATAGATTTAAATGTCGGTGTAACAATGCACGAAAAGGACACCTCGAAAGTACATTTAATAAAACGTGCATTAGACTATTTTACCATAACTGATATGAGCGAGGCTGTAATGATTGGCGACCGTATGTACGACCTTGACAGTGCTGCAGAATTGGGTGTAGACGGCATAGCGGTTTCGTATGGATTCGGTGAGATTGATGAACTTAAAAGTAGTCCGAATGTATTTATTGCAAATTCTCCCCAAGAAATTTCAGAATTTATCAAAGGTTGAGGGTATATATGAAAAACAAGGCTGTTGTAAAATCAGTTGAATATGCGTCCATTGCTTACGATGCCGGTATTGAAGAAGGCGATGTTATTGATAATATCGGCGGCTGTAAATTTGGGGATATACTGGATTTCAAATATTTAACGTCCGACGAATATTATGTTGTGGGAGTTGTCAAAAAGAACGGTGATTATGAAGAAATAGAGATTTATAATGATTGTTACGAACAATTCGGTGTTGAATTTGAAAACGCTCTTATAGATGAGCCACGTAGATGCCACAATAAATGTATTTTCTGTTTTATGGACCAACTTCCGCCGAATGTTCGCTCAACAATGGTTTTTAAGGACGATGATTATCGTTTATCTTTTTTGCAAGGGAATTATGTAACGCTTACAAATTTGAAAGAAAAAGATATTCAACGTATAATTGATATGCGAGTGAGTCCCATTAATGTAAGCGTTCACGCAACTGACGGAAAAGTGCGTAAAATGATGCTTAATAATAAAAATGCAGATAATATTTTGAATATTATGAAGCGTTTTGCCGAAGCCGGAATAACTATGAATGCTCAGATTGTTCTTTGCCCCGGTGTGAATGACGGTGATGTTTTAAGAAAATCTCTTGAAGACCTTGCCAATCTTATGCCGGCAGTTCATAGCGCTTCTGTAGTGCCTGTGGGTATATCGAAACATAGAGATGGTCTTTTTCAACTTACCCCCGTTACAAAAGAGAGTGCTGATGACGTGATTGACATTGTGGAAGAATATTCTGCAAAACTGTATAAAGAGTTTGGAACAAGAGTTGTGTATGCAGCAGATGAATTTTATATTATGGCGGAGCGCGAAATTCCGCCGTATGATGCATATGAGGATTTTCCACAGATAGAAAATGGTGTGGGGATGATGGCGTCATTGGAATATGAGATAAATCTTGCACTTAATGACGAAACACACTGCAAAGGTAACAAAAAAATTATTGCTACAGGTGCTATTGCATATAATCATATAAATAGTTTCATAGATAAAATAAAGCAAAAACACCCGAACGTTAATGTGGAAGTTAATAAAATCAGAAATGATTTCTTTGGCGACAGAATAACCGTAACAGGTCTTTTGTGCGGAAGAGATATTATAAATCAGTTAAAAGATAAAAACTTAGACGGAACGCTCCTTCTTGCAAGGAATATGTTCAAGGACGACAGTATGGTTTTTCTGGACGATACTACTTTGGAAGATGTTGAAAGGGAACTTGGAGTAAAGGTTCGTGTGACAGAGTGTGACGGATTTGATTTTGTAGAAAGTATACTTGAATGAGAGGATAAAATAAATGAGAAAACCCGTATTTGCCATAGTTGGCAGACCAAACGTCGGTAAATCCACTTTGTTTAATAAGATAATAGGAAAGCGCATATCTATTGTAGAAGATACCCCCGGTGTTACCAGAGACAGAATATACGCAGAGGGTGAGTGGCTTAATCAAAAATTTATACTTATAGACACAGGTGGTATAGAGCCAAGAAACGACGATATTATTTTAAAACAGATGAAACGTCAGGCAGACCTTGCTATTGATATGGCTGATGCAATAATCTTTATGGTTGATATCCACGACGGTCTTACTGCAGCGGATAAAGATGTTGCTGCTATGCTTATGCGCAGTAAAAAACCCGTTGTGCTTGTATGCAATAAAGTAGACCATGCTGGTGAGCCGCCTTTGGCATATTATGAGTTTTTCAATCTCGGTCTTGATGAGCCTATGACAATATCTTCAACACACGGACTTGGCGTCGGTGACTTACTTGACAAACTTTTTGAATATGTTGATTTTGAAGTTGACAACAGCGAAGAAGACGATACTATAAAAGTTGCTGTTATCGGTAAACCGAATGTAGGAAAATCTTCTTTAATCAACAGAATTCTTGGAGAAGAACGTGTTATAGTAAGTGATGTTGCAGGTACAACACGAGATGCTATTGATACTAAATATGAACATAAAGGGCAAAAATATACGTTTATAGATACCGCCGGTATGCGAAAACGCGGCAAGATAGACGAAAATATAGAGCACTATAGTGTTGTACGTTCTTTAGCGGCTGTTGACAGATGTGATGTTGTTTTAATTCTTATTGATGCGCGTGAAGGCGTTACAGAGCAGGATACTAAAATAGCAGGCTATGCACACAATCAGGGTAAGGCTGCTATTGTGGTTGTAAATAAATGGGATTTGGTAGAAAAAGAAACTATGACAATGGAAAACTACCGTAAATCAGTATTAAACAACCTTTCGTATATGATGTACGCTCCCGTTGCATTTATATCGGCACTTACAGGTTCAAGGGTTGAGAAATTGTTTGACCTTATTACCTATGTTTCCAATCAGCATGCAATGCGTGTGTCTACGGGTGTTTTAAATGATGTTTTGAACGAGGCAATAACAAAAGTGCAGCCTCCGTCAGATAAGGGCAGACGTTTGAAAATCTATTATATCACTCAGGCTACCACTAAGCCACCAACGTTTATATTGTTTGTAAATGATAAACAACTGGCACATTTTTCATATGTACGATATATTGAAAATCAGATACGTTCATATTTTGGTATGGAGGGAACTCCCATTAAGTTTATAATACGCGAACGCAAAAAAGACGAATAATTATACCCGAAAGGAAAATTTTAATGACAGAAATTTTGATGATAATTATAAGCGGTGTTATAGCATATTTGATAGGCAGTCTGAATACCTCTATTTTAGTTTCTAAATTTATAGGTAAAGATGTACGTAAAGAGGGTAGCGGTAATGCCGGTGCAACCAATACCCTGCGTGTTTTTGGCAAAGGTGCTGCAGCAATTGTTGTGCTTGGTGATGCTTTAAAAGGTGTTATTGCAATTTTAATTGCACGTTTGCTTGTTGGTATGTTTGCTGCCGCAGGTGTGATTATACTGCCGGTGTATGTTGCGGCATTTTGTGTTGTACTTGGGCACAACTTTCCGATTTATTTCGGTTTTAAAGGCGGTAAGGGTATAATGACCTCTGCTGCAGTTATATTTATGCTCGACTGGAGAATCGGTTTAATTGTTTTTGTATGTGCAATTGCTATAATGGCAATTACACGTTATGTTTCGCTCGGCTCGTGTATAGCGTGTGTAATTTTTCCGATAGCAGTAATCCTGATGCATAGCGATGATATGTATTTTGTAATACTTTCAATCGCTATGGGTGCACTTGCACTTTTTATGCACAGAGCAAACATAGTTCGTCTTATAAAAGGAACAGAATCAAAACTTAATTTCAAAAAGTAATATTTTAAGTACCGTAGAGAATAGGAGAGTATTATGGACATAAAAAATATTGCAGTAGTAGGCTCCGGAAGTTGGGGGACAGCCATTTCCGTTCTGCTTGAAAAAAACGGTCATAATGTTACACTATGGTCGTGGAAGCAATCTGAGAGCGATGCGCTTAAAAAGGACAGAGAAAATAAAGAATTTTTACCAAACATTCATTTGGGTGATAATATTTCATATACAAGTGATATTTCGTGTGTAGAGGATAAAGAGATTATCGTTTTAGTAACTCCTTCGTCCGTTATACGCTCTACGGCTAAATCTATGAGCAAATATGTGGGAAAGGATTCAATTATTGTAATACTGTCAAAAGGCTTAGAGGACGGCACTTTAAAAACTTTATCCGAAGTTGTTGAGGAAGAAATTCCACAAAGTAAGGTAGTCGTGATGTCCGGCCCGTCTCACGCTGAAGAGGTTGCAAGGTTTATTCCTACGGCTAATGTGGCTGCTTCGAAATATAAAGATGCCATTATTACTGTTCAAGACGCATTTATGTGCGAAACTTTCAGGGTGTATACAGGCGACGATGTTTTAGGTGTTCAACTTGGAGGTGCACTTAAAAATGTTATGGCACTCTGTGCAGGTATAATAGATGGAGTTGGTTTTGGGGACAATACAAAAGCAGCACTTATGACGAGAGGTATTAAAGAAATTTCGCGTCTGGGGATTAAAATGGGTGCTAACCTAGATACTTTTTATGGATTGTCGGGAATTGGGGACCTGATTGTTACTTGCACAAGTATGCATTCAAGAAACAGACGTGCAGGTATACTTATAGGCCAAGGTAACAGTTTGCAAGACACTCTTGATAAAGTCCATATGGTGGTTGAGGGCGTACATTGCGCAAGCGCTGCATATGAACTTGGGAAAAAATACGAAGTGGAGATGCCAATTATAAACGAGGCTTATAAAGTGTTATATAACGGTAAGTCACCAAAGCAGGCAATATCCGATTTGATGTGCCGTGATAAAAAAGATGAAATCAAATAAAAAGTACTTGTAAAATACGGAAAATAGTAGTATAATATATATGTTTGATTTTTAACAATCCAATGCAATCGAAAGGAACGGGTGAATTATGGTAACGTTAGATTTATCAAAAGTAAGTAATTTCGTATCTGAACGAGAAATTGCAAACATGAAAGAATTAACCTTGACTGCTGCTGATATTTTAGAAAAAGGTAATGGCGCAGGTAATGATTTTCTTGGTTGGGTTGACCTTCCTGTTGATTACGATAAGACAGAATTCGACCGCATTAAAAAGGCGGCTGAAAAGATTAAAAATGATTCCGAAGTTTTGATTGTTATAGGTATAGGCGGTTCTTATCTTGGCGCAAAGGCTGCCCTTGATATGCTGACAGATACTTTTTATAATTTGAAATGCAAAGGTACACCTCAGATTTTCTTTGCCGGTAATTCTATAAGTTCAACATATCTTAATGACTTGATTGAACTTGTAGGCGACAGAGATTTCAGCGTTAATATAATTTCTAAGTCCGGTACCACAACAGAACCGGCAATAGCGTTCAGGGTATTCCGTGATATGCTTATTAAAAAATATGGTGCTGAGGGTGCTAAACAAAGAATATATGCAACTACCGATAAAGCACGTGGCGCACTTAAAAACTCTGCCGATAAAGAGGGATATGAAACTTTTGTTATTCCTGATGATGTTGGCGGACGTTTCTCAGTACTTACTGCGGTAGGACTTCTTCCTATAGCGGCAGCAGGTATTGATATTGACGAGATTATGCGCGGCGCACAGGAAGCAAGAGAAGCGTATAAAGCAGGTTTTGAAAATAACGATTGCTATAAATATGCGGCTGTAAGAAATATTTTAAACCGTAAAGGCAAAGAGATCGAAATGCTTATAAGTTATGAACCGGCGCTTCAGTACTTTGCTGAGTGGTGGAAACAACTTTATGGCGAGAGTGAGGGTAAAGACCAGAGAGGTATTTTCCCCGCATCTGCAAACTTTTCAACAGACCTTCATTCAATGGGGCAGTATATTCAGGATGGCAGAAGAATTTTGTTTGAAACTGTTTTAAATGTACAGACACCCAAGAAAGATATTGAAATTCTAAGCGACGACGAAAACATCGACGGACTTAATTTCCTTGCAGGTAAAACCGTAAGTTATGTAAACAGTAAAGCATTTCTTGGAACCGTACTTGCACATAATGACGGCGGAGTTCCTAATTTGATTTTGAATATTCCTGCACTTGATGCGTATCATTTTGGAAATCTTGTGTATTTCTTTGAAAAAGCATGTGCAGTAAGCGGATATATGCTTGGTATTAACCCGTTTGATCAACCCGGAGTAGAAGCATACAAGAAAAATATGTTTGCACTTTTAGGTAAACCCGGTTATGAAAACGAGAAAGCAGAACTTGAGAAAAGATTATAATATACGATAAGCGGAGGTAATAATCATGAAAAACACAACTTTGGTAGTAATGGCAGCCGGTATGGGCAGCCGTTTCGGCGGTCTTAAGCAGATGGAACCCATCGGCCCTAATGGCGAAGCATTGCTCGACTTTTCTGTGTATGATGCTAAAAAAGCAGGATTTAATAAAGTAGTATTCATTATAAAAGAAAGCATTGAGGCAGATTTCAAGAGATTAGTTGGCAAAAAGATTGAAGAGAAGATTGACGTTGAGTATGTATTCCAGACAGTAGATAATCTTCCTGAAGGCAGAGTAAAACCTTGGGGTACAGCACACGCTATTTTATGCTGTAAAGATGTTATAGACGGTCCTTTTGCGGTTTTAAATGCTGATGACTACTACGGAAGCAATGCATTTATTGAACTTAACAAATATATGCAGACAGCAGGTGAGTTTGAATTTGCTATGGTTTGCTACGACCTTAAAAACACAGTTAGCGATAACGGCTCTGTAGCACGTGGTGTTTGTGTTATTGAAGATGGTTATATGGTTGATATCAACGAGCGTACAGATATTGAAAACTTCAAATGCACAGGCGATAATGGTGAGCAGATTTCGCTCGACGAAGATTCAAAAGTATCTATGAACCTCTGGTCATTCGGTCCTGAGATTTTCCCTGTTTTAGAAGCAGAGTATGAAAAATTCCTGCAGGGTGATAATCTTTTGAAAGCGGAATTTTTGATTCCTACTGTAGTAGGCGATTTGGTTAAAGCCGGTAAAGCAACAGTTAAAGCAATCCCTAATAAAGATAAATGGTATGGTATTACATATAAAGAGGATAAAGCAACTGTACAGGAAGCAATGAAAAAACTTGTAGAGGAAGGTCTGTACGATGGAATATAATTTAAAAGATATTGCTGAATTATTTGAGATTCAGGGCGAATATGTAGATGCTTCTCCTTATGGCGAAGGACATATTAATACTACATTTTTACTTAAAACTACTGCTGAAGAAAAATACATATTGCAGAAAATCAATAACACCGTATTTTCTTCTCCTGAAGAACTTATGGATAATGTTGTTATGGTAACAGAGTTTTTAAAGAAAAAAATTGATGCAGCAGGCGGAAATTCTAAAAGAGAAACTCTTACTGTTATTCCGGCTAAGGACGGAAAGAGTTATGTTAAAACCGAAAATGGAGACTACTACAGAGTTTATATTTTCATAGACGATGCTATAAGTTATCAGGTTGTAGAAGACCCGAAAGATTTTTATAACGCTGCTGCAGCATTCGGTAAATTCCAGAACATGCTTTCTGATTTTGAGGCTGACAAACTGCATGAAACAATCAAGAATTTTCATAACACAAAAACAAGATTTGTTGATTTTGAAAAAGCAGTTGCAGAAAACAAATCAGGTAAAGCAAAAGATGTTCAGGCAGAGATAGACTTTGCTATGGCACGTAAAGACGATGCTGCTATTATTGTAGACGGTATAGCAGAAGGTAAAATTCCGTTAAGAGTTACCCATAACGATACAAAACTTAATAATGTTTTGGTTGATAGCGAAAGCGGTAAAGGCATTTGTGTAATTGACCTTGATACCGTTATGCCGGGCTCTTTGCTTTATGACTTTGGCGATTCTATCCGTTTTGGTACTAACCCTGCCGCAGAGGATGAGAAAGACCTTTCAAAAGTATACTGCGACCTTAATTTGTTTGAACACTATGTTAAAGGCTTTTTAAGTGAGGTTGGTGACAGCATTACTAAAGAAGAAATCGAACTTCTGCCTATGTCTGCTAAACTTATGACACTCGAATGTGGTATCAGATTTTTGGGTGACCACTTAAATGGCGACGTTTATTTTAAAATTCATAGAGAAAACCATAACTTAGACCGTGCCCGTACACAGTTCAAAATGGTTGCTGATATGGAAGAAAAAATGGAGCAGATGAAAGAAATCGTTGCTAAATGTGCAAGATGATTTAACGCTTTCAGTATGAATAACAGTGTGTGCTTTTTCGTATAAACATACTCAGACGAAAAAGTACACACTGTTTTAAAATATTTTTTCGAAAAATTGAAAAAAAGTCTTGAAATGTTAAAAAAAATGTTGTATACTATCAAAGTAAGTTTTTGCCGATGTGATGGAATTGGCAGACGTAGCGGACTCAAAATCCGCCGGTAGCGATACCGTGCCGGTTCGACTCCGGCCATCGGCATTTCAAAAATCCCCGTTCAACGAACGGGGATTTTAAATTTATATTATTTTGTCATTGAATTTATTGATATAGTGTGATATACTAATTACACTATAAATATTATGGGGGAGTTTGCGTGAAAAATTTGCACATAAAAAAGAGGGAGGCTGTCTTTTCTGTACCGACAGCGTTTGTAGACAGGTATCTGCCTGCTGCCGATGAAAATTCGGTAAAGGTATATCTGTATTTACTGTGCCATTTAAACGATGCAAACCTCTCTGTTGAAAATACTGCTTCATCGCTTGGTCTAACGGATGCTAAAGTTTTAAAAGCACTTAAGTACTGGCACGAGCAGTCTGTAATCAATTTTGACGATGCAGACGGTGCTTGTTGCGTAGAATTTATGAATTTGGAATCAGATATAAAAGTTGTTCATAAAGAAGAAACACTTGCAGAAGAAGAAAAAACTTATACCGAACCACCAAAATACCTTGTTAAAGATATAAATGCCGCATTGAAAACCGATAAAAATGTCCGTGATATGTTCCTTATTGCCGAACAACTGCTTGGCAAACCATTAAACCATAACGATATGAAAATTATGTATTCATTCTACGATTGGCTTAAATTGCCTATAGATGTTATTGTTATGCTTTTGGAACACTGTACCTCCATTAAGAAAATGGATTTGCGTTATATTGAAAAGGTTGCTATAACTTGGGCAGATAAAGGTATAGACAGTTTTGAAAAGGCCAATGTATACATAAAAGGACAGGCAAAACTTGCACGTGCTGAAAAAAAGGTTAAACGTATTATGCAGATAAGCGGAAGAGATTTAACCGAACTTGAAACCGAATTTGTACGTACATGGCTTCAGGATTATAAGGCTACTGAGGCAAATATAAAAGAAGCATATGAGATAACTGTTATAAACACCGGCAAAATGAATTTTAAGTATATGGATGCTGTTTTAAAAAATCTTGGTAAAGAAACTGCCGAACAGAAGAAAGCACCTAAGAAAACCACAAAATTTAATAATTTTACAACGGATAATAATATAAGTGATTTCGAAAAGAAGATGATAGCACATCGTATGAATAGTGCGCAAAATTAGAATAGGGGGTAAACAATGCTTAGTGCAAGTGCAATTGAAAAACATATTAACAGTGAATATGTACATCTTGCAGATACACGAAGAGAACTTGAACAGGAACGTTTAAACACCGTTTACGCTCTTGTCCCCCAAGTTGAAGAGATCGACAGAGCAATTGCTACAGTCGGTGTGCGGTATTCAACTAAAATAATAAACGGCAATATTTCTGCATCAGAACTTGCATCGGCTATGGAGGCTGAACTGGCAGAACTTAAACGCAAAAGAGCAGATGTGCTTGCTAAGTACGGAATGAACGAAGATGTTTTTGATGTTCCCTACGAGTGCCCACTCTGCAAAGACACCGGAGTTGTAAACGGCAAAAAGTGTACATGCTATAAACAGAAGATAAAACGCTTTATGGCAGAGGCTGCGTCACGCATTTCAAATATACCGATTGATTTTGAAAACTGCAGTTTTAAAAATGCTGATTTTTCTTTCTATAGTAAAGATGTTGAGCCATCTGTAGGTGTGTCGCCTTACGATAATGCGCGTAATATTTACCGTACTTGTCTTAATTTTTGCAGAGATTTTGGCAATTCTTATGAAAATTTATATATTTACGGCCCTGCAGGTGTAGGTAAAACGTATCTTACTTCGTGTATGGTTGCTGAACTTTTAAATGCGGGACACGGTGTTATATATCAAACTGCGTATAAACTTTTTAATTTTTTGGAAGATTGCCATTTTAATCGTTCCAAAATAGATAATGCCGAACTTTTAAAAAACGTAATTTACGATTGTGATTTGCTTATAATTGATGATTTTGGTACAGAATTTATTACTTCATATACACAATCTGTACTGTTTGATTTGCTAAACACCAGACTTTTAGAGAAAAAGTCTACTATAATAAATTCTAATCTTAATATGAATGATGTTCGAAATACCTATACAGACAGAATTTCATCGCGCATTATGGGTGAATTTACTCTGCTTAAGTTTGTGGGTGACGACATCCGGTTGTTGAAAAAAGAACGTAATATGTAAAGAGGATTAAATATGTTAATTGCTGATAAATGGAAAGATTATATATTGCTTGATGCAGCACATGGCGAAAAAGTTGAATTTTGGGGTGATATAAAACTTCGCCGTCCTGACCCACAGGCTATCTGGCAGGATGATTGTGATGAAAAATCGTGGAAGAACCTGCACGCTCATTATCACAGAAGTGCCTCCGGCGGCGGTAGTTGGGAGTATTTTAAAAAGATGCCTCAAAGTTGGCAGGTAAAGTATGATAATCTGACTTTTAATATTAAGCCTATGGGGTTTAAGCATACAGGACTTTTTCCGGAGCAGGCTGTCAATTGGGAGTTCATTATGCGCAATATTAAAAAGGCAAATCGTCCCATAAATGTGCTTAACCTTTTTGCGTATACAGGCGGTGCAACGGTTGCGGCAGCGTATGCCGGTGCTAAAGTGGTTCATGTTGATGCATCTAAGGGTATGACATTATGGGCAAAAGAAAATGCCGCATCATCGGGGCTTGCAGATGCACCTATAAGATATATTGTAGATGATGTTATTAAATTTGTTGAGCGTGAAAAACGCAGAGGAAATAAATACGATTGTATAATTATGGACCCGCCTTCATACGGCAGAGGTCCTAAAGGTGAAATATGGAAATTTGAAGACGAATTTTATCAACTGGTATGTAAGTGCATGGATGTAATGAGCGATAATCCGTTGTTTTTTATAGTTAATTCATACACAACGGGAATTTCTCCGGCGGTTGTCGGAAATGTGCTGAAACTTACCGTTGGCAAAAAATATAATGGCAATGTTATGAGCGATGAAATTGGATTGCCGATTAAGTCTTCTGGCTTGGTTCTTCCTTGCGGACTTACTTCAAGATGGTATTCTGATTTGTGCGATTGAGAGGGAATGACAATTGATTGAGATACAAAACCTGACATATTCTTATGACCGTGCTGATGACAAAATCGGCGGACTTGCGCTTAATGGGATTAATCTGAAAGTAAATGACGGCGAGTTTGTTGCTGTGCTTGGCAGAAACGGATCAGGCAAATCAACGCTTGCAAAGCATATAAATGCAATTTTGTTGCCTATGGGCGGATATGTGTATGTAAACGGTATGGATACATTGGACGAGAGCAAAACATGGGATATACGCCAGAGCGCCGCTATGGTTTTTCAGAATCCCGATAATCAGATAGTAGCAACTATAGTTGAAGAAGATGTTGCTTTTGCTGCAGAAAATCTTGGTGTTCCACCTGAGGAAATACGCCAGAGGATAGATTATGCACTCAATGCCGTTGGTATGAGTAAATTCAGAAAAGAGGCACCGCATCTTTTATCAGGCGGACAAAAACAACGTATTGCCATCGCCGGAGTTATAGCAATGAAACCGCAGACTATAGTGTTTGACGAGCCTACTGCCATGCTTGACCCGTCAGGCAGAAAAGAAGTTATGAAAACTATCACAGAACTCAACCGTAAACACGGAATCACTATAATTATGATAACCCATAATATGGATGAGGCGGTATGTGCAGACAGAGTTGTTGTTGTAGATAAAGGTCGTATTATTATTGACGATAAACCGAGAAACGTATTTTCCGATGTTGAGAGAATGCGACGCATCGGTTTGGATGTTCCGCAGGCAACTCAGATTGCTTTTGAACTTAAAAAGGCAGGATTAGATATCAGGTGTGACATTTTAGATGAGCAGGAATGTGTTGAGGAGATAATTAAATTATGCCGATAGAAGTTAAAAACTTAAATCATATATACTCAAAAGGCTCGCCGTTTGAAAAAACTGCGCTTTCGGATATTTCGTTTAAGATAGAAGATGGAGAATTTGTGGGTCTTATAGGTCATACGGGTTCTGGTAAATCTACGCTTATTCAGCATCTTAACGGACTTTTAAAACCTGATGGCGGATGTGTTGTTGTTGATGGCTGTGATATATCTGATAAATCTGTCAATATGCGCGAAATACGAAGTAAGGTTGGTATTGTTTTTCAGTATCCGGAGTATCAGTTGTTTGAAGAAACCGTATATAAAGATATTGCGTACGGTCCTAAAAATTTAGGACTTGACGAAAATGAAATTGATGCACGTGTACGTCACGTTGCCGAACTTGTAGGACTTGACGAAAAATATTTTGAAAAGTCGCCGTTTGAGTTGTCCGGAGGTCAGAAAAGGAGAGTGGCAATTGCAGGTGTTCTTGCTATGAATCCTAAAATCCTTATATTGGACGAGCCTGCTGCAGGACTTGACCCTGTTGGCAGAGATGAAATACTTACCAGAATCAAACACCTGCATAAAAATGAAGGCTTAACAGTTGTTCTTGTTTCTCATTCAATGGAGGATATAGCGCACTACGCTGAGCGTATTATGGTAATGTGCGACGGCGAACTTAAAATGTTTGATACTGTTGAGAATGTTTTTGCACGCTCTGATGAACTTTTTTCAATGGGATTAAATGTTCCTCAGGCATGCCTTGTTATGCAGGGGTTAAAGAAAAACGGAATTGATGTTGATGATAAAATTTATACAGTAGAAAAAGCATGTAAGGAAATTCTTAGATATTTTGGTGAGGTGGGAAAATGCTGAAAGATATTACATTAGGGCAGTATTTTCCGATAGATTCGCCCGTTCATTCTATGGACCCGAGAATTAAGATTATTCTTGCGTTGGTATTTATAATTGCCATATTCTTCATAAAAAGTTTGTGGGGATTTGCGGCAGTAGCCCTTTATGTTGTTTTTGCAGTAAAACTTTCAAAAGTAAGTTTTAAACTGGTACTTAAAGGTGTTCGACCTATATTGTTTTTAATTATTTTTACCGCTTTAATCAACCTTTTTATGACAAACGGCGAAATTGTAAATATAGGCAATGTTCCGCTTAAAGCAGGATTTTTAAAAATCACAAAAGAAGGTGTATACAGCGCTGTTGTTATGAGTTTAAGGCTTGTATTTCTGGTTATGGGCACATCGGTATTAACTCTTACAACTTCACCCATACTTTTGACAGATGGCGTTGAAAAACTTCTTTCGCCATTTTCTAAAATCGGTTTGCCGGCACATGAACTTGCTATGATGATGACAATTGCGCTGCGTTTTATTCCCACACTTTTAGAAGAAACGGATAAAATTATGAAAGCACAGATGGCACGTGGTGCGGATTTTGAAAGCGGAAATGTTATAAACAGAGCAAAGGCGCTTATTCCTATACTTGTTCCTTTGTTTATAAGTTCTTTCCGAAGGGCAGATGAACTTGCTGTCGCTATGGAATGCAGATGTTACCGCGGCGGTAAGGGCAGAACACGACTTAATGAACTTAAAATCGGCGCTAAAGACTGGTTTGGCTGCCTTACTATGATAACTCTTATGGCAGTAATTGTGCTGATTAATATGTATTTATGAGGTTAATATGGCTACTTATAAACTTACATTGTCGTATGACGGAACTGAATACTGCGGATTTCAACTTCAACCTAACGGAAATACCATACAAGGTTGTTTAGAAGATGCACTTACCAAAGTTTATAAAGAGAATATAAAAGTAAAAGGATGCAGCAGAACAGATGCCGGTGTACACGCAAGAATGTATGTGTGTTCTTATATTGCACCGGATTGTGTGCCCGAAGATAAACTGCCTCTTGCGGTGCGTGCGTATCTACCGGAAGATATTTGCGTGTCTAAGTGTGAACGGGTGCCTGATGAATTTCATGCAAGATATGATAATAACGGGAAAACGTATTGCTATACAATAAATACTGCTAAGTTTCAGAATGTGTTCACACGAAGATTCGAATGGCATTATCCTAAAAAACTTGATGTTTCACAAATGCAGAAAGCGGCAAAATACTTTTTAGGTGCGCATGACTTTTCCGGCTTTATGTCTGCCGGAAGCAATATTGTTGGTACGGTACGTACTGTTACACGTTTAGATGTATTGGAAGATGGCGAAAAAGTTAAAATATTTATTCGTGCAGACGGATATCTGTATAATATGGTGCGGATAATTGCAGGTACTCTTGCAATGGTTGGTAACGGAAAAATCAATCCTGATGATATGGGCGATATAATTGCCTCTTGCGACAGAACACGTGCCGGATTAACTGCTCCGCCGGAAGGTTTAACACTTTTTGAGGTGCATTATGATTAATTTTCAAAAAAATGCATTTTTTTCAAAAAAACTCTTGCATTTAGTTTGAATGTATGATAAAATAGTGCAGTAACACGGATGGTCCTCTGTAAGTCGGCTTTCAGATTGCCGTTAAATTTGCTTATCAAGAACATCTATGATGAGAGGAGAAAAACAATGAACGTAATCGAAAGCATTACACAGGAACAGATCAGAACAGATCTTCCCAAACTCTTAATTGGTGATACTATTAAAGTTCACGTAAAGATTAAAGAGGGTACCAGAGAAAGAATTCAGGTTTTTGAAGGTACAGTTATTTCTAAAAAACACGGCGGTATTAACGAAACTTTCACCGTTAGACGTATCTCTTACGGTGTAGGTGTTGAAAGAACTTTCCCTGTTAACTCACCCAAAATCGCTAAGATTGAAGTTATCAGACACGGTAAAGTTCGCAGAGCAAAACTTTATTACCTGCGTGACAGAGTTGGTAAAGCTGCTAAAGTTAAAGAAAAACTTTAATACGTTGCTTAAAGCGGGTAATATTATTACCCGCTTTATTCCATTATGAGGAGTGTGTGAAATGGAAGAATTTAAAAATAATGAAAATATCGAAGAAACATCTGCTCCCGATGTTAATGAAGAAATAGTTGCAGATACTGTTAAGGATGATGAACTCATTGCACCGCCTAAGAGCAGTATGAAGAAGGAACTTCTTGATTGGATTATTTCTATTGTTGTTGCACTTGCTGTGGCACTTTTTATAAGACAGTTTATATTCACTTTGGTTCGTGTAGACGGACCGTCTATGTTGCCTACGTTGCATCATAATGATACTTTGTATGTAAACAGATTTATGTATACACCTGAGGTAGGGGATATTATTATTTTCCGTCCTCCGAACAGTCCTGATACGCCTTATGTAAAAAGAGTTATTGCAACTGCAGGGCAGGAGGTTGTTGTAGACCCCATAGAGCATACAGTTTATGTAGACGGTGTAGAACTTGTTGAAGATTATATCAGCGAGGAACTCGTATCTGCAGGCACTATGAAATATCCTTATATTGTACCAGAAGGCCACGTGTTTGTTCTTGGTGATAACAGAAATAACAGCCGCGATAGCCGTGATGCTTCTGTTGGTGCTATACCTCATAAGAATATTATAGGTAAAGTTATTTTCAGACTTTTACCGGTATCTGATTTCGGTTCAGTTTATGATTAATACAAAAAAATAAAATTAAAATGAATTAGCGTGTTGATTTTTCGACACGCTAATTGTATAATATAATAAGTTGATAGATATGTAAAAGGAGAAACTTATGAAAAAAATGACATTGCCCGATAATATTAAAAATATATTATCCTCCATTACCGCCAAAGGCTTTGAGGCTTATGTGGTGGGCGGAGCCGTGCGCGATTTTCTCCTTGGCAGAGATATCAGCGATTATGATATTACAACCGACGCCTTGCCGGAACAGATAAAAGATATTTTTGCGAAAACTATTGATACAGGCCTTAAACACGGAACAGTAACTGTAGTTGAAGGCGGAGCCGTAGTTGAGGTTACCACATACAGGGTAGATGGTGTTTATGAAGACCATCGCAGACCTAAAACAGTTGAGTTTTCCAAAGATTTAAAAAGTGACCTTAGCCGACGTGATTTTACTATGAATGCTCTTGCGTGTGATGAAAATGGTAATATACTTGATTATTTCGGCGGCATTGAAGATATTGAAAATAAGTTTATACGAACAGTCGGTGAGGCGGACAAACGCTTTGAAGAAGACGCTCTGCGTATGCTTCGGGCAATTCGTTTTGCCTGCAGTACAGGTTTTACTATTGACGATGAAATTTTAAAATCAATTGAACGTAAATCATCGCTTATTTTATATGTAAGCGGCGAGCGAATCAAGCAGGAGATGGACAAAGCCCTGATGGGCGACAATGTATATATGCTAAAAAAATCAATGCCTCTTCTGCGTGAGATTTTTCCTCAACTTGCAAGATGCTTTGATACAGAGCAAAACAATATACACCATTCGTATAACGTGGGCGATCATATTTTAAAAAGTGTTTCAGTTGCGCCGAAAAAATTATCGCTTCGCTGGGCGATGCTTATGCACGATATGGGCAAGCCTTTTACACGCTCTACCGATGCCGATGGTGACCATTTTAAAGGTCATGAGCAGATGAGCCTTAATATTGCTGAACGGATTTTTTCAAAACTTAAATTTTCCAATGCGGAAAAGTCGTGCATTAAAACTATGATAAAGTATCATGATTTCAGATTTGGTGCTGATAGAGTTGTGATTAAAAAATTGCTTTCGGAAATCGGTACCGAATATTTTGCTGATTTACTGTGCGTTCAAATGGCAGATGCTATGGCACAGAGTGAGAGTACAATGCCTGCAAAACTTTCTAATCTTGAAGAAATTACCAGCGTATTTGAAGATATAATCGCATCGGGAGAACCGTATCTTACAAAACATCTTGCTATAAACGGAAACGATTTAATGGAACACGGAATTTCCGGAAACGCAATAGGTAAAATGCTCACCAAACTGCAAAAGGCAGTTATAGAAAATCCTTTGCTTAATACTAAAGAAACTCTTTTAAATCTTATCGACAGGAGAGGTTAAAATGCCTATTAAAATACCTGATAAACTTCCCGCCACAAAAATCTTAAGCGGCGAAAACATATTTGTTATGACGGAGAAAAAAGCCTTAAAACAGGATATCCGCCCTCTTAAACTTGTTATTTTAAATATAATGCCTACTAAAATTGTTACAGAAACTCAACTTCTTCGCCTGTTGGGTAATACTCCTTTGCAGATAGAGATTGATTTTTTGCATATGAAAACTCATAAATCAAAAAATACACCTGCTGAACATCTTCAGGCATTTTATAAGGGGTTTGACGAGAT
This sequence comes from Clostridia bacterium, assembly GCA_045646385.1. GTDB lineage: Bacteria > Bacillota > Clostridia > UMGS1810 > UMGS1810 > SIG455. Next base: position 24,059 of record JAZRKQ010000025.1, on the reverse strand, counting down.
TAGAGCCAACAAATATGACGGTATGATTATAACGGGCGCTCCTGTTGAAAAAATGGAATTTGAAGATGTGAATTACTGGGAAGAACTTAAAGAGATAATGGATTGGACACAGCAAAATGTTACGAGTGTACTGCATATTTGCTGGGCTGCGCAAGCAGGGCTTCATTATCATTATGGAATACCTAAATATCCGCTTGACAAAAAGATGTTCGGTATTTTTGAGCATAAAGTTATGCGTAAAAAAAGCAAACTTTTGCGTGGATTTGATGATTATTTCTATGCACCTCATTCACGTCATACGGAAATTCGTCGTGAAGATGTTGAGAAGGTGCCCGAATTACACATACTTGCCGAATCTGATGAGGCAGGACTTTATATAGTTGCAAGTAAAGACAGAAGAAATATTTTTGTTACCGGTCATTCGGAATATGATGCCGATACTCTTCATAAAGAATATATAAGGGATTTAGATGCAGGTCTGCCTATTGATGTACCTGTAAATTATTACCCGAATGATGATTATACAAAAACACCAAAAGTGAGATGGCGTTCACATGCAAATCTCCTTTTCTCAAACTGGTTGAATTATTACGTGTACCAGAGTACTCCGTACGACATCAATAAGGTTAAGTAATAAAACCCTTGTTTTGAACGGTTTGTGAGATTTTTTTGTATCAAAACAAATATGCAAAAGCAGAACATAACATATATTTAATTGTATTAAAAGGATAGAGTTAAAAATTCTATCCTTTTTCATATAAGAAAACTCAGGAGGTCTTTAAATAAACGTAGAATATTGGTGCACAAAAAAATAAACATATTTTACAAATGAAATTGTGAAATATTTGTCAATGTGATGAAAATTGTAGATAATCATTGATTTTTGACATTGTTGGTGATACAATAAAATTACAATCGGGGGTATTGTATTATCATTGAAATCAAGCCCAATATATGAAAGGATTGAATATAAAATGAAAGTAACAGTTTGTATTGGTAGTTCGTGCCATATCAAGGGTTCGCGCCAGGTTGTTGAAGTGCTTCAGAATCTTATAAATGAAAACAATCTTGGAGATAAGGTGGAACTTAGCGGTACCTTTTGTCTGGGTAAATGTCAGCAAGGGGTATGTGTAACTGTTGATGAAGAGTTCCATTCGGTTACTCCTGCAAATGTTAATGAATTTTTTAAAAATGAAATAGTTAAAAAGGTGTGAAAATATGTTAGTTCAAATATGCGTAGGAAGTTCATGCCATATAAAAGGTTCCCCCGAAATAGTTGAGTTGCTCACCAAAGCAGTTGAAGAAAATAACCTTCAGGATGAAGTTACTCTTGCCGGAAGCTTTTGTATCGGTGAATGTAATCGCCTTGGAGTAACCATTCAGGTGAATGACACGGTACATACGGGAATTAACCGTAATAATTTTAAAGAATTTTTTGAAGAAAATATATTGTCAGTAATTAAAAATAAAAGCATGTGACGAATATGCCAAATTGTTTAACATTAAAAAAATCAAACTGCAAAAACTGCTACAAGTGTATTCGTCATTGCCCTGTTAAATCAATACGATTTTCAGGGAATCAGGCGCATATTATTGGAAACGAATGTATTCTATGCGGACAGTGCTTTGTTGTATGCCCTCAGAATGCAAAGCAGATTGTTGATGAAACTGAAAAAGTAAAAGTCTTATTACAAGGCGGTGAACCAGTTATTGTAAGCTTGGCACCGTCTTTTGTTGCGAATTATGAGGGTGTTGGAATTGAATCAATGAGAGATGCTCTTAAAAAAATCGGCTTTTATGATGTCGAAGAAACTGCCATTGGTGCAACAATAGTTAAAAATGAGTATGAAAGAATGCTCCGTGAGGATGATAGGGACATTATCATTTCTTCCTGCTGTCATTCTATCAATTTGCTTATACAAAAATATTTTCCGGCAGAACTTGAATATTTAGCAGACGTTATTTCTCCGATGCAGGCACACTGCCTCGATATAAAGAAAAGATACCCAAATGCAAAGACGGTATTTGTTGGTCCGTGTGTAGCGAAAAAAGATGAAGCCGAACATTATGAAGGTATTGTTGATGCGGTTTTAACATTTGAAGAACTGTCAAACTGGCTTAAGGAAGAGAATATAGAATTGAAACAGGAAATGGATTTGAATGCTCAGAGCCGCGCAAGATTCTTCCCCACAACAGGAGGAATTTTGAAAACAATGTCTCTTGATGCTCCCGGATACAACTATATAGCCCTTGACGGCGTGCAGAATTGTATTGATGCTCTTCGTGATATAGAAAACGGAAAAATACACAAGTGCTTTATAGAAATGTCTGCATGCGTAGGAAGTTGTATCGGTGGTCCTGTTATGGAAAAATATCACAGAACCGCTCCTGTTAAAGATTATATAACGATTGCTAATTACGCAGGAAAAGATGATTTTGAGGTTTCCAAGCCAAAATCAGTTGAACTTAAAAAACAGTTTGAATATATAGAACATAAACTTGCAATGCCAAGCGAAACAGAAATATTTGCTGTTTTGAGAGAAATGGGCAAATTCAAACCATCTGATGAACTCAACTGTGGATCTTGCGGATACAACTCCTGCCGTGAGAAGGCTATTGCCATTTGTCAGGGTAAGGCAGAGATTTCTATGTGCTTGCCATTCTTAAAAGATAAGACAGAAAGTTTTTCAGACACTATTGTTAAAAATACACCGAACGGTCTTATAGTTCTTAATGAGAAATTAGAGGTGCAGCAGATAAATGAATCTGCACGAAATATGATGAATATCCGTTCAAACTCGGATGTTTTGGGCGAAAGCATCATTAGAGTTCTTGATCCGAAACTATTTGCAGAGGTTTTAAGAACCGGAAAAGATATACGCGGTGAAAGAGTGTATCTTGCAGAATACAGGCGTTATGTTGAACAATCTGTAGTATATGATAAAGAATCTCGTCTTTTAGTTGGCATTATGCGTGATGTTACCGATGAAGAGACCGAGCGTGAAAAGAAAGAAAAAATCACCCGTCAGACAATAGAAGTTGCAGATAAGGTTGTAGATAAGCAGATGAGAATCGTTCAGGAAATTGCATCACTTCTTGGAGAAACTGCCGCAGAAACCAAAATTGCACTTTCCAAGTTAAAGGAGTCTATACAAGATGAATGATTTATGTGCAGATATCGGCTGGAAAAGTATTAATCATTATGGTGAGCAACTTTGCGGTGACCATGTAGATATTATTGAACAAAATGAGAATTCAACTGTAATTGTCCTTGCCGACGGTCTTGGAAGCGGTGTTAAAGCAAGCATATTGTCAACCCTTACTTCAAAAATCATTTCAACGATGATGGCAGAGGGGTTGCCTGTTGAAGAATGTGTGGAAACGATTGCCGCAACGCTTCCTGTGTGCTCGGTCAGAGGAGTTGCATATTCTACCTTTACAATTATGCAGATTATTAATAACGAGATGGTTGAGATTATTCAGTATGATAACCCGCAGGTGATTATATTGCGGGATAACAAGAATTACGATTATCCAAAGACAGAAATGAATATTGGTGGGAAAAAGATATTTAAAAGCGAAATCCACGTTCAGGAAAATGACATCTTTATTGCTATGAGTGATGGTTGTCCGCACGCCGGAATAGGTATAGCATACAACTTTGGATGGAAACACGAAGATATTATTGAGTTTATGGAAACCATGTCGGTATCCGGTCTTACCGCAAAAAATCTTTCAACCCTTCTGGTTGATGAATGTGAAAGACTGTACGGAAATAAGCCCGGTGACGATGCAACAGCGTGTGTTGTAAAAATTAGAAAAAGAGAACCTATGAATATTTTGTTTGGCCCGCCTTCAAACAGAGATGACTGTGACAGAATGATGTCCCTTTTCTTCTCAAAAGAAGGCAAGCATATCATTTGTGGAGGCACTACCTCCTCTATTGCGGCAAAGTATTTAAAAAAGCCACTCAGGGCAAGTCTTGATTTTGAAAAATCAGATATTCCTCCCATCGCGCACCTTGAAGGGGTTGATCTTGTTACCGAAGGGGTTATCACTGTAAACAGAGTCCTTGAATATGCAAAAGACTATTTGGGTGAAAACGAAATGTATGAGCATTGGAATTATAAGCGTGACGGTGCTTCGCTTATTTGTCAGCTGTTGTTTGAAGAAGCAACCGACATAAATTTCTATGTTGGCCGTGCAATCAATCCGGCACATCAAAACCCTGATTTACCTATAAATTTCAGTATTAAAATGAATCTGGTTGAGGAACTTTCTAAGAGCCTTACCCTGATGGGAAAAAGAATTAAAGTAAGTTATTTTTAAGGAGAGTGAAACATGAGAAAATTTGACACAAAAGTACAACATTTAAAATATAAAGTACTGCGTGAAGTTGCGCGCTATGCGTGGAAGGATACTCTGCTTGAAAATGTATTGAAAATTCCGAAAATCATTGTTCCGGGTAAAACCTCTACCATGCGTTGCTGCGTGTACAAAGAAAGAGCAATTTTAGAGGAAAGAATTAAAATTGTTATGGGCGGAGATAAAGATAATCCCAATGTTATTGAAGTTATTGATATTGCATGTGATGAATGTCCGTCTGCGGGATATGTTGTAACAGAATCCTGCCGCGGTTGTCTTGCCCACCGATGCGAAGATGTCTGCAAAAAGGGCGCAATCACTTTTGACTCAAATCACGTAGCACATATTGATAAATCAAAATGCGTTGAGTGCGGTCAATGTGCAAAGGTTTGTCCTTTCTCTGCAATCATAAATCGCAAAAGACCTTGTCAAAATGCCTGCAAAATAAAGGCTATTTCCATTAACGAAGACAATGCAGCGGCAATTGACAACAGCAAATGTACTGCTTGCGGTGCTTGTGTATATCAATGCCCGTTCGGTGCGATTATGGATAAGTCATATATCCTAGACGCTATCGAACTTATAAAAAACAGCGATGGAAATAAAAAATATAAGGTCTATGCAATGGTCGCTCCATCTATTTCAAGTCAGTTTACCTACGCAAAACTTGGACAGGTAATTAAGGGCTTAAAAGAACTTGGCTTTTACACTGTTGTTGAAGCGGCACTCGGTGCAGATATGGTTGCACAGGCTGAATCTAAAGAACTCAGTGAAAAAGGCTTTTTAACAAGTTCATGCTGTCCTGCATTTGTGGCATATGTTAAATCTGCTTTTCCTGATTTGGTACAGTATATTTCACATAACCTTTCACCCATGGCAACACTTGCAAAATATATTAAGGATACCCATCCGGGTTCTAAGATTGTATTTATCGGTCCCTGTACTGCAAAAAAAGCAGAAGCACAACTTGAGGAAGTTAAACCTTATGTGGATGCAGTTCTAACCTTTGAGGAGTTGCAGGCACTTTATGATAGTAAAGACATTGATATTACAACACTGGATGAAGATGTTTTGGATAATGCATCTTATTTTGGAAGAATATTTGCCCGCTCAGGAGGACTTTCTGATGCAGTGGCTCAAGGCTTAAAAGAACAAAATATTGATTTTGATCTAAAAGCAATTCCATGTGACGGTATTGAAGCATGTAAAGTGGCACTGCTTAAAAAGAGCAAGAATGTTTTGGACGCTAACTTTATTGAAGGTATGGCTTGCATAGGTGGCTGTATCGGCGGCGCAGGATGTCTTACTCACGGTGAAAAGAATAAAGCTGAAGTTGATAAATATGGAAGAGAAGCGCTTGAAAAGACAATTTCAGATTCAGTATCTGTTTTAAAGTAAAAAAATATATCAAGCAAAAGAAATTTGAAAAGTGAGGATTAGTTATGAATAAAATTACAGTAATCGGTTCTGGTAATGTAGGTTCCACAATAGCATACACACTTACTATTATGGGTCTTGCATCTGAAATTGTTATGATTGATGTTAATGAAGAAAAATCTCTTGGTGAAGCACTTGACATAAGGCAAGGTGTTCCTTTCTGCTCACCGGCAACTATTTATGCGGGGAAATATGATGATGCTAAAGGCTCTGATATTGTTGTCATTACATCAGGTATGGCAAGAAAGCCAGGACAGTCTAGACTTGATCTTGCACAGACCAATGTTGACATTATAAAAAGCATTGCGGATAAAATTGTTCCTGTTGCACCTGAGGCTACATATGTAATTGTAAGCAACCCTGTTGATATTTTAACATATGTATTTTTAAAGCACACCGGACTTCCGCAGGAGCGTGTTATCGGTTCAGGTACAATTTTAGATACTGCAAGACTTCGTTCAAGAATTTCCGAATACTACTCTGTAAATCAGAAGAATGTACATGCCTATGTACTCGGAGAACACGGCGACAGTTCTTTTGTTCCGTGGTCTATTGCAAACATTTCAAATGTTCCGATAGATAGTTATAGAAATGCAGTTTTAACAGGAGTTGATTATCCTGAATTCAAAAAAGATGAAGTTGAAAATTATATGCGCAAATCAGGTGCGAGAGTTATTCAGCGCAAGGGTGCAACATTCTATGCAGTATCAATGTCTGTATCCCATGTGTGTCAGTGCCTTTTAAGCGGTATTGATACAACACTTACAGTATCAACACTTTTAAACGGTGAGTACGGCATTGATGATGTGTGCTTAAGTCTTTTAAATGTTGTGGGAAATAAAGGTGCTCACAGCAAAATTATGCTTCCTCTTAATGATGGGGAAATTGCGGCACTTCATAACAGCGCAAAAGTTCTTAAGGATTTAATAAAAGGTCTTAATATATAAACAGAAAGGAATGTAAAAAATGGATTATCGTATTGAACACGATTCAATGGGTGAAGTAAAGGTCCCTGCTGACAAGCTTTGGGCTGCCCAGACACAAAGAAGTCATGAAAATTTTGAAATTGGTGTAGGTATTGAAACAATGCCTGCAGAAATTATACACGCATTTGGTGTACTTAAAAAAGCAGCAGCTATAACAAATAATACACTGCGTCCTGAAAAAATGACAAAGGAAAAGATTGAAGCCATTAAAGCGGCTTGTGATGAAATTATGGATGGAAAGTTAAATGATAATTTCCCTCTTGTTGTATGGCAAACAGGTTCAGGTACACAGTCTAATATGAATACAAACGAGGTTATCGCAAACAGAGGTAATCAGATTTTAGGCAAGAAATTACTTCATCCAAACGATGATGTTAATATGAGCCAGTCTTCAAACGATACATTCCCGACTGCCATGCACATTGCTGCTGTACTTGTTTTGGAAGATAAGTTGATTCCTGCAGTTCAGGAACTTGTAGATACCTTCAAAAGACTTGAGGATGAAAACGAAGGAATAGTAAAGAGTGGAAGAACACACCTTCAGGATGCAACTCCAATTAAATTCAGTCAGGAAATAAGCGGATGGCGTTCAAGTCTTGAAAAAGATATAGAACTTATAAAGCGTTCTATTGAGCCATTATATGAACTTGCTCTTGGCGGAACCGCTGTAGGAACAGGATTAAACGCTCCTAAAGACTTTGGTGAAAAGGTTGCAAAAGAGGTTTCTAACATTACAAGCAAGCCTTTTGTTACTGCAACAAACAAATTCCATGCACTTACATCGAAGGATGAGTTTGTATTTGCACATGGTGCAATTAAGGCACTTGCTTGTGATATGATGAAGATTGCAAATGATGTTCGTTGGCTTGCATCAGGACCTAGAGATGGTCTTGGCGAAATATTCATTCCTGAAAATGAGCCTGGTTCATCTATCATGCCGGGTAAAGTAAACCCTACACAGTGTGAAGCGGTAACAATGGTTGCAGTTCAGGTGATGGGTAATGATGTTGCAGTTGGTATGGCGGCATCACAGGGTAATTTTGAACTTAACGTATTTATGCCTGTATGCGCATACAACTTCCTTCAGTCTGCAAGACTTATGGCTGAAGCAATCCGTTCTTTCAATAAAAACTGTGCAGTTGGTATCAAGGCAAATAAAGAAAAGATGCATCATAATCTGCATAATTCTTTAATGCTTGTTACTGCTCTTAACCCATATATCGGCTATGAAAATGCGGCAAAAACTGCTAAAAAGGCATTTAAGGACAATATATCACTTAAGGAAGCCTGCGTTGAACTTGGATTTTTAACTGCTGAAAAGTTTGACGAGGTATTCCATCCGGAAGAAATGGTTTAATCTGGAGGTATAAAAATGAATGTTAGTTATTTTCCGGGATGTACCCTGAAAAATAAGGCAAAAGACCTTGATTTGTATGCATACAAATCTGCTGAGGCTTTAGGGGTTACTCTTGAAGAAATTGAAAACTGGCAATGCTGCGGCGGTGTATTCACTACAGCGAAAAATGAAGTTGCAACAAAACTTTCCTCTGTTCGTGCTTTAAAAGAGGCTTCTTTAAAAGATCAGCCTTTAGTTACAGTATGCTCAGCTTGTCACAATGTTATTAAACAAACAAATCATGCAATGCAAAATAATAAGGAGTTTTCCGATAAAGTAAACCGTTATATGAAAGAAGATGGCGGATATTTCGGTGAAGCAGAGGTTTATCATTACCTGGAAATGCTTCGTGATTTGGTGGGGTTTGATGCTTTGAAAGAAAAAGTTGTAAACCCACTTAAGGGTAAGAAAATTGCTGCATATTACGGCTGCTTGCTTTTAAGACCAAACAGTGTTATGAAGATGGACGACCCTGAAAATCCAACAATTATGGAAGATTTCATAAAGGCACTGGGAGCAGAACCTGTTGTGTATGCAAAGCGTAACGAGTGCTGTGGAGGATATGTAAGCGTTGAAAGTCCCGAACTTGCAAAAAAGAGTAGTAATTCTGTTGTAACCAATGCAAAAGTTCAAGGTGCTGAAATGATTATCACCGCTTGTCCTCTTTGTAAATATAATCTTGTGAAAAACGGTGCTGATATTCCGGTTGTTTATTTCACGGAACTTTTAGCAGAAGCACTTGGAGTAAAGGAGGATACAGATGAATAATAAGTATCTTCGTGAGGAGTTAATCCGTCAAAGCGGAGTAAATCCTAAAAAATGTATGAAATGCGGTAAATGCTCTGCTACTTGTCCGGCTTATGATGAGATGGAGTATCATCCCCATCAGTTTGTAAGTATGGTTGAATCAGGAGATATAGAGCCGCTTTTAAAATCTGAATCATTATACAAATGCTTATCTTGTTTTGCTTGCATCGACAGATGCCCGAGAGGGGTAGAGCCTGCTAAATTGGTTGAGGCAGTTCGTCTTAGTGCAATCAGAAAACAAGGTGAAAACAGAATGACTGCAAATGATGTTCCATCACTTTTAGATGAAGATATTCCGCAACAACTTTTGGTCAGCGCATTTAGAAAATACAGTAAGTAAGGAGGAGAAGACAGAATGCAAAGAGTTGGAGTTTTTGTATGTTGGTGTGGTAGCAACATCGCAGGTACAGTTGATGTAAAAACTGTTGCTGAAGCCTTGAAAAACGAACCTGGTGTAGTCTTTTCCACCGATTATCAGTATATGTGTTCTCAGGCAGGACAGGACATGATTAAGGAAGCGGTAAAAGAGCATAACCTTACAGGTATTGTTGTTTGCTCTTGCTCACCGCGTATGCACGAGGCGACTTTCAGAAAAACTGCGGCTGCTGCAGGCTTAAATCCATACATGGTTGAAATTGCTAATATAAGAGAACAGTGCTCATGGGTTCATAAGGATATGCAAACAGGAACAGAGAAGGCTATTATTCTCGGTAAGGCGGCTGTTGCAAAGGTTAACTTAAATACTCCGCTTACACCGGGAGAATCTCCTGTTACAAAGAGGGCTCTTGTTATAGGTGGCGGTATTGCAGGTATCCAGACAGCACTTGATATTGCTGATGCAGGCTTCCCTGTTGATATCGTTGAAACAAAACCTACAATCGGCGGGAAAATGGCACAACTTGATAAAACATTCCCGACACTTGACTGTGCTGCTTGTATTTTAACACCAAAGATGGTGGATGTTGCTCAAAATGAAAATATCCGTATTTTCTCATACAGTGAAGTGTCAGAAATCAAAGGCTTTGTAGGCAACTTTGATGTAACTATCAAGAAAAATGCACGATATGTAAAGGAAGACATATGTACAGGTTGTGGTGCTTGTGTAGAAAAGTGCCCAATGAAGAAAGTTCCTAACGAGTTTAATCTCGGAATGGACAACCGAAGTGCAATATATATTCCGTTTGCACAGGCAGTTCCAAAGGTTGCTACAATTGATCCGAACGCTTGTAATATGCTTAAAAACGGCAAATGCGGGCTTTGTGCCAAAGTTTGTGCGGCAGGCGCTATTGATTATACACAAAAAGATGAATATATTAACGAAAAATACGGTGCGATTGTTGTAGCAACTGGCTTTAATCCAATCAGTATGGATAAGTTCGATGAGTTTGCCTACAATCAGTCCAAGGATGTTATCACATCGTTAGAATTTGAACGTCTCACAAATGCGGCAGGTCCTACTGCAGGTCACCTTGAAAGACCTTCAGACGGAAAATCACCTAAAACAATTGTATTCGTTCAGTGTGTAGGCTCAAGATGTGATTCCTGTGCTGAAAAAGGCAAAGAATATTGCTCAAAAATTTGCTGTATGTACACCGCTAAGCACGCAATGCTCGTCAGAGATAAATATCCTGATACAGAAGTTTATGTATTCTATATAGATGTAAGAACTCCCGGTAAAAACTTCGATGAATTTTATCGTCGTGCCGTTGAGGAATATGGCGTAAAGTATGTTAAAGGTATGGTGGGAAAGGTTACTCCTGAGGGCGATAAGCTAAAGGTACAGGCATCTGACCTTATTGATAATAAGCAACTTCATATTGATGCAGACCTGGTAGTTTTAGCAGCAGCTATTGAGCCTGATAAGTCAGCAAGACCTCTTGCAACTATGCTTACGGCAAGTATGGACACAAATGACTTCTTTACAGAGGCTCATCCGAAACTCCGTCCTGTAGAAAGCCCTACAGCAGGTGTATTCCTTTCAGGGGCTTGTCAGGGACCTAAGGATATTCCTGAAACAGTTTCTCAGGCGGGTGCTGCAGCATCAAAGGTTATCGGCCTTTTAGCAAAGGATAAATTAACAGGCAACCCATGTGTGGCTCATTCAAACGAACTTATGTGCAACGGTTGTTCTTCCTGTGATAGAGTTTGTCCTTACGGTGCCATCACTTATGAAGATAAAGAATTCCGTATGCCTGACAGAACAACTAAAATCAGAAGAGTTGCTATTGTTAATCCTGCAGTTTGTCAGGGCTGCGGTGCTTGTACAGTAGCATGTCCGTCAGGTGCGATGGACCTTAACGGATTTGCAAGTAATCAAATTATGGCGGAGGTGGACGCAATATGCAAGTAAATGAACATAAACCTTTAATTGTTGCCTTTTGCTGTAACTGGTGTTCTTATGCCGGTGCAGACCTTGCAGGAAATAACCGTCTTAACTATCCGGCGGATGTAAAAATCATAAGAGTTCCTTGCTCTTGCCGTGTTAACCCGATGTTTGTTCTTCGTGCATTCCAAAGAGGTGCAGACGGAGTTATCATATGCGGTTGCCATCCGGGTGACTGCCACTATACATCCGGAAACTACTACACGCGCAGAAGAATGGCAGCACTCTTTTCTATGCTTGACTTTTTGGGCATTGAAAAAGAGCGTACCCGTGTAGAATGGGTTTCTGCGGCAGAAGGTGCAAAATTTGCTGCTACAATGAACGATTTTGTTGAAAAAGTAACAGCACTCGGAGAAAATAAGAGATTGGAGGATCTGCGATGCAAAAGATAACACAAAATCAGTTAATAGATAAAGCAGTTTCTCTGCTTTCTGACGGTACTGTTACTGCAGTCCTTGGATGGAGCAAGGGTGAATTTGGTTACGATGTAACCCCGAAAATGTTCAGGACGGAAGAAGATTTAATAGAAAATTTTGTCTGGAACGATTTTTGCGGTGTAAATTTTTCTAAATATCTTGTTTCAAAAACAGATAGATTTGAAGGTAAAATACTTGTTTTCTTAAAGCCTTGTGACACATATAGTTTTAACCAGCTTTTAACCGAACACCGCTTTGACCGTGAAAAGGTTTATGCGGTTGGTATTCCTTGCGAGGGTATGGTTGATGTTGCAAAACTAAAGACAATTACCGGCGAAGGAATCAGTGAAATAAAAGAAGATGGCGAAAATATCGTGATTACAACAATTTATGAAGATAAGCCTATTGCTGTTCCTTTTAAGGATGTTCTTCTGGAACGTTGTGTAAATTGTAAGAGTAAAAAGCATGTGGCCTTCGATGAACTTTTGGGAGATGAAGGCGAAGTTATTGAATCTCAGAGATTTGATGAGGTTGCTAAAATCGAAGCCATGACTCCGGACGAAAGATTTGCTTTCTGGCAGAATGAACTTTCACGTTGTATTCGTTGTAATGCTTGCCGTGATGCTTGTCCTGCATGTACTTGTGAAAAGTGCGTGTTTGACAATCCTTCGTCGGGTGTTGAAAATAAAGCACCTGCCAATAGTTTTGAGGAAAAAATGTTCCATATTATAAGAGCATATCATGTAGCGGGCAGATGTACAGACTGCGGGGAATGTTCAAGAGTTTGTCCTCAGAATATTCCACTTCATCTTTTAAACCGTAAGTTCATAAAAGATATTAACGAATTCTACGGAGAATATCAGGCAGGAGAAGAAGTCGGCTCAAGAGCTCCGCTTGTAGACTACACCACCGATGATTTAGAGCCCGGTGAAGTATTTAACAGGAGGGATATTGATGCGTAAATGTTCTCTTGACAAAATAAATTATGTATTTGAAGAGATTGCAAAATCCGCAAAACTCTATCTTCCTACTGATGACAAAGACGGAAGTGCCGTTTATAAAAAGTGGGAAAACGGCGTTATCTGGAGCGATGCTTTAAATACAGTAAGAAGTCCCAAGGACTTTTTCTTCCCTCAGATGGAAAACCTGATGGAATTTAAAACAGAGGGTAAAAACATTGAAGTTATTGACACAAGAAGCGAAACAGAAGATTTTGTTATATTTGGAGTTCGCGCTTGCGACGTAAAAAGTTTTGAAATATTAGACAGAGTCTTCTTAACAGAGCCCGTTGACAGCTACTATGCTTCAAGACGCGAAAAAGGTATTATTGTGTCAACTGCCTGCACAAAGCCGGCAGAAACATGTTTTTGTAAGACTTTCGGTATTTCACCCGAAGAGCCCGAGGGCGATGTTACAACCTGGAAAACAGAAGGGGAGTTATTCTTTAAGGCTAACACACCAAAGGGAGAAACACTTTTAGAAAAAATTGCGTCTTTTACTGAGGAATGTGATGAAACCGCAGTAAATGAGCAGAAGGAAAAGATTTCAAAGATTATGGATAAACTTCCGCTTAAAGAACTCACAACAGATGCATTTGGAGGCGGAAAAACAGATGAATTTTTTAATCATTCTGCTTGGGATGAATTGTCCGGTAGTTGCCTTGGATGCGGAACCTGTACTTTTGTATGTCCTACATGTCAGTGCTATGACATCAAAGATTTTAACACCGGTAAAGGCGTTATAAGATTCAGATGCTGGGATTCTTGTATGTATTCCGATTTCACCAAAATGGCGCACGGAAATAACAGACTTACCCAAAAAGAACGCTTCCGTCAAAGGTTTATGCATAAACTTGTTTACTATCCTGAAAACAATGACGGACTTTTCAGTTGTGTGGGTTGTGGAAGATGTCTTGCGAAATGTCCGATTTCTATGAATATTGTTAAAGTAATGAAAAAGATTGGAGGGGTTGATGCGTGAATAACAGAGAAGAAACTTTGATTCCCCAAATAGGTGTTATAACCGATGTCCGTATCGATACACCTGACATTAAAACCTTCAGGGTTGTTTTGCCCGACGGCAAAAAAGCATTTGAACATCGTCCGGGACAATGTGCTATGCTTTCTGTTCCCGGAGTTGGCGAAGCAATGTTTTCTATAACATCTTCTCCGACAAATGAAGAGTATATGGAATTTTCCATCAAAAAATGCGGATGTGTAACTGATTGGCTACATCAGGCAGAAGTTGGTCAGCAGATAACAATCAGAGGCCCATACGGAAAACCGTTCCCTGTTGATGATGTGTTTGCAGGCAAAAACCTTTTGTTTATTGCCGGGGGTGTCGGTCTTGCGCCACTTCGCTCGGTTATCAATTATTGCAGACATTACCGTGACCGCTACGGCGACATTGATATTGTTTACGGTTCAAGAAGTAAGGAAGATTTGCTTGATTATAAGGAAATCATTGATGAGTGGTCACAGGATGCAGGTGTAAAGGTTCATCTTACAATAGATAATCCTCAGGATGGATGGGACGGCCATGTTGGATTTGTTCCGAATTATGTAAAAGAACTTGGATTTGATACAAATAAAACAGCAGTCCTTTGCGGTCCTCCTATTATGATTAAGTATACTCTGGATGGACTTTGTGAACTTGGCTTTGACAAAACACAGATTTACACAACACTTGAACTCAGAATGAAGTGCGGAGTCGGCAAATGCGGAAGATGTAATGTTGGCGCAAAATATGTGTGCAAAGACGGACCCGTCTTTAGATGCGATGAACTTGACGAACTTCCGGATGAGTATTAAAGGAGAGGTAATATGGAAAAGTTAGTTAATATATTTCTTTTCGGCAAAAAGTATGAAGTGCCTGAAAATTTAACAATTATGACCGCTATGGAGTATGCCGGATATCAGTTGGTTCGCGGTTGCGGTTGTCGTAACGGTTTTTGCGGTGCCTGTGCAACTATTTACCGCATAAAAGGGGACAAGGAACTTAAAGCGTGCCTCGCCTGTCAAATCAAGGTAGAGGACAATATGTATATCGCAACTCTACCGTTCTTTCCACTTGTTAAGGAAGGCTATGATATTGAAAATATTCCTGTAAATGAGTCTGTTATGATGCAACTTTATCCTGAAATTTATGCTTGTATTGGTTGTAACGCCTGCACAAAGAGTTGTACTCAGGGACTTAACGTTATGCAGTATATTGCATATGCTCAGCGCGGTGATTTTGAAAAATGCGCAGAGGAATCATTTGATTGTGTAATGTGCGGAGTATGTTCTTCAAGATGCCCTGCAGGAATTTCGCACCCTCAGGTTGCAATGCTTGCAAGAAGAATTAACGGGAAATATTTGGCTCCCGGATGCGGTCATCTTGAAGACCGTGTTAAAGAAATTGAAAACGGTGACTTTAAAGATCTTATAGAGGCTCTTATGCAGAAGCCTATCGAAGAGATGAAAGAACTTTATAATACCCGCGAAATAGAAAAGTAAGGAGGAAAAGAATATGTATTCGGAAAAATTTCAAAAGTCAATTGCAGCAGTTGAAGCTGCAAGAGAAAAAAATATTGCATTGGAACCGGATCGTATGACTGCAAAGCAGAAGGAAGATTTGCTTGCAGCTTTTCATCCGGACTATAAACAGGACGAATTTGATGTTTTAAAAATCGGTCCTAATAAGGGCGATAAGGTTCCAACAGAACTTGCTGAAATTTTACAAGCACATAGCCGTATAACTGCAGACTCAGTTGACCTTGAAAAGCCTGATTACGAAACCGATGTTTTAATTATAGGCGGTGGCGGTGCAGGTACATCTGCGGCAATTGAGGCGCATGAATCTGGTGCTGATGTTATGATTGTTACAAAACTTAGAATGGGCGATGCAAACACAATGATGGCAGAAGGCGGTATTCAGGCGGCTGATAAGCCAAACGATTCCCCTGCAATCCACTTTGTTGATGCATTCGGTGGCGGACACTTTGCCGCAAAAAGAGAACTTTTATCAAAACTTGTTTGTGATGCACCTGAGGCTATTTTGTGGCTTAGCAATTTGGGTGTTGAATTTGATAAAGAAGCAGACGGAACAATGGTAACAACTCATGGAGGCGGAACATCAAGAAAGAGAATGCACGCGGCAAAGGACTATTCCGGTGCTGAAATTATGAGAACTCTTCGTGACGAAGTTTTAAACCGCAATATTCCTGTTGTTGATTTTACCTCTGCAATTGAACTTATTCTTGACGAAAACGGCAATGCTGCAGGTGCTGTACTTATGAATATGGAAACAAAAGAACTTCTTGTTGCAAAGGCAAAAACAGTTATTATTGCAACAGGCGGTGCAGGCCGTATGCATTATCAAGGTTTCCCAACATCAAACCATTACGGAGCAACTGCAGACGGTCTTGTTCTCGGATACAGAGCAGGTGCAAAACTTCTTTATGCTGAAACATTACAGTATCACCCAACAGGTGTTGCTTATCCTGAACAGATTTTTGGAGCACTTGTTACAGAAAAGGTACGTTCACTTGGTGCAAAACTTGTAAATGAAAACGGTGAAGTATTTATGCATCCGCTTGAAACCCGTGATGTTGCCGCGGCTTCTATTATCCGTGAATGCTCTGAAAGAGATAACGGTGTAGATACAGGAAACGGCAAGGGCGTTTGGCTTGATACTCCTATGATAGAAAAAATCGGTGGTGAGGGTACTATCGAAAAGAGAATTCCTGCTATGATGCGTATGTTTGAGAAATACGGCATCGATATCCGCAAGGAACCTATTTTGGTTTATCCTACACTTCATTACCAGAATGGCGGTCTTGATATTACTGCAGACTGTATGACAACTAATGTAGAAAACTTATTTGTAGCAGGTGAAGCAGTTGGCGGAATTCATGGTAAAAACAGACTTATGGGTAACTCTCTGCTTGATATCATTGTATTTGGCAGAAGTGCAGGTCAGAATGCCGCATCTAAGGCTAAGAATGTTAAGGTGGGTAAACTCTCACTTTCGCATATTGAAAAATTTGAAAAGGAAATTGCTGATGCAGGTATTGTTACAAAAACAGTCTCTCCAAAGCTTCTTCCTAACTACACAAATCAAAAAAGTATATAAAATGAGTTTATAACAATGGATTTACATATTATTACTGACCTCTTTGAGTCACTTACAATTTTTGCTTTGGTCTTTCTTGGCCGATTTCAATTCGCAAAAATCTGGAAGAGAAATGCTGTGGCAAATTAAATACCATGGTACTTGGTGCATGATATTAAATTACATTAGTTGGCGGCAGGCAATTACCATAGTCCAAGGCGATTATGAAATTACTGCAAAGTTGATTAAAAAGAATGAACTACCGCTTTATGCACCGGTAAATGGAACTATGAACAGAGTTATTCATGAAAGTGCATCGTGTAAGGCATATTTTAAATTTACCTTCAAAGGAAAATTGTTGTGTGAATTTACGAGCAGCGCGGCAAGTTTTGAATTCGAATAAACTAGATTATGACAAGAACTTGCCCTTATATATCGAGCAAGTTCTTTTTGTTAATATTCCGATATGATTTTATCAACATACTGTCGCATTTCCTCTTTTGATGATACTGAATGTGTACCGTTAATAATCTCTTGCTTTTTAGTTTCACTAAGAATCGCAAATTTTTCCATGGCTTCAGGTCTTTGTGCAAGGGCCATTCCAAGACCTACGGGTATTTTGTAATTTTCTATGTTAATCACTCCATTCTACATATAGCATAACCATTTTATAATGTATTTATTTAATATATTGTGAGGTTGGAATAAATGTAGTTAACATATGGTCAAATTAAAAAATACATATTTTCAAATAAAAACCTCAGTAACCGCTTGGTTACTGAGGTTTTTATAATCGGGATAACAGGATTTGAACCTGCGGCCTCTTCGTCCCGAAGCGCTTCTAGAACATACTTTATAGCATTTTTGATGCTTTTCAGCCCTTTTTGCTACATTCAATATACTCTTTGGACATCTTATCTCCATTGTTTCCATATGCTCCAGAGCTAACTGTGGGATAACATGTGGTCAAAATAAGCAGAAAATTATTCCAGCTTATTGATTATGTGATAAAAATGTGATACAATAAATATGAAAAACATATTTAATTCTAATGATTATGAAAAAATTAATAAATAAAAATTGAATTGCAATAAACAGTTTAAAAATAAGCGCAAAAGGGTGCTTCTAAGAATAAATTATCAAATACATATAATTACCATACATCAAATGTTACAGGTGGTTGAAAGTATAAATATTTAAAATAGCCTTCATTATTTTAGAAAAAATGCGAAAGAAGATGATAAAATGAAAAACGTATGGAGATCTCAAGCTGATACAATAGATTTTCAAGATAAAGATATATTGAATATTTTATATGAAAATAATCTCGTAAGAGATTTTCTGTCCTCAGATCATTCGATTGGCATTTCTGCAACAAAAGGTATGGGAAAAACCTTTTTAATAAAAACAAAGAGATTTCAAATGCAATCAGAAGAAAATAGTGGTATCTTGTTTTTGCCAAAAGATAGGTTAGTAGATGTTTCCGCACCCGTATATTTGACTTCTGGACAAATAACATTATTATCTAATTATGAAAATTGGGTGGACTTATGGATTTCTTTAGTTGGCATATACCTATTGTCATTACCAGAATTAAGTAATCTTATTGACGAATACGATAAAAAATTCTTGCCTAATTATGTATGGGATTTGATTAATACTAGAGAATTCTCTGGTATTTTTGAAATTTTATCTATTGTTTTGTTGGAAGATAATAAGGCGTTATTAATGGAGGTTATAAAATCATCATCGTATTTATTTAACAAAATAAATAAAATACAAAGAGCTATATGTTTATTTGTTGATAAATTAGAAGAACCTTTTAACAGACATATATATAAAATTTATAGTTCATCAAAGTCAGCACAAGGTCCAATAAATCAATCTATATGGGCATATTCACAAGTTGCTTTCGCAGAGATGACATATAGGTTATCAGCTAGAAATCATGTTAAGATTTTTTATACTATACGACAAGAAGCTTTAATAGGAATAGAGCAGATTTCAAGAGAAAGTAGTAAAATTAAAGACAACTTATGCCAACTAAGTTACACTTCTCACGAATTGTTTGAAATGTATAAAAAATATATTTCAAATGAAACTAATGAAAATTTATGCAATTATAAAGAAAGGGATACAAATCCACATATTGCTTTTCTAGATATTGAAACTATGCCTCATCGATCTGGAATTAATGAAAGTTTATGGGATTATATCTACAGACATACTTTAAAAAGGCCTAGGGATGTTATGGAGATATGTAACGATTTGTGTCGTCATATAGTAAATGATGTTGGGTTATGTTCAAAAACAGATGGAACAAAAGAAAGAGCAATTAGAAAATGGGTTAATGAAAATTCAACAGTTTTTTGTCGCACATACTTGTATGATATTGAACCTTTTATGAGTTCAAATGAAAACACTTTTTTTGTAGAAGAACTTTTGGATTTATGCAAACACCTAAATACTAATGTTTTTACAAAAGAAGCATTAGAACAGGCCTGCCAAAAAGGGAATATTGATTGTCTAAGCGATTGTGTTGCATGTGATAAAACACATTATTTTTCTGCATTACAAAACATCGGATTACTTGGAGTTATTTATAAAAGCAATGGTGAGCCAAATACATATAGGTGTGTAATTAAAAATATAGGCGAAAGTGTTTATGAATCAAAAAAACAAACACTTGTCAGTGGCGTTCTCTATTATGTACATCCAGGGCTGAGCAATATTATAAAGCAAGAGACAGACAGGCACATGCTCACTTTTACGCCAAGCAAGTTATTAATTCCAAATGACTCTGGGGTGGTTGATAATGATATTGTAAAAAAGATATATCATTTCGCTATTTCTCAATGGGGAAATCAATTTGATAAGAATATTTTTCTTACATCAACACAAAGAGGAGGCATGTCAACTTTTAGAGAAGAGGTGAAATCTTTTCTAGAAGAACGAGGTTATAACGTTTTTGCTTTCGAAACCCCAGAGTTTCCAATAGATATCGATAGAAAAGAAAATGAGTTAGGACAAACTCATGATCATTGCATTAATACATTGCTATCACGTTGTAGACATGTTATATACTTATTTGATGGAGATTTTGGCGGAAAATACTCAGGCAGTGATTTTCAGAATTATATCAATGAAGAAAAAACGTTTGACATACAACCAAGTATTAGTTTTATGGAATATTATATTGCATCTTTATATAACAAAAACGTTAGAGTATATGTTGACGAAAAAGTAGATATTGCTAGAGGTGAATATCTAGAAAATAATAAGCCTAAAGATTATAAGTCTAAACATGTTACAAAACCCAAATATGTCTTTGAACAATTAGGATATTTTAATGATTTAGGAAATGGAACCTGGTATGATAAATATCAATCATTAAAGCATCTTAAAGATTTTTTAGGCAAACATTTTCCTGATTGCTCATCTAATTGAAAATGTGAAATATTGGAGTTTATGACACAAAATAAAGCCCTGCACAAAGTGAAGTTGCAGGGCTTTTATCATATAGTTTATTCTGTTGACTTGATATCTGTACAAATATCATAATATTCGCATATAAGCCTTTTATACTCTTTAATGATAATTTCTTTTGAGACGCTTTTGTCTTTTGCATTTTTCAATACATATAAAACTATATTATCAAACAAGTCTTTATTCATAATATAATCTGCAAATGCTTCTTTTGAAAGTTCTTTTACTTTGGGTGCATCGTTCAGTGATATAGGAGAAATAATATACCATTGTGCTGCTCTATCACCACCAAGGAAAAAGATTCTTTCCAACTTGGTTGCAAGATTCTTATATTCATTAAAAGCATGAATTGCTCTACGCATAACATACATAGAACTGGTTTGTACACCCTTTATCTCGGCATGCACCAAATTTTTGATTAATGTCTTCCTTGTGTATTCGTCAGGAGAATACAAGGTATCACTAGTATTAGCAGTTCTAATACATACATCTTTTTCACATGGTATGTAGGTGTAGTCACAAAACGTTAATTCCAAATACTCTTTTAATGTCTTATCTATAATAATGCAATTATAGTTTTCTCTATTAATTTCGCTATTATTTAAAGTATCAATTAAATCTGTTAGCGCTATTTTTCTTTGAGAATTATTGAGAAAACTATCATGTTCATAATCGCAATATGATAGTTTGGGGTAATCTTTGGCTACATCTGATAGGGAAATATTTGTATCTTCATATTTTGATAATTCTTTATTATATGTGATTGCATAAATATTTTTATTGTCAGAAATATACTTGTACAAATCTTCAGGGAACTGTTTGTCATATAACCACGCAGAAAGAAAGTATGAATCCACTAGCTCAGAATTATTCATTATTTCTTCTTTTTTCTCTGATAACAAATCCATATATAGTCCTATGACATCATATAAATCATGGTTTATTATTTGTGATGCATAAGATGTCAATTCCTCTCTGTTAAGCGAAAGTGCATCTTTCGTGGCAATACCATAAATATCAATGGTTATATTTAAACCCACATAGTTTCTGGAACTTATATATTTATGTTTGTCTACACTTTTTCCTTTAAACAAAATGCTTAAATTAGAGGAACCGGGTTTAAGGAAATTGATTTTATATAATGTATTATTATACCAAAAGTGGCAAACTTTATTTTCACTGGTTAACCTATACAAAAACTCTCCGCGTTTAACACAAGTAATAATCTGACCATTATTTTCAATAAAATGAGAAGATATTGTTTGCTGAAAATTAAGCTCTTTAGAACGCACATTTATGTTAAAGAAGCTCCTATCACACTCTTTGAAAATGGATTCAATAATTTTATACATTACGATACAATTTGTTTCAAATGGTTCAATTCGCATTAAATTTTGAGCAGTAAATCCGAACATATCATAAGAAAAATTCATATCATATTTGAATTCTATTTCTACTAAACTACCCCTCGAAATATGTTTTTCAACTTCTTTTACATTAACATAGCCACTATCTTTTCCAGATTCAAATGTAATTTCCAAAGCGTTGTCAGCAGTGGATTTTGTGATTATATCAAATTTATCTGTTGCCATAAAACAAGATTGCAAACCAATACCAAAATTTGCTGTTGGCTTTAACCATTCAGGCATTTCCTCAATTTCTTGTTTTGCTTCGTTTCTTGAACGATAGCTTTGTCCAACATTACAAATAGCTTTAAGTGATGAAATAGAAATGCCGGTTCCGTGATCCTGTATTGACACAACCGCATTGTTTTTATCGTTTCTACTAACATCAATTTCTATTGAATAAATTTCATATATCCATGACGGAATATCATTAGGAAGTAATATTCCAGATTCAACTTTTGATTTATCAATGCCATTTTTGCAATAAAAAATACCGTCTTTTATATCTCTCCATAATTGTATTTTAGATGCATCCTCGGCATTTTGAATAAGTTCCCTCAAACAAGCAAATTTATCCTTGTAAATAGAAGAACCTTCAATTATTTCAAAAGCTTTTTTTTGTGATATATTAAATTTTAAATTTGACAATTCGTTTAAATCATCAGAACCATTTCTTGTTATTTTGCAAATTGCAAGTTTTGGTGGACGTCCAAACTCTGATGGAGCAATGTCATTCCAAGACAAACGTAAATTATCAATTTCATTTTTAAGAGAATCAAACCATCTTCGAGTTTCTCTATAGGTTTCATCAGATATACAATCTGCTTCTACTTCGATAACTTCGTTTGTAACTAATACATGTTTTGTTGCTTCGTGCTTTTCAAAATGATTTTTCGAGGACTTTGGCATTTCGCCAAAAATTTCAACTCCGTATGGATTGAATCTTCCATTATCTAAATCTAAAACATCGCCCATACGTAACATGCAAGCAACAAAACGAGGGTGCATATAATCGTTTTTAAATCCATTGGATTCTTTATGTAATGATAACACTTCATTAAAAGGTTTCGTGTGAATAGTACTAATATCTCCTATGAGGGATATTAGCCTGTTTTTTATTAGTCCATTATGTCCAAGGTCAATGCCCCATACATTATTTATATCTAAAATATACTCTTTTGAAAATTCAGCATGTTTACTTCTACAATAGGAGGAAAGCAGTACTGTTGTAGCTTTTTTTACATCGAGAGGCCATGCTATATCGTATTCTTCAGAAAACTTATCTGAATCGTTAATAAGCATTGCAGCCTTCTTTAAATCTTCGTCAGCACTTTCGGTTTGTTCTTTAACAAATTCCTGAAAATCTGGACTTCTCCATATATCATATATTTTTGTATCAAGAATAACCATACCAAAATCATGCAAATATGACACATGTAAAATTAACCATAAGTCTGTAGGTGATAATTTGTTTATATTATCCACTCCAAGTATTCTTTCAATATTTAACAGAATACTTTCTGAATGTGAATTATCATGGAAACTATAATGGGGATAATCTTTAATAATTGCATTTAAAATTGGCTCCAAAGTTTGTTTGTTCAAATTCCATGTAGACCATAGTTCTGCGTATTCGGAATTTTCTATACAAAGCTGCTGTAAACGATTTTCAATATTTATATTATGAATGCTCATATAGGTGCCCCTTTCTGCTAAAATTCTATGTGTATATTTTACCACTTTTTGTCGATTTTTTCAAGAGTTTCAAAAATACTTGTAAAAGAAGCATATAACAAGAAAATGTAGTTTTTCTTGTTATATGCTAAATATTCTTGCAAACATTACGACATAAAATTTGATACGCCTTAAACAAAGAAAAGGCAAAAAGATATTCGTTTGCATGAAATCAAGATTATCATAATTGTAATTTTACACGAAATCGAGATTATTGAACAAAAATGTTGGTTAAAGGGATGTTACTATAGAAAAGCAGAAGTTTTATCCTCTTAACTCGTGTTTTTTTGTGTGGATTATTTCTTGAAATTCATATCAAATGCCGGTTCCATAAAAGAAATTGCACTTCTGCCTAATTTATATTTAGACGCAATTTCTCTCCACTGTGTCTCTACTGTAGATTTTACCTTATCTACATATGAAATTGCCTCAGCGTTGGAAATATCAAAATATTCAGCGATACTTAATGCTAATTCAAAACTGATAGCACTATCATTCTCGCTTACACATAATGATAAATTTTCACCGTAAATATTTGGATTTACATCA
>JAZRKQ010000024.1:0-2020 GCA_045646385.1 Clostridia bacterium | reverse complement strand
TATTCCATTGACGAGGTATTTATGGATATTACAAGTTATCTGAATACCTATAAAATGACCGCACACGAATTGGCAATGACAATTATTCGTGATGTGCTTGCAACAACGGGAATTACTGCTACTGCAGGAATAGGTACGAATATGTATCTTGCTAAAATAGCAATGGATATAACTGCAAAGAAAATGCCGCCTGATAAAGACGGTGTACGCATAGCTGAACTTGATGAAATGAGCTATCGTGAAGAACTTTGGGAACATAAACCCCTTACGGACTTTTGGAGAGTTGGTGCAGGTTACTCAAAAAAACTTGAAGATAACCGAATGTTTTGTATGGGAGATATTGCAAGAGCATCTACCACTCCGCACGGTAGAAAGTTATTAAAAAAGCTTTTTGGTATAAACTCAAAAATGCTTGTTGACCACGCATGGGGATATGAGCCTTGTACTATCGAAGAAGCAAAGGCTTATACACCGAGCACAAAGAGTATGAGTGTCGGACAAGTTCTGCATTGCCCTTATGACTTTGACAAAGCAAGGATAATAGTTTGGGAAATGCTTGAGCTTTTATCTCTTGACTTGGTTGAAAAAGGTCTTGTTACAAATCAGATTGTTTTAACCATTGGTTATGACATAGAGAATCTGACAAACCCGGAGATAAGCAAGTATTATTCCGGTGAAGTTAAAACCGACCATTACGGAAGAAAAATTCCAAAACACGCACACGGAACTGCAAATATAGACAGACAAACTTCATCAACAAGACTAATAACGGATGCTACACTAAAACTTTATGATGAAATAGTTGATAAAATGCTATTGATAAGACGAGTTACAATAGCTGCAAACAATCTTATTCTTGAGAAAAACATTGAGGATAAGCAACACTATGAGCAGTTAGATTTATTTACTGATTATGATGAACTTGTCGCAAAACGAGAAAAAGAAAATGCGGCACTTCAGAAGGAACGCAAAATTCAGGAAGCAATGATTGATATTAAATCCCGGTACGGAAAGAACTCAATTATAAAAGGCACTAACCTTCAGGAAGGTGCAACATCAATAGAAAGAAATAAACAAATCGGTGGGCATAAAGCCTGACCGATAAATAAGAATTTGTAGGTGAACTGATGAAAAAGCAAATTGCAAACATAATATCAAGTTGCAGAATTTTATTTAGTATATGTCTGTTGTTCTGTCCTGCATTTTCAATTGGTTTTTACAGCTTATATATATTATGCGGATTTACCGATATGATAGACGGGACTGTTGCAAGAAAGACAAATGCAGTCAGTGAGTTTGGGGAAAGGCTCGATACCGCCTCGGATTTTCTTTTCTTTGCAGTATCATTGATTAAACTGTTGCCTATAATTCATATTACAAAATGGATGTTGGTATGGATAGTTTTAATTGCTATTATTAAAATCTGCAACCTTATATTTGGTGTAGCTTATAAGAAAAAAATAATCTTTTTGCATACAGTGATGAACAAAATTACGGGATTGTTATTATTCCTTTTGCCGTTGACATTGCAGTTTGTTGAAATAAAATACAGTTTAATAGCAGTATGCATTGTTGCGACTATATCTGCAATTCGGGAAGGACATTTGATAATAAAAGAACGCAAATTTTTTTAAGAAATTACAGATAAATTTAATAGCAACAACGAGTTGCTTGTTTACTTTGTATTCTCACAGTATAATAAATAGTGAGGTGATAGTTTTATGGAAACAAAAGATATTATAGTGGAATTAAGAACTAAAAAAGGACTTTCACAGGAAGCACTTGCAGAAAAGATATTTGTAACAAGACAGGCAGTTTCCCGTTGGGAAACGGGAGAAACAGTGCCAAACACCGAAACTCTCAAATTATTATCAAAACTGTTTGATGTATCTATCAATACACTTCTCGGTTCTCCAAGAGAACTTATTTGTCAATGTTGCGGTATGCCTTTAGAAGATTCCAACATTAGTAAGGAAACAGACGGATTCTTTAATGAAGAATACTGCAAATGGTGTTATGC
>JAZRKQ010000023.1:0-39671 GCA_045646385.1 Clostridia bacterium | reverse complement strand
TGTGGGGTTACTCCAGAAAAGTGTGTATGGATTAGGGGTGAGTACTTCTGAATGTGTGCTTCCACTCCATAACCCTGTATCGTTTACAGCAACAAGTTTAAGCGCTGTTGCATCATATTTAACCTGTGCTTTCGCTATTACGATACCGGGGTTGTTAGATGCCGATACTGTTATTGATACATTTTCTCCTGTTTTACCTACCCCTGATGATGCACTTAAAGTAGGGGTGGTTGAAGCCAAAGGAGTTGTAACAAATAAAGTAAAGAGCATTGATACCGCAACTAAAAGCGATATAATTTTCTTTAAATTCATAATATTTCTCCTTCATAAAAACTATGCGTACAAGATTATTTTACATAAGGTAATGTAAGATAATCAGGCCATTCTGCTATGTGCCTTGCTAAAGCAGACAAGTCACCATTTTTTATCTGTCCGTCTGCCGTCACGTCAGCATTTGCCTGATTGATAATTGACAATGGATAATCAGGCCATTCTGCTATGTGTCTTGCCAATGTTGACAAGTCATTATTTTTAATCTGACCGTCGCCGTTTACGTCACCGTAAAGAACTGTAGTATCATCGTCATCATCACCTGTTGAATCTTCTGTGTATATAGCAGTAACAGTTGTTGCTGCTGTGATATCTGTTGTTACACTCCATACACCAGTGAAGCCTGCTTTGGCAGGTACTGTCGGGAATTCTGCAAATGTAAGAGTTTCGCCTACATTCTTTGTAATTTTAGCAACCTGAGCACCATCAGCCATAAAGATTACATCATATGTTGCGGGTGCGGCAGCTGTTTTAGAAAGTGTGCCGATTTTTGTGGCTGCGAGTGTACCTCCGCCAATGTAAACACGATAATTGTCAGCTGTGGTTGACATAGGTGTAAAAGCTGAAAAAGTAATGCTTCCGTCGTCAGCATTTGCCTGATCAATATATTTGATGTCGTCATCATCGAGTTCATCAAGATTAATATCAACATCATCAACAACCAACATACCGAACATAGTGTCGTCTGCAACACTTGTTAAGCCTGCTTCTGAAAGGTCATAAGTAATTGAATACTTTCCATTCTCAGGAGTCCATACTTTGTCTCCTGTTGCCGCACTTGCTGTGAGTGTAAATGCAATTGCAAATACAAAAACTACAACAACCGCTGTGAATAATTTGCGCATAATTGCCATCTCCTTATAATAAATTTTTTATTAAATAATTTATGTTAATAAAATTATTTATGAAATTATTATGCCATGCCTTTCATTAAGAACATAACTAAAATATCTGTAAGCAATGATTTTTCTGCATCTCTGTCTTTAACCCAAGGGTTAGCGGCAGGAGAGATTACTACTGCTTTATTTGGCTGATTCCAATGAACGTGGTAGCCAAGTTCTTCAGATATAAATCTTATGGGCACCATAGTTCTGTTTTCTACAACCTCAACAGGTGCTTCGTAAGTGATTACCTCGCCGTTAACTTCTAAATCGGCAGAGCCAAAAGTGATTTTGATTTTTTTATCACCTTTATTAACGTAGCAATAGTTCCAGCCGTCTTCCCACAGAACATCTGCGCCGAGGGTTTCGCTGACGAATCTAAGCGGAACGAGCGTTCTGTCGTTTACTATATAAGGAACAACCTTATCGTTAGCACTATCGATGCTTGTAAGATTTCCAAATGTATACGCATAAGATTTGTCTATTTTAAGGCAAATAATGTCTTTTGCTCTTTTTTGTGATGTCATTACATCAGTAGGGATTTCGACAGGTGTGTCAGTAGTTCCAATATTATCAGTAACAGGTTCATCACCTATTACTTCGACATTACCATTAACTAATGAAAATTTAACATTTTCCAAATTAACATCTAAAATGTCGTCATTATCAAAATCATAATTAAGCGAAATAGGATATTTACCTGCTTTAGCATCCTGCAATATTTCAAATTTCAACGTAGCAACCACGCCGTTAGCAGAAATGTTTTCTGTTATAATAGGATTAAACCAAAAAAGTTTATACGGGCAAGGTGTTAAATCGGGCGAATGCATATTTTCTCCCCAAATTTTTCCGTCCGCCACTTCAACTATTTTCATAACACTATTATCATAATTAACATGTATTCCAGCAACAGCAATACCAGGGTTGTTTTCAACTATTATCTGAATCTCAACAACATCTCCGGGTTTTCCGCTTGCATCACTAACTGATATAACAGCCTCACCGTCTGCCGCAAATGAAACCATGCCAAAAGCAAGCACAAATGAAACAACAAGAGATAGTAAACTGTAAACTTTCTTTTTCATATTTTCACCCCGTTTCCAAGTGATGATTATCCACCCAATAATGGACTATAATAAGGATATCATAATCGATTAAAAACACAATAGCCGATTTAACATTTTTCCAAGCATTTTTTGGATAGAATAAGCCACTTTATCCAATTATAATTCTACCACATTCTCAATGCACATTTCTATAGTTATATAGAACAAAATCTCACAATTTTTTTGTACATATTCACATTAAACTGAAAAAAGTACACAATTATATATATGTCACGTATATATAGGAAAAATTTTTTGTTTACAATGTTTTATTTCCGCCTATAAATATATGCTTTATCTTTGACATTAATTGAAGTGGTTTGCCGTCAAACACTAAAATATCGGCTTTTTTGCCCAGACTAATGCTTCCGTATTGGTTATCTATACCGATATTGGTTGCGGCATTTACTGTGATAGTTTCAAGCGCGGCATATTCACTGATGCCCATACGCATAAGGTACGCTGCCGTAAGCGGAAGTAAATTTCCGTTTGATGCAGGGTGGTCGGATATAAGCGCTATTTTGAATCCTTTTTCTATAAGTTTTGCAGGCGTTTCCATTGACAGACTCTTCATTTCGGGCTTACTTCGGTCTGTAAAGAACGGGCCGAGATTCAATGGAACATTATTTTCCTTTAAATAATCAGCAACCTCTATTGCGTCTGTTGCGTGCTCTATACTGTATTTCAAGTTAAACTCTTTTGCTATACGCACTGCGGTACATATATCGTCTGCACGGTGTGCGTGGAATTTTGCAGGTATTTCTCCTTGCACAACTTTTTTAAGGTCACGCATACGGAAATCATTTTCTTTACTATTTTTAGCATTATGAAGGGATTCCCGTATCATTGCGGCAATGCCCATACGTGTAAGCGGTTCTTTGCCTTTTTTGCCGTGAACAAGTTTGGGGTTTTCGCCAAGTGAAAATTTCATTGCAGTTTCGGGTGTTATAATCATTTTATCGACTATATTTCCGCACGTATGTAATGTAGAGAACATTCCTGCAATCGGGTTGGCACTTCCCGGGCCTATGCACGCAGTTGTAATGCCTGCCGAAAGGCTTTCTGCAAATGTTACATCACACACATTCATACCATCAATAGCACGCAGGTATGGCGTTACGGGTGATGTGCTTTCGTTTCCGTCGTCACCCTCAAATGCAAGCGAATCCTCCCACATTCCCAAATGGCAATGCGCATCAATAAAACCGGGGGTTACGCTTCCTCCGTCGGCATCTATAATTTCTGCATCAACATTCGGTACGTCTTTCATACTGCCTACCGAGTCAATTCTGTCGCCATCAATAAGCACGTAGCCGTTTTCTACAAGCCCCTGCCTGTCCATTGTGTAAACATTTGCGTTTTTAATAAGTATCATTCTTTTTCCCTCGCTTCATCGGTATAATAAATTCCATCGGTTGTGTATATAACTGCATCAACGTCTGCTTTTTCAGCAAGCAAAAGCCCTTCATCTTTACCTTTTATAAAGCACGCAGTTGAAAGTGCGTCGGCAAGTGTTCCGTCATCGGCAATTATCGTTACGCTCAAAACATTATTATCCGGATTTTTACCCGTTTCAGGATTTATAATATGATGATATTTTTTGCCGTCTTTTTCAAAATACCTTTCGTATCCTCCAGAAGTAACCACAACTTTATTCTCTGCCTTTATTTCGGCAAATGTTGTCCCACGCTGTTCATCGGGTTTTTGCAATCCGACAATCCAATCCTTTCTGCCGTTTTTGCCTATGGTTACTATATTACCGCCGAGGTCCGCAATGGCAGAGTCTACACCGTAAGAGAGCAAAACCTCACGCACTCTGTCACCAACATATCCTTTCGCTATACCGCCAAGGTCTATCTGCATACCTTCTTTTGTTAATGAAACAGTATTATCATTTATATTAATATTACCTGTAAGGCTTAGCGCTTCGGCAAGTTCGTTATCGTTAGGCACATAACCGCCGTTTTTGATGTCCCACAAATCAATAACAGGTTTTATGCTGATATCAAATGCACCATCTGTGAGCATTTTATATTCGTTTGCCTTTTTGAGGACATAAGCCGTTTCTGGTGACACCTCAACCGGTTCTCCATACGAAGACGCATTTATTTTTGCAATATCGCTATCGGGAATATACGCACTTAAAAGTTTTTCGAGCCTCGAAATTTCTTCAAAGCACGCATCAACGGCTTGTCTGTTATCAGCAGTAATAGTAATAACCGTATCCAACATATACTCAGTGCGTGAATATGTATTACTGCGAATCAGCATTGTTATTAATATAACGGCAAATGCGCATGCAACAGCAGTTATTATTTTTTTCATAAGTTTCTCTCCATAAACACTTTAGTATTACGGGTATAAGCGCTTATACCCGTAATACTATAAATATACTCAGGTTTATCTTTTTATTTTATACCAAATCGGCACATCTGGCAATAAGCGGATAGCAATCTGCCTTAATCTGTTCAAACTGCTCAAACGGCAAAGGATTCTGCCCCACGCCAACTTCCACAGTAAATGCCGGCAGATTGAATTTATCGAGATACCAGTCTTTATATCCAGAATATGAACTTATTCCCGTTGCAGCATCTAATGTATAACCCGACGCATCTGCAAGACTTTGGGCAAGGTCGGGGAAGCCTCTATCCTGAAACGACCAGTAAATAACCTCCCCTTGCGAATGGAATGCTATGGTAAACGGGAACTCCTCTCTAAGCACAAATTCACGCACGGCAGCCGTTTCGGGCTGGTCAAACGGCGCTACACCCGGATAACGCCTTGGGCCGGGCTTATCGTAGCCTGCCTGACGCGCAATTTCCACATACTCGTAAAAAAGAGCGTCATAATTATGGTTTAAATCAACACCGTTAATATTTGCCTGCCAGACCTCGGAAACATTCTGACCGCCTAACATATCCATCACGGTCATATACTGCGGATTATCGGGCGTTAAACCGTTTATAACAATATTAACTCCGTCGGGGTTTATCATAGGTGCTATATAATAAGTACATTTTCCGTATAGTCTGCGTGCATCTGCACCGCCGATTTCTCCGCCGTTTTTGATGGCATCTATATAATCAACACACCAGTTTGCAAGAAGCGACGCCGTTATCCACTCAAGTGAGTGGTGCGCTCCGTTTAAAAATACTTTTTTATCTCCGCCGCCAATCGCTATGCAGTAAAGTTGCCGCCCCTGAACGCTTTCGCCGAACGAAAACACATCAGCATAACGCTTGTCAAGAGAATTTATAACTTCTTCAAGTTTGTTGTAGTCGAAATTATTGTAATCCATTAAAACACCTCCTACAAACCATTATATTGTAAGGGTGCATCTAAATTGCATAAATTTCATATATCAAGTATATCAAAAAAAATCCCCTTTAGCAATAGGTCGAGGTTGATAAGGAAGTATTGTCCTAAAAATCATCTTTTTTGCGAATTTCTGCGTTAAAAACCACTCATATCCGTCAGTATTTCGGGATTTTTTTGCGAAGCATAAAATGAAAATCAGGCTTCAAAACCAATGCTTCCTTATCAACCTCGACCTAATACATATATTTTTTCTTGATTTTTTTTATTGCGTGATATATAATTATATAAAAGGAGA
This sequence comes from Clostridia bacterium, assembly GCA_045646385.1. GTDB lineage: Bacteria > Bacillota > Clostridia > UMGS1810 > UMGS1810 > SIG455. The sequence goes on along the minus strand of JAZRKQ010000023.1, from coordinate 33,741 downwards.
TGATTTTATGAAACTTATACTGGCAATTGTAAATGACGAAGACGCTAACAAAGTTCTGAGCGAACTTAACAAAGCCGGTTTTTCGGTTACCAAACTTGCTACCACAGGCGGTTTTCTGCGTGCAGGTAACGTTACTATGATTATTGGTACCGATGAAGATAAAGTTGACGATGCAATAAAAATCATCGCTGATAAAAGCCACAGAAGAAAGCAGATTGCAACCTCTCCAATGCCCGTAGGTGCTGCAAGCGCTTATACACCTTATCCTATTGAAATAGAAATTGGTGGCGCTACCATTTTTGTGATGGATGTGGAAAGGTTTGAAAAAGTTTGATTAAACGACCTTTAGGTCAGGAAAAGTTGGTGACATTCTTTGAAAAGGCTGTCACCAATGATTCTCTCGGCCATGCCTATATTATAGAAGGCGAATCGGGCTCAGGCAAAAAAACTCTTGCAGATTATTTTGCCGCTTTAGCCGTGTGCTCAAACGGCACCGCGTGCGGAAAATGCCGCCAATGTGCGCAGACCGAAGCAGGTGTTAATCCCGATATAACGGTGGTATCTGCCGATGGCAAAACCTCTGTAAGCGTGGACACAGTGCGCGAATTGATTTCCACTGTTGCTTACCGTGCCGTGCACGGTGGAAGACGTGTATTTATAATTCAAGACGCTGACCTGATGACTCCTCAAGCACAAAATGCCTTGCTTAAAGTTATTGAAGAACCTCCTTCAGGAGTTGTTTTTCTTTTGCTTTGCAGGCAAAAATCACAAATGCTTCGCACAATAACATCACGCACACAGGTTCTTAAACCGGCTCCGCTCTCAAAAGATATTCTTAAAAAGATTGTCCCTGACTGCGGTGAATTTGAACTTGCATACTGCAAAGGTAATGCAGGAAAACTTATAAAAATTTGCGCGGATAACGAATTTAAAACTTTTCGTGATAATGCCGTGGAAACTATTGGAAAACTGTTTACGAACGGCGAAGAAAGCCTCTACAGCACTGCTGATTTTTTTGAGCAGAACAAGGAACGCAAAGAAGACTTGTTTACCATTATGCTTTACGTTCTGCGCGATGTAATGTGCAAAAAAACTATGCTTTCTAAATTTATAATAAATGCTGACAAAGCAGATACAATAAACAAAATTTCTTCAGCACTTTCTCCGGCATCTTGTATGAGGGCAATAGAGGCTGTGCTGGAGGCAGAACGCGGTATGGGCAAGTACGGCAATTATAACCTTGCAGTACAGACTATGCTTATCCGCTGTAAAAACGCAATGAAAAAGCATCGCCCATAAAAGCGATGCACAGGAGGAAATAAATGATAGATGTAGTAGGTGTCAGATTTACCACTAAGCCTAAAACATATTATTTCAGCCCGTGTTCAGAAGAAACCGTTAAAGGTGATACGGTTATAGTTGAAACTGCGCGCGGTATGGAATACGGCATGGTGGTGATGGAGAAAAAACAGATAAGCGACGAACAACTGGTGGCAGAACTTAAACCTATTCTGCGCAAAGCCACAGATGCTGACCTTGAACAGATAGAGAAAAACAAAGCCGACGAAAAAGAGGCTTTTAAAATCTGTGCAGATCAAATCCAGAAGCACAATCTTGACATGAAACTGGTGTGCACCGAATATATGTTTGACAGGAGCAAAATTCTTTTTTACTTTACCGCAGACGGCAGAGTTGACTTCAGAGAACTGGTGCGTGACCTTGCAGGTCTTTTGCGAACAAGGATTGAACTTCGTCAGATTGGCGTACGTGATGTTGCAAAAATGATTGGCGGATTGGGTATCTGCGGAAGGCCTTTCTGCTGCCACAACCATTTGCCCGACTTCCATCCGGTTTCTGTTAAAATGGCTAAAGAACAGGGTATGAGTTTAAATCCCGGTAAAATTTCAGGAACTTGCGGCAGACTTATGTGCTGCCTTAAAAATGAATATGAAGTTTACGAGGAGCAAAGCAAACTTGTACCTAATATGTGGAGTATTGTGCGTACTCCTGACGGCGACGGAGTTGTAACCGCCGCAGACGTTTTGCGCGGTGATGTAACCGTTACTTTTGACAAAAACGGTGTTAAAACAGTTGCTCATTACAAAGCATCGGATTTAACCGTTCTTAAAAAAGGAAACAAAAAGCAAACAGAAATAGAAAACGAGGAAGAATTGGAAAAATTGGAATAAAACAACCATTTTTTAAATTATACTTGATTTTTATAGTATTATCTAATATAATAATACTTGTCATAAGGAGGTGTTACTAATGGCATATTTTATCAATGATGATTGCATCAGCTGTGGTGCATGCGAAGGCGAGTGCCCCGTATCTTGCATTTCTGAGGCTGACGGAAAATACCAGATAGATGAAAACGAGTGCATCGAATGCGGTGCTTGCGCAGGCGTTTGCCCCGTTAGTGCTCCTAACGCACAGTAATTTAATCTGCCAAATCGGACTAATCGTATTTTTAGTTCTGTTTGAATTTTTTCCAATGTATGAAGGAGCAGGCTTTTATATAAAGCCTGCTCCTTTTTACGTTATCTGTCCAGTAAATCGTCAAGCATACCGCCGATTGCCCTAAACATATTTTCTTTGGTCTTGTTCATTCTTTTATGGCATTTGTCATTAATGGGGTCAACCAACATACCGAAAGTCGCTCCCATTACGGCGCCCACTATAAGACCTGTGGTAAATCCTCTGCTACTCATCTGTATTCCCCTCTCTGAAGTAGTTTAAACCGCCCACTCCACTAATATTGTATCCTCACCAATACGTTTTATACACGACCAGGGAATAACGATGCCGTCACATTTACCAAAAATTTTGAATTTTTCTTTTCCGGGAACTACGATTGAGGATATTTCGCCCGTACTGGCGTTGATTTCCATATCAAACACATAGCCCAGACATTCTCCGTCTAAAATATTTATTACTTCCTTACATTTAAAATCTGATGCACGAAACATATATATCACCCCGTATGATAGATATGTTTTTTTGTTTTTATTTATTCATATCCTCAGCAAGAAAATATCCTCTGTCGTGGTGACATACAGGACATGCCTTAGGTGCAGCAGGACCATAATGAATATGACCGCAATTTGTGCAGAACCATGCAGTCTGTTCACTGCGCTCAAACAAAGTGTTGTTTTCAAGTCTTGTAAGGTAGTCGGAAAATTTATCCGCATGATTTTTTTCGATTTTTGATATAAGTTCAAATGAAGATGCTACAACGGGAAAACCTTCGCTTTTAGCGACTTCTGAAAAGTTTTTGTATATATCTTCGTATTCCTCCAGTTCGTTATGAACTGCCGCTTTAAGGTAGTCTTTAGTAGCAGAATAATTGTTTACGGGATAAGACGCACTTATATCGAAATGCGTGTCGTTTACCTCTTTTAAATGGTCGTAAAATACAGTTGCGTGCGCCTGCTCCTGACACGCAATATAATTAAAAAGACTTTCAACTATAATAAGATTTTCTTTTTTTGCCTGTTCTGCCGCCATATTATAGCGATTACGCGCCTGACTTTCTCCGGCAAAGGCTCTCATAAGATTAATTTTTGTTTCGCTATTTGCAAAGTCCATAATAAGTTTCTCCTTTAAATATATTTTTTAACCTGCTTTAATGCTGTTTTTTCAAGGCGCGATACCTGCGCCTGTGATATACCTATCTCCTGCGCAACTTCCATTTGCGTACGTCCTTTGAAAAACCGCAGATTCAATATGTGTTTTTCGCGCGAGCCGAGTTTTTTCATTGCTTCTTTTAAAGATATTTTCTCCAGCCAGTTTTCATCAACACTTTTTTCGTCACTGACCTGGTCTATAACAAATATTGCATCCCCTCCGTCGTTGTAGATAGGCTCGTAAAGCGACATGGGGTCCTGAATGGCGTCAAGTGCCTGAACAACATCTTCCTTTTCAATTCCCAGCACTTTGGCTATTTCTTCAACTGTGGGATCTTTCTCGGTTTTATTCATCAGTTCTTCGCGCGCCTTTAATGCTTTATACGCAATATCCCTTAAAGAGCGGCTAACACGTATAGAATTATTATCTCTTAAATACCTGCGCACCTCTCCGATAATCATTGGTACGGCATAGGTTGAGAATTTAACGTTGTACGACGAGTCGAAATTGTCAATCGACTTCATAAGCCCTATGCACCCGACCTGAAAAAGGTCATCCATATTCTCGCCCCGCCCTGAAAAGCGCTGAATAACCGAAAGCACTAAACGCAGATTGCCGTTTATAAATTCCTCTCGTGCGCTTCTGTCGCCATTTTTAATCCTTTCAAAGAGTGCATTTTTTTCTTCGTGCGTCAGTACGGGCAGTTTGGCAGTGTTTACGCCGCAGATTTCTACTTTGTTAATCATAAAAAACCTCCCGCGAAAATTAATGGTTTTGTAAATTCTACAATTCCATTATTCCACCGGGAGGTAATTTTATGCTATTTTGTATTGGAAAATTTTGTATTTATTCCGCGTTTCTTCTGCGTAATTCCTTAAAAACGCCTATAATTCGCACAGGTAATTGTTCTATCTCGTCATTCGTGTAGAAAAGAGTGTCATAATTAGGATTTAAAGGCTTCAGCATTATTCCGTTTTTTTGGCGCACCACTCTTTTAAATGTAGCGTCTCCGCCGTTTATCATAACCGCACAGTCTTCGTTTGTATTGCAGGTTTCCTGTTGTTTTAATATAACTACATCGCCGCTGTGATACTCAGGATACATACTGTTTCCCTTTAGTTTAAGCGCAAAGTACTTCTCTCCACCGGCGCGGTACGAGGAAGGAATTTCTTCATAACCCAGAATATCTTCAACCGCCTCAATAGGCACTCCTGCAGGGATTAAACCAAGCACAGGAATTTTTATAAACGCATCATCGGCAGATGCAACACTTTCAAGTTCTGTCCAGCCCATAAGATAGCCGGGCGAACATTTTAAAACCTTTGCAAGTTTTAATATAGTATCTTTTTTTATATTTTGTATTTCGCCGCTTTCATAACGCTGGATAGTAGCATCACGAAGACCCACCATAGCAGCAAGTTCTGCCAGAGTGTAGCCTAATTCTTTACGTCTTTTCTTTATCGGGGACACATTATCACCTCTTAAAAATTTACAGGTTATCAACTATACTCTAACACACAATTACGCCAAATGCAAGAAAAAATTTTAGTTTTTTAGAAAAATTACGTAAAAAGTATTGACTTTTACGTTTTAAATATGCTAATATTCACTTACGTAATACGTAATATTTGATTTTGTCATTTTCGTTTTACGTAAGTTTTTCTTTATCCGATTTCTTTTGACTTTGATAAACAGCAAATTGTGAGTCGACATATTTATAGCTATAAATAAAGCGCAAACGCGCAAAACGGAGGACAGCCGATGAAGGACAGAGAATTAACACCCGATACCAAATGGATTATCTGTATGTGGGATATCAAGGGAGATTCACCCCAAGATACAGCAAAAATTTTAAAGCGAAGCCTTGCTCAGGTAACAGAAATCATTGCCGAAAGCAAAGCAAACGGCTATTACGATATGGTACGTAGGCATATAGAGCAATTTGAAATTGTAAATGCACGACGTGCTATTGAGAATTTTGCATCTTTTCTTAGGGGTCAACAGGGAGTGATTGAGTATGAGCAATGATGAGATAATAGAACAAATTATAGAAGAACTTAAAAAGATTGCTTTTACCGATTTCACCGAAACTGCCAGAATTCTCGACACCGAAGAAAATGCAGATTTTATACGCAAACTTGCACAGTTTGAAAATTACTTCCCTTCAATATCGCAAATTAAAGCAGTTAAAGACGGCATAGAGATAAAGTTTTACGACAAACTGAAGGCACTCGAATTGCTGGGCAAATATGTTAAGCAGCAAGTGTGCGATGATGCCTCGGGAGACTTTGATAACCTTATCTCTATCCTCCAGAATAAAGCAGCAACCATATGGAAAGGCGGTGATACAGATTGAATTTACACAGTTTTCAAACAAGCAGGAAAAGGTGCTGAGTTGGTGGACAGATACTTCGCCATGCAAAGATTCAGACGGCATTATAGCCGACGGCGCTGTACGAAGCGGAAAAACATTGTGTATGTCGCTTTCGTTTGTGCTGTGGGCAATGCATAAATTTAATAATACTAACTTTGCTATGTGCGGAAAAACCGTAAATTCTTTAAAGCGCAACGTCATCTACCCTCTGCTGCCGATACTTAAAAGCCGAGGATTTAATATCCATGAAAAGATGACTGAGGGGCTTTTGCAGATATCATCGTCCGAGCATACAAACAGTTTTTATATGTTTGGCGGCGGCGACGAAGCAAGCCGCGAAAAAATTCAGGGCATAACCTTAGGCGGAGTGCTTTTTGACGAGGCGGCTCTTTTAGCAGAAAGTTTTGTTAATCAGGCTGCCGCAAGGTGCTCTGTATGCGGTTCTAAATTCTGGTTTAACTGTAACCCCGAAGGACCTAACCACTGGTTTAAGAAAAACTGGATTGATGCCGACAAAAATCTTGTATACCTGCATTTTACGATGGACGACAACCTATCACTTTCAAAAGATGTAAAAAACCGATACAAACGAATGTATTCGGGTGTGTTTTTTAACCGCTTTATATTAGGACAATGGGTTGCGGCAGATGGAATTATATACGATATGTTCGGTAAGGACAACCTGTATACGGAGTCGGGACAGATTTACGAAAAGTATTTTGTATCCATAGACTACGGCACGCAAAATCCATGTGTTTTTATTCTATGGGGGGTGTACAGCGGAAAGTGGTACGCAATTAAAGAATATTACTATTGTGGAAGAGAAAGCGGTGTGCAAAAAACCGACACTATGTACGCAGACGACCTGCAGGAGTTTTTGTGCGACATAAACCCCGTGGCAATAATCGTAGACCCGTCTGCCGCTTCGTTTATAGCAGAGATTAAGTCGCGCGGGTTAAGGGTTAAAAAAGCGCGCAACGATGTAGTGGATGGCATAAGGCTTGTAGGCACTATGCTTTCTAAAAAAGAAATTTTCTTTTCCGATACTCTTACAAATACACTTGCAGAGTTTTCTATGTATGTATGGGACACCTCTGCAATAGACAAAGGCGAAGATAAACCGCTTAAAGAAAACGACCACGCAATGGACGCAGTACGCTACTTCTGCTCTACCGTTGCGGCAAAACCTCTGCGTGAAAATAAATCAAGATAATATCCAAACAAAAGGAGTGTTAATTTGAATAATTTATCCTATCCACTTCAAAAAACCGTTATGTCCGAAATAAACGGCATATTTGCTCAGAATGTTCTGGCTGATTTATCGGAAATTCTGCGCTTGTATTCCTACTATGACGGAAGCGGTCAACTTTGGCAAACAAATAACAATTTAGACTATACACCCACACGTATGGTTACAAACTTTATTAAAAAAATAATCAAAAAAGAGGCGCGGTTTATGTTTTCGCGCACACCTGAAATATGTATCGAAAGTCCGTCTGCACCTGATGCCGCCGCAGAGATTCAGCAATATATACGAAATATCCTAACCTCTAACGAATTTGAGAAAAAACTTACAATGGCAGGCAGAGATTGCTTTATCGGCAGACGTGTTGCACTTAAACTGTGGTGCGGAGCAAACGGTGTAGAGATAATGTTCCGTCCGTCTTTTGAATTTATTTACGATACCGAGTTTGACGAATCGGACAGTTTAAAGAAAATAGTTTTCTTCTACGGTCTAAACAACGAAAAAGACAAAAAAGACCAGCGTTTCTGGAAACAGAAATTTGAACTGGTCGGCGGCAGATGCTACGTAACAGAAGCAATCTACGACGGCTATGGAAATATAAAGGAGAACATTCACGATTTTGAAAACACAGGTCTTGACTTTATACCTGCGTATATAATTGTAAACGACCCTTTAACGGGCGATTTAAAAGGCGAAAGCGATGTTGCCGAACTTATTTCCAATCAGAACAGATACAACCGTTTAAAAAGCGACGACGCAGACACACTGATGTTCCATATGTTCCCCGTAACGGTTGCCAAAAACGCCAGCGGCGAATGCCTTGACAATATGCGAATTGCACCGAATGCGATAATTGATTTACAAACTGACCAAGCCGCTGACGGCGATGCAGACATTACAAAACTTGAAAGCGGATTTGCATACTCGGAAGCGTACGAAAACAGTATAAATCGTGTTAAGAGCGATATGTACGATTTACTTGACGTTCCATACATAACAACAGACCAGTTAAGCGGTGTTATCCAAAGCGGAAAATCTATGAAAGCGCTTTACTGGGAACTTATCTGCAAGTGTGAGGAACGTTGGTGCACGTGGGACAGCGCCTTAAAATGGCTGGTAGATGCCATACTTAAAATCAACGACGTATACGGCTACAAAAAGTTGCCGAAAGCAGACTTTACAATAAGAATTGAGCATCTTTACCCCATAATGGAAGACGAAGAGGCTGAGCGACAGATTGACCTTAACGAGGTGACATCGGGTGTAAGAAGCAAGAAAAACTACATAGAAAAATGGAATGTATCCACAGACGGCAATGCCGAACTTAAAACCATTGCCGAAGAAAACGACTTAGCAAACTAAAAAAATACCGCCTGAGTCGGCGGATAACAAATAGACGGCGCAAAAGGCAGGACTTGCTGCCAAAAAAGGATATGTGCATATAAGAAAGGGAGAATATGATTGAATTTTTAAAACAAACCTTCGGCGATGCCGTAACAGATGAGATTATAACAAACTTCAAATCCGAACTGGGGAAAAAATTCGTAGCAAAAGCGGACTACAACACAAAGCGTGATGAGCTTAAAAATATGCAGACGGAATTTGATGAATTTAAAATGCAGGCAGAGAGTATTCAGGCTCGTGCCGATGAGGCAGACAGGTTAAATGAACAACTTTCTGCCTTGCAAACCAAATACGATGAACACGTATCAGTTTTAAACGGCAAACTGGAGCAGATGCAGTTGGAAAACGATATCGGTGCACTTATAAGGCAAAGCGGCGGCAAAAACGAAAAAGCCGTACGTGCCCTGCTTAATTTAAGTGATGACAACCCAATGGAGAATGTTGCGCAGCAGTTGGATTTACTTAAATCAAGTGACCCGTATCTTTTCGATATGCCCACTCCCACCGGCACAAAGGGGAATTTCCCCCGTAACGATGCCGTACAAACGGGCACGCTGACCTACTCACAGATGATGCAGTTGGAGGCCAACAGAAACAATTTATAGGAGGATTTTTTAAATGTCTAATTTCAATGCAAAAGTATTTAACGGTGAGGTTTTCGGCAAATACGTAAACCAGATACCGAATCTTAAACGAAACGAACTTTTAACCGCCGCAAAAAAACTATGGAGTACCGACACTAAAGACGGCATAGACAAACCAAAAGTTGACTATACGATAGAAACTGTTGACCTTAAAAATATTGCTATTGGCAATACTATCCGTGTAACAGACCGTGAACTCGGCATTGACATACTTACACGTGTGGTGGAAACAACGCTTTACCCTTTAGAGCCAAACAGAGGCAGCATAGTTCTTTCAAACCACACCAACTCAACCACAAGTATAACTGAAAAAATCCTGTCGGGCATATCCAAATTAGAAAAAATCACGGACAAGTCGGGCAATATAATGAGCCAGTACATTGACAATGTGCGTGAAAAAACTCAAAGCGAGGTAGAAGAATCAGTAGCAAAACGTCTTACAGTTCATCAATTCGGCGATATCTGGGTTGATAATGTTGACAATCCAACAAAAGCAATTGTTATATCAGACGGAGTGTTTGCCGCAGCAAATTCTAAAAAAGCAAACGGCGACTGGGATTGGCGCACTATCGGTACGGCAGACGGATTTATGGCGGACACTATCAATGCACCTTGGCTTAATGCAGGATATATAGATACCGACAAAATAACCATACGTTCTGCAGACGGAAACACCTGTATAACAGGAAACGAATTCCGCATCACCACAGCAGACGGTTTTGAGGCAACGATGTCTGCCGAAGAAGGATTTAAATATGTATACAAGCGTGACGAATATGGGAATCCGTATGACTACACCATATTAAACCACGAGGGTCAAAAACGCTACTGGCACGGAAATCTTATTCCGTCTACTTATCAGTTTGCAAAAGGCATTGTAGATGCCGATCCCGACTATGCTTCAATTATAGAACTGAAAGGCTCGGCGTGGCTTGAAGTTGCAAAAATCTACAATAAAATTTTAAAGGATTCTTCGCTGACAGAAACGCAAAAGAAAGACCTGCTCGGGCAGATGATTCGTGCCTCAACAACACCAACAAGAATAACAAGCAGTATGAGCGACACCGGTGCGGTAATACTGCTAAATGAATTTGTAACGCATACATTCAGCGATTACACTACCGTTCCAATGATATACGAGGTAAATAAAAAGGGCACAGAATTCACCATTGGAAGAAATTATACCAAAACATTATACTACGACGGAGCCGCAATGCTGTACTATGGCGGAGGCGGATATGTGCGGGGTGTTGGGCTTGCAGACAACATATGTTACTGTATTGAAGCGGTTTACGATATTGCCGCTACATTGGACATTGATTATGAATAAAAGAAAGGAGGGCTTAAAATGACTGATATTTTTACATGGTTCAAATTTGTTTTTGCGTTTATCTGCGGAGGACTTGCATACATCTTCGGCGGACTTGATGCGCTGCTTGAAATCCTTATAATAATGATGGCAATTGATTACATAACGGGTGTGTGCTGCAATCTACAAAAAAGAACTTTGCAGCAGAACAGGATTTAACGGAATACTTAAAAAAGTTTCTGTTTTATGTATTGTGGCTTGTGCGCACCTGATCGGCAACGCTATGGGCACGGGCGAAATACGCTCTGCAGTGATAGGCTTTTATATCGCCAACGAAGCAATCAGTATAGTTGAAAATGCTATCTCATTGGGGGTGCCTATGCCCAAAAAGTTTGTTGACATACTCATCAAATTCAAAGAAACGGAGGAAAAAACAGATGGTTTACAAATTTGACATTTCAGGCGACAGAATTATTTTAAATACATCTGCAAGTGCGGTATCAGGCAGTACAGGATATTATAAATGTGAATTTTGTTTTTCTGACGATTGGTCAGGACTTTCAAAATTTGCCGTGTTTATGAAAAATGGCTCTGCATATACAGTAGGAATTTCGCAAAACTCCTGCTTTATGCCTGCAGAAGTCATCTCAAATACAGGTACTGTTGCAATAGGTGTGTACGGCTCAACCGTTCAAACAGACAACCCTGTACGCATAAGTACGGATTTTGCGCATATTATTGTAAAAGAGGGCGCTTACCGTGATGGCACAGAACCATCAGTACCATCCCCCGATTTATGGGAAGTCTACTTTGAGCGCGCTGCCAAAGAGGCAGAGCGTGTGGCAATAGATTCGGGCATTGCCGCAGCAGATGCCGCTAAGCAGGGCTTTGCCGATACATTGGGAGACATAGAAACTGCTCTTGACACTATTATTGCGCAGCAAAAGACTATTATGGCAATACAAAACAACCTGATTGGCGGTGATGGTGTATGAGCATATCAAACAAAGCAGAAACTGTATCAGCAAATAATGTTACCATAGCCGAGAATGAACAAAAGGTATATGAAGCAGGAGCAAAAAGCGAATATGACAGGTTTTGGGATTCTTATCAAAACAACGGCAATGGTATGCTTTGGGGCACGTCAGGTTTTAAAGGGTATGAATGGAACAACAAAATTTTTTACCCAAAATATGACATAATTCCGCCTTCTGGAGATCCTCGTTCATTTTTTCAATTTTGTGGTTGTAGCAACTTGCGTGAGCGTATAGATGGTAGGGGATTAAAAGTTGACTTGCGAAATAAACCGTCTTTGAATATGTGGTTCCGACAATGTGCAACTTGTGAACTACCCGATATGGATACATCGCAATGCACTAATTTTACAGAGTTGGTATATCAGGCAGCAAATTTACATACTATTCCTAGATTAAACCTGACAAATGCCACATTATTAAATAACACATTTACAGGAGCAACAGCATTGCAAAACATCACGTTTGAAGGCACTATTCCTATCAGCATATCTTTTGCAAGTTGTACTTTGCTTACTCACGAAAGCCTTATGTCAATAATAACTGCTTTAAAAGATTATTCTGCAAGCACGAGTACAACTGTACGTACTTGTACATTAGGAAGTGAAAATTTAGCAAAACTGACAGAAGAAGAACAACAAATTGCCATAGACAAGGGGTGGACATTAGCATGATTTTTACAGAAGAGAAAGCAAATAATCTGGATTTTCCGAATATAACTATCGAAAGACGTCTGCGAAACGGACAGCCCTGCGCATATATTGCCTCGGCAGACGACGGATATGTAATATACGATACATCTGCCGAGAATTATATTCAGGATTCGCCCGACGCAGAACCTAAAAAGGTTATCCATTATCACAGCAGAATTATATGCCCGCTTAATTTTGATTTTTCTAATTTTACTTGGGCAGCTGTTCCTGTAGATGAGGCTAACCCGAATTATATATTTTAAGGAGTGATGCTATGCGCATTTGCATAGATGCAGGTCATAACTATTCAGGAGTTGATACAGGTGTTGTCGGCATAAATGGGTTAAAAGAACAAAACATAACCTATAATATTGCCGCTTCTTTAAAAGACAGGCTTGTATCAAACGGGCACGAGGTTATTATGACCAGAAATAACCTAACCGATAATCTCGGCAGAGATGTATCGTCATCGCTTGCCGAAAGAGTACGCATATCAAACAACTGGGGTAGTGACTTTTTTATAAGTATTCACTGCAATAGCGGTACACCTGCAGCAAACGGAACAGAAATTTTAATTGCCGGCAGGGGCGGATTGGCAGAAAGTTATGCCGAGGCCGTACAACGGGCAATATGTAATCGGCTTGGCACTATGGACAGAGGCGTAAGGGTGGATACGGAGTATTTAAACACCCGCCTTTACGTACTGCACAACACCACCTGCCCTGCTATGCTAATTGAAACGGGTTTTTTAACTAATGCACAGGATGCAGAAAAACTATCCTCCCGTGCTGACGATTTTGCCATAGCGATTGCCGCACCGTTCGGTTCTATAAGCGGTACGTCAAGGCTTTCAGATATTGACGGTCACTGGGCGCAGATACATATAGAAAAACTTGAAGCGTATGGAATTATAAACGGTTTTGACGACGGAACTTTCCGTCCTGACGAGCCTATAACACGTGCTCAGGCGGCAGTAATGGTATCAAACGCATTAAGCGTGCTGGGTAAATAACTAAAATAGTTATATAACATCAGATTGTGTTTTTTTGCCTAAATATACTCAAGCAAAAAAACACAATCTGTGTATAAGAACTTTAAAATTTAAAAAGCCTATATTTCTCACATAAATATACTCAGATGAGAAATATAGGCTTTTTATATAAACAATAACATTATTATGCTTTCTTACCGCCAAATTGTGATATTATAACACCGGCAAAAATAATTGCACAGCCCACATACGCTATTGGCGATAAGAAATTGCGAAGTATAATAGCCTCGCCTATTGCAGCAAATATAGGCTCTGTAGCAAATATGATGGCAGCATATGTAGGGTCTGCCTCCCTTTGTCCGAGCACCTGCAAAGTATATGCCACACCTGCCGACATTATACCGCCATATAAAATCGGTATTGCGGCAGTAAATATCGGTGCAAGGGCTACATCTTCAAAAATAAACGCTATTATAAGGCTTTCTATACCGCACACGGCAAACTGCACTGCTGAATACTGAACAGGGCTTACGTGCTCTACAAAACGATCAATGGCTATTACGTGGAATGCCCAGATGACCGCACCTATTAAAGTAATAATATCGCCTATGCTAAAGCCGTCAATTCCTGTAAAACTTATAAGGTACAATCCTATTACTGCGCATATTACACCAAGCCACATAAAAAGCGATGTTCTTTTGCCCATAAATATTAAAAATATCGGAACAAATACCGAGTAAAGGCTTGTTATAAACGCAGTTTTGCTTGCGTTGCCCGTAATGATTACACCAAGTTGCTGAAGCCCCGATGCAGCGCATAAAAGAGTACCTGTAACCGCTCCGAATATCAACGTGCGTTTAAACCGCGCAAACGAAAAATCTTTGCGTTCAAATATAAGTATAATCGGTATAAGCGAGATTGCACCAAGGATAAAGCGTATTCCGTTAAAAGTAAACGCACCGATGCTGTCTGCTGCAACCCTCTGTGCCACAAATGCAAAGCCCCATATAGCCGCTGTTGCAATCAACATGAAAGTAGATTTTAATGATGTACTTTTCATAGTACCCTCTTTTCTGTTATTTTTTAAGCACCCAGAACTCTCTCTGGCACTCGGTGTCAGGAGAATTGAATGTAATTTCACCATACACACCCTCAACCGAAAAACCGTATTTCTCGGCAAGGTGGCGCAAATGTTCTCCGCTGTAGTAGCGTTCGGAATGTGCCTGTTCTATACGTTTATACTTTTCGCCGTCTTTAACGAAGAAATTAACGTATATGTCGCATATTTCGTTTTCGTAATTGTTTTCCCACACGTAAAAAACATCTTCGGTTTCATATGTGTAAATGTTGTCGGACAATATTTTTTCGAACTTATATTTTGTGTTGACATCAAATATAAAAAGACCTTCGGGATTTAAGTAATTATTAACAAGTGGAAAAAGATTGTCTAAATCGTCATCTTCCGTAAGGTGGTTTATACTGTCGAGCATACAAAGAGCAACATCAACCGTTCCGTACAGTTCAAAATCGCATATATCCTGATTAAGATACAAAATATTTTTCCCTGCGCTTTTTTCAGCGGCAATGTTGAGCATATCGGAAGATAAATCAATGCCTATCATATCATATCCGCGCTTGTCAAGTTCCAAGCACATACTGCCTGTTCCGCACGCAAGATCAACAATTAGTTCGGGCTTTTGGGATTTGTGCCGGTCGAAAATCTTTTCAAGATAATCACATCTTGAAGCATAGTCAACATCAAACGTCAGTTTATCATAAACCAAAGCAAATTCGCCATAACTATTCAAATTGTTTCCCCTCCGCACGATTTGCTCTCGGCGCGCTCAATCGCTTTTGCATAACCGCCCGTACCATTTGCAAGCGTGTTGCTTACTCGGCTGATAGTAGCCGTGCCCACCTCTGTTTTTTTAACAATATCGCTGTATACATACTTTTCTTTAAGCATACGTGCCACCTGAAGGCGTTGCGACATAATCTTTATCTCGCCATCGGTGCACAAATCTCTGAAAAAGTCGTAGCACTCGTCGATACTGTCGGCAGACATCACCGCACGCATAAGCATATCGGTATTTTCGTCTCTGAAATTTTTGTTCATATTCACATTCCTCAAATCTTTTCAAGTCTGGCAAAAGACGAAAGCAGTCTTCTTGTGCCTACTCTGTCAAACAAAATCTCAAGTTCGGCATCACCGCCTGTTTGAGTGATTTCCGTAATCATACCGTCACCAAACTTTTTATGGCGGACTTTATCGCCTTTTTTAAACTCACACGGGGCAGATGATGCCTCGGCTATCTTTGATGCGGCTGTGCCTATACCAAATGTAGAAAGCACGCTGTTTAAGTTCTCTTTAGTACCGAGTGTATTTGTGCGGCTTGCGTATTTATTTTCGCTATTTGTGTCAAAGTGGTATACCCTTGCATTGGGGTCAGGCTCTCTGTAAATAAGGTTTGAGGGGATCTCGCCTATAAACTTACTCGGCAGACGGCTTTCTGTTTTGCCGTACATCATACGCTGCTGAGCATAGGTAAGGTAGAGTTTTTTCTTTGCACGTGTAATTCCCACATAACAAAGCCTGCGTTCTTCTTCCATTTCTTCGTCGTTCATCTCTGCCATCACACCGGGGAAAAGTCCTGTTTCCATACCGCATATAAATACTACGGGGAATTCCAGTCCCTTTGCGCTGTGCAGAGTCATCATAACAACAGCATTTTGCTCCTCGTCGTAGTTGTCTACATCTGAAACAAGCGAAATATTGTCCAGAAAGCCCTCAAAAGTCGGGTTTTCTACATTAGCCTCGTACTCTGCGGCTTTGGATTTAAACTCGTCTAAGTTTTCTATTCTGCCCATTGCTTCGGCAGTTTTTTCGGCAAGCAGAGATTCCATATACCCCGATTTTTCGTAAATAGCGTCAAAAAGTTCAGTAAGCGGTACATTGCCTACCATCGCGCGCAAATCGAGTATCATTGAGGCAAATTCCTCTAACTTTAATCTGGCACGACCAAGCGGCTCTAAATAAAGCGGGTCGGTTAAAATGTCGAACATACTTTTGCCGACGCTTTGTGCCATAGCAGATATTTTGCTTATGGTGGTGTCACCTATACCTCGTTTGGGTGTATTTATAATGCGTGATAGGTTAACATCGTCGCTCGGGTTAAACAGTACACGTATGTATGAAAGTATATCTTTGATTTCCTTGCGGTCGTAGAAGCGCAATCCGGAAAGTATTCTGTACGGGCAGGTAAAGTTTTCTTCAAAAGAACGTGTCTGTGCATTGGTACGGTATAGCACGGCACAATCGCTGTATGCATACTCACCGCTTTTAACCAGTTTTTCTATCTCGCCACCGATATACATTGCCTCATCAATCTGGTTGGTAGCGGCTTTTAAAGTAATTTTTTCGCCCTCACCGCTGTCTGTCCAGAGGTTTTTACCTTTTCTGCCGTAGTTGTGGCAGATAACCTCGTTAGCGGCAGTTAAAATATTCTGCGTAGAACGGTAGTTCTGCTCAAGTTTTATATTAACCGCATCTTTAAACTGACTTTCAAAGTCTAAAATATTGCTTATATCTGCACCGCGAAATTTATAAATACTCTGGTCGTCGTCACCGACAACGCATAAGTTTTTGCTTCTGGCGGCAAGCATTGCAACCAGTTTGTACTGAACGTGGTTGGTGTCCTGATACTCGTCAACCATTATGTATTTGAACTTGCGTTGATAATAATCCAGCACATCGGGGTGTTTTTCAAAAAGTTCAACAGTTTTTAAAAGCAGGTCGTCAAAATCAAGCGCGTTATTTTCTTTTAACCTCTTTTCGTATAGTTGATACATCTTTGCATAGTTGGATCCACGAAAATCGCCTGCGTTTTCTGCGGCAAAGCCGTCTGCGCTAAGGCTTCTGTTTTTTGCACTGCTGATGGCGTTCAAAACAGATTTAACGGGATAATTCTCCTCGCTGAAACCACACGATGCAATGCACTCTTTTACTAATCTCTTCTGGTCGGTGGTATCGTATATGTTAAAATTTGAACTGTAGCCGAGTTTGTCAATATCACGGCGGAGCATACGCAAACAAGTTGAATGGAATGTTTTAACCCACATATCGCCCGCTGCTTCGGGGAACAGTTTGCCGACACGCTCAAGCATCTCAGCGGCGGCTTTGTTTGTAAATGTAATCGCTAAAATCTGCCACGGTTGTGCGAGTCCCTGTTCTATAATGTATCCTATTCTGCGTGTGATAACGGTGGTTTTACCACTACCTGCACCCGCTATAACCAAAACAGCACCCTCAGTTGTGGTAACTGCTTTTTCCTGCATATCGTTAAGTCCTGTTAAAAGATTGCTCATTTGCTTATTCTACTCCTATAACCTCTGATACATAACTCCAGAATTCCTCAACACCCATACCGTTTACCGTTGAAAAGGGTATGATTATATCATCACCCTCTAAGCGCAGAGTTTTAATGATATCGTACATTTTTGGCTCAATCTCGCTTTTTTTGAGTTTATCGCACTTAGTTGCAATAACTACGGCACGGTCACACACGGCACGGATAAAGCCCATCATGGTGCGGTCGTCCTCTGTAGGTGTGTGGCGGCTGTCTACAAGCAAAATTACCTGAGAAAGGTTCTCTCTTGTATTAAGGTAAGTTTCTATAATATTGCCCCATTTTTTCTTCTCTTCCTTAGAAACTCTTGCAAAGCCGTATCCGGGAAGGTCTACAAAATTTATTGCTCCGTCAATATCGAAAAAGTTGATAGTTGCGGTTTTGCCGGGCTTCTGGCTTACACGCGCAAGGTTTTTACGGTTTAAAAGTTTATTGATCAGCGAAGATTTACCCACGTTGGAGCGTCCTGCAAAGGCAAGTTCAGGTACGTTTGCCGCAGGATACTGCTTAGGATTTACTGCCGATATCAAAAAGTTTACGTTGTGTATGTTCATTTTTCCGCGCCTTTCTCAAAAGCGATTTTTAATACCTCATCCATATGCTCAACAGGTACAAAGTTTATCTTTTCCCTCACTTCAGTAGGGATATCGTCCAAATCAGCAACATTTGCTTTTGGAATAATAACGGTTGTTGCACCTGCTCTGTATGCGGCAAGTGATTTTTCCCTGAGGCCCCCGATTGGCAGAACTCTGCCGCGAAGGGTAATCTCACCCGTCATGGCAACGTCTGCACGCACGCCCGTTTTTGTAAGCGCAGATACAACGGCAGTTGCCATAGTGATGCCTGCAGAGGGGCCGTCCTTAGGTGTAGCACCCTCGGGCACGTGGATATGTATGTCAGTTGTTTTATGGAAATCAGAATCAATGTTAAGTTCGTCTGCCTTTGAACGTATAAAACTGATTGCCGCTACGGCAGACTCTTTCATAACATCGCCGAGTGAGCCTGTAAGTTCTGTTTTGCCGCTGCCTTTCATGCAGTTTACCTCAACGCACAGTGTATCACCGCCGTACTGAGTCCACGCCAGACCGTTTACAACGCCAATCTGATTGGTTTTGGATTTATCATCATCTTTGAATATTTTTTTACCGAGGAATGTTTCAAGATTTTTTCGTCCGACGGAAACGGTTTTTGCACCCTCTTTAACTGTTGTGGCAGCGCTTCTGCGCATTACCTGTGCAAGTTTTCGTTCTAAATTACGTACACCTGCCTCACGGGTGTAGCCGTTTATAATGTCGGCTATAGCCTCCCTGCTTATGCGGAGCGTACTTTTCTTTAATCCGTGTTGTTCCATAAGTCTTGGAATAAGATGCTCTCGGGCAATGTTTATCTTATCATACTCAGTATAACCCGATATATCTATAATTTCCATTCTGTCAAGAAGCGGTCGGTCAATATCTTCTACAGAATTAGCGGTTGTTACAAACATTACGTCAGAAAGGTCAACGTCAAGTTCTATAAAGTGGTCACGGAAAGCAAAGTTCTGTTCGCTGTCCAAAACTTCCAAAAGTGCTGACGATGGATCGCCCTTGTAGTCGGCAGAGAGTTTGTCTATCTCATCCAAAAGGATAAGCGGATTGGAACTTTCCGCCTTCTTAATAGCGGTTATAATTCTGCCGGGCATAGCGCCTATGTATGTTTTTCTGTGGCCGCGTATCTCGGCTTCGTCACGTATACCGCCAAGGGATATGCGTACGTAGTTTCTTCCGGTTGCTTTAGCAATTGATTTTGCTATAGATGTTTTACCCACACCCGGAGGGCCGACCAAACATATAATAGGTGTTTTTGCACCGCCCGTTAACGTGCGCACAGACAAAAACTCCAGTATACGTTCTTTAACTTTTTTGAGCCCGTAGTGGTCTGCCTCTAAAATTTTCTCTGCACCGGATATGTCATAATTTTCGTCGGTTTTAATTCCCCAAGGCAGGTCGGTAACCCAGTCAAGGTACGTTCTTACAACGCCTGATTCGGGACTGCCGGGCTGCATCTTCTCCAAACGTTCCATCTCTTTTTCGCACTTGGCAATTACTGCCTCAGGCGCTTTTTTGTCCGACAATTTTTTACGGTATTCGTCAATATCTTTGTCAATACTTTCGTCGTCGCCAAGTTCACCACGAATAACCTTCAACTGCTCACGCAGGAAATATTCTTTCTGGTGTTTGTCTATATTTCTGTGTACTTTACTGTCTATTTTAGACTCTAAATTTATAAGTTGGATTTCATCGCCTATAATATCTGTTAAAAGTTTTAATCTTTTTACAACATCAAACTCGGCTAAAACAGACTGTTTCTTTTCCAATGTACTGTATACATTTGCGGCAACAACATCGCTGAAATATGCGTGATCTTCAATGGAATCCAGCGTTTTTAAAGCTTCTGCGGCATCGGGGTCTTTCGGTGCAAATGCACCGCTGCGGCACATCTGTTTTATCTTTTCCATGTAAACGTCACCCTCGATTTTGTCGCCCTCATCAAGAGGTGAGTCCAAAATCTCGGTGACATCTGCCAAAAAGTATGGGCGTGTCTGCACAAAAGTATTAACCGATGCACGGCTGATACCCTCTACAGCAATTCTGAAATCGTCGTCACTACGCTTTAAAATCTGACGGATTTTAGCAATAGTGCCTACGTCGTACAGGTCTGCCTCTTTAGGCTCTGCCACCTCAAAGTCACGCTGAGAGATAAGCATAATCAAACCATCATCAGCCATTGCCTCTTCTATGGCTTTTATGGTAAAATCTCTGCCGGCATCAAAGTGTATAATCATGTATGGGTATACCGGAAGACCTCTTAAGGGCAGTACCGGTAGAATTTGCTGTTTTGTAATCAATGATAGTTCTCCTTATTATTTATATTTCTTACAGTTATTGTACAACCAAAACAATAATCAACACAAGTATAGTTGTTTTCCAGTTATGGAACAAATACCTGTACATTTACGCAAGGTAAAATGCTTTATAACCAAGATAAGCCATATAAACATCTGCCTTTGAAGCAATTTCAAACGGCGCGTGCATAGAAAGCAGTGATACTCCTACATCAATGGTATCCACATCAAGGTTTGCAATATACTGTGCAACAGTTCCGCCGCCGCCCTGGTCTACTTTACCGAGTTCACCGGTCTGCCACGCTATGCCTGCATCGTTAAATATCTTACGAATCTTTCCAACAAATTCCGCATTAGCATCAGAAGTTGAGTATTTACCGCGCGAACCTGTGTATTTGCACATTGTTAAACCTCCGCCGAGGTATGCGCTGTTCTTTTCTTCGGAAACGCTTTTGTAGTTGGGGTCAAGCGCAACACCAACGTCTGCAGACAAACACATTGACGCACTAAGCGTACGGCGCAGATACATATCGTTATAGTCACCCTTGATTTTCTCTATAATCTCGGCAATGAAATTTTCAAAAAATCTTGACTTCATACCTGTATTACCGATAGAACCGATTTCCTCTTTATCTGCAAGGTAGCATACTGCGGTGCGTGTGGTGTCGGCACAGTCAAATATCGCTTTCATAGCGGTGTATGCGCACACTCTGTCGTCCTGTCCGTATGCGCCCACCATAGACGAATCAAGCCCTACCGAGCATGCTTTGAATGCAGGTACAATCTCAAGTTCTGCGCTGATAAAATCTTCTTCGGTGATATTGTATTTGTCCTTTAAAATATCGAGGATATAATCCTTAACGGTTTTTTCCTCGTCGTCGTGGGGCATTGAGCCTACTAAAACATTTAAATCCTCACCAGTGAATGCCTCTGTCATTTTTTTGCTCATCTGGTCGGACGCAAGATGTGGCAGGAGGTCTGTTATGGTTAAAACTGGGTCGCCCTCGTCCTCACCGATATTTACATTAACAGTATTTCCGTCAGCGTCTATAACAACACCTATTAAAGAAAGCGGTATTGCAGTCCACTGATATTTTTTAAGTCCCCCGTAATAGTGAGTTTTAAAAAGTGCCAGCGAGGAATCCTCGTAAAGCGGATTCTGCTTTAAATCAATGCGCGGGCTGTCTATATGTGCGGCAATAATGTTTGTTCCGTTTATAATATCATCACTTCCGATACGTGCCAGAATGATGTTTTTACCACGATTGATTTTATACACCTTGTCGCCTGCTTTTAATGATGACACGGCATCAATATTTTTAAATCCCTGCTCCTCGGCTAACCCTTTTACAAAGTCAACACAGGTGCGTTCTGTTTTACCAATATTCAAAAAATTTATATACCCGTCAGAAAAGGCGAGAACAAGTTTTTTATCGTCAATATTTTTCCATGCGTTTTTCATTATCAAATCAAATCCTTTCAAAAAAACACTACATCTTATATATTTTAATATATTTTAGCACAAAATACAATATTAAAATTGTATAAATAACTATTGCGCAAAACACAAAAATAATATATACTATAATGTGAAATATAATGCAAAAAATAATACAGAAAGGTTGCATATATAATGAAATTATCAAAATACTTAGCACCCACCCTGCGTGATGTACCTGCAGAGGCGGAGATTACAAGCCATCAGTTGATGCTCAGGGCAGGTCTTATGAGGAAACTTGCCTCAGGCGTATACTCGTATCTGCCGCTTGGCTTGCGTGCACTTAAAAAAGTGGAGAATATTG
Organism: Clostridia bacterium; assembly: GCA_045646385.1. Classification (GTDB taxonomy): domain Bacteria; phylum Bacillota; class Clostridia; order UMGS1810; family UMGS1810; genus SIG455. Next base: position 11,328 of record JAZRKQ010000023.1, on the reverse strand, counting down.
TACGCAAAGGTATGGACAACCATAACGCACAGGAACTTTTGATGAGCGCTCTGCTTCCTAAAGAATACTACGAGGAATCGGGCAGATGGGAAGTTTTCGGCGAGGATATGTTCCGCTTAAAAGACAGAGGACAGAGGGATTTCTGCTTAGGCCCCACACACGAGGAGATTTTTACAGACACCGTTAAAAACAACATTCATTCGTACAAGCAGTTGCCCGTAACTTTATACCAGATTCAAACCAAGTACCGTGACGAGCGTCGTCCGAGATTCGGTGTTATCCGCAGCCGTGAGTTTATTATGAAAGACGCTTACTCTTTCGACCGTGACCAGGCAGGGCTTGATGCATCATACAAAAATATGTACGATGCATACTGCGAGATTTTTGACGCTATGGACCTTGACTACCTTGCAGTTGATGCAGACTCAGGTGCAATGGGCGGTTCTGGCTCGCAGGAGTTTATGGTTAAGTCCGAAATCGGTGAAGATACAATCGCATACTGCTCATGCGGATACTGTGCAAACGAGGAAAAAGCACAGTGCGTAGCAGGCGAAAAAGACTCTGCCGAAATGCTGGATATGAACAAAATCCACACACCCAACAGCAGAACTATAGAAGAACTTACCGAAAGTTTAAATACAGACGCTAAGCACTTTGCAAAAACACTTATCTACCGTGCCGACGACAAATGCGTTGCAGTAATGCTTCGCGGTGACAGAGAGGTTAACGAAACAAAACTTAAAAATCACCTCGGCGCACTTGAACTGGAACTTGCTTCTGCCGAAGACGTTATGCGCATAACGGGCGCGCCCGTAGGCTTTGCAGGTCCTATAGGCTTAAAGGAAAAAGTTGAGATAATCGCAGATAACGAAATTGCTTGTATGAAAAATATGGTTGTTGGCGCAAACGAGGGCGACTACCACTTTGAAAACGTAAATATTGAACGTGACTTTACACCAGATTTTATCGGCGATTTTCGCAACATCACCGAGGGCGACATCTGCCCCGTATGCGGCAAGGCTGAGATTAAAACCTGCCGAGGTATAGAGGTTGGTCACATATTCAAACTCGGCACAAAATATTCTGAGGCTATGGGTTGCACAGTACTCGATGAAAACGGCAAAGACCAGACACTTATTATGGGTTGCTACGGCATAGGCGTTTCAAGATGCTTAGCCGCTATAATCGAACAACACTCAGACGAAAACGGCATCATCTGGCCGATGAGCGTTGCTCCGTTCCACGTGGCAGTTGTGCCCGTAAACTCAAACGACGCTGCTCAGGCTGAACTTGCAGATAAAATCTACAACGAACTTATCGCAAACGGTGTTGAGGCAGTTTTGGACGACCGCAACGAACGTGTAGGTGTTAAATTTAAAGACGCTGACTTAATCGGTTATCCGCTGAGAATTACAGTAGGTAAAAAAGCCGCTGACGGCATAGTTGAATATAAAGAGCGTGCATCGGGCAATATGGAAGAGTTAACAGTAGCCGATGCAGTTGCAAAAGCAATAGCAAAAGTTAGAGAGGTATAAAATATGAGCGGAAAAATAAGAACAAGATTTGCACCCAGCCCGACGGGTTATATGCATATAGGAAACCTCAGAACTGCTTTGTATGCATACTTACTTACAAAGCATGAGGGCGGCGATTTTATACTGCGTATAGAGGACACCGACCAGGAAAGATACGTTGAGGGTGCAGTTGACCTTATATACAGAACAATGAAAGACACAGGCCTTATCCACGACGAAGGTCCTGACGTTGGCGGTGAATACGGCCCGTATATCCAGAGCGAGCGCAGAGGTCTTTACAAAGAGTATGCCGAAAAACTGGTTGAACTCGGCGGCGCATACTACTGCTTCTGTGATAAAGAAAGACTTGATAAGTTAAAAGAAGCACAAGCCGCAAAGGGCATCACCCCTAAATACGACGGCTACTGCAAAGGTCTTTCAAAAGAAGAGATTCAGGAAAAAATTGATGCAGGTATTCCCTACGTTATCCGCCAGAAGATTGACCCGCACGGAAAAACCACTTTCCACGACGAGATTTTTGGCGATATCACAGTAGATAATGCAATCTTAGACGAAAACGTGCTTTTAAAATCAGACGGTCTGCCAACATACAACTTTGCAAATGTTATAGACGACCACCTGATGAACATTACCCACGTTATTCGCGGTAACGAGTATCTTTCAAGTACGCCCAAATACAACCTCATATACGAATCATTCGGTTGGGAAATCCCCAAATATATCCACGTATCACCCGTTATGAAAGATTCGGGCAAAAAACTCAGCAAACGTGAAGGTGACGCATCTTACGAGGACTTTATAAACAAAGGATATCTTAAAGAGGCAATCGTGAACTACGTTGCACTCCTCGGTTGGAGCCCCGGAGGCGAGCAGGAAATCTTCACAATGGACGAGTTGATTGAGCACTTTTCCATAAGCGGTATAAGCAAATCCCCCGCTATATTTGACGAGAAAAAACTTTCGTGGATGAACGGCGAGTATATCCGTAAAATGAGCGAAGAGGATTTCGCTAAAGAGGCTATGCCTTATATTAAAGCGGCTGTTAAACGCACCGATATTGATATGGACGCTATCTGTGCACTTCTGCACGCAAGGGTTGAAAAGTTTACCGATATTGCTGACCAACTTACTTTCATAGACGAACTCCCCGAGTATGATAACGAACTCTACACTCACAAGAAAATGAAAACCAATCCCGAAAACTCTCTGGACTCTTTAAAGGCTATTCTGCCTGTTTTAGAGAATGTAGAAGATTGGACTATGGATAATATCCATAACGCACTTTTTGAACTTATCGAAAAGTTAGAGGTTAAAAACGGCATTATTCTCTGGCCGTTGCGTGTTGCAGTAAGCGGTCTGCCATTTACCCCCGGCGGCGGTGTGGATTTGGCGGCTATCCTCGGCAAAGACGAAACTATCGCCAGAGTTAAGAAAGGTATAGAGAAATTATCATGATGATTGCTCTTTGTATCGCCTTAATTATACTTGACCGCATAACAAAAATTCTGACAATTAACCTTTTAAAACCGATTGAAAGCATAGTGCTGATACCAAAAGTTTTGTCGCTGACTTATGTGGAAAACAGAGGTGCGGCATTCGGCATAATGCAAAATGCAAGATGGATTTTTGTGATTGTAACTGTTGTGGTGCTTGCGGCACTTTGTGTGTATATAATTAAAACAAAGCCGCAGTCAAAACTTTTTAAATGGTCTGCCGCGCTTATCGGCGCAGGTGCTATAGGCAACTTAATCGACAGATTTTGCTACGGCTATGTGGTGGATATGATACAAGCAACGTTTATAGACTTTCCCGTGTTCAACTTTGCAGATTGCTGCATAGTTGTTGGAACAGGACTTCTGTGCTTGTATATCCTTAAAAAAGACGAATAAAATTTTAAAAGCCTTTACGTTACGTAAAGGCTTTTAGTTTGTGATTATTAACACATATTAAATTTTATACTCTTTGCTTCGGCTCAAATTTAATTTCATACCCCAAAACATCTAAAATGCTGCATAATGTTTTCAGCGTAGGGCTATTTTCTTTATTTTCTATTCTTGATATAACCTGTTGCTTGTTACCGCTTTTTTCTGCTAATTCAGTTTGTGACAAATTTGATTCTTTTCTTATCCTCACAAGTTCGGCAAGTAATCTATATTCATTTCTGCTTTCTTTCCACAAGGTATCAAATTCAGCATCATTTTTTCTTTTTTCTGTAATTTGCTCGTTTACATTGATTTGTTTGAATGGCATAATGACTTCCCCCTTATATAAAAGACTTATTCAATAGTTTACCAAGTTCTTTGGCTCTTGATATAACAATATTTTTGTCTGTTGTTTCGGTTTTATTCTTTTGTTTTCTACAGGCGTGTAGCAAATAAACATCTTCATTTTCAATAGTTACATAAAAAATTCGATTATGCTTATAAAAATACACTTCCCAAACTTTACCTTGCCAAGGTTTAATATTCAGTTCATCAATTCTATCTTCTTCAAAGGCTTGTAATACTGAATATCCGTCAATCTGTTCTTCTTTGGAAAGTTTATCAATATATTTTTTTATCAAGTCTTTGCCGCTTGAATTTTCATATGTGTGTACTTTCATATTATGCTCCAACACATAAATTCTATACAACTTTTTTGTTGTATTTTCATTATACAACTTTTTTGTTGTATTGTCAATATTCTTTGTTATAAAATTTCAGGGACGTGATTTCTTTACACGTCCCTTTATGTATCTCTATTTAACTACACCCGAAACGTCTATGTTGAATATCATTTCAGCGGTTAAAGCATTACCGGAAGAATCATAGAATGTAAGTGTAGCAATATCTTTAGGATTATTAGCATCTACATAGAAATCAATAAAACCATCTGTCTCAATATGAATAGAGCCATAATCTGTGCCGCCAAATGTACCTTTAGCATATGAAGCATCAGTAGGAGCAACAACTCTGAACCCTACCCATTTGCCGATTATACCACTACCAGTCAAATGCTCTACAACAGGCGCAGCGGTCACAATTTCAACATCATACATATTGTAAGATTTTTTACTAGCATTTACTGCGTATCCTGCCGGCGCGGCTATTAACAATGGAGCAGCAGAAATTGCGGTTACACTAAGTGTAGATTTGGGTATTTCAAATGTCCCTGTACAAACCACATTGCCGTCTTTTTTTAAAGTTGTTGTCCATATACCAGGTTCTGCCTTCCAGCCATTCAAATCAAAAGATACTCCGATATTAGTGAAGTTCCTTGCTACAAATACTTCTGTATATGTAATATTACCATTTGTAAATTCCCAAGTATAGTTGCCATCGATAGCACCTTTTTCACTAGCAGTAATTACAACAGAGTTTTTGTCTAATAGTATTCCCTGTATATAACCGCTTTCTGCGCTGAATATTAATGTATAAGTAATGACAGTTTCGGGCTCGGTAACACCGGAGAAAGGTTTTTGTTCATTATCCCATATAAACATTTTAGCAGTATAAGTTCCGGTTACTTTTGGAGAAAGTGTACACGTAAATGTTTGAGTTCCTCCACTTGATATTATGGGGGTGCTTGAAACTTGTTCAAGTTCACCATCTTCACTATTATAGATAGCAATATAAATGTCACCAATGTCTTCAGCAACATCATTGTATGCCGTCACCTTACCGGTGTACGTGCCGTTTGATAATGTTAAAGATATATCTCCGAATAAAGGCGTACCTGTTAATTCATCAGCAGATGCCGATATGCTTACTGAAATAATGCCAGTAATAAGCATCAATATTGCCAAAAGCATTTTGAAAAATTTCCTCATAAGAATCTCCCTTACTTTTATTGAAAATATCTTCTACCGCTGAAAATCATATCACATTTTTAATATTTTGTCAACTATATCAATACATAATCAACCCGTAGAATACACATTTTAGTATATAATACACTTATGGAGGGTTTGATATGGTTGACTTTGGAAACAGATTAAAAACATTACGTCTGAAAGAAAATATGACGCAGCAGCAGTTGGCACGAAAATTAGGGCTAACTAAATCTGTTATCAGTGCTTATGAAACAGGATTGCGCCAACCATCTTATGACGTTCTTATCCATATTGCAAAAATTTATGATGTAAGCACTGATTACCTTTTGGGCATTGAAAATAAAAAAGGATTAGATTTATCAGGTTTATCACAAGAAGAAACCGAGGCTTTATTAAACTTAATTAGGATTATGAAGAAAAATTAAAACATACACTATATCTAAACATTTAGAAAGGACATTATCACCATAAAAAGTGATAATGTCCTAATTTTTTCTTTCTTGAAATTTGGCTTCTGCGACTCCACTCACAACTCTACATTTATACAAAGGTTGAGTTGTTCGCTCCGCTGCATTTGCTATCTCACGCTCGCGGCATACTCAGTATGCGTTTTTGCTCGCTTTCGGTTCATTTCGTTTGCTTTGCAAACTTATTCACCGGAGATTGGCTTCTGCGACTTCGCTCGGATTTTTTATCACTGATCGGCAAGTGGCTTCATTGTCGGGAAGAGCAAAACATCACGGATAGAATAGGAGTCTGTAAGAAGCATTACAAGTCTGTCTATACCGATACCAAGACCGCCTGTAGGTGGCATTGCGTATTCAAGTGCGTTGATGAAATCATCGTCCATCATATTTGCTTCTTCGTTGCCTGCTTCTCTTGCTTCAACCTGTTTTAAAAATCTTTCTTTCTGGTCGATGGGGTCATTAAGTTCAGAGAATGCGTTACCAAGTTCACGGCGTGTTACAAACACCTCAAAGCGCTCGGTAAGTCTTGGGTCGCTAACCTTTCTCTTAGCAAGAGGCGAAACCTCTACGGGGTAGTCCATAATAAATGTAGGCTGAACAAGGTTTTCTTCTACTCTTTCTTCAAAAGCAAGGTTAATGAGTTCGCCACGTGTAAGTGTGCCCTCAACCTCTATGCCCATACCCTGTACTGCGGCAAGTGCATCTTCGTCTGTCTGGATATCATTAAAATCAACGCCTGTATATTTTTTAATAGCGTCAATCATAGTGATACGTTCCCAAGACGGTGTAAGGTCGATTTCTTCGCCCTGGTATGTGATTTTGGTTGTACCGAGAACTTTTTCGCAAACGTAAGTAACCATCTGCTCAGTAATATCCATCATACCGTGGTAGTCTGTGTAAGCCTCGTAAAGTTCTATAGTGGTAAATTCGGGGTTATGCTTAATGCTCATACCCTCGTTACGGAAAATTCTGCCCATTTCGTAAACTTTTTCGAATCCGCCTACGATAAGACGTTTAAGATAAAGTTCTGTAGCAATACGCAGGTACATATCGATATCGAGTGTATTGTGGTGAGTAATAAACGGACGTGCTGCCGCACCGCCGGGGATAGAGTTTAAGATAGGTGTATCAACCTCTATATATCCTTTATTATCCAAAAACTCACGTATTGCGCTGATTATTTTGCTACGGAGCATAAATGTTTTCTTAACCTCAGGATTTACGATTAAGTCAACGTATCTCTGGCGGTAACGCAGGTCCATGTCTTTAAGACCATGGAATTTTTCAGGCAGGGGCTGCAGAGATTTTGAAAGAAGTGTAATCTCTTTAGCGTGGATAGATGTTTCGCCTGTTTTTGTTTTGAAAACATCGCCTTTGATGCCGACAATATCGCCGATATCGAGTTTTTTGAACAGTTTATACTCGTCCTCGCCGATAACATCTCTTGCAACGTAAGACTGAATTTTGCCCTCTCTGTCCTGAATATGGCAGAAAGATGCTTTACCCATAACTCGTTTACTCATTAAACGTCCTGCAACGGATACGTCTTTGCCCTCAAATTCATCGTAATTTTCAATAATCTGAGCAGAGTTGTGCTGTTTGTCGTACTTTGTTACGGCAAACGGGTCCATACCATTATCCTGCAGTTCTTTAAGTTTTTCTCTGCGGACTTTGAGTATTTCGTTTAAATCCTGCTCAGGTGCGGTTGTCATATCTTTTGTATTTTCCTGCATTTAAATCTATCTCCTTATTTACTAATGTCTAAAATTTTGAACTGAATTGTGCCGCCGGGAGTTTCAATATCAACTACATCGCCTTTAGTTTTGCCTATAAGCGCTTTTCCGATGGGCGATTCGTCTGAAATTTTGTTTTTATTGGGGTCTGCCTCTGTTGAGCCTACTATCATAAATGTTTCCTCTTCGTCAAATTCAACGTCTAAAACAGTAACTTTTGCGCAGATGCCAACCACGTTTGTATCAACATCGCTCTCGTCAACAATTTCAGCGTTACGAAGCATTTTTTCAATCTCGGCAATACGTATTTCCATCTTGCCCTGTTCGTCTTTTGCGGCGTCATATTCTGCGTTTTCAGAAAGGTCACCGAATCCGCGTGCAATTTTAATTTTTTCTGCAACCTCACGGCGCTTTGTTACTTTAAGATACTCCAGTTCTGCCTCAAGGTTTTTTACACCCTCGGGAGTCAAAACTACTTTTTTTCCGTTTACTGCCATTTTAACAATTCTCTCCTTATATTATATATATTTAAAGGAACAAATCAATGATGTAAATTCTTTTCTATCTTACACATTATAAACATTTATATTCGTTTTGTCAACACAAAGAATATATTTTTAATTTAAGACGTTCCAGAACATTCACGTCTATATTGTCACCGGCTATTGCTTCGGCTACAGAGGGTGTAATTTTGTAGTTGTTTTCGTCTGCAAAAACAGTTGTGCTTTTATGCGTAAGGTCTACTTTTACCTTTTGTGCACCGCCTTTTCCTTTGCACACAATGCCCACTCCGCCGCCCTCGCCGATTTTAAGCGCAAGCCCCATTGAATTCATTACTTCGTCTGCCAGATGACTGGCATCCTGGCAAGTGCTGAGCGCCACATTTTTAAAATGCATCGCCGCACACTCTATAATACGCAATGTTTCGTCGTCTGCAGCCTCGTCATAAACAGTGCAACTGTCGCACGTTTTATATAGTTTGGCGGCACGGGATATGAGTTTCGGATAAATACACCGCATAAGGCGTTCGCCCGTACAAATGCATACTCCTGCACGAGAAAGTTCAGGCAGTACAAAATCCGGCACATCTCCTGACACAACCGCGCGGTTTATTCCGTAACGCGATATAAACCGCCTTAACTTTCTTCGGCTTATCTGCGGTCCTGAATATATTATTTCACATCCGGCAACACACTCAGATTTAAATTTTGGCAAGTTGTTGTCATAAGATATTACAGATATCTTGTTCATGGGATTTCCACCTCCATGAAACAAGTATATTTAATATACAATACAAATATGCAAGCATAAATATCATTTATTACAGCAAAAAATAGTATTTATTTTCACTTGAGCATATTTATGCGAAAATAAATACTATTTTATGATACACTTAAAAATTATTTGCCTAATTTTACATCAATGGCGGCATAAACTTTCTGGATTGAAACATTATTTGCAATATATGATTTAAGTCTGCTGTCAAGCGGCTGTACTTTATGCGCTTTAATCTTCTTTATAATGTGCCATCCGTATACAGATTGTACGGGTTTGGAAATTTCACCGTCTTTAAGTGAAAATGCTGCCTTTTCAAACTCTTCCACCATCTCGCCGGTTGTAAAGATATAACCATCAGGATTGCTTTCCATGCCGGGATCTTCGCCGTATTTTTTGATAAGTTCGTTAAAATCTGCTCCGCCTGTTGCTTGTTTATATACAGTGTTTGCTTTTTTCTCAATCTCTTTAAGTTTGGCGCTATCTGTTATAGCAACACCGTTTTCGTCCATTGTACTGATAAGAATATGCTGTGCCTGAACACCGTCGTAAGGGAAAGACTCGGCATTATCAGTATAATATTGCACTATTTCATCATCTGTAGCAGCAAAGGCAATATTCTCTAAAAGTTTGCTGTAAAGATACTCTGATTCCTGATATCTTTTATACATTTCATAAGAGTATCCTGCATCTTGCATAGCGGCATACAGTGCATCTTTGCTGCCATAGTTGAGTTCCATATAATCCATAATATCACTGAAACTATCGTAAAATTCCTGACCTACATATATGTTGTTGTCAGCGGCAACTTCGACGAGCGCCTTGTAACTGCGGATACTCTCCACAGCGGCTTCGTGCAGCTGCTCGTCTGTGGCATTTGCCATATACGGGTCTTTTGCATACATATTTTTATATGCGGTTATCTCTTCCGTAGTTGCATTAAAACCGTTTCCAAGCGCAACATTTTCTCCGCCGAACTTAGCGGTAAATTTTTCTTCTATGTATGCAACGCCGTCTTTATAAGTAACATTTTTGCCTAATCCTTCGGCAACGGCACGGATTGGAACGTATGTAGTGTCGAGGTAAAGGAAATTGTCTGCCTCTAATTTTTCACCGTCAATCATAACTGTCATATGGTTTCTTACAACGTCAATCTTTTCCCAGATAACGTTTGCCATTGCGGGCACGCTTACGCACATTGCGCCGATTACGACGCCCAAAATAAAAGTTTTAAAATTCTTTTTCATTTGAATATCTCCTTTTTACTTATCTTAACTAATCACACTTACACCGTCATATCTTTGCCCGATGCGGCGGCTTTTAAGTACTCGTTTATAAATCCGTCGAGTTCACCGTCCATAACTGCACCGATATTACCAACCTCAAACGAGGTGCGGTGGTCTTTAACCATTGTGTACGGTTGGAACACGTATGAGCGAATCTGGCTGCCCCACGCAATCTCTTTGTGGTCGCCCTTGATATCGTCAATCTTTTCTTTGTGCTCACGCTCTTTTATCTCTATAAGTTTACCCATAAGCATCTTCATAGCGGTTTCTCTGTTTTTGTGCTGCGAACGCTCGTTCTGGCACGAAACAACTATACCTGTGGGGATGTGCGTAATACGGATAGCCGAGTCGGTTTTATTGATGTGCTGACCGCCCGCACCGCTGGCGCGGAATGTGTCTACACGGATATCCTCGTTGTTTATTTTAATTTCTGTATCGTCGTCAATTTCTGGCATAACCTCAACAGATGCAAAAGATGTGTGGCGTCTGCCGGAGGAGTCGAAAGGCGATATACGGACAAGTCTGTGAACACCTTTTTCGCTTTTTAAATAACCGTAAGCGTTAAGTCCGCCTATGATAATGGTAACGCTTTTAACACCTGCCTCATCACCGGGGAGGAAATCTACGGTTTCAACTGTATAGTTGCTGCGCTCCGCCCAACGTGTGAACATTCGAAGCAGCATCTGCGCCCAGTCCTGAGCCTCTGTTCCGCCTGCGCCTGCGTGAATGGTTAAAATGGCGTTGTTTTTGTCATACTCACCAGAAAGCAGAGTTTCGAGCGTCATCGACTCAACGGTATCCTTAATTTGTTTTAAAGATGCCATCATTTCGCCATCGGACTCTGTTTCGCCTTCTTCTGCCATCATTTCGGCAAGAACTAAAGTATCTTCATACAAAGATACAAGATCGTTGTAGCGTTCTACTTTGTTTTTATATTCTTTTGTGCGCTGCAGGATTTTCTGGCTTTTCTCCATATCGTCCCAGAAGCCGTCTGCGGCGGCTTGTTTTTCTAATTCTTCAATTTCTTTTAACGCGCCGGCGATGTCAAAGTGAATCCCTCAGTTCGTCTATGCCGGATTTTGTTGCTTGTACTTCAAGTCTGAATTCATCAATTAGCATTTAATCACTTCCTTTTATATTATTTTAGTTAGTAGTATCACTTATTACCCATTAATACCACAACATTTTTTATACTTTTTGCCGCTGCCGCAGGGGCAAGGG
>JAZRKQ010000022.1:0-32260 GCA_045646385.1 Clostridia bacterium | reverse complement strand
TCTGGACGGGATGTTCATTTTGGGCGACCCCTATGATGAAGAAAAGGAATGTTTCGCGCTCCGTCCCATGACCTGCCCCTTCCAATATCAGGTATATTTGAGCAAAGCTCGTTCTTATCGTGATCTTCCCTTGCGATATGGGGAAACCTCTACCCTGTTCCGGAACGAAGATTCCGGGGAAATGCACGGGCTTATCCGGGTACGTCAGTTTACCATTTCCGAAGGACACCTTATGTGCCGTCCCGACCAGTTGGCAGACGAATTCCGTAAGTGCCTTGAAATGACAAACTATATGCTTGACGTGCTTGGACTTTACGAAGATGTATCCTACAGATTCTCTCAGTGGGATCCCGATAACCGTGAAAAATATATTGGTACTCAGGAACAGTGGGATGAAGCACAGGGTACAATGAAAGATATTTTAGACGACCTTGGTGTTGAATATAAAGTTGGTATAGGCGAGGCTGCATTCTACGGTCCAAAACTTGATATTCAGATTAAAAACGTATTCGGTAAAGAAGATACACTTGTAACTATCCAGATAGACCAGATGCTTGCAGAAAAATTTGGTATGGAATATACAGATAGCGATGGAACAAAGAAAAATCCGTATATTATACACAGAACATCTATCGGTTGCTACGAAAGAACACTTGCACTTCTTATTGAAAAATATGCAGGTGCATTCCCGACTTGGCTTTCACCTACACAAGTTCAGATTATACCTGTTTCTGAACGTCATTTCGAGTATGCGAAAGAACTTGAAAGCAAACTTGCAAATGCATTGGTGCGCGTTGAAACAGATATGAGAAACGAAAAACTCGGTTATAAAATCCGTGAAGCACAACTTTCAAAAGTTCCTTATATGCTTATTGTAGGCGATAAAGAGGCTGAAAGCGGTGAGGTATCCGTACGTTCACGTAAAGACGGCGATTTGGGCAGCAAAACTATCGAAGCGTTCATTTCAGATATAAGAAACGAAATCGATAATAAATTAAGATAAGTGTAAGTCCACGACCGCCAACGCGGTCGCGGATTTTTTCGTTAATATGTAGAGTATGAAAAAATTAATGTTTATATAAATCAGGAGGAAATGATATGTCAAATACACCAAAAGTAGCAGTAGTAATGGGAAGCGATTCGGATTTTCCGAAACTCGTTCCATGTATAAAAATTTTAAAGGAGTTCGGCATTAAAGTAGATGTAAATGTCATTTCCGCACACAGAACACCTGAAGATGCTGAAATTTTTGCAAAATCAGCCGAAGATAATGGTATTGGCGTAATTATTGCTGCAGCAGGTAAGGCTGCTCATCTTGGCGGTATTATTGCTGCACACACAGTTCTGCCCGTAATTGGTTTGCCTATAAAATCTTCTACTATGGACGGCTTGGATTCGCTTTTATCCATTGTTCAAATGCCAAAGGGTATACCTGTTGCTACCGTTGCTATTGACGGCGGTGATAATGCAGGTATACTTGCAGCTCAGATGCTTTCGCTTGCATTTCCTGAAATTAAGGAAAAACTTAAAGCATATAAAGTGAAAATGAAAGAGGAAGTACGCGCTAAAAATGCTGCAATTAAGGTAGAGGCAGAAAATTTATAAAAATAACACGTATATTATAAAACAGCAAAGGAGAAAAGTTATGGAACACAAAGAACTTGAATTTTCATGGCGTCCTGAAAAACTCCATGAAGAATGCGGTGTTTTTGGCATAAGCGATGCAGATGGTCTTGACTGTGCCAATATTACGTATCATGCTCTTTATGCACTTCAGCACAGAGGTCAGCAAAGTTGCGGTATAGCAGTTAATGATGACGGAAATATTGTTTGCACAAAAGATATGGGTCTTGTAAACGAAGTCTTTAATGAAAAGATTTTGAACCATTTAAAAGGGCAGATGGCAGTTGGTCATGTAAATTATTCAAAGTATTCAAAGGCTAGTGCAGGATATCGTGAAAGTATACAACCTATGGTAAGAAAATATAAAAAGGGTACACTTACAATTGCAAATAACGGCAGTTTAATAAATGCTGCTGAACTCAGAGATAAATTCGAATCAGATGGCGCAGTTTTTCACGGCACAAGTGATGCAGAGGTGATTGCACACGTTATCGCAAAAGAGCGTATTTCATCTGCTAGCGTGGAAGAAGCAGTTAAAAAAATGATGAATATCATCAAAGGCGCTTATTCGATGATTGTTATGAGCCCCCAGAAGATGATTGGCTGTAGAGACCCATACGGAATTCGTCCGTTGGCACTTGGCAAACTTGGGAACTCATATCTGCTTGCATCTGAAACTTGTGCATTTGATGCGATTGGTGCAGAATTTATACGTGAACTTGATCCTGGTGAAATGGTTGTTATACGTAATAACGAAGTTACTGCTATAAGAGATAATGTTACCGATAATAGAGGGCTTTGCGTATTTGAATATATGTACTTTGCCCGCCCTGATAGTGTTATTGAGGGTACAAGCGTTTATGAAGCACGTAAAAATGCAGGTAAAGTTTTGGCACAGGAACATCCTGTAGAAGCAGACTTGGTAATCGGCGTGCCAGATTCCGGTCTCTGTGCCGCTATAGGTTATTCTGAAGAGTCCGGTATTCCTTACGGATACGGTCTTATCAAAAATCGTTATATTGGCAGAACATTCATTCAGCCAACTCAAAGCGAAAGACAGAATCTCGTTAAAATCAAATTGAATGTTTTAGCGGATGCCGTTAAAGGTAAACGTGTCGTTATGGTAGACGACTCTATTGTTCGCGGAACCACTATCCGTGATATTGTAAGACTTTTAAAAGAGGCAGGTGCGTTAGAGGTACACGTACGTATCAGTTCACCACCTTTTAAATGGCCTTGCTACTTTGGTACTGATGTTCCGTCAAAAGAAAATCTCATTGCGTGCCAGATGGAACTTGATGAAATTGCAAAAGCAATTGAAGCCGATAGCCTTGGTTACCTGAGTATAGAAGGTATAAAGAAATTACTCCCGGGAAGAACCGGTGGCTACTGTCAGGGATGCTTTACAGGCGAATATCCAATCCCTGTACCTACAGAAAATGATAAAGATGAGAGGAGAATATATACACATGAGCGATAGTTATAAAAAAGCCGGCGTAGACGTAGAAGCCGGATATAAAGCAGTAGAACTTATGAAAGAGCACGTTTCACGCACTTTTACAAAAGGTGTTTTAACAGGTCTTGGCGGTTTTGGTGGTCTGTTTGAAATTGATAAAGAGGACCTTAATAACCCCGTGCTTGTTGCAGGTACTGATGGTGTAGGAACAAAACTTAAACTTGCATTTTTATTGGACAAGCATGATACCATCGGTCAGGACTGCGTGGCTATGTGTGTGAACGACGTTGTTTGTCAGGGCGCTAAGCCTTTGCTTTTCCTTGACTATGTTGCAGTAGGTAAAAATATTCCCGAAAAAATTGCGCAGATTGTAAAAGGCGTTGCAGATGGTTGTTTCAAATCCGGTTGTGCGCTTATAGGTGGCGAAACTGCTGAAATGCCCGGTTTTTACGATGTTGATGAATACGACTTAGCCGGTTTTACAGTAGGCATTGTTGATAAAGATAAAATTATTGACGGTTCAAAAGTTTCAACCGGTGATGTTCTTATAGGTATTTCTTCATCTGGTGTACACAGTAATGGTTATTCACTTGTAAGAAAAGTATTCGGTATTGACGACGGTGACAACGCAGCAGTTAAAGAATATAACGAAAAACTTGGTATGTCTATAGCGGAAGCACTTTTGGTGCCAACAAAATTATATGTTAAACCTATGCTTGACGTTATTAAAAATGTAGATGTTAAAGCAATCTCTCATATAACAGGCGGAGGCTTTTACGAAAATATTCCGCGTATGTTGCCGGATGGTAAAAAAGCGGTTATTAAAAAAGGCTCATGGAATATACTCCCTATATTTGAGGTTATTGCAGAAACCGGAAATATTCCTGAAAAGGATATGTTCGGTACATACAATATGGGTATCGGTATGATATTTGCTGTTGATGCAAAAGATGTAGACAAAGCGATGGAAATCCTTAAATCCAACGGTGAGGATGCATATGTTATCGGTACAGTTGAAGATGGCGAACACGGGGTGGAAATATGCTAAATGTTGGTGTATTGGTATCCGGCGGCGGAACTAATCTGCAGGCACTTATTGATGCTTGTAAATCAGGTGTTATAAAGTCCGGCAGAATTGTAACTGTTGTCAGCAGCAAGGCAGGTGCTTATGCACTTACCAGAGCCGAAGAAAACGGAATCAATGCAGCCGTATTTTCTAAAAAAGATTATGCGTCTAAAGACGAGTTGGATGCTGCAATTGCTAATCATATGAAAGAAATGAAAGTAGACCTTATAGTTATGGCAGGATATTTGTCTATAGTAGGAGATAATCTTTTAAAAGCCTATGAGAATAGAATTATAAATATCCATCCGTCGCTTATACCATCTTTTTGCGGAGATGGTTTCTACGGACTGAAGGTTCATCAGGCGGCACTTGATTATGGTGTTAAAGTTACCGGTGCTACTGTCCATTTTGTAAACGAAGTTACCGATGGCGGAAAGATTATTATGCAAAAGGCAGTCTATATCAATGAAGACGATACCGCCGAAACACTGCAAAAAAGGGTTATGGAAGAGGCTGAATGGAAGATTCTTCCAGAAGCGGTTGAACTTATTTGTAGCGGAAAAATTAAGTAGGAGATAGTTATTATGCAAAAGATTAATATTTATGAAGATTTAAAAGCCAATGCATATCCCGGCAGAGGTATTGTAATAGGTAAAAGTGCTGACGGTAAAAATGCCGTTACTGCATACTTTATTATGGGCAGAAGTGAAAACAGCAGAAACAGAGTTTTTGTTGAAGATGGCGACGGTATACGCACTCAGGCGTTTGACGAGTCTAAATTAACTGATCCGCACCTTATAATCTATGCGCCTGTTCGAGTGCTTGGCAATAAAACTATTGTTACTAACGGCGACCAGACAGACACCATCTATGATTTGATGAATCAGCAGATGACGTTTGAGCAGAGTTTAAGAACACGTGAGTTTGAAGACGATGCTCCAAACTATACTCCAAGAATTTCCGGTATTATGAAAGTCGAGGGCGGAGAGTACAGTTATGCTATGTCTATACTTAAAAGCAATAACGGCAATCCCGATTCATGCCTGAGATTTACATATTCATATAAAAATCCCATAAATGGCGAAGGTCACTTTATTCATACATATATGGGCGACGGAAACCCACTTCCTTCTTTTGAGGGCGAACCCGTACTTGTAAGTATTCCAAACAGTATAGATGCTTTCACAGACGGACTTTGGGAGTCTTTGAATGAAGATAACAAAGTATCACTTTTTGTAAGATATATTGATATTGAAACAGGCAAAACCGATACAAGAATCGTTAATAAAAATAAATAAACAGAAATAAACAGAAAGGAATATAATTATGACTGAAATGCAGTTAAAATACGGTTGTAATCCTAATCAAAAACCTTCAAGAGTGTTTATGGCTGATGGCAGCGAACTTCCTATTGAGGTTGTTTGCGGTCGTCCGGGATATATCAATTTGCTTGATGCTTTCAACGGCTATCAACTTGTTAAGGAACTTAAAAAAGCAACAGGTCTTCCTTCGGCAACATCTTTTAAACACGTATCTCCTGCAGGTGCGGCAGTAGGCTTGCCTTTAACAGATACGCTTAAAAAGATATATTTTACTGACGATGTTGAACTTTCACCTCTTGCGTGTGCTTATGCAAGAGCAAGAGGCGCTGACAGAATGTCGTCATTCGGTGATTTTATAGCACTTTCAGATGAATGTGATAAAGCAACTGCTCTTCTTATTAAAAAAGAAGTTTCTGACGGAGTTATTGCTCCATCATACTCAGATGAAGCGCTTGAAATCTTAAAAGCAAAGAAAAACGGTAACTACTGCATTTTGAAAATGGATGATTGTTATAAACCTGCACCGATTGAAACAAAGCAGGTTTATGGCGTAACTTTTGAACAAGGCAGAAACGAACTCGATATTAATGAGGAACTGCTTGCAAATGTTGTAACAGATAATAAAGTTATGTCTGCCGATGCTAAGAGAGATTTGATGATTTCGCTTATCGTTTTAAAATACACACAGTCAAACAGCGTTTGCTATGTAAAAGACGGTCAGGCTATCGGCATTGGTGCCGGACAGCAATCGAGAATCCACTGCACACGTCTTGCAGGACAGAAAGCAGATAACTGGTGGCTTCGTCAGTGCCCGAAAGTATTGGAACTTCAGTTTGTAGATGGTATTAAACGTGCAGACCGTGATAATGCTATTGACGTTTATATCGGTGACGAATACGAAGACGTTCTGGCTGAGGGTACATGGCAGAAAATATTTAAAGTTAAACCCGAAGTGTTTACTGTTGAGGAGAAAAAGGCTTGGATTGCTAAAAACACAGAAGTTTCACTCGGCTCTGACGCTTTCTTCCCGTTTGGTGACAATATCGAACGTGCACACAAAAGCGGTGTAATGTATATTGCAGAACCGGGCGGCTCAGTTCGTGATGATAATGTTATAGAAACCTGCAATAAATATAATATTGCTATGTCGTTTACAGGAATCAGACTTTTCCATCATTAATATCAGAAAGGAAATATAACATGAAGATTTTAGTAGTTGGCAGCGGTGGCAGAGAGCATACGATTGTATGGAAACTTTCTCAAAGCCCCAATGCGGAAAAAATATATTGTGCACCGGGTAACTATGGTATTTCTAAAATGGCGGAATGTGTTGATATTAAAGTAGACGATTTTGCTTCTTTAACCGCTTTTGCTAAGGAAAAGGAGATCGACCTTACAGTTATAGGACCTGACGACCCGCTTGTGGCAGGCATTGTAGATGCTTTTGAAAAAGAAGGACTCAGAGTATTTGGTCCCCGTGCAAATGCCGCAATTATAGAGGGCAGTAAGGTCTATTCAAAAGAACTTATGAAAAAGTATAATATCCCAACTGCCGCTTATGAAGTGTTTGATAATAGTGCAGGTGCTCTTAATTATGTTAAAGAGCAAAACACTTATCCTACTGTTATCAAGGCGGAAGGACTTGCACTTGGTAAAGGTGTAATCATCGCACAGAATTACGATGAAGCAGCCGAGGCAATAGCAGATATAATGGATAAAAAGATTTTTGGTGAGTCCGGAAACCGCGTTGTAATAGAAGAATTTTTAACGGGCCCCGAAGTTTCAGTTTTATCTTTTACAGACGGAAAAACTATTGTTCCTATGGTAACTGCTCAGGACCATAAACGTGCTTATGATAACGATATGGGCCCCAATACAGGCGGTATGGGTACATTTTCGCCAAGCAGAACATATACTGACGAAATGGCACAGTATACGTATGACAGTATTTTAGTTCCCACTATGAACGCACTTAACGCTGAGGGCAGAACATTTAAAGGAATTATTTTCTTTGGTCTTATGATGACACCAAACGGTGTTAAAGTCATTGAGTATAATGCACGCTTTGGCGACCCTGAAACTCAGGTTGTACTTCCAAGACTTAAAACTGATTTGCTTGAGATATTCAATGCAGTGGTTGATGAACGTCTTGGCGAGGTTAATGTAGAGTGGGACGATAACGCTGCTGTGTGTGTTATATGCGCATCCGGCGGATATCCTAAAAAGTATCAGACCGGATATGAAATTACCGGTATTGATGTTGCCGAAGGCAGAGGCGATGTTACAGTATTTCACGCAGGTACAAAAGGCGTTGACGGTAAATGCGTAACTGCCGGCGGCAGAGTTTTAGGCGTTACCGCACTTGACGAAAATCTTGATAAAGCAATTAAAAAAGCATACGAAGCAGTAGGAGATATAAACTTTACTGATATGCATTTCCGTAAGGATATCGGAATTAAATAATTTAAAAAAAGGGAGCCATTTGGCTCCCTTAAAATTTATTCTTCAAACATTTTTGTTGATAAATATCTGTCACCCGTATCTGGTAGTAGTGTTACTATTGTTTTACCACGGTTTTCGCATCTATTTGCAATCTCAGCCGCAGCGCAAAGTGCAGCACCTGATGATATACCAACAAGAATACCCGATTTTTTTGCAAATTCTCTGCCGAATTTCATTGCGTATTCTGATTTGACAGTAACAACTTCGTCGTAAATATCGATATCGAGTATTTCGGGGATAAAGTTTGCACCGATTCCCTGTATTCCGTGTGCAGATTCTTTTCCGCCTGATAAAATAGGAGATTCATAAGGCTCCATTGCAATTATTTTGATTTTTGGATTTTTAGATTTTAAATATTTTCCTACACCGGTAAGCGTTCCGCCTGTGCCTACACCTGCTATAAATATGTCAACTTTTCCGTCAGTATCTTCATAAATTTCGGGGCCGGTAGTATTTATGTGTGCCTGTGCGTTTGAAAAGTTTGTAAATTGTGATGGGATAAAAGAAGAATTATAAGTTTTTGCTAATTCTTCTGCTTTTTCGATTGCGCCTTTCATACCTTTACTGCCGTCTGTTAGTACAATCTGAGCACCGTATGCTTTTAAAAGTTTTTGTCTTTCTACACTCATTGTTTCCGGCATTGTAAGAATTATTTTGTAACCGCGTTCTGCACATATTGCCGCCAGCCCGATGCCAGTGTTTCCGCTTGTCGGCTCAATTATTACAGTGTCTTTTTTCAAAAGCCCTTTGCTTTCGGCATCATTTAACATCTGTAGAGCCGCTCTGTCTTTTACACTTCCAGCAGGATTAAAATATTCAAGTTTCGCTAAAATAGTGGCATTGTTTATATTAAGATAACGGCTAACGTCCATAAGCGGTGTTTTACCGATTAACTCGTCAATAGATTTAAATATATTCATTTTAAATTACTCCTAATGTTTTCATTTGTTATATGATATATCAATTATAAGTGTTTGTCAAGACGAACTGTGTTGGCGTTATTATTAAGTTTTGTAATTATTTACTTTTAATGCTTTATATGCTATAATAAAAATAATATAATTTTTAGTCCTGACTTGACACGAGCATGAATTATGTGGGATGATATAGAAAACGGGGGGATATAATGGCGATTTATATTGATAATAATTTGAAAGCAGAAAAAGAAATACGAAGAGCAAAAAGAAATATTGTCTCGGTTTTTCTTTTGATATTTGTTGTATGCCCGTTTGTAATATATGCTATTTACAATTATTTTTTTCCAAAAGCCGAAAAAGTTGATTATCCCGACTATTCTTTGATAGAATCTATAACAGTTTCAAAAGATAGTGAACAGATTTACTTAAGTGATGAAGAATGCAGAGTTTTGTATAAGTATATTAGTACATCTAAACCAACAAGGATAATGAGTACGAATGAGACACCTGATGTAACTCCTTTTTTTACCGTTGAAATAAAAGCAAACGATATTTCATTTTATGGCTATATATATCAGAAAAATGAAAAATTTTATTTTGAAATCCCATATGTTGGCGTATATAGATTTAGGATTTAGTTTGTATCAAGTCTCAAAATTCAACAAAAAGCGGTATGTTCGGCGGAAAGAATGTAAAGATTATAAACAAACAAATTATTATAATCTGAAAAAGTTTCAAAATAGTACTATAAGCATCTGTTTTGCAGGATATAGTTGCTTTATAAACAATATAAAATGACGTTATAACGCTGATGAAAAATATGGATATATCAGCAAAAACAACATTAAATCCTATTATACCTGAATATGTGTAAAATAAAACTATTATTAATATTATACCCAAAAGTGACCCTAAAATCATAGCGGAATTTATGCACGGATATTCCGTGCTTATTTTTTTGTTGAGATATATAGAATATATCAGCATAGGGAAGAAAAGTAATTTTGTGTGTTCCCAGATTGATTCATTTATAGGAGCAAAAAGGCCTATTAAAACATTATTGCCCGACCATTCGTATACAAAGTGAAATAGCGTTCCAAGTATAGAAACAAATATTATTCCTGTAATTATGTATGGCTTTATACTTTTCATTGAAATCACCAATATATACATATTAAGAAAATAATTATGTATGCTATAAAAAATCCTCGTTCTTTCTGAACGAGGATTTTTATTATCTGTTTAATCAGCAGCAGCAATTGTCATTGTCGTTATTGTCCCAGAGGAACCAGATAACTATAATCGCAATGATTATAACCCAAAGGTTATTGCCACCAAACCAACTGTTGTTTGAACAACAGCAGCAGTTGTTGTTGCAGGGATTACAGCAATCGCTCATAATGTTTACCACCTTTCGTTATATCTTAGCAGCAACCGTTGTTGTTATCACAGCAGTCACTGTTTAAGAACAGTAATAAGAAAAGGATAATAAACCATAAAATTGTGCTGGTACCGCCGCTTCTGCCGTTGTTGTCACAGCAGCAATTGTTACCAAATAAATTTAACATATTAACGCACCTCCGAAAAAATTTTTAAATCATTTAATTTCAGCAGCCACAATTGTCATTGTGTTCGCAGCAACCGTTGTTGTTATTGCCGCAACCGCAGAAGAGAAGAAGGAAAACTAAGATGAAAAATAAGATGCCATCATTAGAACCTCCAAAGATACCACAACCGTTAAACATAAATTGCACCTCCAAAAAAATTGATTTTTTTGTAATACCAATGTATAATATGAGTAGAAATAAAAAAGTGTTACCATTTAACGTTTAATGTGTTATAATAATATATATAGTTTGCATCAGGAAGGAGAAGATAATATGAAAGCATTGGTACTTACAATTTCTGCAGGCCAAGGGCATAATAAAACTGCCCGTGCAATTGGTGATTATTTGAAATCTCAGGGTGTGGATGTTGATATAATAGATACTTATAAATATTTTAATACTGCGCTCAGTAATTTAGTGGAAAAAGGGTATTTGCTTTCCACTAAGTTTACTCCTGTGATGTATGGTAATATATATTCAAAGGCAGAGCAACGTGACCATTCAGACAAAATAAATGTGGTTGATATGGCAGGTAAAATTATCTCAAGACAATTCTATAAATTTATTGCCGGAAAAAATCCTGATGTTATAATAGCAACTCATATTTTTGCCGCAAATCTGGTAAGTAAGTTCAAAGAAAAAAAGGAATCTCACGCACTTACGTTCGGCGTACTTACTGATTTTACAGTTCATCCATTCTGGGAGACGGCAGAACTTGATTATTATGTAACTCCTACAGCACTTTTGAATAATCAGTTGATAAAAAAAGGGATTCCTGAGGAGAAAATTCTGCCGTTTGGAATACCAATTGAAATGAAATTTACCGTTTCGTCAAACAAAGAAGATGCACGTAAAATTTTAGGCATCGAAAACAAAAAGACTGTTTTTGTTATGACGGGAAGTATGGGGTATGGCGACGTTATTAAATATGTAAAAGAACTCGACGAACTTCAATATGATTTTCAGATTATTACTGTTTGCGGAAACAATACGCACCTTAAAAATCAGATAGACAGACTTCGCACCCATAAAAAGATTTATAATTTTGGTTTTGTAGATAATGTTGATGTTATAATGGATGCTTCAGATATCATTGTATCTAAACCGGGAGGACTCACAACATCCGAAGCGCTTGCAAAACGCTTGCCGATGGTGCTGATTGATCCTATTCCCGGTCAGGAGGACAGAAATTACGAATTTTTAGTGAACAACGGTCTTGCAATCGGTGTGAGCGAAACTTTTTCTGTCGGCGAGGCGTTGTATCAACTTTTAAGTAGCGAAAACAGAGCAGAGTGTATGGCAAAAATGGCAGAAGAAGTTGGTAAGCCTGATTCAAGTAAACGGCTTGGTGATTTTATTATTAATAAGGAGTAAGTTATGAATTTACAATGGTTTCCCGGTCATATGACAAAAACACGCCGGATGATAGAAGATAATTTAAAACTCATAGATATAGTTATAGAACTTGTAGATGCTCGTATACCGCTGAGTTCAAGAAATCCGCAGATAGACGAGATTGTAAAAAATAAACCTCGTCTTCTACTGCTTAATAAATCCGATATTTCTGACGCTAATCTTAATAAAGAGTGGCAGAAGTATTTTTCTGATAACGGAATACCATGTATGTTTGTTTCTTCAACAACAGGTAAGAGTTTTAATAATGTGCTTGATAAATGCAGGGAGATACTTAAAGATAAAATCGAAAGTGATAAGGCAAGGGGAATAGTAAACCGAACTATCAAAATGATGATAGTCGGTGTACCTAATGTTGGAAAATCTTCATTTATAAACAAACTGTCCGGCAAAAAAAGTGCTAAAACAGGTGACCGTCCCGGTGTTACTACGGGAAAACAATGGATACGCCTTGCAAATGGCTTTGAACTTTTAGATACTCCCGGAATACTGTGGCCCAAGTTTGAAGATGAGCAGGTTGGACTTCGACTTGCTTATACGGGTGCTATTCGTGACGAGGTTATAGATACCGAAGAACTTGCGTGTTATTTTTTAGAATTCCTGCGTGATAATTATCCGCAAGCGCTTACCGACAGATATAAAATGACTGATATGGAAGGCCTTAAAGGTTACGAACTTTTAGAATTGTTAGGCAGGAAAAGAGGATTTGTAATATCCGGCGGCGAAATTGATACACTTCGTGCTGCCTCAATTTTGCTTGATGAATTCCGGGGGGCAAAACTAGGTAATATCACATTAGAAATTCCACCGAAAAATCAGGAGATGTAGAATATGGCAGATATGCTTGAATATGAAAAGAAATTATGGGATGCTGGTTACGAATTTGTTGCAGGTGTCGACGAAGCCGGTAGAGGCCCTTTGGCGGGTCCTGTTTATGCTGCTGCCGTTATTTTTCCGAAAGGTCTGGCCATAGACGGCGTTAACGATTCTAAAAAATTAACTGAAAAGAAACGCGAACAACTTTATGATGTTATAAAAGAAAATGCGCTTGCATATTCAATAGTAAGTGTTGATGAAAAGGAAATAGACGAAATCAACATTTTAAATGCCGCTATGAAAGCATTTAAAATGGCATTGGATACCCTTCCTCAAAAAGCCGATTTTGCACTTTTAGACGGCAACAGAGCACCGCAGATGGATATCCCGTATGAAGCGGTTGTAAAAGGAGATGCTAAAGTTCAGGCAATTGCCGCTGCATCAATTCTTGCTAAAGTTGAAAGAGACCGTTACATAACCGAAATGGATAAGATATATCCGCAGTATGGTTTTGCAAAGCATAAAGGATATCCCACAAAAGGCCATAAAGAGGCTGTTGCAAAGTACGGCCCGTCACCTATACACAGGCTTACATTTAAAGGTGTTTCGGAGTATGTAAAATGAATACTAAAAAAATAGGAGACTACGGCGAAGATTATGCCGCAAAGTATCTTTCCAAAAATGGATATAGACTTGTTAAACGCAATTATAAAACCAAATTCTGCGAAATTGACATTATTGCATATGATGGCGACTGCTTGTGCTTTGTAGAGGTTAAAACACGCAACAGAGAAGATTACGGCCTTGCGTGTGAAGCGGTTGACTACAGAAAACGGCAAAAAATAATTAAAGGCGCACTTTTTTATACTTCAGTAAATAATATAAATGCGCCTATTCGTTTTGATGTTATAGAGGTTTATATAAATAGCACTCATTTGTTTTCGGCTAAAAAAATTAATATTATTAAAAACGCTTTTGATGCATCGGGAGTGTGAAAGATGTTTGACGCGCATTGCGATACTTTACTGAAAGTAAAACAATCAGGGGATTTGCATTGCAATAATTATGACGTAGACTTTAAAAGGCTTTCAACTTATGGCAAAGCGGCACAGTTGTTTGCAATATTCAATTCCGGCAATTTAAGTGTTTCGGATATTTTTGATTTTGTGGATTTACTCAAAAGCGAATGTGAAAAAAGTGAACTTGCCACGTTTTGTATAGACGGTAATGATGTTGGAAAATGTAAAACGCCCATATCTTGTTTTGTGTCATTGGAAGGGGTGGGAAACACCCCTGATTTTTTATGTGAACATATACATGATTTTTATAAACTAGGTGTCAGAACTGTCAGCCTTACATGGAATAACGATAATCCGCTTTGCGGTGGTATAGAAAACAATAATATCGGATTAACAAATATGGGTAAAAGATTAATCCAAAATATGCAGCACCTTGATATGGTGCTTGATGTATCGCATATTTCGGATAAAGGGTTTTATGATGTTTTGGAGTTTGGGGGCTTAAAGATAGTTGCAACTCATTCAAATTCCAGAACAGTATGCAGTCACAAACGAAATCTTACAGATGAACAGTTTAAAATAATATGCGAAAAAGACGGAGTTGTTGGTATCAATACATATCCATTGTTTGTAAACGGAACTGATTCCGCTTGCGTTTATGACCTTATACGGCATATTGAACATTTTTGTTCACTGGGCGGTGAGTACAATATTGGGCTTGGTGCTGATTTTGATGGCATTGAGCATAAGATGAAAGACATAGATTCATGCGAAAAAATGAATATTTTAATTAATGAACTTGCAAAAATGAATTATTCCGAACGGGTAATTCGCGGTATTTACTGTGAAAATTTTCTGAATTTCTATAAAAAATGAAATTTGCACAGTAAAAATGTTGCATTTTGATATGAATTGTAGTATACTATATACTATATATTTAATTTGGTTAATTTTAAAAACGGAGGAGACATCCAATGTATATTTCAGAAAAATTCAAAAGTATTTCACCATCTCCTACTTTGGCGATTGATTCAAAGTTTAAGCAGATGAAAGCAGATGGCTTAGATGTTGTTGGCTTTGGCGCAGGCGAGCCCGATTTTGACACGCCTCAGCATATAAAAGATGCTGCTATTACTGCAATTAATGAGGGATTTACAAAATACACACCTGCTTCGGGTACTTTGGCACTTAAACAGGCGGTAGTACGTAAACTTAAACGTGATAACGGTTTGGATTATACTACAGACCAGATAATCATAAGCAACGGTGCTAAACACTCGCTTATGAATGCTTTCGGTGCTATTTTGAATCCGGGTGATGAGGTTATAATTCCTGCTCCTTTCTGGGTAAGTTACCCCGAAATGGTAAAACTTAATGACGGTGTGCCCGTTATTTTAGAAACAAAAGAGGAAAATAACTTTAAATTTACTGCAAAAGATTTGATTTCTGCCATCACCCCTAATACACGTGCATTTATTTTGAACAGCCCCAGCAATCCTACGGGTATGGTTTATACTGTCGAGGAACTTCGTGAGATTGCGCAGGTTGCTGTAGAGTATAATCTTTATGTAATTTCTGATGAGATTTATGAGCATCTTATCTATGGTGGCACAAAGCACGTTAGTATTGCTTCGTTTGGTGAAGAAATTAAAAATCTTACTATCATAATTAATGGTGTTTCAAAAACATATGCAATGACCGGCTGGAGAATTGGTTATCTTGCTGCACCAAAAGAACTTGCAAAGGCTATGGGAAGTGTACAGAGCCATGCCACTTCTAACCCTAACTCTATTGCTCAGGTTGCGGCAGGTGTTGCGCTTGACGGTCCCGTTGATGACCTTAATATGATGAAAAAAGCATTTAAAGAACGCAGAGATTATATGGTTGAGCGTATAAATAGTATAGAGGGTGTTTCCTGCCTTATGCCCGATGGAGCGTTTTATGTAATGATGAACATTGAAAAACTTATTGGCAAGGAAATCTGCGGAAAAGTAATCGAAAGCAGCGATGATTTTGCACAGGTATTCTTAGATAAAAAACTCGTTGCCGTTGTTCCGGGAACAGGCTTTGCAGCACCTAATCACGTACGTTGGTCATATGCGACAAGCATGGAAAACATAAAAGAAGGTATTGATAGGCTTGAAAGTATGCTTAAAGGTGAATAATTATATCAGAAAAGTCCGTCGGAAGACGGACTTTTTGTTTGACTTGATTAGTAAAGTATGGTATGATTTAATTAATAATATATATCCTTGGAGGATACTATGATTGATAAAGTTAATATACTTGGTGTAATGGTGGACAAAGTAAACATCGAGCAAGCATCTGATATTATTATGGGATACATTGCGGAATGCGGAGAAACCAAATCTGTATTTACACCTAATTCTGAAATAATTATGCAAGGATACAGAAGTAAAGAAATCTGTGATATATTAAATAATGCATCGCTTTTAACTGCTGATGGTATTGGTGTTGTATATGCTTCTAAAATTTTAAACAACCCCATCGCAGAAAGGTGCGCTGGATACGACGTTGCGTGCAGATTACTCGAAAAAATGAGTGCTGATGGCAAAAGCATATATCTTTTTGGCTCTAAGCCGGGAGTAGCGGAAATTGCTGCACAGAATTTGCAGAAAAAATATAGTGGCTTGGTAATCTCAGGTTGCGCAGACGGATATTTTGATGCCGAAAAGGAAAAGCAGATAATAACTGATATAAATATAAAATCACCTGATGTACTTTTTGTGTGTCTTGGAGCACCCAAGCAGGAAAAATGGATTAATGAACATAAAAAAGAACTTAACTGTAAAGTTTGTATGGGACTTGGCGGCAGTTTAGATGTTTTTGCAGGAACTGTTGAACGTGCACCGCTGTTTTATCAAAAGCATGGCGTCGAATGGCTTTACAGACTTATAAAACAACCTAAGCGTTTTTTCAGAATGTTGGATTTGCCTAAGTTTGGTATAACGGTTTTATTAAAAGGTAAAAAATTCAAACAGAAATAGGGGATAAATATGAACGTTGAACTTTTACAGTACACTCCGGAGCCGGAGAAAATAATTGCCGCTGCAGCAAAACTTTGTTATTCTTCATCAGGTATAGATGGAATTTTAGATGGATTGGACGAAGAAAAAACAGAAAAATTTTTGAAAAGACTTATGAGTATGGGACACGAAAGTCCTATAGAACATATTACGTTTACTTTCGGTATTGAGGGAGTAAGCCGTTCTTTGCTTGCGCAGTTTACAAGGCACAGAATTGCATCGTACAGCGTTAAATCTCAAAGATACGTAAAAGAAGGACAGTTTGAATTTATAACCCCGCCTGAAATCGAAAAAATTCCGGAGGCGAAGGCAGCCTTTTTAAAAGCGATGGAAGATGATATTAAATCGTATAACGAACTTGCCGATATTCTGTTTGAAAAGCATTATGCGGATATGATTGCTGCGGGTATAGAGGAAAGCAAGGCTAAAAATGCTGCTGAGAAAAAGGCTATTGAAGATGCCAGATATGTTCTTCCTAATGCGTGTGAAACAAAAATGATTGCCACTTTAAATGCGCGCAGTCTGATAAACTTTTTCCACCACAGATGTTGCGAACGTGCACAGTGGGAAATACGTGACCTTGCGTGCCAGATGCTTGCTCTTGTAAAAGATGTTGCACCTACTTTGTTTTCGAAAGCTGGACCGAGATGCGTTAACGGCCCTTGCCCTGAAGGAGCAATGTCGTGCGGAAAGATGCTTGAAAAAAGAGAATATTTCGGCAGTATGAAGGTGAGTGCAAGATGAGTAAACTTATTGTTATAGAGGGTGTTGACTCAAGCGGTAAAGCCACACAGACAGAAATGCTGTATAAACGCTTAAAAAACGAGTTTGAGCGTGTTGATAAGGTATCTTTTCCAAATTATGAAAGTCCGTCATCTTCAATTGTAAAAATGTACTTAAACGGAGATTTCGGAACGGAAGCCGAAAGCGTTAATGCTTATACGGCATCGTCCTTTTTCGCAATTGACAGATTTGCATCTGTAAACGGAGAATGGAAAGATATTTTCAGTGGTGATGGTATTGTTATTGCTGACAGATATGTAACATCTAATATGGTACATCAGGCGTCAAAAATCGATATTTCCGATGAAAAAGACGCATTTCTCGATTGGCTTTATGATTTTGAATATAAAAAACTTTCGCTTCCGGAACCGGATTTAATTATTTTTCTTGATATGCCTGTTAAATATGCTGTGGAACTTATGCAAAACAGAAAAAACAAAATTAATCAGAGCGATGTTAAAGATATTCATGAAAGCGATACGGAATATTTAAATAAATCATATAACAATGCTGTGGGGGTCGCAAATAAATACGGCTGGAATGCAATATCGTGCGTTAAAGACGGTAAAGTACGTTCGATAGAAGATATTGCTGATGAAATTTACAGTAAAGTAAAAAATATATTATAAAATTAAAAACCACTCTTATGAGTGGTTTTTGTTTACTAAAAAAACTTTTTTGCGTACTTTTCTATTGCAGAACATAGCGGCAATCCAAGAAAATAGCATGAAACGACTTGACCTAAGAATACCCATCCTATATTTATCAGTACATTTATTTCCGGGGAAATAAGATAGTTAAGATATGTGCCTACAACAAGGGCATTAATTATAACAGGTGGTGCAAGAGATATTAACTTGTTCTTTTTTCTTAATATGTATGAAAGAACAGCCGCTGTCAACGTAGCCGCAGAGCCAAGCACTAAATCAATTACACCCAATCCGCCGATTAAAAGATTTGAAAGTGCGCAACCAAGAAATAATCCCGGTATGGCCGCAGGGGTAAACAGCGGTAAAACAGTAAGGGCCTCAGATATTCTGAACTGGAATAAATTGTGCCCAAAACTTATCGGTGCAAATATCCACGAAAGTGCGACGTATATTGCTGAAATAGTTGCTGCTTGCGTTATAAAACGTGATTTCATTGTTTTTCTCCTTGAAAATAAAAATTTTTCTTGATATTTTGCTTAATGTTTAATACAATATAAATAGACTATCTTTTGAAAAGAGGTGATTGAGATAAAATATAAGATTATATTGCCATTTGTTGCTGTTGCAATAACTGTGTTTTCAGCAGTATCGAGCGCATTTGTATGTTATGGCATATTTGATGCAGAGAATGATGCTACTTCAAATAAAACCGTTGTTGGAGATTTTATTCACAAAAATATTTTTATTTCTGTCCAGAATAGCGAAACAAACACTTTAGATTCAAATGTGATAGCAAGTTTTGATCCAAAGGACAATACAATAAAATTAATTACAATTCCTGCCGAAACAAGAGTTAAGGTTGCTACAAGCGACCAGATGTTTAAAGATGTGACAAATATCGGTGGAGTAGATATGTTGCGAAATGTTCTTGATGATATTGTTCCGCTTACCATTGACTACCATCTTATAATTAAAACGTCTGATTTATACAGCGGAGATTTAAGTTACTCTGCCGCTGTGCGCTATATATTATCTGAGGGGTTGTGGCAGCAGGGAAATCTAAGCGAATATCTTAAACAAATATTAAGTGTATCAAGCACAGACCTCACATTGCTTAAAACAGATGAATATGCAAATTTTATAAACAGGTTTTCAAAGCATACAAACCAATATTATACAGTGTCAGGAACACATTTTGCAATTGCAGACAGAGTATTTTATATGCCTGATGTA
Source organism: Clostridia bacterium (assembly GCA_045646385.1). Classification (GTDB taxonomy): domain Bacteria; phylum Bacillota; class Clostridia; order UMGS1810; family UMGS1810; genus SIG455. The sequence goes on along the minus strand of JAZRKQ010000022.1, from coordinate 12,806 downwards.
AATAAAGTAAATGAACTTATAAACACAGAAATTTTAAATTAATAGCCGTAACCATAGTAATAATATTCATCATAAAAGATGTCTTGATTTGCAGAAATGGTTACGGTTTTTTCATTGTCATTCCACGCAACATTCCAGCCAAATTCATCTGCTATAAATTTTATAGGTAAATAAGTTCTTCCATCTATAATTATAGGTACAGAATCTATTTCAACAGACATACCGTTGGAAACAATGTAATCTTCGCCAATCCATAAAGTCAAATCGTATTCACCGTATTTTATGTTGATTTCACCTTTTTCTCCGCCAAGCCAGTTGACTTCAGCACCGAATTCTTCAGCAACTTTTCGTAATGGAAGAAGTGTGCGGTTGTTTATAATTATAGGAAATATTTCTCCGGATTCGTCTATAGGCTTGTCCTTGCCGTTTACCGTCATAATCGGATTTCCTATTTGCAAAATTACCTCTTGCGGGTCGTTAATATCTACTTTTGGCATATAGTCAATTCCGTCTAAATGATTCATACGCATCGAGTTTGGTGTAGATAGCGATTTAACCACCTTAGTATTAATTTCTTCCGGCAATTGTTCGGGAATATAATCGCTTTCAACAGCAATTCTTCTGCCGTAAACGGCTTTAATAGTGCCCCAATCTTCAAAGTAACTGGAAATCTCCACAGTTTTCTCCGGACGTGGGGAGTGTATCATAGAATTTCCACCGATATATATGCCTACATGACCGATAGAACCATCTTCATACATAAAACAAACAATGTCACCGGCAATCATTTCGTTAAGTTGAACTAATTCTCCCTCTTTAGCCTGAAGGGCACTATTTCGAGGAAGTTCTATACCAAATGCCTTATAAACCTGAAGTACCAAACCACTACAGTCAACTTCGCTTCCGTAACCTTCACTTCCGTCGGAAGTACCATATGGCGAGCCAATCCAGTGTGCAGCCTCTTTTGCAATTCTGTCACCTATAGGTTCATAACTCATCTCATCAGCAAAAACAGAAGGAAATATCATTATAAATGTTAATAGTAAAGAAATTATTTTTTTCAAATAAAACACCACCTTAACAAAATTCTATCATATATATAAGTAGATTCAATATATATCTACATTTTGTAACATAAATTTATTAAAAAAGATATTTATAATGAAATATATTGCGCTAAAAATGAAGTTTTTGTAGAAACTTCATTTTTTACATTATTTTACTTATTTCTATGGTTTTGATAGAAGTATAGCATAGTTGTATCTGCTAAAACATTCACGGCATTGTTGATAATAAACAAAAAAGGTTGTTTAGAGAACTAAAAAATAATTGTAATAAAATGTAAATTGACATGCTTTAAGGTGGTTAAAGGTAAAAAAACATAATAAAATTCGTTAAATCTTCACAAAGATATTACGAAATGTAACATTTTTGTAATATCTTAAAAATATTTGCGTAAACTTGAAATAACCACGTGGATAGGCGGTTTTAGCCGATTTTGATTAAAATGGTAAAAAATGGTTATAATCTTTAAAAGACAAAAAAACGTTGGTAAATCTGCACATTGATTTTTGGTAAAAAATGTAAGAGGATTTGACAAATCAAAATTATTAACGTAGAATGTACCAGCCGAAGAAAATTGCGGTTATTTCTGCCAAAGGCGGGAAAACGCAATACAAAACAGGTGCATAGTTTTATGCGCTTGTTAAATTCAGGAGGTAAATATGGATTTAATAGGTAATATAAGAAGCAGAGTAAGACTTATTGCTGTAGTCACGTTGTTTGTTGTGCTTGTTACAGCGATTACAGTTTACTCGGCTAAATTATCAGATGAAGTTGAAATTCACTGTGACGGTAAGGTCATTGTTGTGGACAGAACTTCAAAAAGCATATTCCATGTACTGAGAAGCGAGGGCATTTCAATCGGAGTATATGATAGTGTTACTCCCGGACTTGATGTACAGGTGAAAGATGCAGACCGTATTGTTGTCAAAAGAGCAGTAAATGTTACTCTTACAGATAATGGTGAAGCAGTTGAGTATTTGACAAGTACAGATACTGTTGCTGATTTTTTAAAGGCAAAAGGCAAGGCGGCAAGAAGTTATGATATTGTAACTCCTGCACTTGATACTCCAGTGACTGATGGTATGGAAATCAATGTTATTCGTGGAGAGAGAATTGTTAAAACTGATGTTTTAGAAATTCCTTACGAAACTGAAAAACGTGAAAACGAAAATCTCCCTAAAGATTTGGTAAGTGTTACACGTTACGGAGAGTTGGGCAATAAAACTGTTACTACAGAGTATATATACCGTGAAGGTGTATTGGTATCTGAAAAGGTTATTGGAGAAAGTATTACAAAACAGCCAGTAACTGAAATTTTAGATATTGGTACAAAACCAAATACAATTGTAACACCTGACGGTAAAACATTCACATATTCAAAAGTGATTACCTGTACTGCTACCGCATACGATGCGTCTTACGAAAGTAATGGCCCCTGGGGACCTATTACTGCTACAGGTAAAGCACTTGCAAGCGGTATGGTTGCCGTTGACCCGAGAGTAATTCCTTTGGGAACAAAACTTTATATTGAAGCACCTGACGGAAGTTGGGTATACGGATATTCTGTTGCAGAAGACACCGGTGGAGCAATTAAAGGTAATAAAGTAGACCTGTTCTTCCCATCATCTTATAAAGTTCGCCAGTTTGGCAGAAGAACAGCAAATGTTTATGTATTAGACTAAATAAAATAGCATCTCATTATGGGATGCTATTTTTGTTATTGGATATATGTTATAAAAAGATATTTTCTCTCATACAATAGATGCGAGGTGATTAATATATGTTCAAAGCAATAAACGGCAAAAAAATTATTACATTTCTTATCTGCGTAGCAATACCGTTAGCGGTAGGGGGATTAAGCGCACTTATAACTGGAGATATAGAGGGTGTATATACATCTATGATGCAACCTTCGTTTGCACCTCCACCAATTGTATTTCCGATTGTATGGTCAATTTTATATACACTAATGGGGATTTCGCTATATCTTGTTGTAAAAGACGGTTTGGATAAACCTGGTGTGCGTGATGCAATATTTTATTTTGCAATTTCGCTTGTTCTTAATTTTTTCTGGACACCAATATTTTTTAAATGGGGATTAATCCTTTTTGCAATTATATGGCTTGTTGCAATGATTGTTTTTGCAATAATTACTGCGTACAAGTTTTATAACATAAATAAATTGGCAGGAATACTCTGGATACCATATATATTGTGGCTTATATTTGCATTAGTGCTTAACATCGGCTATTATTATTTGAACGGTGCTGTACGGTAATGTATATGCAACCGATTAATATTGTAAAAATAAAATGATGCAAAGGCAGATTTGCTATATCCGGTAGTTTATATGATGTGCTTATGAATACGGTTTTCTCAAACGATACCATTGTGCAGCCTATTGTGGCATATATGGAAGCAATAATTCCTTGAGTAAATTTTACAGATAAGTACTTTATAAAAGAAAAATCAAAATTTTCTAAAACACTTTTTGTTTGAAAGTGTATGGAAAGTCCTGACCAGCCTAACATAAATGAAACTAATATAAGCTTTAAACTGAGTGCGTTATCTGTTGCACTCAGTTTTTTTATGCCGGTTGTTATTTCAAAAAAAGAGCATATGATAGAATCAGATACAGCCGTATTAATATTAAAAATTGAAAGTAAATTTTCTATAGGTAAAAACAGATACGCCCCCTCGCATATTGCCATTATTATGCCAAAGAAAATAACATATGCAAAAACATTAATTATGGTTTGCATACTTTCTTCGACAGAAGACGTAAAAATGTTTTTACTTATAATATTGCTCTTGCTTGGTTTAATGTTTTTCTGTTCGGGTAACGTAAATTTTAATATAATACCCATAGTAATTGCGGATAAAATATGAATAGTATATAAAAATATTCCTGCAGGTTTCGAAGAAAGCATTCCAATGCCGATAGCACCGATAATGAAAAGAGGACCCGAATTGTTGGAAAAGCAGATAAGGTTTTCTGCTTCTTTTTTTGATATGTATGAATTTTTATATAAATCAACTGCTGTTTTTGCTCCAATGGGATATCCGCATAGAATACCCAATATAAATGCAGATGCACCGTTACCGTTTATACCGAACACGGGGCGCATAAACGGATTAAAGATTTTCCCAAGCATATTTGCACCGCCGCTTTTAATAAAAATTTTTGATAGCACGAAAAAGGGGAACAATGTCGGAAATAATACATTTATGCAGGTCGACATTGCGCTGATTGCAGAATTAATGACGGTATCGGGATAAATAATAAGTAAAACAACCATTATTGCTGCAGCAGAAGATTTCAAAATACTTTTCATACATTTACACTCCTTTATTATTAGGTTTATTCATAACAAAGGCGGTTTAATCATAATTTTATATAAAGACACAAGCATTGACGGGAGAGGTATTATGGCAAAGAAAATTAAGGAAAAGATATCTACTGTGCTTTCTATACCGCAGGAGATAGTAATGGATGTTCCGAGAATAGTATTTGACTCCAATACCAAAGTATATATAGAAAATTTTAAAGGAATATGCGAGTACAGTAGTGATAGTATTAAAATAAATGCCGGCAGTTACATCATTTCTTTGTCAGGAGAGAATATGGAGATTCAGTCTATGACCGGAGAAGAAATGATGATAGTGGGACTTGTGAAGGCGGTGAGTTTTTGCTTTTGATAAAAATACTTACATATATAAAAGGCTTTGTCCGTGTAAGTGTAACGGGCAGATTTGTTGAGCGGTTTTTAAATATTTGTATGAACAGAAATATATATGTGTGGAATATAAAAAATCGCGGAAGCGAACTTTTACATATGAATATGAGTATAGACGGATTTAAGCAAATGCCTTCTGTTGCTTTTAAAACAAAAACAAAAGTTAAAATAATGTCACGCCACGGCTTACCATTTTTGCTTAAAAAACATAAAAAACGCAAAGCGTTTTTAGTGGCAGGTATAGTTGCGTTGACATTGTTTTTGTGTATAACTTCATTTGTATGGGTTATAGAAATAGAGGGAAATGAAAAAGTTTCCGAAGAAATTATTATGAAGGCGCTTGAAGAAAACGGTTTTAAAACAGGAAATTTTCGCTATGGTAATGATATTCCTGCCTTGCAGAATAAGATGCTTTTAGACGTTGATGAACTTTCGTGGATATGGGTAGATATAAAAGGCACACGCGCAGTCGTTCAGGTAAAGGAGAAAGTCCCCGTACCTTCCATTGTTGACAGAAAGCACCCGTGTAATATAGTGGCAAATACTAATGGATTGATAACAGAAGTTAAGGCTACTTATGGCGAAAAAATGATTTCTGTAGGCGATGTAGTAAAAAAAGGCGATTTGTTAGTCAGCGGAATATCAAATACCAAATACGGCGGAATACATTATCTGCACTCATCAGGGAGTATAAAAGCACGTACTTGGCACAGTAAATCAGCAGATTTTCCGCTTGTAAAAGTAAATTTTTCAAAAACAGGCAAAAAAATTTCAAAAAACACTATCAATTTTTTTGGTTTTCGTGTAAAATTATATATGAAAGAAAATTTGCCTTTTGAATATAGTGAAGAAGATGTCAAAACGCACTATCTTTCTGTAGGGAAGAATTTTGTTTTTCCTATATCGTTTGAACAACACACATATAGTGAACTTTTGCGTAGCGAAGAACAATTATCTGTAGAGCAGGCAACGCAGATTGCGTGTGCTGAACTAGGCAGTCAGATAGAGTCTTCTTTGACAACAGATACAATGGTGGTTAATAAAACGCACGAAGTTGTCAGCGTTTCTGATTCAATTATAAATGTCAGACTTAATTACGAATGTATAGAAGAAATAGGGGTGGAAGTCCCTATAGAAATACAGTAGGATTTTGGAGGTTTTACTTTGGAAAAAAGCATAGAATTTGATACGGTTGAGCAGGTAGGCGAAATTTTTGGTCAATTGGATAAAAATATAAATATTATCTGCCGTGAACTCGGTGTTAATATTGTTAACCGCGAATCGGTTGTAAAAATCAGCGGAGATGAGCCAAACGTTGCTATGGCAACTACTGTGTTTGCAAGTTTGCGCACACTTCTTGAAAAAGGGGAATCGCTGACCGACCAAAATATTTTGTATGCCATAACTATGGCAAAAGACGGCATTGACGATTCTGCTCTTTACGGAAGTGATTGTGTTGCGATAACTGCATCCGGTAAACCAATCAAAAGCAAAACGCTTGGTCAGAAGAATTATATTGATGCTATAAAGAAAAACACGATAACTTTCGGCATAGGCCCTGCCGGTACGGGTAAAACGTATCTGGCAGTTGCTATGGCTGTTAAAGCGTTTAAAAATAAAGAGGTAAACAGAATAATTTTGACACGTCCGGCTGTTGAAGCAGGTGAAAAACTTGGATTTTTACCCGGTGATTTGCAGACCAAAGTAGACCCGTATTTAAGACCGCTTTATGATGCTTTGTATGATTTTTTCGGTGTGGAGGCATATCACCGTCTTGTTGAACGCGGAAACATAGAAATTGCGCCTCTTGCATATATGCGCGGCAGAACATTGGACGACAGTTTTATAATTCTGGACGAGGCACAGAATACCACACCGGAACAGATGAAGATGTTTTTAACCCGTATCGGTTTTAACTCTAAGGCGATTGTAACAGGCGATATTACTCAGGTGGATTTGCCCGATGGTAAATTTTCTGGTCTTAAAGATGTAACCAATGTTTTGAAAAATATCGAGGATATTGCGTTCTGCTATCTTACAGAACGCGATGTCGTACGCCATAGACTTGTTCAGGCAATTATTAAGGCTTACGAAAAACGTGATGCCAAACGTCGTGAAAAATTTGAGCGTAAAACGGAAAAGAGGAATTGAGATGAAAGCGGATATTTTTTTTGAAAATACACAGGACAAGCATACAGTAGACGATGCCCTGCAGGATTTGGTGCAAAAAGTTGCCGATACTGCCCTTGCGTATGAAGAGTTTAACAAAAAAACAGAGATAAGTGTTTTGTTTGTTGATAACGAGCAGATAAAAGAAATTAATAACGATTTCAGGCAGATTGATTCGCCTACAGATGTGCTTTCTTTTCCAATGCTTAATTTTGAGGGGGGTAAGGTTATAGAAAGCGTAGGGGACTCCTATCTCGGTACAGTTGTGCTGGGTGATATTGTGCTTTCGCTTGAGCGTGCATCAGAGCAGTCAAGAGAATACGGACATTCATATGAGCGTGAGGTTGGTTTTTTGGTGTGCCACTCTGTACTCCATCTTTTAGGTTATGACCACGAAAACGAAGACGAACGTGTTGTTATGAGAGAGAAAGAAGAAGCAATACTTGAAAAAATAGGTCTTACAAGATAGGACGTGCTAATATGAAAATTTTAAAGAGTTTTTTGTACGCTTTACAAGGATTAAAATACTGTATATTTACTCAGCGAAATTTCAGATTCCATATCGTGGCTGCAATTTCTGTGCTTATTGTGAGTTTGTTTTACGATTTCAGTAAATCCGAAATGATGTGGTTGTGGTTTGCCATACTTTTTGTTTTAATTTGCGAAATGGTAAATACCGCTATAGAAAGTGCCATAGATATGCACGGCGGTGAATATAATATAAATGCAAAGATTTCAAAAGACGTTGCCGCAGGTGCCGTTATGCTTGCAGCAGTTATGGCAGTTGTTATTGCGGTAACATTGTTCTGGGACGTATCGAAAATTTTGTCTGTTATAACTTTTTTTGCCGAAAGACCGCTATTATGGTTTGCACTTGCATTATATGTTGTGCTCGCCGTTTGCTTTGTTATGGGGATACCTTTTAAAAAATACAACCGATAAGGAGAAAATGATGAATAATACGTTTAAATCAGGATACATAGGAATAGTAGGAGTACCTAATGTGGGTAAATCCACATTGCTTAATAAACTTGCAGGTCAAAAGATTGCTATTATTTCAGCCAAACCCCAGACCACAAGAAATAAAGTGCTTGCGATTAATACTGACGATGATGCACAGATGATTTTTGTGGATACACCCGGCTTTCACAAACCCAAAACTAAACTTGGCGAAAGTATGATTAAATCTGTTGATGAAACTATTGCAGATGTTGATTTGCTTTTGCTAGTTGTTGAACCCGACGAAAATATTTCTGCGGCTGAAAACACTATTTTAGAAAGAATTGGCGATATTCCTACAGTATTGGTTGTAAATAAACTTGATACAACTGAAAGGCTTAATCTTTTGCCGGTTATAGAAAAATATAACGAACTGCATAAGTTTGAAGATATTATTCCTGTAAGCGCATCAAGCGGTGATGGTGTAGAGGATTTAAAAAAGATTATCAAAAAATATCTTCCCGACGGACCAATGTACTATCCTGATGATATGGTTACAGACCAAAGCGAAAAGCAGATTGTTGCAGAACTTATACGTGAAAAGGCTTTAAGGCTTTTAAATCAGGAAATCCCTCACGGAATAGCAGTAGAAGTTATTAAAATGAAAGATAAAGGCGATAAAGTGTGCGAAATTTCTGCAAATATATATTGCGAGAAAGAATCTCACAAACGCATTATAATTGGCAGTAAAGGCTCAAAACTTAAAGCAATCGGTTCTCAGGCGAGGATTGACTGTGAAAAGATGCTTGATAAAAAAGTATTTATGGAACTTTGGGTAAAGGTTAAACCTGACTGGCGCAATTCAGAACAAATGATGAAAGAGTTCGGAATGAACGATTTATAATTTTCGCCAAAACATAACAGTATATTAAAATTCCACAAGACAAATAATACTTATATAAAATTCTACCTGCGGGGGCGATTTGTGTGTGGGATGTAGTGGATAATGAATTTGCGTGGGACTTTTTTGCCAATACCGGCAATATAGAAAGTTATTTGCTTTATAAAGAATATAATAATGTAAACGCGGAGAAAGATACAGATGAACACGATACAGACAGCAGCACTGGTGCTCAAAACCTGTAATATGAACGACAATGATAAACTCATAACGTTTTTTTCGCCTGAGCATGGCAGAGTTACTGCCATTGCAAAAGGTGTTCGTAGCCATAAGCATAAAGATTTTGCTGCCCTGCAGCCGTTTTGCTTTTCAAGCATTACATTGAACAGTAAACAAGGCGGACTTTATACTGTTTCTTCTGCTCAGGTAACAAACAACTTTTTTGATTTGCGAAACGATGTTATAAAGGTGTCGTTTGCCACATATTATATGGATATTGTTGCTGATATTGCTCAGGAGATAATTGGTGATGAGGATTATTTCAAATTTGTGCTTAACACTCTTTATTTAACAGAAAAAGCCGAACACAATGCTGATAACGGTGATATTTTACCGTTTTTAAAAAAATTAAAAGCGATATTTGAAATTAAATCTGCCTGTGTTATGGGTGTTATGCCTGAACTTGGCAGATGTGTTTGCTGTGGAAAAGATAAAAAAATTGATTATTTTTCGCATCATGACGGCGGAGTTGTATGTTCTGACTGCATAGGCAGATATGAGGGTAGGGAACATCTGCCAGTTAGTATTAATTCGATGGATATAAAAATAATAGATTATATATCAAAAAGTGATTATCGCTGCGTATTTTCATTCAGTATTACAGAAGAACTATTAAACAGAATTTGTGCAATTGCTGAGCGATATCTTATTGCACAGACAGACACTTTTTATAAATCACTTGGGTTTTTACATAATATAATCTCAGAAAATCATTGACAAGATAGTGAAAATTATCCAAATACGCCTTGTGATAGGCGTATTTTCAATTAAAAATATACAAAATCAAAAAAAGTACTGGATTTTTTTTTGATTTTGTTGTAAAATAATTGGGTAATAAATTACAATTTTGAGTTCATTATAACTATTTTAGGAGGTAGTTTTTAAATGGCACATAAGTATGTTTATCTTTTCTCAGAAGGCGACGCCAGCATGAGAAACCTTTTGGGCGGTAAAGGTGCAAACCTTGCTGAGATGACCAAAATTGGTCTTCCTGTTCCTCAGGGATTCACAATTTCTACTGAGGCTTGTACACAGTATTATGAGGACGGCCGCAAAATCAACGATGCTATTCAGGCAGAAATCATGGAAAACATCGTTAAAATGGAAGCGGTTTGCGGTAAAAAATTTGGTGATAAAGAGAATCCTCTTTTAGTGTCCGTTCGTTCAGGTGCAAGAGCATCAATGCCTAGTATGATGGATACAATTCTCAACCTCGGTCTTAACGAGGACGTTGTAGAGGCTATGTCTGCAAAATCGGGCAACCCCAGATGGGCTTGGGACTGCTACAGAAGATTTATCCAGATGTACTCTGACGTTGTTATGGAAGTTGGTAAGAAATATTTTGAAGAACTTATCGACGAAATGAAGGCTGAAAAAGGTGTTACACAGGATATCGAACTTACTGCTGAAGACCTTAAAGTTCTGGCTTCACAGTTTAAAGCAGAATATAAATCAAAAATCGGTAAAGATTTCCCATCTGATCCTAAAGAACAGTTGATGGGCGCTGTAGAGGCTGTATTCCGTTCATGGGACAACCCCAGAGCAAATGTTTACCGTCGTGACAACGATATCCCTTATTCTTGGGGTACTGCTGTTAACGTACAGATGATGGCATTCGGTAATATGGGTGATGATTGCGGTACAGGTGTTGCGTTCACACGTCACCCCGCTACAGGTGAACCCGGTCTTATGGGTGAGTTCCTTGTAAACGCTCAGGGTGAAGACGTTGTTGCCGGCGTTCGTACACCTATGCCGATTAAAGAAATGGCTGATAAATTCCCTGCTGCATTTGAAGAGTACAACAAGGTTTGCAAAATCCTTGAAGATCACTACAGAGATATGCAGGATATGGAGTTCACTATTGAAAACAGAAAGCTCTATATGCTTCAGACACGTAACGGTAAGAGAACAGCTAAGGCTGCTCTTAAGATTGCATGTGACCTTGTTGACGAGGGTATGATCGATAAGAAAAAGGCTGTTGCTATGATCGACCCCAGAAACCTCGACACACTTCTCCACCCCCAGTTCGACGTAAAGGCTCTTAAGGCTTCTACTCCTATGGGTAAGGATCTCGGTGCTTCCCCCGGTGCAGCTTGCGGTAAGGTAGTATTTACTGCAGAAGATGCAGATGAGTGGAATGCAAGAGGCGAGAAGGTTATCCTCGTTCGTCTTGAGACTTCTCCCGAAGATATCACCGGTATGAAGGCTTCTCAGGGTATCCTCACCGTTCGTGGCGGTATGACATCTCACGCAGCAGTTGTTGCACGTGGTATGGGTACATGCTGTGTATCAGGCTGCGGTGATATCATTATGGACGAAGAAAACAAGAAATTTACTCTTGGTGGTAAGACATATACAGAAGGAGATTTCATCTCTATCGATGGTTCTACAGGTAATATGTATGACGGTATTATCCCCACAGTTGATGCTGAAATCGCAGGCGAATTCGGCAGAATCATGGCATGGGCTGATGAATTCAGAACTCTTAAGGTTAGAACAAACGCTGATACTCCTGCTGATGCTAAAAAAGCTCGTGAGCTTGGCGCAGAAGGTATTGGTCTTTGCCGTACAGAGCATATGTTCTTCGAGGCAGAAAGAATTGCTGCTTTCCGTGAAATGATTTGCTCTGACACAGTAGAAGAAAGAGAAGCAGCTCTTGAAAAGATTCTTCCCTATCAGCAGGGAGACTTTGAAGCTCTTTACGAGGCTCTTGAAGGAAATCCTGTTACTATCCGTTTCCTTGATCCTCCGCTTCATGAATTCGTTCCCACAGAAGAAGCTGATATTGCAGCACTTGCTAAGGCTCAGGGTAAGAGCGTTGAAGCTATCAAGGCTATCATCGCTTCACTTCACGAGTTCAACCCCATGATGGGACATCGTGGCTGCCGTCTTGCAGTAACATACCCTGAAATTGCAAAGATGCAGACAAGAGCAGTTATCCGTGCTGCTATCAATGTGAAGAAAGCTCATCCCGATTGGAACATCGTTCCCGAGATTATGATTCCCCTTGTTGGAGATATCAAAGAGCTTAAGTATGTTAAGAACGACGTTGTTAAGACAGCTGACGAGGAAATTGCAAATGCTAACATCGACCTTAAGTACGAGGTTGGTACAATGATCGAAATCCCCAGAGCTGCTCTTACAGCTGACGATATTGCTAAAGAAGCACAGTTCTTCTGCTTTGGTACAAACGACCTTACACAGATGACTTACGGCTTCTCACGTGATGATGCTGGTAAGTTCCTTGATGCTTACTACGATGCAAAGATTTTTGAAAATGATCCTTTTGCAAAGCTTGACCAGACAGGTGTTGGTAAGCTTATGGTAATGGCTGTTGTACTTGGTAAGTAGGTACGTCCCGATATGCACTGCGGTATCTGCGGTGAGCACGGCGGTGACGGCGTTTCTGCCCCGTTCTGCCACCAGATTGGTGTGATTCAGGTATCTTGCTCACCTTTCCGTGTGCCGATTGCTCGTCTTGCAGCGGCTCAGGCTAAGATTAAGGAAGAAAACTAATTTAAGTTAAAAACTAAAATATTAAAAGAGCCTTGTAGATTTTTATCTATAAGGCTCTTTTTGGCAATCAAATTATTAAACAGAAAGCGCCATATTCACAAACTGTTCTGTATAAATGTGCACAAGCCTTTTTTGTTTACTGAGTAAAACCCAAAGATATAGTCAGACTGACTCATATAAAAAGACTCTTCAACAAATGA
>JAZRKQ010000021.1:0-50426 GCA_045646385.1 Clostridia bacterium | reverse complement strand
TCAAAATTCTGTCTGACTTTACTAATTATAAAGTGCATTTTTAAAACTCTTTGGACTTTCAAAAAGTCCCGCTTTTTTATGCTGTTCATTTTTCAAAGATCAATTCCGCCGCCCGCTCTTTTCCCGAGCGACTTGATTATTATATCACGTCTGTGAGCCGTTGTCAATAACTTTTTTAAAATTTTTTCAAAAATTTTTAACCCCGTTCACAGAGTGCTTATTTAATATATCATAATAAAATAATTCTGTCAACCAGTTTTTTTAAAAAAATCAAATTATAGCAAAATACATAAAACATCAGTAGGTTTTTTATGCTGAGTTATACAATTTCTCGTATTACTTTTCGTTTTGGCTGTTTTCTACACCGTCATTTTCTGCTGAGGATATATTATCGGCGGTTTCGTTGTCGCTTTCGAAATAAGGCAGAAGGCTTATTTCTTCAAAACATTCTCTGTTATATCTTGTTGCCTCGTCTTCAATATTGTCTATTTTCATAATGCCCTTGCGGTAATTTTTCTTCATATTATAATACCTCCGAAAAGAATTTTCTTTCGAAGGTATTATTTGCAGAACACAAAATTTTATTACTTTGATTTTCTGTTATCGTTCGGTGCATAGCAAGCCGTTGCACAGTAAACCTCTGCAGCACCGTTTAAAAGGAGAACACGGCGACACTCACTGCTGGTAGCACCCGTAGTATATATATCATCAATTAAAAGAACACGTTTGCCGACAAACGATAAGTCTTTGCCGATATCAAACGCACTTTTTACAGCGCGTCTTCTTTCCTGATAACTAAGTTTGTAAAAAGGTGGATTGTCCTTAACTTTAACCATAGCATCTTCAAAAAACGGTACACCGATTCTTTCGGCAACCTTCTGCGCTATTACTGCAGACTGATTGTAAAGCCTGTTTCTTCTGCCCATAGGCACGCATACGACACATTCAATATTTCCGTACCAATCGCACACGCGAAGACGGTTGTGAATCAGTTTGGCAAACGTAAAACCATAATACTTTTTATTACTGAATTTAAATCTGTTCATTGCTCTGCGGATAAACTTATGATGCGGAAGAACAGAGACTGTTATTCTGCCATCGGTATTGATAGTCTGTCCGTAACGCTTGACAGATTCTAAGCATCGGCTGCAAAGATTTATATTATCTTTAATCCTTACAGGTCTTGCACATACAACGCACGGGCGTACATAGAACACATTGAGGACACGTCTTATAAAATCACTCATTGTATTTGCCCTCTGCCAGTTTTTCTTTTAACGAAGAATATCTGACAACAGTTCTGTTATTATCCACCATTTTGCGGATAATATCTTCCCTGCCGACGAGTACAACCAAGTTTTTTGCACGTGTAACGGCAGTATAGAGAAGATTTCGGCTGACGAGCATATACGGAGCATCGTAGACGGGAACAATAACAACAGGGAATTCGCTGCCCTGACTTTTGTGTACGGTAGCAGCATAAGCGAGGTCAAGTTCATCGAGGTCTTTGAAATTATACGTAACACGTCTGTCCTCAAATACAACTGCAACAGTTTTAAGCATCTGGTTAATATCACTTATATAGCCGACATCGCCGTTGAATACACCCGTGCCTTCTTCAAGCGTTTTAACGTCGTACCATTCAAGGTCGTAATTATTTTTGGTCTGCATAACCCTGTCGCCCACACGGAAAGTTACATTGCCGTTACTTTTTTCGGGCTTTCCGTCTTCTTCAGGATTTAATGCTTCCTGCAAAAGAGTATTAAGGTTAATTACACCCGCTATGCCCTTTTTCGATGGAGAAAGCACCTGAATATCAGCAGAGGATATTCCGTACTTCTGAGGTAGTTTATCAAGGCATAACGATTTAATATATTCAGCACCGTCTGCCGCAGACGGAAGATTGGCATAGAAAAAGTCGGTATTGTCCGAATTGCATACAGGATATTCGCCGCCATTGATTTTATGTGCATTTACAACAATCATGCTTTCCTCTGCCTGACGGAAAATTTCTGTAAGGCGTATAACGGGCACAACTCCGCTTTCGATGATATGCCTGAGGACATCACCTGCACCGACTGACGGCAACTGGTCAACGTCGCCAACCATAATAATGCGTGTACCGTCTGCCACCGCGTGCAGAAGCGCGCTCATAAGCAGAATATCAACCATAGACATCTCGTCCACAATAATAACATCTGCCTCTATCGGGTTAGACTCGTCCACCTGAAACATAAGGTCGCCCTCGCCATCGCTGTAGCCAGCCTCAAGCAAACGGTGTATGGTTTTAGCCTCTTTTCCGCAAACCTGACTCATGCGCTTGGCGGCTCTGCCGGTAGGCGCGGTAAGCACAACCTTTAATCCGTTTGCGTGCATAATATCAATGATAGTGTTTATAATTGTAGTTTTACCTGTACCGGGACCGCCCGTTATAACAAGAGCGTTGTTTCGCATAGCGCTATTTACGGCTTTTTTCTGCATATCGGCAAGTTTTATACCGCGATGAGCCTCAATAATGCCGATTTCACGCATTATTTCGTCTTCATCGACTTCGTATTTGACTGAGGTTATTTCGTTGATTCTGCGTGCGCAATACCTTTCTGCATGATAGTGAGTGAAATAATATATACGCTCACCTTCCGGGGAGTCCTCGCTTATTAACCGTTTTTGGATAATAAGCGAGCATATAGCCTCGTTAACGGCAGGGATTGTTACACCGAGCAAATCAGATGCAAGTTTTGCAAGGGTATCTCTCGGCAGATATGTATGCCCGAAAAGAGTGTTGTTAAGATGTGTATAGAGCACACCCGAACGTATTCGGTTGGCATCATCGGCATTTACACCCATAGAGATTGCCATTTTATCTGCAGTTTTAAAGCCTATACCCTCTATTTCATCACAAAGTATGTACGGGTTTGATTTAATGAGTTCAACAGCGCCCCCGCCAAAGCGTTTATAAATCTTTGCGCATAATTTAACGGAAATATCGTACTGCTGTAAAAAAATCATAAGCGACGATGCACCGATTTGCGTTATGTACGAAAGGTTTATGGTCATTGCTTTTTCCGCACTGATGCCTTTTATCTGCGTAAGGCGGAGTGGCTCTTTTTCGATAATATTTAAAGAGTCTTCACCGAATGTATCAACAATCTTCTTTGCAGTAGCAGTACGAACGCCTTTTATAATGCCAGAGGCGAGGTATTTAATAATAGACGCTTTAGATGTAGGCATCTGCTTTTCGTACATTTCCACAGAGAACTGTTCGCCATAGGTGTGGTGTGAAACCCATTTACCAGTAAGTTTGACCGTTTCGCCCTCAGAAGCGCCGTGCATATACCCAACTGCAACAAAGAGATCATCTTCGGTTTCAATCTCTATAACTTTGTAACCGTTGTCTTCGTTTTCAAATATGATTGTTTTAATCTCACCGCTTACGGTTTCCACACTATCACCCCCAAAACAATATATACTTATTATATATTATGTAGAAAAGTTTTTCAAGGGAAACAATGCTTGACCTTACAAATATAATATGGTATAATTTACGTGTCACACAATCGAATATTTTCTACGTAAAGGGAGACGCTATGGTAAAAGGCGTTTCCTTATTCCCTTTACGTGGAATTTCGATGTGTGACAATATCAGGAAACGCTTTTTCGGTGCGTTCCTGATGGAGCGCACTTTTTTTAATGCGCAAATTTACATAAAGGGAGAGATAAATATGCGTAAACACACACCAATAAGCAATAAAATGGAGGCCTTAACAGAAAAGTTGCATTTGTTTTATTCTAAAAACAAAGAGGACAAATATAAATTATCAGAAGAAGATATTGCTCATCTTGAAAAGATATCAAGCGAAATATATGACAAGATAATTATTCATGTTTTGGTTGAAGATATTGTAGAAATCTTAAAATCAACCGAAAAAATAGAATCTATGCTGACAGAACTATTAAAAAGAACTGAAGGATTGAGTTCATCAAATTAATATAAACTTAAAACAGGTAAGGATTATCTTTAACCCTTACCTGTTTTTTTACCTTTCGGCAATCATATTTTTAAATTTTAATTTACTGCTCTGCCACAGTTCGTACGTTTTGAACTTTACCTGAACGGGCAGGTCACCGCTGTCGGTAACCATAGCGTATTCTTCTTCTGTAAGCGACTCTTTTAA
Organism: Clostridia bacterium; assembly: GCA_045646385.1. Taxonomy (GTDB): domain Bacteria; phylum Bacillota; class Clostridia; order UMGS1810; family UMGS1810; genus SIG455. Next base: position 46,251 of record JAZRKQ010000021.1, on the reverse strand, counting down.
AATCTCGGCGCTTTCATCAGGCATTTCGGCAGTTGCCGCATCTACAAAGCACAGGGGCGGAAAAAGCACGCACCACCAGTTCTGCCCTGTCCCCTCGCCGATTACAACTTTAAGCGCCTCGTAAGTGCCTGCGGGCAAGGTTACGTTGCCGTATGTTTTGGTGGGGAAGTCGCTTTTACCGAGAGAGATTTCTACGGGGTAGTCCAATCCCCAATCAGCAATAACCTCTTGCGCAATAAGGCGGATATCTTCGGTATGGGCAAGTATCTCTTGCCTTGCTTCGTCTTTTTGGCAATTATCTGCAAAATGCGTGCCGACTTGGTCAATGATGGCATCACGCACGGCAAGTTTAAGTTGCTGGTCGGACTCGGTATCGCTGTTTGCTATTACGTGCAGACGGATAAGCCCGTGCGCAATTGATTGCTCAGTTTTATCTGCATAAACAGAAAATGCAAAGGTTATAATAACGCCGACGCAAAGCGCAATCAACATATGGCGCAGACGGTTATTTTGTTTTTCCATTTTTTATCTCTCCTGTTTTGTTTTTTACTGTATATAGATTATCTGCCCGAAATAGATTTTTTATACATAAAAAGAGGCGTTTGTCAAATTAAAAAGAGGTATTATTTTTCGCTTGTGCATATTTAGGCGAAAAATAATACCTCTTTTTAATAGTCTCTACTATAAAAACAGTTTGCATTTTTTCACATAAATATACTCAAGTGAAAAAATACAAACTGTTTATAAAAAATTATTTTATATTTATAACTGCCTTTCCGTCAAAAGGTGCTCCCTCTGTTACAGATTTTACATACTCGTTGGAACGGATATGCTGCATAACGCTTTCGTACTCATCAGCAGTAATATTGATTATAATTCCGTTGCCGTTGTCTGTTATCTGATTGCTGTTTAAAATAGTAAGCAGAAATTTTTTAAACATCATCATAGCGGCATCGCCATTATTATAAATAACAATCTCAGCAGGGATAACTTCTGTTGCTTCTGCTACCTCATTTTCCGATTCTGTTCCCGCATCAGAGGTTTGCTCCGTTGTTTCCGCCAAAGCAGTTGGCTCTGCCATTCTTACCATTGGTGCCACGTCGGTTGGCGAAGTCTGTTCTTCAACTGCATCTGCTTGAGGAGGGATTTCCTCTGTGTAAGCGGCAACCTGTGTTTGCATTGCATCGTTTACAATGTCAACCTCATCTGGTTCTATAGGTTTTGAAATCTGCTCAGGCTCTGTATTTTCAGGAGTGATAGTTTTAGTTGTATATACGGGCTCTTGTTTTTTATTCTCAACCACATTTTCCGCAATCGGCTCGGTTTTCGGAACGTCAATCAACGCATCGTCAATTTTACCCGACATTTCAAGCGCAACTTGGTTAGTTTCGTTCGTTACATTTTTATAAGTATCGTATATTCCGTACTTGCCTACAACCGCTATAACAAGTGCCGCCGCCATAACAGAGGCGGTTTTGTAATACGGAAAAGCAAACACCTTTTTTGATTTATTCTCTTTCTGGAACTGCTCGTTAACAAGTGCTGTGTGCAAACGTCTTGCAAATCCGTCAGGTACAGGCACGGCTGTTAAAGATAGGTCTGCAGAAATTCTTTTTAACATATCGTACTCTTCATGGCATGATTCGCAGCAGGATATATGCTCTTCATAAGCGCACGAGGATTCTTCGTCCAATTCTCCGTCTATGTAAGCGTTTGCAAGTTCGCGTGCTTTATCGCAATTAATCATTTTTTCACAACCTTTCACCTTTGAAAATATCCGGTGGAAATCAAAATGTCCTTAAGTGCGCCTCTGGCTCTGCTGATACGGGATTTTACCGTGCCGACGGAGCATTTTGTAATCTGGGCAATTTCTTCATAAGAAAAACCATTGATGTCACGCAGGACTATCATTTTTTTGTGGTCGTCCTTTAATCGGCTTATAGCAGACTTAAGGTCGGATACCGCCTCTCGGCTGAGCGCGTGTGCCTCGGGCGTGGCGTGGTCTGTGCCAAATACATCTTCGGCAAGGTCGTCACTGCTTACGGTAGGCATGCGTTTGCGCTTACGCACTTCGTCCATACATACGTTTGTAGTGATTCTGTACACCCACGTGGAAAACTTGGATTGAAACTTGAAATCACCAACAGCACGATATACTTTAATAAATGCATTCTGTGCGGCATCTTCGGCATCGTGAGGGTTACCCATTATACCAAGGCAAATATTATAGATTTTACTGTGATACTGCTCTGCCAATTGCTCAAAAGCACGCAAGTCGCCTTTTTGAGCCTTTTGGATAAGTAAGTTCAAAGCCTCCTCGGTCAATGTATGCACCCCTCTCCGTTGCTGCCTCCTACATATATAGACGTCAGCAGCGCCGATTTTGTTCCCTCTTTTGTGAAAAAAAGTTTTTGTTATATTATATACTACATTTTAAATATATTCAACACAAAAATTGTAAACAAAGTAAAAAGCCTCTGAAAACAGAGGCTTTTGAAAATACAAAATAAAATTAACGTTTGCTGAACTGGGGAGCACGACGAGCGGCTTTGAGACCGTATTTCTTTCTTTCTTTCATTCTGGGGTCACGTGTTAAGAAACCTTCAGCTTTTAAAGTTGCTCTGAAAGCATCGTCAACGCTGAGCAGTGCGCGTGCGATACCGTGTCTAACAGCACCTGCCTGACCGGTAAAGCCACCGCCTGTTACTTTACATACAACGTCGAATTTGCCGAGTGTATCTGTAGCAACGAGGGGCTGTCTTACGATAACTTTAAGTGTTTCAAGACCGAAATATTCGTCAATGTTTCTGTCGTTTATAGTGATAACACCGGTACCTGGTACCAGTCTTACTCTTGCGATAGATTTTTTTCTTCTACCGGTTCCGTATAATTCTGCCATTGTTTATGCCTCCTCCTTATTTAATTTCGCCTGTATACATTTCAGGCTTCTGTGCAGCGTGGTCGTGGTTTTCACCTTTATACACTCTGAGTCTTGTGAGTGATTTAGCGCCCACTGTGTTTTTGGGAAGCATGCCTTTAACGGCAATCATCATAGCCTTTTCGGGTTTTTCAGCCATCAATTTTTTGTAGCTGATTTCTTTCAGACCGCCAATGTAACCGGTGTGATATCTGTGGAATTTCTGGTCAAGTTTTTTACCTGTAAGGATAGCCTTGTCAGCATTTAAGATGATTACGAAATCACCACAGTCCACATGAGGAGTGAAAGTAGGTTTATTTTTACCGCGCAGAATTGAAGCAGCAGCGCTTGCAACTCTACCGAGCGGTTTGTCAGTTGCGTCAATGATGTACCATTTTCTTTCCACTTCGGCGGGTTTAATCATGAATGTACTCATTTTTGTTTACCTCCGTTTTTCGATTCTTATTCCAACTCTTGCTATTTTAATACAACTTAAAATGTTTGTCATTACCTTTTTTTAATTTTTTTAAACCTTCCTTTCCAAACTCTCGTTTTCTTTTATTTTCTCCGTTTTTCTTTAGTTTACTCATTTCTCATTTTCATATTTTTTGTAAACAAGTGGCTTTTTTTCTTCTTAATATTGATTTTTTCCATTCCTTTTTATATAATGTGTATATGTTTTTGAAAGGACGGTTTTCAAATGAGTAAATTTACAAATCCTTATCTGGTTGCGCTTAAACTTTTTGGAATACAACTTATAGTAGTTTTTGCATCGGTTATGCTTATGCCTACATTTTATACTCTTATAGCATCGAACACGGGCATTAAGGTTTACAGCAGCATAACTGCTTTTGTGTTTTTGTCATCGTATTATTCGAGAGTGTGGGGAGCAGGCAAAAAAGATGCCAAGCACGTTAAAGTGTATAACAATCATAATGAAGATAAAATTGCTATTGATTACAAAAAATGCATTTTAATAGGTGTGCTTGCGGCAATACCCAATATAATCGCACTTATAGCGCTTATTGCCACATCGGCACAGGGGCTTACAAATACTGTCTACCGTATATTGCAAAGCACTTTTATGGGTTGGCTCGGTAACGACAACCTTACCTATATCCCTAACTGTATAATAGTAACGCTTATACCGATACTGCTTACAATTCCCGCATATATAACAGGTACAAAAGAATTTTCGCTTACAGATAAATACCTGCCCAAGATAATTTACAAAAAAAAGCCTAAGAAAAAGAATAAATAATAAAAACAAAAAATATCCTTGTAATATCAGATATTACAAGGAGTTTTTTTATGATAGTGGTTTTAAAACGTTCAAACTTATGTATACTGGCGCTTTCTGTTATACTGTCTGCCGTTACAATTAATATGGTAGACCGTGCAGATATTGTGCCTGCAAACGCAGTTCCCGTTTCGGATAAGGTTATTGTTCTTGATGCAGGGCATGGTGCCTCCGATGGCGGTGCTATAGGCACAACCGGAGTTGCTGAAAAAGACATTAATCTGAAAATTGCCCAAAAACTGCAGAAACTTTTAGAGCAGACGGGTGCAACAGTTATTGTAACACGTGCAGACGACAGCGCAATAGCCGAAACCAAACGAAACGATATGCGCCTTAGAAAAAGTATAAAAGAAACTTCTGCGGCAGACATATTTGTAAGCATACATATGAACAAATTCTCTCAGTCCAAATACAGCGGCGCGCAGGTGTTTTATTCTTCCGATGATAAGAGCAAGGCGCTCGGCGAGGCAATACAGTCCTCTATGCGCAATATTTTGAATCCCGACAACAACCGTGTGGCAAAAAATGCAGAAAACTCTATCTATATATTAAAGAAAAGCGATGTGCCTTCCGTGATAGTCGAGTGCGGATTTTTGTCTAACCCCGAAGAAGAGGAACTTCTTACGCAATCGGACTATCAGGATAAAGTGGCATGGTCTGTTTATGCAGGAATAACATCTTATTTCGATAATGAGTGAGGGTATGTATGGCTGAAAAAATATTTGAAATTTCCCAAAACGGCATATCTGGAAGTATATCATTAAATTATGCTGACGGTATTTTTATAGATATGAACATAACGGCAGACTCACCATTGCCTGAAACAGATGTTCTAAAGTTAACCTTACTTTCGTCGGATTCTCCCGATACCGCCACAAACTGCGGAACGGCTGAAACAGATGGCAATACTTTCCGTTTAAGCAAAACTATAAATACTACAGAAGAATTTGACACAGCCGAAATCGTACGAAAAAATGTTTATACGGAAGAGGTTATCCCGCTTGTGCATATCCACCTTCGTGAGCAGGAAGTGGAAGAAAATGATGATTTGTCCGATATTAAAAATAAACTTTCATTTCTTGAGCAAAATCCTGCGTATATGTCCTATCTTGAGGTTGCTGACGAACTTAAATCGCCTATAGAAAACGCTATTGATGCACTCCACAATCTTCGGTTTACTCTATCTTCCGCCAATGCGCCCGACACTCATAAAAATATTATGAAATGTATCCGCAACGCAATGGACAAATACGAAACAATTACACACAATATGCCGTTTGAATTTGTGTGGTACAGAGTAACATCTATCGAACCCCCTGTAGATATATCGTGCTTTAACCATATTATATACACCCCTGATGTACTGTCCTGCTTTGCAAGGTACGGGCATTATCTGCTCGGCATAAAAAAAGATGATAACATTCTATGCTTTGCAATACCTATAGAAAACAAAGCCCCCAACCCCATAAAGCATATAGACGACTGCACTGTATATATCCGCCCCGACGGATTAAAATTTGAATATTGCACCGTTTGCGTTGCCTTGGAGCCTGACGGACAGTATTTTATGCCGATTTGTGAATAAAATATAGTGGATATTTACTCCGACTTGTGATATACTTGTATCGGGGTGAGATTATGATTGCAGGTATTACAGGTCGCTCAGGCTCGGGCAAATCGTATGTATCTAACATCTTTGCGCAATACGGGTTTACCGTTATAGACTCAGATGCCGTGTCACGGAATGTGACTATGGCAGATTCTGCGTGCCTTAAAGAGATTACCGACTCTTTCGGAAACGGTGTTTTACTTGCAGACGGCTCTCTTAACAGACGTGCCCTCGGAGAAATTGTTTTTTACGACAAAGATAAACTTAAAACCTTAACTTCAATCACCCATAAATATATATTGGCAGAAATTGAGCGCATCATTGCTGAATCGGACGGAGATATTTTAATCGATGCTCCGCTTTTGTTCGAGGCTAATCTTCATAAAAGATGTGATGCAACCATAGGCGTAATAGCAGATGACGATATACTTATAAAGCGCATATCAGCCCGTGACGGTATATCATTTGAAACTGCCGCCGCAAGACTTGCCAAACAACATAGTAACGACTTCTTTGTTAAAAACTGTACTTATATAATAGAAAACAACGGCACGGCAGAGGAACTTGAGAAAAAAACAAAAGATATTATACATCTCTTACAGGGAGGTGTACAATGATTAATCATATTAAAAGCAATTCAAGACGAATTATAGCAATTACTTGTGCGATACTCGTTTGTATAGTCTGCTGCGCCCTGCTTTTTACAGACGGCGGCAGGGGCCTTTCCAACAACGGCGACTTTTACCGTGTGATGGATGCAAACGGGCTTACAATGTCAGATGCAACTGATAACAGATACGTTTTTAAAAGATACTATATAATGGATATTGATAAGGACAATATAGTATCATCATTGTTTGCCACTGTTGAGGGCGAGTATCTTTATAAATCTCCGCATTTTGTATTTATAAAAGCATCTAAGTTTTTAAATTATGTTGCAAATATTATAACGGGTAATTCTATTGCACATTACGATATTTTTTACCTTGCAGTGCTTTACATAGCAATACTGGCATACGGCGCGTACCTTATAATATATTTCTTTAAAAAACCTCTGCATCAGATAATTGCATCTATATTGTTTATCATTATGTTCTGTGATGCAGGGCATCTGCTTTATTTTAACAGTCTTTACGGCGAGGGATTGCAGTTTGTAACGCTTACTCTTATACTCGGTATAATCCTTGCGTTTATCGACAAGCGTATAAATATACCGAATATAATAATACTTATTTTATCAATATACTTTTTCGCAGGCTCAAAACTTGCAAATATTCCGCTTGCTTTGCTTTCTGTGTTAGCACTATTTGTATTTTTACCGAATATGAAAAGATTACATAAATACATCTTTTCAGCAGGTGCAGTTGCCGTAGCAGTTTCTCTTGCAGTTATGTATATTTCCATCCCATCGTGGATGAACGAGCAAACCACGTACCAAACTGTTTTTTACGGCATTTTAAAAGAAAGCACCACAGCCCACGAGGATTTGGCTGAACTCGGTCTTCCGGCAGAGTACAAATATCTTGCAAATACACACGCATATATGGGCGAATACCCAATAGACATCACAGATAAGGAATTTCGCAGTAATTTCTATGATAAAATCGGAAAACTTGATGCCGTTCTGTTCTATGCAAAACACCCTGTGCGTTTTATTAAAAAATCCGCAATAGCAATCCGTGAAAGCGTTGCCATACGCCCTATATATTTAGGTTCATCACCCCACACACGTATGGGGCAGACGGATAAATTCAGTATTTGGAGTAATCTGCGCGGCGGAGAGAGTATTTTTACAAATCCGTACATTGTTCTTCCGGCACTTTTTATATTCGCTATAATTTCGTTGATATTAACAATTTACTTAATCATAAACAAAAAGTATTTTAAACCTTTGCAAGTTTTGTCGATGCTTCTTCTGCTTGCGTGCGGAATATGGGCAAACATACTGTTGCCGATTGCAGGCAATGGCGAGGCAGACCTTTTAAAACATATGTATCTGTTTATACATTTAACAGACATTGCATTGTTTATAGGTATTATGTCAGCAGTAACTATAATACCCTTTACAAAAAAATCTGTCGGTATAACTCTCGGTGCAGTTGCGGTTGTAGCACTTTTAAATATTCCGTCTGACGAACAAACCGTTACTTTCGGCACATATAACGGTGAGCCGATACAATGGCTGGTTATGAGTAAGATGGACAACAATTTAACGCTGATATCAAAAGATGTTCTTTTTGAAGCACCATTTGATACGGACGGTGAGTTTGGCTCTAACCTGTGGACGGAAAGTGACATAAAAGAATACCTCAACGGTGACTTTTTAAAAGAGTTTACAAACGACGAACTTGCACGCATACGTCCGACAGTTCAAGAGGTAACTTTATCGCAAAACAACTCACACCTTGCACAGTTTGGTCATCACGCACCGTTCTGGAGAGCATCACGCATAAAGAGTGCAGATATGCAGGGTGCAACATACAGAATTTTAGCAGAAGACAAAGTTACGCTCCCCGTCCTGTACTCGTATGCTAAAGGCGAATTTGACAAAGCAGACAAAGATTTTTATACCACAGACCCCTACGGAGCATCAGACAGCATGGTAAGGTATATAGATAAAAACGGCGTGCCCGTATACTGCGATGCATCGCAAAAAATGGGTATACGTCCTGTTATAACAATAGAAAGGAATTGATTTTATGCAGTTTATTGAATTTTTGAAATCTGTATTCTTAGGAATTGTGGAGGGCATCACGGAGTGGCTTCCCATAAGCAGTACGGGGCATATGATAATTTTCAACGACCTTATGGGCACAGACACAGGCTTTTTCGGCTCGCAGATTTATCTGTATGTAATACAACTCGGCGCAATACTGGCTATTGCAACTTTGTATTTTAAAAAACTGAATCCGTTTGCGCCGTCTAAAACAGTTCGTGAGAAAAAGGATACATGGCAGATGTGGTTTAAAGTGATAATTGCCTGCATACCTGCCGCAGTTATAGGGTTGTTGCTGAATGATTTTATGGACACATTCTCCACACCAACCGTAGTAGGCGCTATGCTTATCATATACGGAATTGCGTTTATATTTATTGAAAAAAAGCAAAAGAAGCCTACAGTAACCTCAATGAACGATATGAGTTATAAAACAGCGATTCTTATAGGACTATTTCAGGTGCTTTCCATCGTGCCCGGAACATCACGTTCAGGCGCAACAATACTCGGCGCAATGCTGGTTGGCACATCAAGGGGCATAGCGGCAGAATTTTCGTTCTTTCTTGCAATACCCGTAATGTTCGGAGTAAGTTTTTTAAAAATCGTAACAAACGACTATATTATGAGCGCAACGGAATGGGGACTTCTTTTAACAGGTATGGTAACTGCATACATAGTATCTATGGCATCGGTTAAATTCCTTGTAAACTATGTACGTAAGCACGATTTCAAAGTTTTCGGCTGGTACAGAATTGTACTCGGTATTGTGGTTATTGCCTTTGGCTTGATTAAACTAATGATTGGTGCATAAAATAAAAAAGCAGAATGAGTACATTCTGCTTTTTTATTTCCCATATATATTTTTATAAATCTGTGCCCGTCTTTGCACACGCAATACATAGTCACGTGTTTCCACATAGGGGATTGTGTCTAAATTTTTGCCGTCCGTACTGAAACGGGTATTGGCAAGCCACTTTTTAACATTGCCCTGCCCTGCGTTATATGCGGCAAGGGCATTTTCTGTATCCTCGCCAAACAAATCAAGTAAGTATCTTAAATAAGCACAGCCTATTTCAATATTTACCTCTGCTTCGTAAATCTCACCTTTAATGCCATACTTTTCGGCACACCAATATGCGGTGTCGTCTTTAAGTTGCATAAGCCCTTTTGCGGATTTATGGCTTACGGCATCTTCGGAGAATCTGCTTTCTGCGCTTATAACACCCATCACGAGGTATTTGTCAAGATTATATTTTTCGCTGTATTTATTTATACTGTCCTCGTACTTTAACGGGTACAGCGTTTTTAAAACAAACGGTACGGAAAGTCCGGCAAGTATGACAAGCAGTACAATAACCGAACCTATTTTTATAAATTTTCTCATTCAGATGCAAATCTCCCAACTGCGTAATTGTGTGCGGCAATTTCAAGCGTATCGTCAAGCGGTGCAAGTTCGGCTGAGCCATATCTTTTTTCAATTGCTTTTGCGAGGATATAATCTGCCAGCACGGGGTTTTTGGGTAGCAACGGACCATGCAGATATGTGGCAATAACATTTTTATATATTACACCCTCTGCGCCTTTGCCGTCATGACCAACACCGGCTAAAACTTTACCAAGAGGTGTATGAGTGCCTATATCCACACTGCCGCTGTGGTTTTCAAAGCCGACAATGGTCGTACCTATAATATCGCTTTTAATAACAATGTTCCCTACGGACTTGTTGTCTGCGTATTGCGTGGTTATATCCAGAACGCCTGCGCCCTCAATAGTTGCCGACTCAGTTTTATATAACTTTCCAAGCACCTCAAAGCCGCCGCAAACGGCAAGTATTACTCCACCGTTTTCTGCATACGCTTTTAAATCCGAAGATAATTCTTTAAGCCTGTTGCTTACGGCAAGTTGCTCACGCTCTCCGCCGCCACCGATAAATATTATGTCGGTATTTTCAAAATCGATATCATCTTCTATAGCATATGCTTTAACTAAAGCATCTATGCCGCGCGCCTCAAGGCGGTACTTTAATGTGGCGATATTGCCCGAATCCCCGTAGAGATTGAGCATATCGGGATAAAGATGTGCAATGGTGATTTTCATTATATCAACTCATCCTTTATCAGAAATTGTTTTAAGTATATTCTGTGTGCCGAAAAGCACGGTGTAGTTAACCAGCAGATAGCACACCTCACCCTCGCCGCTTGCAATACGGCGCAAGGTGTCGGCGGTAATATCAACAGTTTCAACATTATCAAAACCTGCGTATTTTAAGCGCAAGGCGGTGTCTGCCTTTCTCTCACCTGATGCAAATATGGATTTTACACCGACTTCTCCAAGTTTTTCAAAGTCAACGTCCCATATCCACGATATATCCATTCCGTCGGACGGGCAGTCGTTAATCGCTATAAGCACGTCTTTTGTGCGTTTGTCTGCCGCTAAAGTTGCAATCGCCTGATTAAACCCTGCAGGGTTTTTGGCAAGGTTTAATATTGTAAGTTTGCCGTTAACCTCAAACGGTTCCATACGTCCTATCTGAGGTTTGTATGCACCAAGCACACTGTTGATATTCTCGTTTTTTAAACCGAGCATATCGTAAGCAGCATATGCCGCCAAAACATTGTAGATGTTATAAAAACCTCTGTAGTTAAGGTCAAGACGAACATCTCCGTTTATATCAAACGCAAGTTTGCCGTCTAAATCAATATTGTCTGCCGAGTAGTCTATATGCGGACGTTTAAAATCACAGCCTGAGCAGTACCAGTCGCCAAGTTGGCTGTAGTGGTAGTAGTTATACTTAATATCTGCACCGCAAACCGTACAGAATCTGCCCTCGTTTGTTTCTTTTACATCTTCGTTGCAGTTCTGGCTTATGCCGTAGTATACGGCTCTTCTGCCGATACCGAATGTTGAACTCATAGGATCGTCGCCGTTTAGAATAAGCGTGGTATCGCCCACGTATTCAAAAGCCTCATTCAAAAGACCTATAGTATCTTCTATCTCACCATAACGGTCAAGTTGGTCGCGGAAAAGGTTTGTTATAACCACCTTGTCTGCACGCATATGCTTTACTGCGTGGCGAAGCGATGCCTCGTCACATTCAATAGATGCATAATCGGCATCGAGATTTCCAAAAACCGATGCAGCCTCAATAAACGAGCACGCAACACCTGCCAGCATATTGGCGCCGACCTTGTTACAAACAACTTTTTTTCTGCTTGACTCAAGCAGGGAACACAAAAGGTTGTTCGTAGTGGTTTTTCCGTTTGTACCGCATACAAACACTATCTCTCCCCTGACCTGAGATGAGAGATGGCGTAATATATCGGGATAAATTTTAAGCGCAACCACACCGGGAGTGTACGAGCCTTTTTTGCCCATAACACGTCCTGCAAAAATAAGCAGTTTTCCTGCTAAAGTTGCAAGTATAATTCTTAATCTTCTCATATGTGCAAATCCTTACCTTTATTAGTTATATATGTAAGTCTTTACCTTTAATTGTGTGCGAGAACATATCCGAAAATGCTTTTGAAAGCGGCATAACAATAACCATTGCAACAGCATAGTCAACAATATGATGGATTGATGTACCTATACCGATAATCCACTGAACAGTACCCATTGCCTGCTCGCTTAAAATATTGTTCATGCCAAAAAGTGTGGCAATAACCCATACAATGCCCATATCGGATAATGTATGAAGCACAAGAGTTACCAAAACAGTAAGGAAAAAGTTCATGCGTTTGCGAATCATAAGAGCGCCAACCAATGCAAAAATCACGTGCATTGCTGCTCTTGCCGATACCACCGGACCGAGCGAGAATAAAAATCCAATCGCTGAGCCGAGAGATGTTATTATAGCCGCCATAGGCGATATAAACATCGCTATAATAAGCGGTGTGTGTGATGCCAGCGTAGCCGAAAACGGCGGCATAACCACTTTAATAGGCATTACCATAGGAATAACAATGGCAAGCGCTGTTAAAAGTGCTGTGAGTGTTAATTTTTTTGTGTTCATGATGTGATTCCTCCTAAAATATATGAATAAAATTTTTAAAAAAGCGGGGTAAATGGCCTCATAAGGCTCTGGGCAATGCGTGTAAATATCGGCTGATTCCTACATTCTTCATAAGTTATTTCGTGTGATTTTTCCATTGTTGCCAGAATGTCGTTTTTGATATTCTCTATGCATTTGCAGTTATATAGCCATGCACCGCACTCATAGTGCAGATAAAGACTTCTGTAGTCAAGATTTGCTGTTCCGACAGTTGCAATTTTTCCGTCGCAAAGAAAAGTTTTTGCATGAACAAATCCGGGCGTATACTCATACACACGCACACCTGCTTTTATAAGTCTCTCGTAGTACGAACGTGTTGTTATATGCACAAAACGCTTGTCCCATATATGGGGAGTTATAATGCGTACGTCTACACCGCCTTTTGCGGCAAGTTCCAATGCGGTTATAAACTCCTCGCCAACTATAAAATACGGGGTGGTAATGTAAAGATACGTATTTGCACGGCTGATAAGGTTTAAGTAAACCGACTCGCAAACGCGTTCGTCATCACCCGGAACATCGGCATACGGCATTATGTAGCCGTCACTTTCCACAGTATAAGAATAATCCAGATAGTCGCGGTTGTCAACAGAAAAACTGAAACTGTTCCACATTTCAAGGAACATATTTGTAAAACTCACCACCGCCTCGCCTTTAATCATAACACCGTTGTCTTTCCAATGTCCGCAACGGTCGTGCTCGTTTATATATTCATCGCCTAAGTTTATGCCGCCCGTAAATGCCACCTTGCCGTCTATAACGCAGATTTTGCGGTGGTCACGGTTATTCTGAATTGCCGACATAACGGGACGGAATTTGTTAAACTCAATGCACTTGATTCCTTTTTCGTTAAGTTGCTTGTAATACTCACTTGGAAGCAAAAGCAGAGAACCCATAGAATCGTACATAACACGCACGTCTACGCCCTCTTTTACCTTTTGCTCCAAAACGTCTAAAATAACCTCCCACATACGGCCTTTTGCAATTATAAAATATTCCATAAATATGAACTTTTCGGCTTTTTCAAGTTCTTCTAAAAGTCTTTTGAAAAATTCCTCGCCTATATGCAGATATGTTGCAGAAGAATTGGAATATACAGGATACCCCGCATAAGACGACACATATGCCGCCTGACGTGCTGCACCTGCGTCTTCGGCAAAAAAAGCCTCCATAGTGTCCTCGTTTTGATTAAGCGGCGGCAGCAGTTGTTTAGACACTTTGCTCAGTTTGACTTTTTCGTTAGATGACTGCAATTTTATTATAAGGTAAAGAAGACCACCGAAAATCGGGAATATAAGTATGGGTATGCACCATGCCAGTTTAAATTCGGGTGAGTCGTCCCTGTCTACAACATACTGAACTACCAAAAGCGAAAGGAATGTCAACCCCCAGTTGATATACTGAGAAATTTTAGCACCGTAAACCATAAGCATTATAAAAAAACCTATCTGCACACACAGCAGAAAAGCAACTATGCTTATACGGTTGAACAAAATTTTAAATATTTTTCTCAGCAATTAAGCCACCCTCTATTTTGCATCAAACCAACTTTTGCCGATATTCGCCTCTGCAACCATCGGCACAGCAAGGTTAACTGCATTTTCCATACATTCTGTGAGTATCTTTTTAGCCTCTTCGGCTTCACTCTCGTGAGCCTCTATTATAAGTTCGTCGTGCACCTGAAGTATAAGACGCGCTGTTTTAAGTTTTTTAAGTGCATTGTATACGCTCACCATAGCAATTTTAATAATGTCTGCCGCACTGCCCTGAATAGGCGTGTTCATAGCCATACGCTCGCCCGATGCACGCAAAGCGAAGTTAGAGGAGGAAACCTCGGGTATATATCTGCGTCTTTTAAACACGGTTTCAACCCAGCCCTGCTCTTTAGCCTGAGTTACGGCGTTTTCCATAAACTCTTTAACATTCGGATGCTTAATAAAATAACTGTCTATATATTCCTTAGCCTCCGCAACGGATATTCCTAAATCACCCGCCAGCGAAAAACTGCCCATTCCGTACACAATGCCAAAATTAACGGCTTTTGCACGTGCACGCAGAAGCGGTGTAACCTCGTCCGTACCAAACACATTTTTTGCAGTTGCCGCGTGAATATCTTCGCCAGAACGGAATGCCTCTGTCATAACTTTATCGCCCGAAAGTGCCGCAAGCACGCGCAACTCTATCTGCGAATAGTCGGCATCTATTAAAACATAATCTTCTTTTGCAACAAACATCTTTCGAAGTTCTCTGCCAAGTTCAAGCCTTACGGGAATGTTCTGCAAGTTGGGCTCGGTAGAACTTATACGGCCTGTCATGGTAACAGTCTGCTTAAAGGTTGAATGTATTCTTCCGTCTTTAGGGTCAATAAGGGCACTTAAACCATCTGCATACGTTGATTTTAATTTCGTTATTTGTCTGTATTCTATAATTTTTTCTATAATATCGTGCTTGCCGAGAAGTTTTTCCAGAACTTCTGCATTTGTGGAGTAGCCCGTTTTTGTTTTCTTAACTGCTTTTAACCTCAGTTTTTCAAAAAGTATAGTCCCCAGTTGCTTTGGCGAGCCTATATTAAACTCCTCACCTGCAAGAGAATAAATTTCACTTTCAAGTTCGTCTATACGTGCACCAAGCATACGGCCGTATTCGGTAAGTTTTTCACGGTCTACCAAAAATCCTTCCAACTCCATTGAGGCAAGCACCGAAACTAACGGCATTTCTATATTATCGCACAGTTCACTCTGACCAAGTTCAGCAATCTTTTCCGTTTCGTATTTATAAAGTGCGCTGAGTGCACCCACTTCGCCGCAAGTTATTTTGGAAAGCGATTCATCGTCTAATTCGTCAAAACTTTTTCTGCCCTTGCCTTTGCCGAGAAGTTCTTCCAAATCGGCAATCTCACAATTTAAAAATGCATCTGTAAGAGCAGAGGCAGAGTAAACAGAGCGTGATGCATCAAGAATATAAGCGCCCACGCCTATATCGTAATAATTGGATATTTTTATGCCGTATTTTGCAAGTAACACCATATCGGCTTTAATATCCATAGAGATTTTTTTAATGTTTTCATTTGCCATAACGGAAGAAATGGCTTCTGCAATATCGGCAGAGTTTATGCCAAAACCCGTCATTATGCGAACACATTTTTCATCAGACAAAAAAGCAAAGCAACATATTTCGTTATCAACAGTATATATTCTGTAAAAAAGTTTTTCTTTAACTTCGCCAAGCAACTGTTTCAACTCGTCTGTATCGAATAGAACCTTGCTTTCAGGAAGTGTAAGAGTTGCAGTAGCACTGCCGCCGATTTTTTTAAGGAAAGATTTAAGTTCAAGATTTGTAAACAGTTCACCTAATCGTTTGTTATCAAATTCTTTTACATTATCCTTTTCTATATTGTAATCATCAGGCACAAACCTGTCGATTGTTGCAAGGTAATAACTAAGGTCGGCATCTTCTCTGCCGGCGGCAAGTTTGTTTCTTGCGGCAGTTTTGATGGACGGTGACTCTAAATTATCATAAAGATTTTCTATACTTTTAAATTCATTTATAAGTGCAAACGCAGTTTTCTCTCCAATACCGGAAACACCGGGAATATTGTCGGACGTATCGCCCATAAGCGCTTTTACGGCAATAAACTCATGCGGGGTTACGCCGTACTTTTCTTCAACTGCTTTTGCATCGTACACTTCTGTAGTGGTTGCCCCCATCCGTGTAGTGGTTAAAAGTATTTTAGTTGTGTCGGATGCCAACTGCAGGTCGTCCTTATCGCCCGTAAGGACTAAACATTCAACTCCGCCCTCATCACAAATACGGCTTACAGTACCTATAATATCGTCTGCCTCGTACCCCTCTTTTTCGTAAATGCGGATATTCATGGCAGAGAGTATCTCTTTTAAAACAGGCATCTGCATTGCCAGTTCTTCGGGCATACCCTTGCGTTGCGCTTTGTATGCTTTGTAATGCTTATGGCGGAATGTAGGCGCGCGCATATCAAATGCAACAGAGATGTAATCAGGAGAGTATTCTTCTATGTTTTTAAAAAGTATATTCAGAAATCCGTATATGCCGTTAGTGGGCATACCTGCACTGTTGGTGAGATTTTTGATAGCATAAAAAGCACGGTTAATGATGCTGTTACCGTCTATTATCATATACTTTTTCATAATGCTCTCCTTTTCTTTCAAATGTTTATAAGTATATTAATCTGCTTGAGTATGTTTAGGCAGATTAATATACTTATAAACACTTTTTAATTGGCTTTATTATTGTATATGTGTTTGAAACTGCATAAATATACTCAGGCAGTTTCAACCACATATACTGAATTATTACTTCGATTCTTTTATATATTTGCTTAAATCGCCCGAAGCAATTTCAAGTGCTTTATCAAAAGCCTTGTCAAGCACAACATCTTTATCCTGCAAATACGAATGTATGCTCAACTGGGTAGTAATATCGAGCACTCCATAGGGGTAAAGCCCTGCAGATTCCTGATATTTTTTAACTGCGTAAAAGGTGTCTTCGTCGTACTCGGTATCGGGCACACCTACAGAATAACCCATAATGTTAAGCCTCTGCTCAAGTGCCAGAACATCTGCACCGGTATCGCCCATGCGCATAACACGGTCGTAAGTGATTGGCTCAAAATACTCGTCACTATATGCAACAGTTCTTGATTTAACATAATAATCGGGTGTAACACCTATACCGTTTATTGTTCTCTTTTTCGGGGAAAGATATTCGGCAACAGTAAGTTTGTATCCACCGCCGGTTAAAATGCCGCCAACGGTCTGCATAGTGCCTTTGCCGATGGTCTGTTCACCAACTACAACACCAACGCCGTAATCCTGAACAGCCGCCGCAAAAGCCTCTGCCGCACTTGCCGTGTATCCGTTTACAAGAACTACAAATTTATTTTTAAATCCGTCAGTTTCGTTTATAATGGCAGTATTGTCAATCGAAAATTTATATTCAAGATGCATAACGGGCCCTTTCGGCAAGGTCATTGATGCAATAGTCTTTAAAGTTTCAAGCGAACCACCCGGATTGTAGCGCAAGTCGAGGATAATATTTTTTGTATCTTTCAATGCCTCAAGTGCCTCAGCCATAAATTCGTGTGCGTGTTCGTCAAAAGAAGAAAGTTGTAGGTAGCCGATGTTGCCGTCTAAAATCTGGTAGAATCCTGCAACTGTTTTAACAACGCTGCGTACCATATCAAAAGTCATCATCTGACCGTCACGCATAACGCCTACGGTAACGGACGTGCCCACAGGGCCTACTATGTACCCTCTTGCAAGTTCTATTTCCATACCGCGTATATCTGTTCCGTCGGCAGAGATTATAACGTCGCCTTTCTTTAAGCCTGCACTCTCTGCGGCTGAGCCCTTGTGTACCTCTGTAACCATAAGACCGTCGGAAAACTCCATAATAGTTACGCCTATTCCGCAGAATTCTCCGCTGACATCTTCTACAAACGACTTAAATTCTTCTGCTGTAAAATATGTTGAGTACTCGTCAAGGCTTTCGTACATACCTTGCAAAGCAGTATCAATCACTTCGGGGTGCTTGGCAATTACCTCTTTTAAAGCGCTTTTATATATGTCACCCTCATCTGCGCCGAATTTATAATTATTCATAATAAACAACGCCATAGCATCGGTAACGGCATCTGCCCAATAAGCGTCTATATCAGCCTCGGTTACATCTTCAGCAAAAACTATGGTGCAGGAGAAGATAAGTGTCACAGAAAGAAGCAAAGCAGTCAATTTAGATAAAATGTTTTTCATTATTATCTTCCTCTCATTACATTTTTTCGGGAGCAGTGATTTTTAAAATGTCAAATACGTTTCTGATAACTGTGCGTGTGGCATGTACAAGTGCAAGACGCGCCTGTGTAAGTGCGGCATCGTCGCAGTTTACCTTGCAAGAGTTGTAGAAAGAATGGAACAGTGCCGCAAGGTCAAGAACGTATCTTGTAAGTCTGCTGGGCTCTAAAGTTTCTGCTACCTGATTAATTTCGTCAGGCAGAGAAATAAGTTTTTCAATAAGCACAGCCTCTGCGGGGTCTGTAAGCAGTTTAAGGTCGGCATCGGCACTTAATGTAATTCCCTCAGCCTCCAATGTTCTTATAATACTGCAGATTCTTGCGTGAGCATATTGCACATAGAACACGGGGTTGTCGCTGTTCTGTGCAATAGCAAGGTCAAGGTCAAAATCAAGATGACTGCCCGCCTGACGCAGATTAAAGAAAAATCTTGCAGCATCGCAGCCGATTTCGTCTATAAGGTCGTTCATTGTAATCATCTTGCCTGTGCGTTTGCTCATACGTGCAACCTCACCGTTGCGCATAAGGCGTACAAGTTGCATAATAACAATCTCAAGTTTTGAAGAGTCTATACCAATAGCGTCCATAGCACCTTTCATACGTGCTACATGGCCGTGATGGTCTGCGCCCCATACATTGATTACCTTGTCAAATCCACGTACTGCAAACTTGTTTTTGTGGTAGGCAATGTCAACTGCAAAGTATGTCGGAATTCCGTTCGCGCGGATAAGAACTTCGTCTTTTTCGCTGCCGAACTCTGTAGTTTTAATCCACAGCGCACCGTCTTTTTCGTAAGTTATACCGCTATTTTTAAGGTCTTCTATAGTCTGTGCAACCTCGCCGTTTGCGTGGATAGTGCTTTCTCTAAACCAAACGTCATAGAATATTCTGTACTTAGCCAATCCGTCAACAAGTCCCTGAACATTTAATTCAAGCGCATACGCAACAAGTGCATCACGGCGCTCCTGCTCAGAGCAATCGAGGTATTTGTCGCCATTGATTTCTATAAAATTCTTGGCGTGCTCGCGGATATCGTCACCCTGATATCCGTCTTCGGGGAATTCAAAAGCGTCTTCACCCTTTAACTGCTGAATGTATCGTGCTTCCAGCGATTTAGCAAATTTTTCAATCTGTGCTCCGGCATCGTTTACATAAAATTCTTTTGTAACGTCAAAACCAGCCCAGGAGAGAGCATTTGCCAATGTATCGCCAAGCGCACCGCCGCGTGCATTACCCATATGCATAGGTCCTGTGGGGTTTGCCGACACAAACTCTACCATAACCTTTTTGCCGTTTCCTATATCGGTTTTACCGAAGTTTTCGCCCTCGGCAAGAACGGCATTAAGTCCGTCGTAGCGCCATGCGTCATTTAAGTAAAAGTTTATAAATCCGGGCCCTGCAATTTCTATCTTATCTATATATGTGCCCTCAGTCTGCATAGCATCAACCAAAGCAGTTGCAATCTCTCTTGGCGGACGTTTTGCAATTTTAGTCAGTTTCATGGCGGTGTTTACGGAAAAATCACCGTTTTTTCTGTCTGCAGGGATTTCAATTTCAATATCTGTTGTGCCAAGTTCTGCTTTTGCAAGCGCATCGGCAACGGTTGTTTCAATCTGTTTTTTAATTTCAGAAATTATGTTCATTTGTGTTTACCTCGCTTAAAATTTTCTTATGTTTATACTGAATGTGTTTTTGCCTACATACAGATTGTTCATACTTATATTGTAAGTTACAGAAACCGTTCCTCCGTCAAGCGTAAGGTCGGTGGAAATATCATCGGTTGTTATGCCCATTATCATAGTGCCGAACGGAGTTTCGTAATAACTTGTTGTCTGTCTGCCTTTTATAAAAAGCATTGTGGTAGATACTTTTCCGGAGCGCACAACAGACACGTATTCGCTGTCAACCTCAATATCGGTTGTAGTGCCCTCCATTCCGGTTACTTCTGTTTCTTCGTACTCAATAAAGTACTTTCCGTCCTGCAGTGTTAAATCACATTCGGATATCATTTCAATGTCTGTACTGCTCATAAGTGCGTCTGCATAAGACTGCATACCTTTAACAGATATAAGATAGTCGCGTTTTTTCATTTGTGTTCCTCTCATATCAATATTTTTCAATGTCAATTTTCTCTACCTGACCTCCGATATCACGGTTCATAAAAAGACTAGCCATTTTTTCAAAACCGTCAACGGTGTCGCTTACGTAGTATCGGTGATTTTCGCGTATACCGCCCTCGGCAAGAAGATTTTCTTTTTCTAAAAACTTTCGCACATAATGTGCAGTTTCGTATCCGGGGTCAATCAATGTAACGCTGTCGCCCATATATTTTTCTATTACCTCTTTTAGCATCGGGTAGTGCGTGCAACCGAGAATCAGCGTATCAACTCCGCTTGATTTAATCTCCTCAAGGTACATCTTACACGTAAGGTAAGTTATTTCGTGGTCGGTAAGCCCGTTTTCAACAAGCGGTACAAAAAGTGGACACGCTTTTGCAAATGTCTGCAAATATGGATTCCTCTCTGCAATAAGTTTTTCATACTTACCGTTGGCAATAGTTCCTGCTGTGCCTATAATACCAATCTTTCCATTACGTGTAGCAGAAACGGCGGCATCTACGGCAGGCTCTACCACACCGATTGCCGGCACTTTATACTCTGCCGAAAGTGTTGGCAGGGCAACTGTACTCGCCGTACCGCAAGCGGCAACTATAAGTTTTATGTCGTGGCTCATTAGAAAATTCATATCACCGCGAACATATTTTGTTATTGTTTCTTCAGAACGCGAGCCGTACGGAACTCTGCCCGTATCACCGAAATACACAATGTTTTCGTCAGGCAGAACATTTAACAGTTCACTTACGCATGTAAGTCCGCCAAGTCCTGAATCAAAAACACCAATACATCTGTTATCCATATAAACAATCCTTTATACTAATGTTCTATTACTCCTCACAAGCGAGTTCTACAAGTCTTGTAAGCAAATCTTTATACTCGATACCGCAGTATGCAAAAAGTTTCGGGTACATACTTATGCTGGTAAATCCGGGGAGGGTATTTATCTCATTAATTTTAACATCTTCACCGTCTACAAAGAAGTCGACTCTTGAAAGTCCTCTGCCGGAGAGTGCCTCGAACGCTTTAACCGCTTCAGCACGCACAATCTCTATAGCGCTTCCGCTTATAAGCGCAGGTATGTGCAACTGCGATTTTGATGTAGCCGAATACTTTGAGTCGAATGTGTAGAATTCTTCGTCAGCCACAACCTCACCCACAGTTGAAGCAATAACATTTCCGCTGTTACCGAGAACTGCACACTCAACCTCGTGACCTGTTAAAAGTTCTTCTACAAGTATTTTTTTGTCATATTTAAAAGCATTATCCATAGCAGATACAAGTTCTGCCCTTGTTTTAGCCTTGCCGATTCCGTAAGACGAACCTGCATTTGCCGGCTTAACAAACACAGGGTAGTCAAACTTGTTTTCTATCTCAGCAATTTTTGCTTCTCTGTCGTCATAGCCATGAACTGTAACCCAGTCTGCCTGAGCAATGCCTGCGTGTTCAAAAACAATTTTTGAGTATTCTTTATCCATACCTACTGCCGAGCACAAAGTACCAACACCAACGTATTTAACACCCGCCATATCAAAAATACCCTGAAGTCTGCCGTCTTCGCCATTTGTACCGTGAAGGACGGGGAAGAAAACATCTGCCTTGATTTTTGAATATGATTCACCGTCTAAAACAAGTATGTACGGTTCAAGCGCATTGTGGTCAATGCAAACACGTTTAAGGTTACCTTTGTGCCATGTGTCGTTTTCTATATTTTCTATATTTCCATCGTATAAATACCATACGCCGTCAGATGTTATACCTATGGTGATGATATCAAATTTATCTCTGTCAATGTTTTTGAGAACTGATGCGCAACTTCGTAATGAAATGCTGTACTCAGCAGATTTTCCGCCGAAAAGAACGCATACTGTCTTTTTCATTTCAACACCTCTCTAAACATATTATCCCTTTTAATATATTATTATATCACACATAATGTTAAAATGGAATGATTTTTTTGCAAATTTCCTCGATTTTTCTTGAAAAACAAAAATGCCCTGCGTAAATGCAGGGCATCAGAATTAATCTGTTGTGTATGGGAGCAAAGCGATGTGTCTTGCTCTTTTAATAGCAGTTGTAAGTTGTCTCTGGTGTTTAGCACAGTTACCTGTAACACGTCTGGGTAAAATTTTACCGCGTTCAGAAACAAATCTTCTTAATTTTGCTACATCTTTATAATCAATGTGTTCAACTTTATCAGCACAAAACGCACAAACTTTTCTGCGGGGTTTTCTGCGAAAACGTTTTTCTTCCATCTTTATTACCTCCTTAATTTAATTAGAAAGGAAGGTCATCTTCAGCAGGCATAGGAATAAATCCGTCGCTTGCACCGAAAGCCGCACCGCCGCCATTGTTTAACGGAGCCGCTGAAGTGCGGTTCTCGTCAGCAGCAGGGCCTCTGTCGCCTGCAAAGTATGCCTCATCTACGCTAACTTCTGTAACGTATCTTTTCTGACCGTCCTTATCGTATGACCGGGTCTGCAAAGAGCCAGCCACGCCGAGCATTCTGCCTTTGGCAAAGTTTTTGCTAATGAACTCAGCAGTCTGTCTCCAAGCAACGCAATTGATAAAATCAGCGTCGTACTCACCGTTGGCATTTTTAAAACGTCTGCTAACCGCCAGAGCGAATGTGCACACGCTAACACCATTGGGGGTACTGCGGAGTTCAGGGTCGCGGGCAAGTCTGCCCATTAAAATTACTTTGTTCATTTTTAAACCTCTCCTAAATTACTGCTCTTTTCTGATTACGATACTTCTGATGATACCGTCAGTGATACCGTACACACGCTCAAGTTCAGCGATGAACTCTGCCTGTGAAGAGAACTCGATAAGGGTGTAGTAACCCTCTCTCTTATGGTCGATTTCGTAAGCGAGTCTGCGTTTGCCCCACTCGTCTACGTTATCAACTGTGCCGTTAGCGGCAATGAGGTCTTTGAATTTCGCTACCAAAGAAGTTGTTACTTCCTCACCTACTGTTGTGTCGATAACGAAAATCGTTTCATACTTGTTAATTACGTTTTCCATTATATAGTCACCTCCTCCCGGACTTATGGCCCTTTGCCTTTTGCAAAGAGCAAGGAAGCTGATACCAAATCAGCCTTTTTATTGTACTATAAGAACGCAGGTTTGTCAACATTTTTTATTTTTGGCGCAATTTTTCATTACAAACGTACAATTTATATAGGGTTTTTATGATGTTTTTTGCAATTTTTAAGGAAAATCACGGCTTTTTGCAACTTAAGAAAAAAATGCTTGCATTTTGAAAAGTTTTCTGTTATAATACTATTCGTATCTATTTGGATTGATTTAACAGGAGGTGTTTCATATATGGCAAAATGCGAAATTTGCGGAAAAGGTGTAGTGTTTGGTATTAAAATGAGCCACTCTCACAGACGTACCAACAGAACATGGAAGCCCAATATCAGAACTGTGAAAGCTACCGTTAACGGTACTCCCAAAACTATGAAGATTTGCAGCAGATGCTTGCGCACATACAAATCTCAGCAGGCATAATGATTTAGTGTAAATACAAAATCATTCCCGTCGGTGAACATCATCGGCGGTTTTTGTTATGTAAAAAATATGTATTGTTAAGTATTATCATTCAAAAAAAGTAATTATTTTCGCTTGAGTATATTTAGGCGAAAATAATTACTTTTTTACATTATATTAATATTTAAAATATTTATCCACCAACCTGCGCATAACAAAATCAGGTGTGTATCTTGTAGATAAAAGCAAACAGTTTTTGCGCATTGCAGCCATTTCCTGTTTGTGTGCCATTGCCCATTCAATGCTTTCGTCAAGTGTTTTAACTTTGTCATTCGGGTAAACCCAACCGGTTTCAAAATTCCTTATAATTTCGCTGTTTGCGTTCCAATCACTCGCAATTACCGGCACCGCAGCCGCATATGCGTCTATTACAGTTCCGGGGAAGCCCTCGCCGCTCCAATATGTCGGGAACAACAATGCCAGATTATCTGTAATTGCCTCTACGCTTTTATTAAAGTCCGCACATCCCATATATTCAACATATCCACTGTGCTCACGGCAAAGTATTTCAAACTCTTCTTTGTAACGCTCATCAACAGGGCCCCAGATTTCAAGTCTGATTTTTTCATCGTGTGTTGAATTGTAGCGTGCTACCGCCTCTATTGCATCGGTCATACCTTTTTCAGCCATAACACGGCTGAACATACAGAATTTGTTTTCTCCGTTTTCGCTAACTGTCTGAAACGCTTTTTTACTGTCAAGTTCTTTAAAATTCGGCACAACCTCGCAGTTGGTAACGCCAAGTTCAGCAAGGTCTTTTGCCATTTTTGTGAACTCAACCCAGTTCCCGTCAATAGCATTTAAATATTTTATTTGCTTTGGCTTTGATTTGAGGTTCTCAGCAAGATTTCCACCAATAACATTATGAAAAATACGAATTTTAAATATTTTTTTTGCTATATATAGCATAGGCAAAAAAACTCTCAGTCCCGGCGTAGAAAGCAAAACAACAAGCGTGTGGCATTTAAAAAAACTCTTGAAAGTATCCCATATAAGTCGCAGTTTATTTGTTTTGTTATAATAAGTGTCCACGCACAAGATATCGTCAAATCCACGTTTTTTGAGTTCTTCATAAAAAACTTTTGTTTTTATGGTTTGTCCGTCTAAAAAAGTGTGTCCACCACCAAAATGACCGATAATACCTATTTTTTTATTCATATTAATAAAACCTCATCAAGTATATTATTATATATTTAAGTATACTAAAAAAACACGCTTCTGTCAAACAGAAGCGTGCGTTTTCTATTCGTCACTATGTATTTTAAAAATGCTCTTTAATATTCTCCGCCAGAATTTTGGTGCTTTCCACACAACAACTTTCATATTCATACCTCCTTTGATTAATATACTATGTAAAAGTCAGGTGTTTGGTGATGTATAAAATGGTAAATTGCGGAAATAATACTGACGGAGGTGTTTTCCGATGAAGAAAATCATACTTAAAAACGTGGGCGGCAAAGAAAACAAATCAAAAGGCGGCGGTGTTTTTTACACTATACTTTTTGTGGCGATAGTAACCGTAGGCACAACTGCGTATATAATGCGCACACGCAATGATGCTATCGAAAAACTGGAAACCAAGCCGCCTCAGGTAACATCTGCTATCCCAGAGCAAATTCCAATTCATGTAGCGTCAATACCGGAAACGGTTCCCGAAACAGAGGTTTCAATACCAACAGTTGAAGAGGCACAATGGCAAAGTGACGATGTTATTCCCGTTGATGAAACCGAAGAAGAGGTGGCAGTTCCTGTTGCCGCACCTATAACAAGCCTTATATCCCCCGTTGGCGGTGACATATTAAAAAAGCACAGCGATACTGAACTTTCCTACTCCAAAACAATGGAAGACTGGCGTTTGCATAAAGGTGTTGATATATCCGCACCTATAGGCTCAACCGTTATTGCCTCTGCAACGGGTGAAGTCAGCGAGTGCTACACAGACACCGCCTGCGGAGTAACCATAGTAATAGAACACGGCAACGGCCTATCAACAAAATACTCTAACCTTGCGTCAACTGAAATGGTAAGCATAGGACAAACCATTGAATCAGGAGATGCAATAGGTGTAGTAGGTGATACTGCCGAATTTGAAATTGCAGACGAGGCGCACTTGCATTTTGAGGTTATAAAAGACGGCAGAAGCGTAAACCCCGAAGATTATTTTAATTGAAATTAAATTAAAAAAGGATATATTTTTGCAAAAATATATCCTTTTTATTTTAATGTGTATACATTGATTTAAGTTTGCCGAGCACCTTTCTTTCAAGCCTTGATACCTGCATTTGCGAAACGCCAAGCCCCTCGGCAACTTCTTTCTGGCTTTTACCCTTATAGTATCTGTCGAAAATAAGATGCTTTTCATCACTTGTAAGTTTACGCATGCTCTCGCACAAAAAATCGCGATTTTCAATAATAAGAAAACTATCTTCCTCCACACCGATTATCTGCGAAAGGCTGACGTCGTCATTATAAACGGTTTCCTCCAGCGAGCGCATATTGACAATATCTGCATAACGTAAAGATTCAGCCACATCTTTATCGGCAATTTTAAGTGCAGACGCTATCTCATCAACAGTTGGTATACTGCCCTCCTGTTGCTGGTGAATCATACGTATTCTGTCTGCTTTGCGGAAAACCTCGTAAAGTTTTCTCGGCAGTTTTATTATAAACCCCTTGTCTCGAAAATACCTTTTAACCTCGCCCATAATGGTCGGCATTGCAAAAGTTGAGAATTTAACACCCCGTTCGCAGTCAAATCTGTCAATTGCAAGCACAAGCCCCATAGATGCCACCTGAAACAGGTCGTCATACTCAATGCCCTTGTTCATATACCGCTTTGCGATAACGCGTGCAAGGTACTGATAGTTTTCAAAAATTTCGTCACGAAGTGTTGGATCTTTTGTACGGCAATATTTACAAATTAAATCGTCCTGCTCTCCGCAGTTGATACATTTTTTGCTTTTTTCCATTGTGTCACCGCCGTTTGCTGTGATTATTTATTTAAAATGAATTCCAATATGTCGTCTGCCGCTTTAATTTTGGCAAGCATATCATCTTCTAATCCTCCATCGGGAATGGGTCTGAAACAAGCGTACAAAGTGTCTGTAACCATACCCTTGCTTTCAAGATATTCGTTACCTTTAAGGCTTAATCCCATTAAAGTACCGTCTTCTGCAATATAAACTTCGTCATCGGCAAAACCGTATTTCTCAGCCTTTTCGGATATATCGCCAAATGCGCCTTGGTCTTCGTACATCTCAAGAATATCTTCATCTACTAAAAACAGTATGGAATCATCTGCCGCCATGGCAATCATCACCTGATACCCTGCCGCAACATCTGCTTCGCTCTGCGTTTCCAGAGGCATTGTAACGATGTTAACATATGTCTGGCTTATGCCATCGCCGTCTATATCGGGAATAATGCCTGCCGCACACAAATCGGCACTGATATTATCAGAAGCAGAAGAAGATGCGTAGTTGCTTATAAGCACACTTACAACAAGGTCATCTTCAACCTTTGTAGCACAACTGTACAGGCTTGATGCCAACACTATAACCAGCACAACTGAAATAATAACGTGCCATTTATAATAATAAACGAAATCTGAAAAATTAGTTATTTTTTCTTTTTTCATTGTATCAACCTACTTATAAAATTTCTTATATGCCAATTATATCTTATATAACACCCTCAGTCAAGCGATAAATTGTTAACAAAAAAGCAACCCTTTACAGGTTGCCTCAATTTATTATTCAGATATATAAATTGCCCCACACGCATTTGGCCCTATATGTGCACCGATTGCAGCGCCAATGTTTACAATGTGCTCATCGTCTATATCATATCCTGCCCCGCGAACTGCATCCGCCAGAAGTTCAGCGTTTTTGCGGTTGTGCGAATACACGAGATACATAGGATAGTTTGTATCGGGTTTGACCTTTTCAAGCCTTGCACAGATGTTTTTGATGCCTTTGCGCATACTGAGTGCTTTTGCAGGAACTTCAACCCTGCCCTCGCGCGAAACTGTTATCATAGGCTTTATGTTTACAAACGAACCTACAGTATATGATGTGTGCGATATGCGGCCGCCTTTATAAAGATACTCAAGTGTATCTATGCACGCATAAATTTCTACTCTTTCGCGAAGATGCGTAATTTCTTCGGCTATCTCTGCGGCGGATTTACCCTCGTCACGCAGTTTAACGGCGTGTTCTACAAGCACCCTCTGGCCTGCTGTGGCACTTAAACTGTCAACAACATAGCACCCGTCATAATCAAGCATATTTTTAACTAAAAACGCATTCTGGTATGTTCCGCTGAGTGCTGACGAAATAGTTATTATAACCGCTTCGTCACCGTCGGATTTGATGCGTTCTAAAACCTGCTCAAAATCAAACGGCGCAGGCTGAGAAGTTTTTGGAAAATCCTCTCCACTGGCAAGCAGTTCGTAAAACTCTGATTTTGTCAAATTTACATTTTCTGTGTACTCTTCACCGCCGAAGTTAATCTTCATAGGCACACAGATTATATTTTTTGCGCTAAGTTCGGCAGGCTCAAAATCCGCCGCCGAATCTGTAATAATACGTACCATTTAATTACTCCTTATTTTCACCATAACGCACGCTTCGCCATTGTTATTTTTGATTTCATAACAATGGCCTCCGTCGATAATTTTGTGGCATATATCAATATTTTCGTCTTTTTTTAATTCCTTGCGATAACGAATTATAATTTCGGTAGGACAAAAACCTTCGGGCAAATAGTTTAAAACTATCTCCGCGGATTTCACGTTATTTAAATGGTTGTTTGTATCAAGGTCACGTTTTTCAACTACACGTGTGTCTATAATATCTATTTCTGTTTCGGGCTTGAATCTTTCAAAATGCAAGCCGTTGTCGGGCTCATCAACTTTGTCAAATGCATCAATACATTCCTGTGGAATACGAGTAATGCGCATTTTTTCTGTATTAACAGTAAACCAATCAGCAGTTGCAATTATTTTAAGTTCGCCGTTTTGCCATACCTCGTAGCAGCGTTCAGACTCGCACGATTTAAGGTTCATAATACCCGTTTTGACAGTTACATTGCTATATCCGTCAAGAGGAGATATAATGCGCACACGCCACCCCTCTAAAAGCCAAGCAATTTTAATTTCGGCAAGTTTTACATTGTCATAGCCTACATAAGCAGAATGTCTCGTTGCAGCATCCTGCAACACATCAAGCAACGTGCTTATTTTGATATTGCCGTTTTTGTCAAGGTCGCCGTAGCGAAACTCGTAGTCTTTAACAAACATAATTAATATACACCCATCTTACGGAATTTATTATATCTTGCGTCAAGCAAATCTTTTGTTGATTTACCGCGCTTTGAATCAAGTTCTTTTACTATAAATGCTTTGAGGTCATCACAAATCTCTTCGGGGGTTTTGCCCTTTTCCTCAATAACCTTTTCAACCGCGCCGAATTTGTGCAAATCGTACGCAGTAAGTTTAAGTGCCTCTGCCGCTTCTGCCGCTTTTGCAGAATCTTTCCACAGAATTGACGCGCACCCCTCAGGCGAAATAACCGAATAAACGGCGTTTTCAAGCATAACGACAGTATCGCCGACACCAAGTGCAAGCGCACCGCCTGAACCGCCCTCGCCTACAACAACAGATATAACGGGAACTTTAAGTCCCATCATTTCAAAAAGGTTTTCGGCAATAGCCTCGCCCTGGCCACGTTCCTCGGCATCTACACCGCAGTACGCGCCGGAGCAGCCTATAAAGCAAATAACGGGACGTTTAAACTTTTCTGCCTGCTTCATAAGGCGAAGTGCTTTTCTGTAGCCTTCGGGGGTAGGGCAACCAAAATGACGTTTCATACGTTCTTCAATGGTGGCGCCCCTCTCCATCGCTATAGCAGTAACAGGTCTGCCGTTTAAAAAACCTACGCCGCCCACTATGGCACCATCTTCGCCATAACGCCTGTCGCCGTGTAATTCCACAAAGTTATCTATCATTCTGTTAAGGTAGTATCCGCCGGAAGGTCTTGCGTTACTTCTTGCGGCCTGTACTCTTTCGTATGGTTTAATTTTGTCTGACATTAATTATCACCTGACCTTTCATTCCACATGGCTATGCATTTTGAGAAGTTTTGAGATTGTGTATTTTAATCTCTGACGCTCTTCAATAATGTCTATAAAGCCATGTTCAAGCATAAACTCTGCACGTTGAAATCCTTCGGGCAGTTTTTTGCCTGTGGTCTGTTCGATAACTCTTGCACCTGCAAAACCGATTAACGCTTTGGGTTCAGCCATAATAATGTCGCCAAGCATTGCAAAACTTGCCGTAACACCGCCCGTTGTGGGGTCGGTTAAAACGGCAATATACAGATTGCCGCCGTCGCTATGGCGCTTAACTGCACCGCTGACCTTAGCCATCTGCATAAGAGAGTATATTCCCTCCTGCATTCTGGCACCGCCCGATGTGCAAAAACCTACAACGGGCAGATTTTTTTCTGTAGCCTTTTCAAAAAGACGTGTAATCTTCTCGCCTACAACGCTTCCCATAGAGCCCATCATAAAGTTAGAATCCATTATAAAGATTGCACACGGGTTGCCGTCAATTTTAGCAGTTCCGCAAATAACACCCTCGTTTAAACCGCTGGCGGTCATTGCTTTATCTATTTTATCATTATAATCAGGAAAATTCAATGGGTTTTTACTTTTCATTGATTTGTCCATCTCTTTAAAACTTTTGCTGTCTGCAATAAGTTCAAGCCTTTTAAATGCACCCATACGCATATATGTACCGCAGTGGGGGCAAATATATGCACTGTCTGAAAGTTGTGTGGCAGATAACTCCGCTCCACACTTTTTACATGTGCACTTTTCAGGAGAATTTGTTTTGTTATTAAATATACTCACGGTAATGTCCTCCGTTTAGTTTTTGTCTGTTATAGCAAACGAAAATTCCGCGCTTACGCACAATTTTCCGTTTACAAAGCCTTGCCCCTTGGCAAAATAAAACGGCTCACGGATTTTGATAATCTCGCATTTGGTTTCAAACAAATCGCCGGGTACTACGGGTTTTCTGAATTTGACCTTGTCAAGGCCTGTAAAATAAGGCAATTTATCGGCGGGAATAGTGCCGTCTAAGCATACGCATACAGATTGCCCAAGTATTTCGCAAAGAATAACACCGGGCACAACAGGGTTGTCGGGAAAATGCCCTTTTAAAAACCATTCGTCACCAACGATTAATTTTTTCCCGTATGCAATGCCGTCTATACATTCCGCCTCGTCTAACAAAAGCATATTGTCACGATGCGGTAAAATATTTTTTAACTGTTCTTTATCCATAACTTACCCCTCGCACTTAGTAAATGCCACGCACGCATTATGACCGCCAAACCCCAATGAGTTTGAAAACGCAATATCAACCTGAGTGTTAAGCGCTGTGTTTGGGGTGTAATCAAGGTCGCATTCGGAGTCTGATTCTTTGTAGCCGATTGTAGGGGGAATAATATTTTCACGTACTGCCAGAACTGCAGCAATACCCTCTACTGCGCCTGCCGCGCCAAGCAGATGTCCTGTCATCGATTTGGTTGAACTTACGTGTAATTTATACGCATCTTCACCAAATACGTTTTTAATCGCTTTTGTTTCGGTCTTATCGTTAAGCGGTGTGCTGGTGCCGTGTGCGTTAATATAAATGTTTTCAGGGTTAAAGTCTGCACCTGCCTCTTTATAGCAATCTGCAATAGCACGTGCAGAGGCCTCTGCACTATCGTCCGGAGCAGTTACGTGGAAAGCATCACAAGTACTGCCGTAGCCTTTTACCTCGGCATAAATTTTAGCGCCTCTTGCCTTTGCGTGCTCGTATTCCTCAACGATAAGCGCACCTGCGCCCTCACCCATAATAAATCCGCTTCTTCTTGCATCAAACGGAACTGATGCCGCGTCTTTGTCGGTACTTTCAGAAAGCGCCATACAGTTTATAAAGCCTGCTACTGCAAGCGGATTTACACAAGCCTCTACACCGCCTGCAATTATGGCATCGGCATATCCGCCTTTAATTGCTCTGTACGCCTCTCCAATGGCAGAAGTACCCGATGCACACGCAGTAGACACGCTTATGCATGGGCCTTTAGCACCAACTTTGATTGCAATGTTACCTGCGCCCATATTGGAAATCATTTTAGGAATAAACATAGGCGATACCCTCTGCGGGCCTCTGTTTAAAAGGCTGTTATGCTCAGCAATAAATGTGTCCATTCCGCCGATACCTGTACCAAAATATACACCAAAGCGCTCAGGTGCAATATTTTCTGAGATGTTGCTGTCTGCAACCGCCTGAACAGCGGCAGCAACTGCATACTGAACAAATTTATCTGTTCTGCGCACATCGCCTTTTTCCATATATAAAAGCGGGTCAAAATCTCTAACTTCACCTGCCAGTTTGGCGGTAAATCCCTCTGTGTCAAACTTGGTTATAAAATCAATTCCGTTTTTGCCGTTTTTTAAACTTTCCCAGAAAGTGTCAACCGTACAGCCAACGGGGGTGATTGCACCAAGCCCTGTAATTACTACTCTTTTCACCGTTAATTCCTCCTTAAGCATCGTAATGCCTTACATAGCCAATCCGCCGTCAATGCGGATAACTTCGCCTGTTATGTAGTCGGACGCGCCGCTTGCCAGAAATGCGGCAAGTTCTGCAACGTCCTGCGGTTTACCCAATCTTTTTAAAGGAATGGATTTCAAAAACTCTTCTTCACTGCCGAGATCTTTAGTCATATCCGTAGCGATAAAACCGGGCGCAATGGCATTGCAACACACGTTTTTAGCACCGAGTTCCTTCGCTACCGCTTTTGTTAGACCGATTATACCTGCTTTAGATGCAGAGTAATTTGCCTGACCGGGCAATCCTATAAGACCTGATATAGATGCAATGTTTATAATCTTTCCGCACTTTTTGCGGATGAAACTTCTGCCACACGCTTTTATCATATTAAAGCAACCTTTAAGGTTTACGTCGATTACTTTGTCGAAATCGTCTTCTTCCATAGTAAGAATAAGATTATCTCGCGTAATTCCGGCATTGTTTACAAGAATATCCACACCGCCAAAATCTTCTGTGATTTTTGCGACAGTTTCTTTGCACGAATTTGTGTCGGACACATCACAACAATAAAAATCCGCTTTAATGTTATATGTACTTTCAAGGTGTGCTTTAAATTCTTCAGCAGCGCTCATATCAACTATTGCTATATTTGCACCGAGCGATGCAAACTTCTGGGTAATTGCCGCACCGATACCTCTTGAGCCGCCGGTTATAACTGCTGTTTTTCCGTTAAGCATTTTTTATCGCCTCCACAGTCTGCAAAAGTGTTTCTTCGTTCTCTACATTGTATACATTTACGTCTTTGGAAATCTTTTTAATAAGTCCGCAAAGCGTTTTTCCTGCGCCTACTTCTATAAAATCAGTATATCCGTCGGCAATCATATTTTCTATTGTGCTCTGCCATTTAACGGGGCTTTGCATCTGCTGTTTCAAATATGAGCGTACATCTTCGCCGTAAGTTTGCGCAGTAAGGTTAGCATATACGGGGAGTTTCGGTGTGCTTATTTCAAATTCTTTAAGCGCATTGCCGAAATTATCTGCCGCGTCTGCCATAAACGGCGAATGAAATGCCGCACTTACAGCAAGCGGAATTGTTCTGCCGCCGAGTTCTTTAACTTTTTCTGCAAAAGCGTCCATACTGCTTGCAAGTCCCGAAACAGAAACCTGACCGGGGCAGTTGTAATTAACTGCATAAAGGCGGTCAAACTCTGCCGCAGTTTTTGTAACGGTGTCAGCATCAAGTTTTAAAACTGCGCACATAGCGGTTTTATCTCCGCTTGCGGCATCGTTCATAACTTCACCACGCTTTGTTACAATTTTAAATCCTTCAATAAGTGTATATGCTTTTGCATACGCAAGCGCCGCAACCTCACCGAGTGAAAATCCGGCAACACCATCGGCAAATATGCCTTTTTCATTCAGCGCAAGTGCAGCCGCCATTTCAACCAGGTACATACACGGCTGAGTATTTTTAGTTAATTTAAGATCCTCGTCGCTACCTGCGAAAGACTGCTCCATAGTACCGGGGCGATAAGTTTCTGCCTCGTCATACAGTTTTTTTGCGGCGCCGCCCATATCGTAAAGCGATTTTCCCATACCGCTGTACTGCGCGCCCTGACCTGAAAACACAAATGCTATTTTACCCATTTTCCTGCTCCATTCAATATAGATTCCGCCTCTGAAAACATCTCATCAATCATCTCTTTAGCGGTTTGTTCCTTATTTACCAATCCTGAAATCTGCCCTGCAAGGAAGCAACCTTTTTTCTCGTCACCGTCGAGAACTGCCGCACGTAAACTGCCAACTGCCATCATTTCAAGTTCTTCATCCGAAATGGTGGTGTACTCGGCTTTGGCATAACTTCTTGAAAAAGGCGACTTCAAACTGCGCACCGGGTGACCTAAACGTCTGCCCGTAACGATTGTTGCGGTATCTCCTGCTTTTAAAAGTTTGTCTTTGTATGTACGGCTTATGCTGCACTCGGTTGCTGCCAAAAATCTTGTGCCCACCTGAACGCCTTGTGCGCCAAGCATAAGCGATGCCGCTACACCTCTGCCGTCGGCAATACCGCCTGCGGCAATTACAGGGATGTCTACTGTGTCACAAACCTGCGGAACAAGGGCCATAGTAGTCATCTCTCCAACGTGGCCGCCCGATTCTCCGCCCTCAGCAATAACAGCATCAGCACCTGCGCGAGCCATAAGTTTAGCAAGCGCACTTGATGCAACAACAGGTATAACCTTAACTCCTGCATCTTTCCACATTGGCACGTATTTATCAGGATTCCCTGCACCGGTGGTTACAAGTGCTACTCTTTTACGTGCAATAAGTTCTGCAATTTCGTCTATATTTTCACCCATCAGCATAATATTTACGCCGAACGGTTTATCTGTTAATGATGCGGCAAGGTCAATCTGCTCCTCTATCCAGCCAACATTTCCGTTAGCCGCTGAAATAAGCCCCAAGCCACCGCCGTTTGATACTGCCGCCGCAAGGTGCGCATCTGATATGTGCGCCATACCGCCCTGCAGTATAGGATATTTAATACCGAACATATCGCATATCGGTGTATGAATCATAATTATTCCTGCCTTTCATTAATGGGCATAAACAGATACCTGCTTATGCCCATTAAACTTTGAAGATTACGCCAATTTTGCGTCAATGTAAGCAGCCAGTTCTTTAACTGATTTGCCAACTTCTGCGGCTTTGATTTCAACGCCGAATTCATCTTCCATCTCCATCATAATCTCAACTGTGTCAAGTGAATCCACGTCGAGGTCCTCAAAGGTGGTTTCGTCTGTGATTTCAGCAACGTCCATCTCTAAGTGGTCAGCCAATAATTCTTTTACTTTTTCGATTGTCATAATAAATTCCTCCAAAATATAAAATTAAGACAATTTGTCTTGTTTACCATTCAATAAGGCAAGCCGCACTTGATAAGCCGCCGCCAAATGCACACATAGCGATTTTGTCGCCGCGTTTGAGTTTGCCTGAACGGGCAAGTTCGTCAAAAGCAATTGCCACACTTGCTGATGATGTGTTGCCGTACTTGTGAATATTTATAACAAACTTCTCTTTGGGCATTTTTAATCGTTTTGCTGCAAAGTCCATTATTCTGATATTTGCCTGATGCGTTACAACGTAGTCGATTTCATCTAATGTAATCCCCGCCTGCTCAGCAACATATTTAATATCTTCCGCAATTTTGTTTACTGCGAACTTGAATGTTTCCTGACCGTCCATAAATATGTACGGATGTTTTAAAGGTGTTTTGTAAAAAGGTGCTGAACCGCCGAATGACGGAATTTCTATAACCTCGTCACCGCCCGATGTGTAAAGCCTTGATGCAAGGTAGCCTTCGCCTTTTGTAATGACCATAGCGCCTGCACCGTCGCCGAATATAACGCACGTACTGCGGTCACTCCAATCAACAAGTTTGCTTAATCTTTCGGCACCGATAATAAGTACGTTTTTGTATGCACCACGCTCAATGTACGAAACGGCAGTATCAAGTGCAAACAAAAATCCGCTGCACGCAGAGTTTAAATCAAACGCAGGGCAGGTTGCACCGATTGCTTTTTGCACCATACCCGCAACAGTTGGCGAAAGTGTTTCACCCGAAATGGTAGCAGCAATAATAAGGTCAATATCCGCACCTGTCAAATCCGCAGATTCCAGTGCTTTTTTAGCCGCTTCAGCAGCCATATCAGCAGCAGTTTGGTCTACAGATACGTGCCTTTCCTTAACGCCCACCCTTTGCATAATCCATTCATCGGAAGTATCTACAAGTTGCGCAAGGTCGTCGTTTGTAACAATCTTTTCCGGTATGTAAGCGCCCGTACCTAAAACTTTAATTGACATTTATATATCTGCCCCTTTCGACTTGTTTTTACAATTTTCAGCACAGAGTGTGCTGAAATAAATCCGCATATTTTTTCGCTTTGTGTATGCTTTTCGACATTTCTCGGCACAGAGTGTGCTGAGAAAATTTTAAACAGAAACATTCATTTCTGTTCAAAAAATTATTTTTTCAGTCCCTCTAAAAAGAAACTCATTCCATAACGGAAATACTCAACCGCCTCGTCTTTTGTAAAACGGCGGCAGATAGCGTCGGCATTGAATCCGCGCGAAAAGCACCATATAGAATAACTTAATGCGTCCGAATCAATATCATTTTTTATAAGGTCATTCTTTTTAGCATATTCAACCAGTTTTTTTATTTCATCCCTCCACCAGATATAGTTGGTGTCGTTTATGGAATCGTACTCAAATGCGTACTGGCTGAACTGCTCACGTATATCATAAGTAGCAATAAGTACCTGCGTGAGAACGTCAAGAACGTATTCAAAAAAATCTTTCTTTTCGTCATACTTTTGGGCAAGACACTCACGCATCTGCATAACGGTGTTTGCATAAACGATTTCAAGCACTTCGCCTATGTTGTGAAATCTGTTATAAAAAACTCTGTTGGTAATTTCAAGTTCACGTAAAATTTTGCGCACAGTAAGTGTATGTGCGCCCTCAGAGGTGGCAATTTTAGTTGCGGCGGCAATTATCATATCCGACATTTCGTCATTTATCATCGTAATATCTTTATTTGCCACAAAAAGCACCTCCGTTCAGCACACCATGTGCTGAAAACATTATACCACACCTTTATTTTAATTGTCAACTATTTCCTTAATTTTTTAACTAAAAAAGATGCCCTAAGGCATCTTTTTAAAATTTTAATATTATTACTCTGCTTCAACGGGTGCTTCGGGAACAGGAGTAATCTCTGCAACGGGCTCATCAGATGGAAGAGTCATTGCAGGAGAGCCTGCTTTAACAACGATTACAGACGGATTGTTAATAGGGGGAAGGCTCATTGTCATAGCCTCACCGTAAGTAATTTTTAAAGTAAGACCTTCTTCAAGTTCTTCAAACTTAACAGTTTTACCTTCTTCGTCTGTAATGGTTGTTTCGTCGCTGATGTTAAGTACAACTGTACCCATAACTATATCGTTAACTGTAATCTGTTTTTCTTCAGCATTTACAGATTCAACCAAAGCAACATTTTTAAGTTCAGCATCAAAAATTTTGATTGAACCGTCTGCCTCAATTCTGTACGCACCGTTTAAAACCTGATTGATAAACTCAGCAGGAACAAATGTAACACCATCAATAAGAATAGGTGCTGTGCCGAGCATCATAGGAGCAGTTTTAGAGAATGTGTAACCATCTTCAAAAGCACTCATTGTTACGTAAACAGGGCCTTTTGTTAAAATAATTGTACCTGTTTCGCCCTGCCACTCAACATTAAAACCTAATGTTTCGGTAATAGCGCGTAAGGGGAGCATAAGCACGCCTTCGTTTTCAAAAGGAACGGGAGCGTCAATTTCAGCGCCGTTTACGTTAATTTTGAACTCAGGTGTAATCATTTTTGTAGCAATCTGATTTTCGGTTACTACTTTGTTGGGGTCGTACTCAGCAAAACTTGTTACTGATGATGCAGCCAGAACTGCGGTTGCGGCTATAACAGCCAATGTTTTTTTAAGCATAATTATGTACCTCTCTTGTTTTTATTTTTTTGATTTACACTTATAAGACGATACAAATCAAAAAAAGTTCCGTATTTTTTAAAAATTTTTTATCATACTAAAATCTTTTCTTTTTCTTCGGTTTTGACTTTAGAGAATACGCCCCTGCCGCCGTCTGCGTTGGAGAGCATAAGTTTTAATCTGTTCTCCTGATTTATTTTGGTGGCGCTGGGGTCGTAGTCAATAGCCACAATGTTCGCCATAGGGTGACGGTCTTTTATCTTGCGCATCATTCCTTTGGCGATTATATGGTTAGGCAGGCAACCGAAAGGCTGTGTGCATACTATATTGTTTACACCGCTGTCGATAAGTTCAAGCATTTCTGCGGTTAAAAGCCAACCTTCGCCCATTTTAGTACCCTTGCCTATATACCCCTCCGCCATATCCTTAACATCAGCAAAAGGTGTAGGCGCGCGGAAAGTACCTTCTTTTTTAATTGCGTTTATCATTTGCTTCTGGCGCATAGACAGATACTTAATACCTACTGCGGCAGGAACAGTACCAAAAAGTTTTCCGCCGTAGAGTTTTTTGTCAATAAGCGCATTTTCAAAGCAGTATAGCAGAAAATCGGCAACACCTGATACCACAGGCTCTGCGCCCTCGTTTATTAAAAATTGCTCTAAACTGTTGTTGCCGAGGGGTGAGTATTTCATATAAATTTCGCCCACTATTCCTACACGCGGCTTCTTTATATCAAGCCTTTCAATATCTGCAAAATCTTTTACTATTTTTCTGTGGTTTTTCTTAACACGTATAAATTCGTGTCCGCGCATCTGCCCTAAAAGCGTGTCTATCCATTTATTTAAAACTTTGTGCGTATCACCTTTGTTTTTCTCATACGGCAGGCATTGGTTTGTAAGCCACATAAGCATATCGCCGTATATAAGCGCAAACGAAACTTTTATAAGCATTGGCACGGTAAGGGAAAAACCGCTATCCTTTTCAAATGCCGAAAGATTCAGCGATATAACGGGAACATTTCCAAAACCGCTGTTTTCGAGTGCTTTTCTAAGCAGAAATATGTAGTTGGACGCTCTGCAACCGCCGCCCGTCTGGGTAATCATAAGCGCAGTTTTGTCTGTGTCGTATTTTCCGCTTTTGAGTGCGTCTATCATCTGCCCTATAACGAGCATTGCGGGGTAGCATATATCGTTGTGCACGCTTTTGAGCCCCTCGTTTATAACTGATTGGTCGCAGTTTGAAAGCACTTCAACGTCGTACCCGAAATCTTTTAAAACGGGCTCTATTATTTTAAAATGTATCGGCAACATAGTCGGTGCCAGTATTTTGTGTGTTTTGCGCATCTGCACGGTGAATTTAGGAAATCTCACTTCTTGCACGGCAGACACCTCCTTACTTTAGGCGGGTTCGGATTATTTTGCTTCGGCTACGTTCAGGTTGTCGTTCATGGCAGCCTGAAGGCTTCTTATTCTTATTTTAACTGCGCCGAGGTTGTTAATCTCGTCAATTTTAATCTGCGTATACAGTTTACCTTTGCTACGCAGAATGTCGCTGACCTCGTCGCTTGTTACGGCATCAATTCCGCAGCCGAACGATACCAACTGCACCAGTTGAGTGTTTTCGGTTTCTGTTACAAATTTTGCCGCATTGTACATTCTGGCATGGTAAGTCCATTGATTTAAAACAGCGAGATTCAGTTTGTCCATAGGACGTATGCAGTCTTCGGACAGCACCACGAACCCAAGCGACGATGCCAGACGGTCAATACCATGATTAATCTCGTTATCAATATGGTACGGTCTGCCGGCTAAAACAATAGTTTTTGCACCGCCTTGCTTCGCAAAAGCAATGGCGTCGTCACCTGCTTTGAAAATCTGCTCTTTGTATTCAGCGTATTTTATGTAAGCACGCTCAGCGCTGTAGCAAACCTCTTTGGCGGTAATGTCTGGGAAGTACTGTTTGAGCACCGCCAGAATTTTTTTAGTAAAAACTTTTTTGTCGTTAAGTTTTATGTATGGGTATATAAAATTAATTCCGTTTAAATTCATATTCGCCGCAATACTCTCGGGGTAGTATGCAACCACAGGGCAATTGTAGCAATTGTCGGATATACCTTCGTCAAAATTATATGTCATACACGGGTAGAATATGTTTTTAACACCTGCTTCTGCAAGGCTGATAATGTGCCCGTGAACCATTTTGGCTGGGTAGCAAACCGTATCGGACGGAATGGTGTGCTGACCTTTGGCATACACCTTTCTGCTGGACTGACCTGATGTTACAACCTCAAAGCCGAGCAATGTAAAGAACTCGTGCCAGAACGGCAGATTCTCGTACATATTAAGTACCATAGGTATGCCTATTTTACCGCGTTTGCCTTTTTTAGACTCAAGCGATTGCAGCAGGTCTGCTTTAAATTTATAAAGGTTGGGCAAATCTTTTACCGCACCACCACCTAACGGCTTTTCGCAACGGTTACCCGATATAAACTTTCTTCCGCCGGAAAATTCGTTTATTGTAAGCGAGCAACGATTGTTGCACAGGCCGCATCTGGTGGCTTTTGAAGTGTGGGTAAACTCGCCCAGTTCCTTACTTGTGATAAGCGTAGTTTCGCCAATGTTACTGCGTGCATATAATGCCGCACCGTACGCACCCATAAGTCCTGCTATATTGGGTCGGATAACGTCTTTGCCAATTAAACGCTCGAAACTGCGCAGAACGGCATTGTTTAAAAATGTACCGCCCTGAACAACAATGTTGTCGCCAAGTTCGTCTGCATTTTTGGCACGGATAACTTTGTATATGGCGTTCTTTACAACACTTACGGCAAGACCTGCCGAAATATCTGCAACAGTTGCGCCGTTTTTCTGCGCCTGTTTTACAGACGAGTTCATAAACACGGTACAGCGTGTACCAAGGTCAACGGGGTTCTTTGCAAAATTTGCAATCTGCGCAAAATCCTCTGCTCCGTAGCCTAAAGACTTTGCAAATGTTTCTATGAACGAGCCGCAGCCTGACGAGCACGCTTCGTTTAACATAACACTGCTTACGGCTCCATCTTTAATCTGGAAGCATTTGATGTCCTGACCGCCGATATCAATAATAAAATCGGCATTGGGGTTAAAATGCTTTGCGGCGGTGTAGTGAGCAACAGTTTCAACTATGCCATAGTCTATCCCGAAAGCGTTTTTAAGCAGTTCCTCGCCATAACCCGTAACGGCAGACGAAACTATTTTAATACGGTTTCCGCACAGGTCGTATATATGTTTAAGTTCCGCTTTTATAATGTCTAAAGGCGAGCCAAGGTTAGAGCGGTAAAAACTATATAAAATCTTCTTTTCTTCACTTATAAGGCACACCTTAGTGGTGGTACTGCCTGCGTCAATACCGAGGTAAGCATCTCCTCTGTAAGACGAAATATCTTCCTCTGCAACATCGTTTGCACTGTGACGTGCAATAAAATGTTCAAACTCCTCACTCGTTTCGAAAAGCGGGGGCAAACTGTTTACAGAAGTCTCCTCACTTTTTTGCGAAAGGAGATTGCATAACTCATCATAATTATAAACTCTTTCGCACGTGTCGGCATAAACCGCCGCACCGAGTGCCACAAAATATTCGGCAATATCAGGGAAGATGGCGTGGTCTTCATCTAATTTAAGCGTTTTAATAAACCGCTGGCGCAAACACTTCAAAAATGCTAAAGGACCACCGAGGAAAAGCACATTGCCCTCAATTGGACTGCCCTGCGCAAGGCCTGCAATTGTCTGGTCCACCACCGCCTGGAATATGCTTGCGGCGATGTTTTCTTTCTGCGCGCCCTGATTTATAAGCGGCTGAATGTCGGTTTTAGCAAAAACACCGCAACGTGATGCAATGGGATATATAGCAGTATGTTTAAGGCCGAGTTCGTCAAGTTCGTCTGCAGAAACATCTAAAAGCGATGCCATCTGGTCTATAAACGCACCCGTACCGCCTGCGCACGTACTGTTCATGCGCTCCTCTACTGCGCCTTTTAAAAAGATAATCTTAGCATCTTCACCGCCAAGTTCTATAACAACGTCTGTCATAGGGTAGTATCTGCCGACCGCACCGGCGGTTGCAAACACCTCCTGAACAAAGTCAATTCCGCTTAATTGAGCAACGCCCAATCCTGCAGATCCGGTTATGGCAACTTTAAGCGGTTTATCCTTTAAAAGGTCTGCTAACTGCGTAATTTTTTTAATACAAAGGGAACGCACTTTAGATAAGTGACGCTCGTAACTTTTGTATATGATGTTACCTATTTCGTCCATCACAACAATTTTTAATGTGGTGGAGCCAATGTCTATGCCAAGTTTACAGCACATATTATCACCTTATTTTTCTGCACTCTGTGTAAAATCTTTTGTCGTGCGCGTGGCCCATAGAGAATGTTTTACGTGGGAGCGCACCGTCTAAAATAACAGTTTTAAAAAGTTCTGATTTATCCATAACGTCAAACAGTATTCCTACATTGCCGTCTTTTGAGGCAAATTCACGCACAACGTCGTCACCGTGGATGTAGTCAACTGTTCCTTCGTTGTTTTTAAGATATTCGTCAATTAAATTCTGCAAACTGCCCACAGCGATATTTGCCGTAGGGCTTGATATGCTCATTGTTTTGGGATTTCCGTTTACTATATACTCAAATGTCTGTCCGCTTGTGCCCTCTGTAACTCCGTTGTCTGCAAGGAACTTTCCAAACGCATCGGTATCTACACCGAACACAACTCGGTGAATGGGTTCAAACACCATTGCGTCATCATGTAAGTTTACAATCTCTGCAAGTGCATATCTTGCAGGATGCGTGTTTACATCAGCACCGTCGGCTTTAAGTTTTTCCCAGCAAGCCTTTGCCGTTGCAAGCGAATGGTTGCCGTCACCCATAGCATATGCTAAAGGCGCAGATTCGTTTACGCCGTATTTTGCATTGAATTTGTCTAAATCGCAAAGTTCTGCTAAAAGGCTATCTATTCTATCGGAAATATCGTCGGACACAAAATATCCTTTAATACTTCCGGAATTCTGCATAAGCGTAAAATCGTACGCTTTTTTAAAATTCTCTTTTTCATCTGCAAGCGGCTCGATTATCGCTTTTGCAGTATCGTCAATCAATATCATAATGTGTGGTGATTCCAAGGGCGCATTTTCCCTTACACGAACACGGGGGGGAATACGCTCTAAAATTGTGCCCTCTGTAGCACGGACAGCAGAGGTTGAGCCTTTGGAGTAGTCGTAGTGCTCTAAGTCAATCTTGCCGACAATACCTTTGCGCACCATTCCGTCTGCCTGAGTGCGCTCAACGTATATATAGGCAGGCTCGCTCTCTTCAAGCACCTCGTCTGCGATATATTTATCCATAGCGGTGCAGATGTTTTTAATTCTGTCTGCCACATCGTCAGCCTCTAAGTAAACCTCAGGCAATACCATATTGAGCATAGACGGTGCATCGCCAACGTAATCAGATGCCTCCTGCCAGTATTCGGGTTCGGAGGTGTACTGGTCGCACGCAACCACGCTCCATTTGGTCATATCTGTACCCTGTTTAGGGAGTAAAATCTTCGCTTTAGAAAATACTTTATCCATTATATATCTCTCCTTTTATAAAAGGTCCTTCTCCACCTATACTATTTTATTGTAGCATATATATATTCAATAATCAAGTGTGGGTTTTTATCGTGGCTACGAAGCCATATCGGTTTATGGTTTTAAACGTCGACCTATGGAGGAATTGGCAAACAAATTAATGTGAAATTGCTTTTTGCCTTCCAAAACCGATGCGATTAATTCCCTATAACACATAAAGCATCGGTTTAGCACGCATAAAATAAGTTTTTATTGCGTGCGGTGGTTAAAGGCAAAAAGTAATGAACATATAATTTGTCCAATTCTGTAATCAGTCGACAAGGGGGTTACCAAGGGGGAACGCCCCCTTGGAGAATCTTTTACTTTAAAAATAAATTTTTAAATGTACTTTTATGACTAAAAGTACCAAAAGTCCCGGGGGTTCGGATTCCCCCGGACCCCTAAAACCGCTTAGGGGTTCCCCCTAAGAACCCCTTTTATTCCATTATCATATTGAGTGCGAAAAATGTCGAAATTTTGTATACGAATGACTCTTGACCTTCAAAATACAATATGGTATAATTTGTAATGTCAGGCATCGTGAATATTTTTTAGAAACAGCGAAAACTGCTTTGGTAAAAAGCGTTTCGTCATTTTCGTTGTTTCTATGAAAATGGTGCCTGACAGCAGAAACGCTTTTTCAGTGCGTTCCTGCGGAGCGCACTTTTTTAATGCGCAAAAATATTTAATACTTATGCACCGCTCTGTTATAGTATTAAAATAATATTATTATTTTAAAGTTGTCACCTACTTTTTGCGGAAGTTGCTATAGCAGGGCGATGCAAAGCTGATTTAAAAAAGGCTTACCATTACGGTAAGCCTTTTTGATTTGCAATAATTATTTACTGAGGTTATTCTCAAGAATTTCGAGTTGTTTTGCAATCTCAGCGGGGAGTCTGTCGCCAAACTGTGCGAAGTACTCTTTCTGGTCTTTAACGTCTTCCATCCAGATATCTTTATCAACTGTAAGGAGTTCTTTTAAAACGTCAGCGCTTATGTCGAGGTCAGTAACATCGATATCTTCCATAT
Source organism: Clostridia bacterium (assembly GCA_045646385.1). Lineage (GTDB taxonomy): Bacteria > Bacillota > Clostridia > UMGS1810 > UMGS1810 > SIG455. The sequence continues at coordinate 1,345 of JAZRKQ010000021.1, read as the reverse complement.
TGGGGAGGTAGCCGATTTCGCTTTCGTTAGCGTCAACTTTACCTGCGCAACGGTCAAGAATCCAGAGGAGAACACGCATATTGTCACCGAAGCCGGGCCACATAAAGTTGCCGTTTTCGTCCTGTCTGAACCAGTTAACATGGAAAATCTTTGGTGGGTTTGGAATGTTTTTGCCCATTTTTACCCAGTGAGCAAGGTAATCACCAACATGGTAACCGATAAATGGCTTCATAGCCATTGGGTCACGTCTGAGAACACCTACAGCACCTCTTGCTGCAGCAGTTGTTTCAGATGCCATTGTAGCACCTACAAACACACCGTGATTCCAGCTGTATGTCTGATATACCAATGGAGCAGTTGTTGCTCTTCTTCCGCCGAATACCATAGCAGAGATTGGCACACCCTGTGGAGCATCAAACTGATCAGATACACATGGACACTGTTTTGCAGGAGCAGTGAATCTTGAGTTTGGATGTGCACAACTTGTGAGTTTATCTTCTTTATTGAACTTAGCAGGTGTCCATTCTTCACCCTTCCAGTCAATAGCGTGTTCAGGAACATCTTTGTCAAGACCTTCCCACCAGATTGTATCATCATCTTTCAAACCAACGTTTGTGAAGATTGTGTTTGACATAGCAGTGTGAAGTGCATTTGGGTTAGTCTTTTCACTTGTTCCCGGTGCAACACCGAAGAAACCTGCTTCAGGGTTAACTGCCCAAAGTCTTCCGTCTTCGCCTACTCTGAGCCAAGCGATGTCATCACCTACTGTAAATACCTTATAGCCGTCATATTCTACAGGTGGGATAAGCATAGCGAGATTTGTCTTACCGCATGCTGATGGGAATGCAGCAGAGATATATGTGATTTCACCCTTAGGATCCTGAAGACCGAGGATAAGCATATGTTCAGCCATCCATCCTTCTTCTTTACCAAGATAACTTGCAATTCTTAATGCCATACATTTCTTACCGAGAAGAGCATTTCCACCGTAAGCAGAGTTGATGGACCAGATTGTATTATCTTCAGGGAAATGACAGATATACTTATCTTCATCGGAAAGGTCTTTAGAAGCATGTAAACATTTTGTGAAATCGCCGTCATCACCGATTTCTTCAAGAGCAATCTTACCTGCTCTTGTCATAATGAGCATATTGAGAACAACATATATGCTGTCTGTGAGTTCAATACCAACTTTAGCAAATGGTGATTTAGCAGGGCCCATGATGAATGGGATAACATACATCTTTCTTCCCTTCATGGATCCGTCGAAAAGCTTGCCCATCTTGTCATACATTTCCTGAGGGTCAACCCAGTTATTTGTAGGACCGGCATCTTCTTTTCTGCG
>JAZRKQ010000020.1:0-1506 GCA_045646385.1 Clostridia bacterium | reverse complement strand
TTCGATACCCGCACTTTCGAGCATCAGTGTCAGTTGTACTGTAGAAAGCTGCCTACGCAATCGGAGTTCTTCGTGATATCTAAACATTTCACCGCTACACCACGAATTCCACTTTCCTCTTGTACACTCAAGTCTACCAGTTCAAACTGCACGGCTGCCGTTGAGCGGCAGTATTTCACAGCTTGCTTAATAAACCACCTACGCTCCCTTTAAACCCAATAAATCCGGATAACGCTCGCATCCTCCGTATTACCGCGGCTGCTGGCACGGAGTTAGCCGATGCTTATTCAACGTATACACGCAAACTGTCACACGTGACAGGTTTTGTTCTACGGCAAAAGAAGTTTACAACCCATAGGGCAGTCATCCTTCACGCTACTTGGCTGGTTCAGACTTCCGTCCATTGACCAATATTCCTCACTGCTGCCTCCCGTAGGAGTTTGGACCGTGTCTCAGTTCCAATGTGGGGGACCTTCCTCTCAGAACCCCTATCCATCGTAGGCTAGGTGGGCCGTTACCCCGCCTACTACCTAATGGAACGCATCCCCATCCTTCTCCGCAAAAAGCTTTCATAGTCGAATCAGGCAACTTGACTATGTTATTCGGTATTAATCTCTCTTTCGAAAGGCTATCCCAATGAGAAGGGCAGGTTGGATACGCGTTACTCACCCGTGCGCCGGTCGTCGTTAAAAGCAAGCTTTTAAAGACCCCTCGACTTGCATGTGTTAAGCCTGTAGCTAGCGTTCATCCTGAGCCAGGATCAAACTCTTCGTTGTATGTTTTTTATTCTTGTTACTAGTATTACTAGTATATGTTCTATTGTCTGATTCTGACCGGATTTTATCGTCTTTGGCTGATAATTTATTTTTATTGACGGTTCGTTTTTCGTTCCTGTACAATTTATATAGCGTCTTTTTATTAATCACTTGGGATTATGCAAAAAGACTGCTGTACTGCTATGTCTGTATGGAATGTTTTCAAGGATCGTATTGCTTCGAGGCGCGCAACTGCGTTGCTTGCCGAAAGCGTGTGCAAAGGTACGCCAAATTTTTAAACTACCAAACTTTTTATGGAGAAAATTTTAAAGAATTTTACAGCAAAAATAACAAGAGACTGAATGACAATCATTTAAACATGAAAAAAATTTTAGAGAATCAATGAACTTTTTTGTATCTTTACAAAATATGTATGATTGGTACCAAAAAATAGGGATAAGATTTTTTCAAAATTAAATAATTAAGAGGGGAAAAATTCCAGATTAGAGCAAAATTACATAAATTTGCAATATAAACTTCGTAAATATAGGTAGCATTTGTGTTCGATAAAATAGACTTTCGCACACTCGCCTATACTATGCTTGCAACAGATAGAGCCACGAAAAAAAATGATTGACCGCAGTACCATAGAAAGAATTATAGACTCTGCCAAAGTTGAAGAGGTAGTGTCGGACTTTGTTGCGTTGCGCAAACGTGGCGTCAATTTAATAGGTCTTTGTCCTTTTCACGA
>JAZRKQ010000019.1:0-51667 GCA_045646385.1 Clostridia bacterium | reverse complement strand
GTCTTCCTAAGACCGCATGGCCTCCGACTTAGTGCAGGGCAAGACCAACCGCAGATATTTCTACGAAAAGATTTACGGAATGGCAAGTTAAGCCACAAAATGAAAATTCGTCATCGGTCAAGGCTGATGACGAATTTTTTCTACCATTATATTATTAAATACTAAATCGGAAAGGACAAACATTATGAGTGATTTTAAGTCATCAATACATAAGTATGGAAACAATTTATACAGAGTAGATTATAGTTATATTGACCCGATAACACAAAAGAGAAAAAGAACTTGCAAACGAGGCTTCAAATTATCAAGAGAAGCGACAGCGTGGCAAAAAAACGAATTGCCAGACATCATTAAACAGTTGGAAACTCTTAATTATGAAACGCCAGACGAATTATTGACAATGGGCGAATTGATTAAGGAATATATGGAATTTTCTTCGCTACGCCGACAGGAAAGCACGGTTGAAACAAAGTCAAACATCATTAACACAAAAATTCTTCCTTATTTTAAGGACAAAATCGTTTTTGATGTTTCGCCGAAAGATATTCTAAAATGGGAAAACTACATTTTAGGTTTGCGAAAACCAAACGGCGAAGAATATTCCGCAACATATCAGCATACAATGTGCAATCAATTATGGGCGATTTTCAACTATGCTGAAACATTTCACAATTTACCAAAAACACCGACATCAAAGGTTGAGAAATTAGGTTCAAAAGAGCGTGAAACAGAAGCGGAAGTTTGGACAGTTGAAGAATACTTAAAGTTTTCTGCAACGATACAGGACAAACCGATTTACTTCTACGCATTTGAAGTGTTTTACTGGACTGGTATTCGTTTAGGCGAATTATTGGCACTTACAAAGGCAGATGTTGATTGCAAGGCAAAGACATTAAGAGTAATAAACAGTTATTCCAAAGCGAAAAAGGAAAAGGGCAAAACTAAAAATGCAAACAGTAAGCGAATAGTGCATATGCCAACTGAACTTGCGGAAGAATTGCAGGAATATATGGATAGTCTTTACGACTTACAGGACACAGATGTTTTGTTTCCGCTTTCAAAGACACAACTTCATCGTGTTGTTGATGAAAATTCTGAAAAAGCAGGAGTTAAACGCCTAACCATACACGAATTTAGACACAGCCATATCAGCCTTTTAATGAACTCAAATTGTGGTTCAATTCTTGAAATCGCAAAGAGAGCAGGACACGCAAAGCCAGATATGACACTTTTATATTCACATCTTTACAAGCACCAAGACCAGATAATCGCAAAACGATTAGAAGATATTATGAAAGAGGGGAAATTAGATGTCAGCGAAGAACAACGACAGGAAACAGCGTTTTAGAAGTATTACAATCGGCTTCCGTGTTTCGCCCGAAGAAGCATACAGGGTTGATATGGAAGTTAGAACATCAGGACTAACAAAACAAGATTTTATTTTGAAGCGATTACTTAACGAAGATATTATTGTCCGTCCGAATATTCGTATCAGGTATTATCTTGAAAGATATTTAATTGACTTGACAGCCGAACTCAAAAGGCTGTCAAGTATTCCACAAACAAGTGATGTTTTAGAAAATCTTACATACCTTGTTAAATTGATTAGTAAATTAACACCAGATGAAACGGAGAATGATTATGAGTAAAATTTTATCTTTAAGAGAACAGCAAAAAGCAGAAGCAATAAAACGAATGAAAATGCTTTCGCTTAATGCGAATGTAATTACAGAATTTATAACAGACGGCACATTACATAAATCGGAAAATTACGGCGTTGTATATTGGTTAAATGATGAAGAAAAAGAAATCGTTAAACAGTTTGAAAAAGAACACAATGCCGTTGTTTATCACATCATCAAAAGTTATACAGAGTTTGGAACTCTCCTTAATATGTTTTATGTATCACAGTATATTGAAGAATGGGAATATGACATAGGCAACATTCCCGATAACAGACAACTTTGTTATGTAAAAAATATAACAGATGATTGGTGTAGTGAGTTTGGTTATATCTGTTTCAAAAAAAATATTGGCGGTTTGATAAGAACTGCATAAAAGAAAATGCTTCGCTGATTACGGCGAAGCATTGTTCATTATATACGCTATTAAAAATAAAGTGTTGTCAAAGTGTTGTCAAAGCACCTTGCTTATCTCGCAAAACCGCTTAAAATAAGGGTTTTTTCAGGGTGCGGGATTACTCCCACTCTATCGTGGCACTGGGTTTCGGGCTTAAATCATAAAGCACTCTGCAAACACCGGGAACTTCTGATAAAATTCTATCTGTAATTTTCTTTAAAACAGTCCAATCAATTTCGGGAACGGTTACACTCATAGCGTCAACTGTGTTGACAGCACGGATAATCACGGGCCAATCATAAGCACGTTTGCCATCACGCACACCAGTTGAACGAAAATCCGGAACTACAGTAAAGAATTGCCATACCTTATCAGTTAAACCAGCATTATCAAACTCTTCGCGAAGGATAGCGTCTGATTCACGAAGTGCTGCAAGGCGGTCGCGTGTGATAGCACCTAAGCAACGAACACCAAGACCGGGTCCCGGAAATGGCTGACGGTCTACCATTGAGGAAGGAAGGCCTAATGCTTTACCAACAACGCGGACTTCATCTTTATAAAGCAGTCTTACGGGCTCAACGAGTTCAAATTGCATATCTTCCGGCAAGCCACCTACGTTGTGATGTGCTTTAACGCCATCGCTTTCTAAAATATCAGGATAAATAGTTCCTTGAGCGAGGAATGAAATGCCTTCCAATTTGCTTGCTTCTTCGTCAAAAACTTTAATAAATTCGCCACCTATAATTTTGCGTTTAGTTTCAGGCTCATCAACACCTGCCAGCAAATCCAAAAATCTGTCAGTTGCATCAATATATATAAGGTTGGCGTCTAACTGGTTTCTAAAAACTTCAATAACCTCTTCGCTTTCGCCTTTTCTCATAAGGCCATGATTAACGTGAACGCAAACCAATTGTTTTCCTATTGCTTTTATTAAAAGCGCAGCAACTACAGATGAATCAACACCACCGGAAAGAGCCAAGAGAACTTTTTTATCCCCCACCTGCTCGCGAACAAGTGCAACTTGCTCATTAATGAATTCCTCAGCAAGTTCAGGCGTGTTGATGCGCGCCATTGATTCGGGACGTACATTATTTTGCATTTAAATTCCTCCCATGTATATATATTTTTCAATAACAAATTTATATAAAATATTATATATTATCAGTGTGTTAAAGTCAATATTTATGGCTACAGAAATTTTTACAATTTTTACAAAACACTAAATAAAAATATTGTAAAGGATAACGTTAAAAACGCCATTTCAAATATGGCGTTTAAACAGTTATCTATTTACACATATTACATTCATAGCACATATTAACTCTTCCCGAAAAAATCTCTTTTATAATTTTAACAGTTTCTTCATTTTCATAATTCTTTTTACAATGAATTGTTATATGTTTAGGTGCCAAAGAAATAAGATCGTTAAGAATAATATATCCGTCATTATTATCTAAAGCGGCAATTTCGCAATATGTGCTATCAAGAAGTTCCTCGCTTATCGGGATACCATTTTCATCTAAAATTCTATATTCCCCTTTTCTTCCTATTAGCAGGTTTACTTTATTAAAAGGTGATTCCTGAATATCTACAAAAAATTTTAAAAATTTTACAAAATCACAATAACGGCGTTGCTCTATATATTCATCGACTGCAAAATCTATCTCATCTTCAAAGTTGGAAAGATAATCCTTCATTCTAAATAAGGTAAACCCACCAAGATGCATATGCTTATTTTCATGTATAAATTCATTAATAAGATATGATAAGCCTTCTATATCGGAATAGTCAAGTATCGAAGAAATTAAAATTTTTTTGTCGTTATTATCAACACCGTAATAATTAGTATCAATAATAGTATCTGAGTATTTGGTTAAATAATCAGTTTTAATTAATTTAGCAAGTATAGGGCTTACGTATTTTAATGAAGTGTCATCAAACTCAAACATATAGCAATGCACACCGTTGTTATACGTTGAAACATTATATTCATTGCTCATATATATAATATCTGAGTCATCTAATTCTTTTATAAACTGATAAACATTCGGAAAATGTTTATCATCTATTTCAACAGTAAAACACAATGCGTTCACTTCCCCCCACAGGTAGTATACGCTAAAACGTCTCTATTATACTATGGTATCTTCTACTAAAATAACAGAGCCCAAATCCATTAAGCGCTTTCTTGAAAGGGAAATACATTCAACATTATAATTTGAACAAAATTCTTTAATTTTATTATAATCTGGATGAGCGGAAATATCACCGCAAAAAGCAAGTGTATTATCCGAAATTTTGCCGCTTGCTCCACCGATAAATCCATACTCCCACCCGTTAATATTAATATTGCCATTAGAGATAGTCAATACATCAGTTCCGTGCTTAAGCAATGTTTTACTTATGCCAATATCTGATGTTATAACAGCGCCTTCGCTGACAACACATATTGTGCACTTACTATACCCCTGCAAAACATTTATCATATCAATGCCTGTTTGTAAAAAATATTCTTTTATATTTGCATCAGTATAATCAAAATTATGAATTGCCGATTTCCCTATCCACGCTACATTATATGCAATATCTTTCGGGTAGTTACTGCCAAGTGTAGTTTTGCCGCAAATAATTTTTACATTAAAATCAGCAAGTTTGTTTTTATAGTATTCATAACATAACGGAGTAGAAATGAATACATTATCAGAGCATTTGCATATCTGCATGTCGGCATGTCCCCAAAGAGGCGGAGAAACCTCTTTATTTTCGACCGTAGGTATAATATCAAAGCCAAGTGATTTGAGTGAATTAATAATTTCTTTATCGGCGCGATAATCAATAATAACTGCTTTCATATCACTCGTTTTCTCCTCCGACATATCCGATTATCTTTTCAATAGTGCGGGGAACTGCATCACGTGATGTTTTCCAATCATCATTTGCATAACGAAAATCAAATTTCTTTGTAAACCATGTAATGTCTTCCTGTATTCTTTGTAAATGAGTAATTTCCAAGTTATATATATTAGTATAAAAATCAGTAAGTTTTGTTCCCGATAAAACTTTTTCAGCATGATTTACAAGTTGTGTAAAATGCGGAATGCAAAAACCTTTTGAATTTAAAAATTTATTTTTAAATTCTTCTTCTTTTTTGTATAATTCTATAATGTTGTCGATAAATTTATCTTCAATATCGGTGAGTTTATCGCATATTACGCATCCGTTACTGATTTCTTTATATCTATCGGTTGTTTTTTTAACAGAATTATCCTTATTAAAAATAGATTTTTTAGAGTTGATAACAGATGATGAATCACTTTCAATATATTTGCGTATTTCGGCCAAATGTGTTTCCAAAATCAGAGCCAGACTAAGTTTGTTTGTTTGTTTTAACAGCATAGCAAAATGTTGTTTGCAATATCCAACAGCGTTGGAACGTTCACGTTCGTCAGGCTCCATCATACTGGCACCCAACGTATATTCGATAAGTTTTTTCTCTTCCTCTCGTATAAACTGACAAACAGGACACTCACAATCAGTATCAAACGCATCATTAATAGGTATTGTATAGATATGTTCTTTCATTTTTAACTTCCTTATTTTTAGTTTAAAACATCTTTTGAAACTATTACTAGCAGTATGCCACTGGTAATTGATATTTCTGCATATTCATCCAAAAATTCATTGCTGACGCCTAACGAGGTGCCTTGAATTAAATCAGCATTTTCCAACGAATAAGCCAATCCTTTCAGAGTAATTCCCCTAACAAGGTCTGTAATTGGAATTAAAGAAATATGGAAACCATCTTCTTTTTTAACAGATAATTTATTATCGGTTATATATATACGATTTGTATCCGAAAATATCATTCCGTTTGCATTGGATTCAAGGATATATTTCAAATTAAATATATTAGATAATTCATGGTCAATTCGCCCGCCGAGAGCAGCAAAGAGTCTTAATTCGTTGTAACCTTTATTTAGAGCCCATTTAATACAGAGTTGCATATCAGTATCATCTTTTACGGTGTCATGAAGAATAATCTCTGTATTATTGATTATTGGCAGATTCTCAATTGTTTTAAAATCACACGAATCAATATCACCTATAAAGACATTCGGCGGGATGTCCACATTTATTAAATGTTTTATTCCGCCGTCTGCACATATTATATAATCACACTTTTTGATTTCCTCAGCAAAAGTAGTATAGTTATCTACTACTCCACCACCAATTATTGCCGCTTTCAAAACACATTACCTCTTTTAAAAAATTCCTTACAAGTTTCCGCAGGGTTATCAGTATTAAAAACTGAAGAACCTGCAACTATAACATTTGCACCGGCCTGCATTACTTCGCAAAGGTTTTCAAGATTAATTCCACCATCAACCTGAATATCAATATCAGGTTTTTTTTCTTTTACGTATTTAATTTTATCAACACAATCAACAATAAATTTCTGACCGCCAAATCCAGGATTAACAGTCATTATAAGTACCATTTCAGCATAATCAAGATAAGGATCAATTTGTGTTATATCAGTAGGCGGATTAATTGCAACAGCAAGTTTTTTATTATACATATCAGTTAATTCAAGCAAATATTTCATATCCGGTTCAGTTTCAACATGAACAGTAATAATATCAGCACCAGCTTTTAAAAAAGTTTCTGCATATTTTTCCGGCTCTGATATCATAAGGTGAACATCCAGAACTAAATCAGATATTTTTTTGAGAGACTCAACCATGACAGGGCCAAAGTTGATATTTGGAACAAAGTGACCATCCATAACATCTATATGAAGATATTGAGCGCCACCTGCTTCAATTTTTCGGACATCTCTTTCCATATTGGCAAAATCTGCCGCCAAAAGCGAAGGTGATAAAATCATATCAGTAATTCTCCTTATTATTTTTTAATGTGTTGTAAAAATCTAAATAATTATCGTATCTGGATTGAGAAATTTTACCTTCTTCAACAGCGTTTATAACACCGCATTGTTTCCCGCCAAGATGAGCACACCCGGAGAACTTGCAATCATCAGTAAATTGGGAAAATTCCATAAAATATTTTTGTAACTCATCATGATCTATTCCGTAAATTTCCAGCATACTAAAACCGGGTGTATCAGCAATATATGAGCCATCTTCAGTTTTAAAAAGTTCTATATGGCGCGTAGTATGGCGTCCGCGATTTAATTTTTTACTTACATCACCTGTCAATAAATTCAAATCACCAAATATTTCATTGAGTAAACTTGATTTACCTACTCCTGAAAACCCCGCAAACGCTGTAACTTTACCTGAAATGATAGAATTAATTTCTGAAATACCTGTTTTGTTAATTGTACTGGTTTCGATAACTTTATATCCTATGTCACAATAAATCATTTTAATGTCTTCGTAATCAACATTTAAATCGCATTTATTTAAGCAAATAATCGGCTCAACTTTATTAGACTCAGCAATAACAAGCATCTTATCTATGAATTTCAAATCAGGTTTCGGGTTATCAACCGCAACAACTATAACAAGACATTCAATGTTTGCAATAGGTGGACGGACAAAAGAATTTTTTCGCGGGAAAATTTCTGTTACGCTTCCGCTTCCGTCGTTCAATTCCTCTATTTCAACAATATCACCGGGCAAAGGTTTTACAGAATTTTTTCTAAAAATCCCTCTTGCCCTACATTCAACTATTCTTTCGACGGTTTCTACATAATAGAAACCGCCTATACCTTTTAAAATAATTCCTTTTGCCATATTAATTACCGAAATTTACATTCTGTGAAGCAACTTTTGAGCCATCTATAAAAATTTCAAAAGTTACATTACCAGTGCCGGAAACAGTTTTAACGAAATCCGGATTTTTCTTGGGATACTGAATCCCCTCGTAAACAGTAGATCCGTTTGAAGTAATTTTAACAGTCACTTCATCTTTATCTGTAGGAAGTGTAATATACAATGTTTTTTCCTTTACAGTTCCTGTTGAGTGCGTATTTCCTTCTTCATTACCGCCTTCTCCGTTACTCAAAACCAAATTAATAACGGTTTTCTCTTCAACAGAATCTCCTCCGTCAACACTTTGCTTGATAACGGTGTCTTTGGGTTTTGAAGAATTTTGATAATCAAATGAACCAACTACAAGATTTTCCTGCTCGATACGACGTTTTGCCTCTGCTTTTGTCATACCGATAAGGTTTGGAACAACAACTTCGCCATCTCCCACTCCATCACTAACATATAATGTAACTGTATCGCCTTCTGTAAGAGAGGTGCCCTTAGCAGGATACTGAGATATAACATAGTCCACAGGTATATTTTCGTTATGTGTTCTTTCAATTTTAACTATTAATCCTAAGGCTCTTAATTCACTTTCTGCAACAGAAATTTCTTTATTCTCATAATTTTTAAGTTTTATAACATCGCCACCCTTTGCAACGGTGACTTCAATAGATTGAGAGCCTTTGACCATACGTCCCGCTTTTGGATATTGTTCTATGATAGTGCCTGCTTCTTCATCAGAAGATTCTACACTTTCTTTAACAATAATAGTAAAACCTGTGTCCTCCAAAAACGCTTCTGCTTCTTCAACAGTTTTAGAAATCAAATCAGGTACTTCAATTTCTTTATTGCTTCCGAGGAACCCAAATGGATTAAAATCAGGAAAAATCATTTTAGCGGCAAACATAGAAAGTAATAAAACTATAACTAGAGAAGTAATAAGAGCACTTACAATTGTTTTTTTATCACTTTTTGATATCTTTTTATTTTCCTGCTTTTTTGTTTCTTTTACCGCTAAATCAATAACTGCGTTATCGATTTTAATGGGTGGAATCTTTTTAGTCGCTTCATCCATATATTCAGTATTGGATTTGGATTCAATTACAACAGAATTAGGGTCAGAGAGAACCTTGTTCAAATCTTCGTACATTTCAATTACATTTGAATATCTGCAGGATGTTTCTTTACACATTGCTTTAAGAACGATTGCTGAAACATTTTCGGGTATGCCATCGATAAGTTCACAAGGGTTTACAGGCGGCTGCTCGATTTGTTTCATTGCTACAGCAACAGGTGTATCTCCGTCGAAAGGCACTTTGCCAGTAAGCATTTCATACATAACAACGCCTAAAGAATATATATCGCTGCGTTCATCAACATATCCGCCCCGTGCCTGTTCGGGAGAAAGATAATGAACAGAACCTAATACATCGCCATCAACAGAAATTGTAGCACCCGAAGAAACACGTGCAATGCCAAAGTCTGTAACTTTTATACCGCCATCAACAGTAACAATAATATTCTGAGGTTTAATATCTCTGTGTATAATATGTTTTTTATGTGCTTCAGACAAAGCATCGGCAATTCCCATTGTAATTTTTACAGATTGCTTCCAATCAATGGGGGAATTGTTTTTAATGTACTCTTTTAAGGTTTCTCCTTCTACATATTCCATAACAATGTAGTTAACATTTCCATCTTTTCCAACGTCATAAATAGAAACAATATGTTGATTTGTAAGAGAAGCAGCGGATTGTGCTTCAATATTGAATCTTTTTAAAAATTCATCGCTACTGTCTAAATCGTCACGCAAAATTTTTACTGCAACAGTTCTGTTTAACAAAAGACATTTTGCGCGATATACAACCGCCATTCCGCCGGTTCCTATTTTTTCTAAAAGTTCATATCTACCGCCTAAAATTTTACCTACCATTCGATCTACACCTCATATAATCAAAGTTTAGCAGCGATAACGGTTATGTTATCAGTACCGCCGGCTTTATTCGCTTTATCAATAAGTTCTTTAACACATTTATCTGTGTTATCAGTATCAATATATACATTAAGTATTTCTTTATCATCAAGCATATTTGAAAGTCCGTCGCTGCAAAGTATAATTCCATCACCATCTTCTAAAGGGAATTCAAATATATCACACTTAACGCTAAAATTTGTTCCGATAGCACGTGTTATTATGTTTTTGTTTGGATGATTTCGCATATCATCACGTTGGATTTTCCCATTGTCAAAAAGTTCCTGAACAATTGAGTGGTCCTTTGTTATCTGCTCAATTTTTTTATCACGTATAAGATAGCACCTACTGTCGCCAACATTTGCCACATAAGCAGTGTCATCTTTTTTATAAAAAATCACCAAAGTGGTTCCCATTCCGGCGAGTTCGTCATCTAAAGATGCCTGTTTGTAAATTGCAAGGTTAGCCTTTTCTGCACACTGTAATAAACACCCACGTATATCAGTGCATTTTTTCATTCTGCTTTCACTTAAGTACATTTTCACATTATCAATAGCCATTTTACTTGCAGTCTGACCACCTTTGTGGCCGCCCATACCGTCGGCTACAACCAGATACGTAATTGCAGAGTCAGAAATATAGTAACTGTCTTCATTTATGCTGCGTACAAGACCTTTATCCGTACCTGCCGACACCATCATTTAAACCACCTCATTTCATTTACTGTTTGCTCTTCGGAGTTGTCCGCAAGAAGCACTTATATCACTACCTAGTTCTCTTCGAACAGTTGCATTAATACCTTTTGCTTCGAGCAAAGACTTAAATTTTATAATTCCTGACTTATCAGGTTTCACAAAATGATTTTCCTCTACATTATTAACCGGAATTAAGTTCACGTGGCACAGCATACCTTTAAGTTTATCAGCAAGTATTGCTGCACACTCAGGTGAATCGTTAACCCCTTTAATAATAGCATATTCAAAACTGATTCGTCTACTGTTATTTTCAATATATTTTTTACAAGACTTTAAAAGTTCATCAATACTCCACTTATTTGCTACAGGCATGATAGTTTTTCTGATTTCGTCTGTAGGTGCATGGAGTGAAATTGAAAGCGTTAATGGAAAATTATATTCGCTTAGCTTATAGATTTTATCTACAAGTCCACACGTTGACAACGATATATGTCTGTAGCCAATATTAAGACCGTCTTTGTGATTAACATTCATTAAAAATTTAACCACATTATCAAAATTGTCAAGCGGCTCTCCTATCCCCATCATTACAATATTGCTTATGCGCTCACCAATATCTTTTTGAACACATATCACCTGATCAAGTATTTCACCGGCAGTAAGATTCCTTATTTTACCTCCGATAGTTGATGCACAGAATTTACACCCCATAGCGCATCCAACCTGACAAGATATACACACAGTAATGCCATGTTTATAAAACATAGCAACACATTCAACTATATTGCCATCATCGAGTTTTACAAGATACTTGCGCGTACCATCAAGTTCAGATATAAACTTTTTTTCAATAGTTGCTGTAGAAAGATAACTGAGTTCAGTAAGTTTAGCACGTAATGTTTTTGAAATATCGGTCATTTCATCAAATGAATTTACACCTCTGCCAATCCAAGTAAAAATCTGTTTACACCTGAACTTCGGCTCACCTATATCAGTTATAAATTTTTCAAGTTCATCATACGTTAAATCTTTTAAATTAATCATTGACTTTTCTCCGTATCAGCGTTTTTTTAATTTGCAGATAAAGAAACCGTCCGTTCCGTCTGTATGCGGATACAACGTCAAATAGCCATCATTTTCCTTATCAATTTCATTTATACGCTCAAGATAAAATTCATCGCCAAATTTTTTAATAAAATTATTGATTATATCTTCATTTTCTGTTCTTTCAATTGTACATGTAGAAAACACCAAAGTGCCGCCTGACTTAACATATCTTGCAGCATTAGATAAAATCTTAAAACTCAATTCCGCTAATTGAGAGATATCAGTAACACGTCTTTGGTATTTTATATCAGGTTTTCTGCCAATAATACCTAAACCTGAACAAGGTGCATCAACAAGAACACAGTCCGCTTTTTCTATGTATTCTTCATTCAATACAGAAGAATCCTGTAAAGTTGCTTTGCATATATCAATTCCCAGACGTTTTGCATTATCATTTATAAGTTTGATTTTATGTTCATACACATCAAATGCATATATGGTCCCTTTATTATCCATTTTCTGCGCAATATGAGTTGTTTTTCCTCCGGGAGCAGAACACATATCAATTACAACATCACCGCTTTTAGGATTTAAAACATCAGTAACAACAATAGCAGCGATATCTTGCACATAAAACTCACCGTTTAAGTACGACGGCAGTTTTTCTATATTTTTAATTTTACTCACAGATAATGCATAATTAAGTTTTGGAAATTTTTCATTATGATATATGCTTGCATCTATTCCTGAATTTTTCAAATCTGAACACAGTTTTTCAGGTGTGGTTTTCAAAGTGTTGCATCTCAATGTGATAGGTTTTCTCTCATAAAATGATTGAAAAATTTTCTCTGTGAATTCGTATCCGAATTCTGAAACAAACAATTTTGTCAATTCAAAAGGATATGAATAATAAACGCTTAAATATTCAATTTCGTCCGTAGGATACGTTATATTCTCTTTATTACGTATAACATTTCTTAATATACCATTTACAAACCCACCGCTTTTTTGACCGCCAACACTTTTTGCAAGTTTTACACTTTCGTTTACTGCAGCGGATTCAGGGATTTTATTCATATAATATATCTGATAAACACCCAATCTGATAGCATTTAACACATTGGGTGCAATTTTGTTGAGTTTAAGTTTTGAGAATTGTGAAATTATATAATCAATCGTTATTCTGCGTTCAGTAACGCCATGAACAAGTTCTGATATAAATCCTTTTTCCACAGGAGAAAAATTGCCGTTTTCAAGCGCATTCAAAAGAGCAATATTTATATAAGCATTGTTATGCTCTATTTCGTATAATATTTTTGATGCGATTTTTCGCTCGTTCATATATTATCTTCTCCTATTGCGTGAGAGTAAAATCAATCTTAATAAGTTTGCTACTGCGGTAAGAGCAGATGCAAGATACGTCAATGCAGCAGCACTTAATACTTTTTTTGCATTTTGATTTTCGTCGGACGAAAGCATATCATACTGCTCCATCATATTTAAAGCGCGTCTGCTTGCATTGAATTCTACGGGCAAGGTTATTATCTGAAAAAGTACAACTGCTGAAAAAAGTATAATGCCAAAATTAATTAAAAATTCTAACCCGGTTATAAATCCTAAAAGCGCAAGCGGAACCGCCGCGGATGAAGAAATTCTTACAATCGGAAATATAGAAGTTCTGATTTTTAAAGGAAAATACCCTTTTGCATGTTGAATTGCATGTCCTGTTTCATGTGCAGCAACGCCAAGTGCAGCAACAGACGTTGAATTGTATACAGTTTCCGAAAGATTAACAGTATTGTCAGAAGGATTATAATGGTCTGTTAGATTGCCGTTTGTGGGACGAACCATTACAGACGTAAGCCCATTATAATCAAGTATTTTTCTGGCAACCTGCGCTCCGGTTAATCCGCGTTGATTTTTCAGCGCAGAATACTTACCGAAAGTATTTTTAACCTTAAACTGGGCATATAAAGAAATTAAAACTGCAGGAAGAACTAAAATCAAATAATAAATATCAAATCCGTAATAATACATTACGCACACTCCTGATTATATAAACTTTTCACCTACAGAGATACTGTTCCCTTTAAGATAATCACTTACAGCCATTATTCGCTTGCCGGCCGGCTGAATTTCAAGCACATCCAAAGCAGAATTATCAGAGCATTTAACACGGATAAAATCGGTTCCTACAGCAATAACCGTACCACATTCATCATTCGAGTTACACTCGGTATACCTACTTAATGTAATTTTAACTTGATTATCACCTAAAAACGTAAATGCCTTTGGAACGGGGAAAAGTCCTCTGATCAGATTATAAATATCTTTTGCATTTTTACTCCAATCAATACGTGCAGTTTCTTTTGTAATCATTTCCGCATAAGTTGAAAGGGCATCATTTTGGACTTCACATGAAACAGTACTTTTTTCAATAGAGGAAATCGTCGATACAATTATTTCAGCGCCTGCTTTTGCAAGTTTGTCATGCAAAGTTTCAAAAGTATCATCATTCTCAATCGGCACGTTGATTTTTTCTATCATATCGCCGGTATCAAGTCCTTTTGCCATATACATTGTGGTTACACCGGTCATTGTTTCTCCGTCTATAATGCTTCTCTGTATAGGTGCAGCACCGCGATATTTCGGTAAAAGCGAAGCATGCACATTAACGCATCCGTATTCAGGAAAATTAAGTATATATTCAGGCAGTATTTTTCCATACGCAACAACAACTATAAGTTCAGGCGACTCGGTATTCAAAACATCTTCAATTGCGTTGTTTTTAAGAGATACCGGCTGGTGAATAGTAATTCCATTTTCCTGAGCATATTCATAAACCGGAGGATGCGCCATTTTATGCCCACGTCCCTTAGGTTTATCAGGCTGAGTTATAACGCTTGTTATTGTGTGTCCTGCTTCAACTATCGCTTTTAAAGCAGATACAGCAAAGTCAGGTGTTCCCATAAAAAGTATTTTCATTATTCTTCTACCTCTACAAACCTGATAACTTTATCTAAAAACACATTTCCGTCCAGATGGTCAATTTCATGGCAAAGAGCAACTGCAAGCAGCCCTTGACCGATAATTTCATAAGATTCACCATTGCGGTCAAGTGCGTGTACTACAACTGTTTCAGGGCGGATAACCTCACCATATCTTCCGGGGGCGCTAAGGCAACCTTCAGTTCCGCACTGTGTAGCCTCAGAAACATTCATAATAATCGGATTAATCAACTCTATTGGACCGTCCCCAACATCAATTACGGCAATTCTTTTAAGTATTCCAACCTGTGGTGCAGCCAATCCAACACCATTTGCATCATACATAGTTTCAATCATATCGTCCAAAAGTTCTTTTACCCTATCGTCGATTACGTCTACTTCTCTGCATTTTTTTGCAAGAACATCGTCACCGACTTTTCTTATATTTCTTATTGCCATTGGATATTCTCCTCTCTAATACATATTATATGGGTTCGCATCGATAATTAAATTAGCGCAATTTTTAGTTTTTCTGTATTCTTCAGCAACATCGTGAATCAAATCATATATTTTTTTGATGTAGGTCAGTTTCATAATAAATCTATAGCGATATTTATTATTCACTTTATAAATTGGTGACGGCATAACTTTATATGCCACAACATATTTTAAATAATCTCCCTCTGACAATTTTTCTTTCAGCATTGAATGAAACTTTAATGCAGAGTTTTGGGCATCATAGTCATTTTCGGATGAAAACACAAAATTAATTATCTCGCAAAACGGCGGATAAGTTAAAAGTTTGCGTACTTCAATTTCACGATTATAAAATTTAATATAATCCTGTTCTTTGCTGAACTGTATGGTTTCATTATCAGGATCATATGTCTGTATTATTGCTCTGCCGGGATACTTACCCCTGCCCGACCGTCCGCACACCTGTGTTATAAGGTCAAACGTCTTTTCATCAGAGCGAAAATCATCAATGTTAAGACTCATATCTGCGGCTAATACGCCCACCAAAGTGACTTTTTCAAAATCCAGGCCTTTGGTTATCATCTGCGTTCCAACAAGTATATCAGACTCGTCTTTGGAAAACTCATTAAGAATTTGTTCGTGTGAATTTCTTGAAGCAGTAGTATCTGCATCCATACGTAAAACTTTAGCATCCGGAAAAGCAGCATAAATTTCATCTTCTACTTTTTGAGTTCCATCGCCGGAAAATTTAATATGATTTTCTCCGCATTTCGGACATACAGATATCAATGATGATTTATAATCGCAATAATGGCATACCAAACTTGAGTTGTGACGGTGGTATGTCATTGAAATATTACAATTAGGACATTCCATTACATAACCGCAACTTCGGCATTGTATAAATCCGGAGTAGCCTCGCCTGTTTAAAAATAAAATAGTTTTAAAACCTTTTTCGAGATTATAAGATATTGCTTGCTTGAGTTCTTTGCTCAAAATGCTTGTATTTCCGTCTTTCAACTCTGCACGCATATCAACAACATCAATTTCAGGTAGTGATACGTGATTAATTCTGTTTTTAAGTTCTATAAGTTTAAATTTATTCGTTTTAGCAAGATAATATGTTTCAACTGACGGTGTTGCACTTGCCAAAAGCAGGGTTGCATTATGTTGTTTTGCACGAAATCTTGCCATTTCCACAGTAGAGTATTTTGGTGAAAGTTCGGATTTATATGAACTTTCATGCTCTTCATCAATTATAATAAGTCCGATATTATCAAATGGTGCAAAAACTGCACTTCGGGCACCGACAACCACATTGACCTCGCCGCATTTAATTTTTTTCCATTGGTCATAACGCTCTCTTATAGTTAGTGAACTATGCAAAACCGCAACATTTTCGCCAAACCGTGTTACTACCTGACGAATCATTTGAGGAGTAAGAGAAATTTCCGGGACAAGAAAAATTGCGTTCTTGCCATTTTTTATGCATCTGTCAACAAGATTAAGATAAACCTCAGTTTTTCCGCTTCCGGTAACACCGTGCAAAAGGCAAGTTGAATATTCCTTTTTATCGATATCAGCGTTTATTTGTTTTATAACGTATTTTTGCTCATCAGTAAGTGCAATTTCATCACAATCAGCATATTCACTACTATCAATTATATCGGTGCGCACTACTTCTTTTTCAATATAAATATATCCTTTTTTAATTAATGCGTTTACAACAGTTCGGTCTGTATTGCAAATTCCTAAAACATCAGACACAAATATACCGTCGTTATCACACACAGTTTCTAAAACTGCTGCCTGTTTTGGCGCACGTTTTCGTATATTATCGCAAATCAGATATAATTCTTCTTTATCAATTGCAGTTTTTAAAACATCTTTTTCTGTGTCTTTAATATTTTGTTTATATAGAACGCGTTCTTTTATAATACCGATTTTTTTTAATTCTGTTAATGCGTTTTTTATGTTTTTTCCTTTAATATGTTCAGCAATTTGTTCAAATGTTGAATCACTATTATTTTTCAAAAAGTCAGTTATTCTTTCATAAACAACAGAATGAAAAATGATATTCTGTGCTTCTTCGCTTTGAAAATCCGAAAGCGTGAATACTGTTTTAAATTTAGTATTAACATTTGGCGGTAGCAGAGTCTTTATTGCTTCAGCATAGCGGCAAAAGTATCTGTGTCGCATAAATTCAGCCAATTCAACGCCTTTATTATCAAAATAAGAGAATTCATCCACAATCTTATAAATTGATTTTAAAGATTTGTATTCGCTGTTTTCGCTTATTGCAATGACATATGCTTCCATAGTTTTATCGCCTCTGCCGAAAGGCACCATAACACGCATACCGACAGAAACATCAAACCCTTGAGGGACAAGATAATCATAAACAGTATCAGTAGCATGTGATGTGCTGTTGAGTATAACTTTTGCGACCATCTTTCCCCTCCTCTTTATAAATAATGCCCCATAATAATTGGGGCATAAAATAGAATTATTTTATATCTCCTGCCAAATCTTTGTCTATATCAGCAAACATCTGCAAAAGTTTATTATCAATATTTACTTTATCCTGGTCAGGACTTGCAAAAGTTACTTTGTTCTCGTTTATTTCGTTAATAGCAATTGTAACAGGTTTGTCAGAATCGCACTCAACAAAATGAGTACCTGTTTTCTGAATTTCTCTGGCACGTTTTGCTGTAGCAACAACTAAAGTATACTTGCTGTCAACCTTTTTCATTAAGTCGTCAATCGGGGGAGTTATAATCATAATTTTTGCACCTCTTCAATTAAATTTTTATTTTTATCAACTCTGCATCTTTCAGCATTGATTATAGATTCAATACGGTAAACCGCTTTTTCAACGTCATCGTTTACAACCACATAGTCATATTTTTCAGCATAAGGCAATTCACCTTTGGCAGTTTCCAGACGTTTTTCTATAACATCTGGATTTTCGGTCTGCCTACCGATTAATCTCTGTTTCAATTCTTCAAACGATGGTGGTAATATAAATATGTATTTAGCACAAACATCATTGTCTTTGAGTTTCATTGCACCTTGTATCTCTATCTCTAATATTACATCAATACCGTTTTCCAGCATATCATCTACGCTTTTTTTCGGAGTTCCGTAATAGTTGCCGCAAAAACATGCCCATTCCAAAAGTCCGTTATTTTCTATCATGGATTGAAATTCGTCCTGCGTTTTAAAATAGTAATGTACACCGTCTGTTTCTCCATCTCTCGGAGAACGTGTTGTGGCGGATATTGATAGAAAAACATCATCTTTATGATTTTCAAGCAATGCCTTTATAACTGTTCCTTTACCTGTACCGGACGGACCGGATATAACAAACAAAGTGCCTTTTCTATTATTCGTCAATTTCTTCGTCCTCCGTATCTATCAAACCGCTGTCTTTACCCATTCTGTTGGCAACAGTTTCAGGCTGTACCGCTGAAAGAATAATGTGATCACTATCTGTTACAATAACGGCTCTGGTTCTTCTGCCGTAGGTGGCGTCAATAAGCATTCCACGATCTCGTGCTTCCTGAATAATTCTTTTTATAGGAGCAGATTCAGGACTTACTATTGCAACAAGTCGATTTGCTGAAACGATATTTCCAAAACCTATATTGATTAATTTCATCTATTACACCTCACTCGATGTTCTGTACCTGCTCACGAAGTTTTTCAATTTCAGATTTTAGTTCAATAACATGTTTGCTGATTTCAAAGTCATTACATTTTGAGCCCATTGTATTTGCCTCACGATTAAGTTCCTGAATAATAAAATCAAGTTTTCTGCCAACAGGAATATCGCTTTCAAGCAATCTTTCAAATTCATCAAGATGACTTCTGAATCGTATGATTTCTTCGGTAATATTGACTTTATCAGAAAATATGGCAACTTCAGTAAGAAGTCTTCCCTCATCATATGGAATTGCCTCTAAAAGTTCGCTGATTCTGCTAACCATTTTCTCTTTATATTCGTTGACGGTAGCAGGTGAGCGTTCAGCGATAAAATCAACAATTTTGCGGATGTTGGAAATGCAGTCACGGAAAAAAACAGCCAATCTGTTACCCTCAGTCCCACGAGATTTTATAAGGTCGCACAATGCGGATGTTAAAACCTCCGTAGCATCAATTAAAATTTGTTCCTTATCCTGTTCCTTACGTTCAATATTGAACACATCATTATATTTGCCAAGTTTAGAAACAGTCAAATCATCCTTCAAGTCAAATTTATCAGCAAGTTGTTTTAATGCATCGTAATATCCTTTTGCGGCTTCTTCATTTAATGTAACACTAAAAGTATCATCTTTTAAATTATCAAAAACAAAAGAAATTTCTGCTTTGCCACGTTTGATTTTATTGGAGACTGTCTCTCGAACAATTTCCTCAATAAACGAATACTGCTTGTACACTTTAGTGTAAATATCAAGATATCGGTTATTAACCGTCTTGATTTCGGCGGTAATGCGATAATTTTCAAACTGCTTTTCGCATCTGCCGTAACCAGTCATACTTTTAATCATAATAGTTTACCATCCTGTACAATTAATACGGAAAGATACTTTATCTGTAAATAAATTCCAAGTATCCAATCCACTATATATTATATCAAAAAAATCATATATTTACAACAGTTTTTTCGCTATTAATTATTCTTTTTCAAACTTTTTAAGGGCTTTCCCGTTAAGATAATTACATTTTTTACCCTGATAAGTTTCAAACAATTCAAGTTGACGGTCAATATTATCCTTTATTTTCCACCAGCTTGTCCCGTAATTTGCAAAAATACAATCTTCCTCACGTGCTCTTCCAATAATTCTTTGAACCACTATATCGGGATGCAGATGTTCTAAAAACAGAATTACCTTATCGACATAATCATAGAAACTACCCATATCAAATTCATTTTTTAAATACATATCAGCCATAGGGGTATCTTTAAGT
The DNA here is from genome assembly GCA_045646385.1 of Clostridia bacterium. Classification (GTDB taxonomy): domain Bacteria; phylum Bacillota; class Clostridia; order UMGS1810; family UMGS1810; genus SIG455. The sequence goes on along the minus strand of JAZRKQ010000019.1, from coordinate 31,659 downwards.
ATATACAAACAATGTAATTTTACTTGTTCTACATTTAACGCAGAAAGAATTTTTGCACATTCTATAACATCGGTAGCATTATCCCAAGGTAAATTTATAATTATATGTGCACAAACGGAAAAATCGTATTTTTTAATTCTTATAACAGCGTCTATAAATTCTGCCAATGTGTGTCCTCTGTTAATTTTAATTAATGTGTGGTAATTAACAGACTGAAGACCTAATTCTATACTGATTTCAATACCGTGTTTTTCTTTGACAGTATTTAAAAATTCAAGATACTCATCATTTATGCAATCAGGACGGGTTGAAACGGCAATTTCAACCACATCAGTTACTATTGCCTGATTTATATATGATTTGAATTCATCTAAAGGCATATACGTATTGGAATAATTTTGGAAATAAACAATATATTTATCTGCTTTGTATTTTTTACCTATATATTCGATGTTTTTCTTGATTTGTTCATTAACAGGCATAGTACACGGCAAATTCTCAAATGCAGCACCTGCTTCACCGCAATAAATACAGCCGCCTTCCCCTACTTCACCATCGCGATTTGGGCAAGTTCCGGGCAAGTTTACAGGTATTTTATAAACACGCTCACCATATTTATTTTTAAGATATTCCGAATAAGTATTGTATCTCATCTTTCCTCCGTCTATTTTACAAAGGCACTTTTCATTTTATCAAACTGTTCTTCAGTAGTGTAGAAAATAAATGAATATTGTTCTGACAATTTTTGTGCGATGATTTCTGTATCATCATCGGACCCCATATCAACAACAAGGATATTAGGAACGTACCCGCCTTTGCTCAATTTGAGATTTTGCCATATAACACCACGGATTATTCCTTCAATATTCTTTTCCTGATTCTTTACTTTAATAACAACAAATGCATCTTTACTGTTATATGGTTCCGGATTAAACAATGCAATTATAATCTTGGTTAAAATATTTATTATAGCATAAATCACCAGTACAGTGATAATTGCCTTCCATAATATGTACCACATAAAAGCAACACCTCTTTGCGTATCATGATATATTTTTATATCATAATATGCAAAGAGGGTTAATTACTGTTCGTTAAATTCCTGCTTTTTCTTTAATGATATTCGCCATATCTGTAAGTTCCCATTTAAAGCCCATATCCTCTCTGCCGAAATGACCATAAGCAGCAGTATTTTTATATATAGGCTTACGCAAATCCAACTTATCTATTATAGCAGCCGGACGCATATCAAAAGTATTTACTATAATTTCAGTAAGTTTTTCATCAGAAATCTTTCCTGTGCCATATGTGTTTATTGATACAGAAACAGGTTGTGCTTTTCCGATTGCGTATGCAAGTTGAACTTCGCACTTATCTGCAACAGAAGATTTAACTATGTTTTTTGCGATATATCTGGCAAAATATGCCGCACTTCTGTCAACTTTTGTCGGGTCTTTACCGGAGAAACAACCACCGCCATGACCTGCAAATCCGCCATAAGTATCAACAATAATTTTTCTTCCTGTAAGACCGGTATCCCCCTGAGGTCCGCCAATGATAAACTGACCTGTAGGATTTATATAATACTTTGTGTTATCGTCTAAAAGTTCAGCGGGAACAACAGGCAGAATTACTTCTTTAATAATATCTTCTTTTATCTGTGCCTGTGTAACTTCAGGACCATGCTGAGTAGAAACAACCACAGTATCAATTCTTACGGGTTTATCATCGACATACTCAACTGTTACCTGAGTCTTTCCGTCAGGACGAAGATATGGCAAAATACCATCTTTACGCACCTGAGAAAGTTTTTTACTTAATTTGTGCGCCATAGAAATAGGTAACGGCATAAGTTCAGGCGTTTCGTTGCACGCAAAGCCAAACATCATACCTTGGTCTCCAGCACCTGTATCGCCGAAATCACCGCTTTCTTTTGATTCAAGTGAATTGTCTACTCCCATAGCAATATCCGAAGACTGTTCGTCAATAGAGGTAAGTACCGAACATGTATCGCAATCAAAGCCATATTTGGCTCTGTCGTATCCAATATCTTTAATTGTTTTACGTACCACCTTTGGAATATCAACATAGCAGTTTGTTGAAATCTCGCCCATTACCATAACAAGACCTGTAGTAACTGCTGTTTCACAAGCAACACGTGCAGTTGAATCTTCAGCTATAATAGCATCTAAAATCGCATCGGAAATCTGGTCGCAAATTTTATCGGGATGTCCCTCTGTAACAGATTCAGATGTAAATAATTTTCTACTCATTGTAATCCTCTTTTCAAATTAATTATTATCCTATAAAATGTGTAAATAAAGTACCAAACCCATAACTTATTCCCATCATAAGTATTCCTGCACATAAAACACCAAGTAAAATAGCAGGTATCGCATCTTTTAAGCGCATATCGAGCAAAGCCGCTATAGCAGAACCTGTCCATGCACCCGTTCCGGGCAAAGGTATTGCTACAAAAAGGAACAAGCCAAAAACCTTATACTTGGTAACACTTTCGGATTTTTTTAAAGACCTTTCGTGTAATTTAATTGCAAATTTACCAAAAAGGCGTGTTTTTTTTAAATAATTGATAATTGGCCTAAAAAACAAAATAATAAACGGCACGGGAAGCATATTACCAATAACACTTATTATATAAACTGAACGCCAATCCATGCCTAACCCTACACCAAAAGGAATCGCACCACGAAGTTCGACAATAGGTAGCATTGAAACCAAAAAAACAGCCAATTCGTGATTTAATCCGGCAAAATAACTTGTAATCCATTCACTCATAATTAACCTCAAATTTTAATTAAGCATTTACTTTGTTCCGAATATTCTGTCACCGGCATCACCAAGTCCTGGTAAAATGTAGCCGTTTTCATTAAGTTTTTCATCTAAAATTCCGCAATATATTTCGACATCCGGATGCTTTGTTGCAAGCATTTCAAGGCCTTCCGGAGCAGCAACAATATTAACAAATTTTATATTTTTAACACCTCTTGCCCGTAAAAAACCTATAGCCGCATCAGCAGATACTCCTGTTGCAAGCATAGGATCAACGATGATAACATCACGTTCAGCAATATCAACCGGCAGTTTGCAGAAATATTCTACAGGCTGTAAAGTATCGTGGTCACGGTAAATACCGATATGCCCTACTTTTGCATTCGGCATTATCTGTAACATTCCATCGACCATACCAAGTCCTGCACGCAAAATAGGTACAACTGCGTTCTGCTTTCCGGCAAGCATTTTAGTGTGTGCTACAGTCAAAGGTGTTTGGATATCAACATCTTTAAGGGGAAGATTACGGGTAACTTCGTATCCCATAAGCATAGCAATTTCATTTACAAGTTCACGGAATTCCTTTGCACCAGTATTAACATCTCTTAAAAGTGCAATTTTGTGAATTATAAGTGGATGTTCCATAATAGTAACATTTTTAAAATTCATATTACCAACCCCTTTATTTTTCTTCAAGTTTTTTGATTTTATCAACTCTTGTCTGGTGTCTGCCACCCAAAAATTCGCTATTTAAATAAGCATCAACAATATCTTTTGCAAGTTCAGTTCCTACCACCCTACCGCCTAATGCAATAACATTAGAATCATTATGTGCAGCCGTCATACGCGCGCTGAATGTATCATTAAGTAAAGCCGCACGTATACCTTTAATTTTATTTGCGGCGATGGACATACCGATTCCGGTACCACATACAAGAATACCTTTTTCATAATCTCCTGATACAACACTGTTACAAACAACTTCTGCTATATCAGGATAATCAACAGAATCTGTGTTATAACAACCAAAATCCTTAACTTCAATATTTTTAGATTGAAGATGTTTAATTAATTCGTTTTTTAATTCAAAACCGCCATGGTCACAGCCTATTGCAATTATGATAAACACATCCTTTCATAAATCACATTCAATAGTATATAAAAAATCACATATTATGTCAATCTTTTTCGCCTGTCAATTCACGTTCTGCCTGAGATGCACGAACATAAACAGGTTCTAAAGAATACAAATTGTCAAAATCTTCGTTTATTGCTCGTTTATATGCAAGATAAGCAACAGATGATGACTTTTGCACACTTAGATTTGCAGGAGCAAAAATAGCGTCATCACCCATTACAGATACAATAGTTTCTTTATGTTTTGATATACCATCACCAAGGAAAATAGTTTTGTTTCCCGAAACCTCTTCGAGGACCTCGTTAATATTTATAAGCCTGTCATCTTTTAATTTAATACCATTTTTATATATAGAATTATAAACATTACCACGTCTGGCATCCATAATCGGACATATAAATAAATCATTGCTACAAGGCAAATTTGCGTGTAAGGAATCAAGTGCAGATATACCTATGATTTTTTTGTTTAGCACCTGAGCAAAAGATTTAGCAGTAGCAATGCCAATTCTTAATCCGGTAAAAGACCCAGGGCCTAATGATACCGCAAAAACATCAATTTCTTCAACTGGAATTCCTGCCTTAATAAGCATATCAGAAACAAGAGGAATAATTATCTGCGAATGTGTTTTACCATTTGATATTACATACTCGCCAACAAGGTTGCCATCAACCATAACTGCAGCAGATGCTACGGGCGAAGAAGTATCGATTGCTAATATTTTCATTACAAACTACCTTTTTCTGTAATAATAATTTTTCTGTAATCTTCAGATACAGATAAATCTTTTAGTATTTCGATGGTGTAATAATTTTCTGCCAAATTTTCAACAATTTCCGGCCACTCAAAAATACAAATGCCATTACCATAAAGATACTCATCAATACCAATATCATACAGGTCATCTTCGTCGCTTAATCTGTATAAGTCAAAGTGATAGACGGGAATATTACCTTTCAAATACTCATTAACAATAGTAAATGTTGGGCTTGATACACAATCGTTACCGCCCACACCTTTTACAATGCCGGAAGTAAAGGCAGTTTTGCCAACGCCAAGATCACCTTTTAAAGCAAGTATATCTCCTTTTTTTAAGTTTTTTGAAAACTCAAAGGCAATTTTATAAGTATCTTCTACACAATTGCTGATAAATTCCATTAAAACACCTCGTATCAGAACAAGCCTACGATTTTTCCGTTTTCGTCAATATCAATATTATTAGCGGCAGGAACTTTAGGCAAACCGGGCATAGTCATAATATCACCTGTTAATACTACAACAAATCCTGCGCCATTTGATATATTTACATCACGCACAGTAACTGTAAATCCTTCCGGTCTGCCAAGCAATGCCGGGTTATCAGAGAGAGAATACTGTGTTTTTGCAATACAAACCGGAACTTTATCCAACCCCATATCTTCAATCTGTTTGATTTTCTTTTCAGCTGCGGGTGTATATGCAACGGCAGAGCCACCATAAATTTTAGTTACAATTGCGTTGATTTTATCTTTTATAGGCATATCGTTGCTATACATTCTTGTAAAGTTTTTCTCAGAACTGTCTAAAAGTGCACAAAGTTTTTCAGCTAGTTCAACGCCGCCATCTCCGCCTTTACCAAACACTTCAGCCAAAGCAACATCAACATCCATTTCGGCACAATACTCTTTTACAAAATCCGTTTCAGCCTGAGTATCCGTAAAGAATGAGTTGATAGCAACAATTACCGGAACACCAAATTTTTTAATGTTTTCGATATGCTTACCAAGGTTTACAATGCCTTTTTTAAGAGCATCGACATTTTCAGTCTGTAAATCTGCTTTTGCAACACCACCATTATATTTAAGAGCGCGTATTGTGGCAACAATAACAACTGCATCAGGGGAAAAACCAGCGGCATCACATTTAATATCAAGAAACTTCTCAGCACCCAGATCAGCACCAAAACCGGCTTCAGTAATTACATAATCACTGAGTTTAAGTGCAAGTTTAGTAGCCATAACACTATTACATCCGTGTGCAATATTAGCAAAAGGACCACCGTGCATAAAGCATGGGGTGTTTTCCAAAGTCTGTACAAGATTAGGTTTAACAGCATCTTTCATAAGAAGTGTCATAGCACCATCTGCTTTTAAATCAGCTGCAGTTACAGGCTCGCCGTCCATATTATAAGCAACAATTATCTTACCAAGACGATTTTTTAAATCCTGTAAGTCGTTAGCAAGACATAAAACTGCCATTACCTCCGAAGCAACAGTGATCATAAACCCATCTTCACGCGGTACTCCGTTGATTTTGCCACCAAGCCCTACAACAATATTTCTTAATGCTCTGTCGTTCATATCCATAACACGTTTGAACACTATTTTTGTTGTATCAATATTTAAAGCGTTTCCTTGTTTTATATGGTTATCCAAAAGAGCGGCAAGTAAATTATGTGCGGCAGTTATAGCATGCATATCACCGGTAAAATGAAGATTAATATCCTCCATTGGTACTACCTGTGCATATCCTCCGCCTGCAGCGCCGCCTTTTACTCCCATTACAGGGCCGAGCGAAGGTTCACGAAGTGCTATAGCACAGTTTTTACCGATTTTATTCATTGCTTGTCCAAGACCAACCGTTATTGTGGTTTTACCCTCACCTGCCGGTGTGGGATTTATAGCAGTTACAAGAACAAGTTTACCATCTTTATTATTTTTGAACTTTTCGTATGTGTCTGCAGATATTTTTGCTTTGTACTTACCGTAATATTCGATATCATCTTCGTTAAGACCAAGTTTTTCTGCAACTTGTCCAATATGAAGCATTTTCGCTTCCTGAGCAATTTCAATGTCCGTTTTCATAATTTTGTCCCCCAACATCATTATATTATTTAATTCAAAATACAAATTGCTTTAGCAGATATTCCTTCTTCTCTGCCTTCAAATCCAAGTTTTTCAGTAGTAGTTGCTTTTACACTTATGTTGTCTATAGAAATATTGAGCGTTTGAGAAATAATTTCTCTCATTTTGTTAATATGAGGTGCCATTTTTGGTGCCTGAGCAACAATAATTGAATCGATATTTCCTATAGTGTACCCGTTATTTTCAATTAGTTTACCAACGTGTGATAAAAGTTCAACACTTGATATCCCCTTATATTTTTCATCGGTATCGGGGAAGTGTTTTCCTATATCGCCAAGTGCTGCAGCACCTAAAAGCGCATCCATTATAGCATGCAGTAACACATCAGCATCAGAATGACCTAACAATCCATATTCAAAATCAATTTTAACACCGCCGATTATCAAATCACGGTCAGGTACAAACCGATGAACGTCATACCCTATTCCAATTCTCATTTTACTCACCAAGCAAGCCTTTCATAATGTAAATATCCTGAGGAGTAGTAATTTTTATATTCTCGTATTTACCCTCAACCATTTTAACTTTATACCCTGCTTTTTCCGCCAGAGAGCAATCATCAGTTGCATATTTATCTGCTTCGTTATGAAGAGCACAGATAATTTCTTTTTTAAAAACCTGGGGTGTCTGTACCTGCCAAAGTTTTTCGCGATCTGCTGTATATTCAATAAAACCGTCGTTGCTAACAACTTTAATGGTATCTTTCATTTTAACTCCCGTTGCAGAGCAACCGTATTCAATAGCAGAGTTTATACACAGCGTAACTGTTTCTGCATCTATCATTGGTCGGGCACCATCGTGTATAACCACGATATCCGTATCATCACCGATTTCTTTTAATCCATTGTAAACAGACTCCTGCCTAGTACTACCTCCGCTTACAATTTTAGTAACTTTTGAAAATCCAAAATGTTCAATAACATCTTTACAAAAAACGAGATATTCAGATAATGTAACAATTATGATTTCGTCAATATCTGTGCAATTGGAAAGTACATTAATAGTATAAGCGATTATAGGTTTTCCAAGGACATCGATAAATTGTTTCGGTATATCAGAATTCATTCTGTTGCCAACTCCTCCGGCAACGATTACAGCGGTGGTTTTAACACGGGATTTACTCATAAGCCCTCCATTAAAACAAAAATTTAAATGTTTAAGAATCTACTTGTTTCCTCTTTTAAATTATCACGTTCACATACAGTATTAAATCTTACAAATTTATTTTTGAGTTCTTTTAAAGATTTTGGAATTCTGATGTTGCCTTCATCTGAAAGCATCTGTAATAACTGGAATTCATCTTTACCTTCTAGTTCTTTTTTGCTGACTAAAGCAGAAAGAACACTGTTATTGAATTTAAACGGATTTGCAGTAGAGGCAATAACTGTTTTTGTTGTATCGCCCGTTTCTTCAACATAACGATTATATGCATAAACACCAACCGCAGTATGAGTATCTACAATATAATCAAATTTGTCATGAGTATTTTTAATTGTTTCTATTGTGGTATCATCATCACAACAGCATGCATAGAAATTATCTTTGATTATTGATTTAAGTTTATCGTTAACTTCGTAGCGACCATCTTCTGAAAGTTTTTTCATATATTCAGAAACCAATTCGGTATCGCCGTCTGTTGCATGGAAAAGAAATCTTTCTAAATTACTGGAAATCAATATATCCATAGAGGGAGATACTGTTGTTTCAAAATCACGGTTTCTGTCGTAAACACCGGTGTTAATAAAATCAGTAAGTACGTTGTTGATATTAGAAGCACAAATAAGTTTGCCTACCGGCAAGCCCATACATTTAGCGTAATATGCTGCCAGAATGTTACCAAAGTTACCTGTTGGAACACAAATATTAATTTTATCACCTGCATTGATTTCGCCGTTTCTGAGCAAATCGCAGTATGCTGCAAAATAATATACAATCTGAGGTGCAAGTCTTCCCCAGTTGATAGAGTTAGCAGAAGAAAAAGCAAATCCTTTTTCGGCAATTTCATCAGCAAACGCTTTATCGGTAAATATTTTCTTAACACCTGTCTGTGCATCATCAAAATTACCTTTTACAGCAACAACATCAACGTTATTTCCTTCCTGAGTTGTCATCTGTAATTTTTGTATTTCCGATACACCGTTAACGGGATAAAAAACCTGAATACGTGTGCCCGGCACATTTTTAAAACCTTCCAAAGCGGCTTTTCCGGTATCACCAGATGTAGCAACTAAAATCACAACTTCTTTATCTTCTCCAGTTTTTTTAATTGCTCTTGTAAGAAGATGAGGAAGTATCTGAAGTGCCATGTCTTTAAATGCACAAGTTGGTCCGTGCCATAATTCCAAAATATATGTACTTTCATTAAGTTTATATACAGGAGCAATTGAGTCTGTTTCGAATTTTTCTTTAGTATATGCACCGTTTGTACATTCAAGGAGTTCCTCCGGTGAATAATCTGTTAAATACATACCCAAAACTTCTGCAGCCAAGTCTGTATATGAAAGAGTTGATAATCTTTCTATTTCGCTGACACTGAGATTGATGTTGTTCATAGGAACAAATAAACCACCGTCAGACGCAATTCCGTTTTTAATAGCATACGATGCGGTTACATTAGAAATTCCGCCTCTGGTACTTTGATAATTCATAATTCAAAACCTCCGTAAATAGTAAATGTTAATTTATACAACGTAAAAGTATATGCAGAAAAAGTGAAGTAAACTTGCTATAACAGTAAAAATATGAAAAACACTATGAATATATTTTTTCGTTTTTCCAATATGATATAATAAAGCACCTATAGTATAGACAATTCCGCCGGATACAAGAAATACCATTCCGCCTATACCTATTGCCTGATAAACCTGCTTGATAGTAAAAATTACACACCAACCCATTATAATATACCCCGCCATAGAAACTTTCGAAAAAGCATCTAAATCAATTGAGTTGAGTGTTATTCCGATAACAGTCATTCCCCATATTACACCAAAAATCACCCATCCAAGAGCTGAGTTGCTTGCTCTAATAGCACATAAAGCGATAGGTGTATAAGTACCGGCAATAAGCAAAAAAATCGAGCAATGGTCTATAACCTGAAATACAAGTTTCGCTTTAAGTTCGGGTTTTAATCCATGATATATGCTTGACATTGTATAAAGAAGTATCATTGTAAAGCCGAATATACTGCTGCTTACTACTGCATATGCACCGCTATGAAGCGCAGCCTTTACAACACACAGTACTAAAGCTACAATTCCAACAGCCCCACCCACTATGTGCGTAACCATATTCATAATTTCTTCTCCTCTTGTATAAGGAGGTAAAATTCTGTTATTTAATTTTGTGCGATTCATTAAAGATGCCTCCAATCCATTATTTTAATTATATTATGTTTACATATAAAAGTCAAGAAAAACAAGACAAACTTGTGCCGTATATCTCAGTTAATCAAAAAGGTGCGGTTATACCGCACCTTTTTGATTAATGATTATTTCTTACAGGAGTCTTATCCTTAAATAAAAGTGTAATACTCCAAATACCGGCAATACCAACCAGTGTGTAAACTATTCTTGATAAGAGTGCTCCCTGACCACCAAAAAGTGCGGCAACAACATCAAACCCGAATAATCCTATACACAACCAGTTTAATGCACCGATGATAACAATAATAAGTGCTGTGTTGTCCAACATTAAAACCATCTCCTTCAAAAAAGATTTGCCCGATAACAGTTTGCGCAGATACAAAACTTTTAAACATGAAATTTTATGAAAATTATTGACATGCAAAATAGCAAATGTTAAAATATTTTAATACATTTAAATGTTATATCGCTTAGAAAGGTGGCGTCTGGATATATGCTTAAAAAGATTGCACCATATGCAAAAAAACATGCCCTATTTGCTGTTTTAGGGCCTTTAACCATTGCATTAGAGGTGCTGCTTGAAATTCGAATACCTAAGTTAATGTCAGAAATAGTAGATATTGGAATTAAAAATTCTGATATCTTGTTTATTTTGAAAACCGGCGGAATGATGGTGCTAATGGCTTTGGCATCATTACTATTTGGAGGGATTTCAGCAATATGTTCCTCAATTGCCTCTATGGGTTTTGGTGCAGAACTCAGGAAAGGAATTTTTAATAAATTACAAAGTTTTTCTTTCAGTAATGTTGACAAATTCTCCACAGCATCACTTATCACAAGAATAACAACCGATGTGAACAATACCCAACACGCATATATGATGATTATACGTATGATGGTACGTTCACCCGTTATGCTTGTTAGTGCTACTTATATGGCGTTTACAATTAATTCGAGTCTTGTAACTGTGTTTATTACCGCTATACCGATACTGGCAGTTGGAATGACTTTGATTGCAGTATACTCTTTTCCTAAATTTGGCATAATGATGAAAAAGTACGACACTATCAATTCAACCATTCAGGAAAATCTTACCGCTATACGAGTAGTAAAAGCATTTGTTCGTGATAAATATGAAAAACTTAAGTTCAAAGTTGCAAACGAAGGTTTAAGAGATACGTCTATAGCGGCAGAAAAAATCACTATACTTTCTAATCCTCTTATGCAACTTGTAATGTACAGTTGTATTATTGCTATTTTATGGTTTGGCGGAAATATGATAGTGGTTGGTCAAATGCAGACCGGCGAACTTATCGGTTTTGTATCATACGTCACACAGATTTTGATGTCTCTTATGATGATTTCAATGGCATTTATAATGCTTACAACTTCAAAAGCGTCTATTCACAGAATTAACGAAGTATTATCAGAAGAATGTGATATTACAGACTATAATGTGTCCGAAGAAACAACTGTCACCAACGGTGATATTTCGATTGAAAATGTATGCTTTAAATATGATGAAAACAGCGAGATTGATACTCTCAAAAACATCAATTTTTCTATTAAATCAGGCGAAACTGTAGGCATACTTGGCGGAACTGGTTCTGCAAAAACAACACTTGTACAACTTATCCCCCGTTTATATGACACCTCCTCCGGCACTGTTTATGTTGGCGGAAAAGATGTTCGTGAATATAAGTTGGAAAACTTAAGGAATGCAGTTTCTATGGTTCTTCAGAAAAATGTTCTGTTTTCAGGAACTATTAAAGATAACCTTAAATGGGGTAACGAAAATGCAACTGATGAAGAAATTATAAAAGCCTGCAAAGACGCACAGGCATTTGATTTTATAATGTCGTTTCCTAATGGCTTTGATACTCTTTTAGGGCAGGGCGGAGTCAATGTATCAGGCGGACAAAAGCAAAGACTTTGCATTGCAAGAGCGCTTATTAAAAAACCTAAAATTATAATTTTAGACGACAGCACCAGTGCAGTAGACACCTCAACCGATTCAAAAATACGTGATGCTTTTTCCACAAACTTAAAAGACATAACAACAATTATTATCGCTCAAAGAATTACATCAATATGTGAAGCAGATAAAATTATTGTGATTGATGACGGAAAAATATCTGATATAGGAAATCATAAATATCTGCTTGAAAACAACGAAATTTACCGCGACGTATACAACGCACAGCAGAAAGGAGTTGATGAATATGCCTCCAATGCGTAACAGAAGTTTTGCAAAACCAAAAGATGCCGCATCTGCATTCAAGCGTGTTGTCAGGTATATGTTTGAAAGCAAGGCATTGCTTTTTGTAGTGGCAATTCTTGTCCTTATCAGTTCTGCTGCAGGTGTTGCAGGAACTTATATGCTAAAGCCGATTATAAACGATTATATTATTCCTATAGTCGGGAAAAAGCCATCAATACAATTATTTACACCTTTTATAAAAATATTGATATTTACTGCAACAATATACTTATTCGGTGCACTTTCAAACTACAGTTACAGTTATATAATGACAAAAGTCACAAACAACACTTTATTTTCCATAAGAACTGACTTGTTTAACAAAATGCAGGATTTACCGATAAAGTATTACGATACGCATCTGCATGGAGATATGATGAGTCTGTATACAAACGACATTGACACTTTACGTGTAGCAATGTCAAACGGATTTACGCATCTTATTTCTTCAACTGTAACAGTTACAAGTACATTTATTATGATGCTGATAATAAGCCCTTTGCTTACGCTTTTTATTATTGTTATGTTAATTATAATGTTTATCATAATAAAATTTATTGGAAAACGTAGTGCAATGTTTTTCAAAAAACAGCAGGCAGCCGTTGGAAAAGTAAACGGTTATGCCGAAGAAATGATAACAGGACTAAAAGTTATAAAAGTCTTTTGTCGAGAAAAAAAGATTAAAGATGAATTTGACGAAATCAACGAAGAACTCAGAAAATCTGCTACTCTTGCAAATATATTTGCAACAGTCATGATGCCTATTATGGGCAATCTGTCATATTTCAACTATGCTGTTACTGCTGCTGCAGGCTCTTTGTTGGTCATACGTGGAATTATGGACGTGGGTTCTATAGCGTCATTTTTACAGTACACCCGTTCTTTTTCTCAACCGATAACTCAAATATCGCAGCAATTCAATTCTATCTTGGCGGCACTGGCAGGTGCTGAAAGGATATTTGCTTTAATAGACCAAGAAGCAGAAAATGACGAAGGATATGTAACTCTTGTAAACATAAAAAAAGATACCGATGAATTTATTGAAACAGACGAACATACCGGCCGCTGGGCTTGGAAACAGAAACACAGCGATGGAACTATCACTTATGTTCCTGTTAAAGGTAAAGTAGAACTGGAAAATGTAACATTTAGTTATGATGGTGAGAAAGAAGTTTTAAAAAATGTATCACTTGTAGCGAATCCATCACAAAAAATTGCTTTTGTCGGATCAACCGGTGCAGGAAAAACCACCATTACAAATCTTATAAACAGATTTTATGATGTTGAGAATGGAAAAATCAGATATGACGGAATTAATATACAGAAAATAAAAAAAGATGATTTACGCAGTTCTATGGCAGTTGTATTGCAGGATACTCATTTGTTTACAGGTACAGTAATGGAAAATATCCGTTACGGCAAACTTGATGCTACAGATGAAGAAGTTATTGCTGCAGCAAAATTTGCGAATGCACATTCGTTTATAGAACACTTACCAAACAAATACAATACCATGCTTACTTCTGACGGAGCAAATTTGAGTCAGGGACAAAGACAACTTTTAGCGATCGCCCGTACCGCCGTTGCTGACCCACCTGTTCTTATACTTGACGAAGCCACAAGTTCAATTGATACCCGAACTGAATCGCTTATAGAAAAAGGTATGGATAAACTTATGGAAGGCAGAACAGTATTTGTTATTGCACACAGACTTTCAACAGTGCGTAATTCCGACTGCATTATAGTGCTTGAAGGCGGCAAAATTATTGAACGCGGAAATCACGAAGAATTACTTTCTTTAAAAGGCAAATACTTTCAACTCTATACAGGTCAGTTTGAACTTGAATAATAAAAAATGGTTATGGAATTTTCCATAACCATTTTTTATTGTAACACAACAAGGTTCCGGGGTACCCGACCGCAATCTTTGGTTGCGTTGTCGGGTCGGGTTCTTATTACGAATATCTGCCTCTGGTTCGATGATTTTTAAGTATCTTATTTTTAAATGTATCTTTTTTCATTATCCAATCTGTAGAGATAAGTTCTTTATCTTCCATAAAAACATTATCTGCTTCAAACTGGTCTTCAATATCGTTAATTACTTCCTCGAGGTTTCCGTAATTATAAAGTTGTTTATATGTGGGATGATTATACGGATTTATATAATAACGCAAAACCCGTATATATAAGAAAAGTAACAATGCAAAACCAAGTATCATAACAGCCACATCAGTGTTTTCTATTTCCATTTCTATATTACGGCTGTCGAACATAAATTCATTCATTATTATAGGCGTTCCGTCAGCAGCAAGTTTCGATATATCCGACTTGATTATTTCTGCAGGCTGAACAAAAATACCAGTAAGTTCAGCATCTGTATCAGGGACAGTATCGCCATAATGCAGAACAGGAATAGTTTTATCCCCTATTTTCCCCATATACACCGTATACAAAGTATACTCGATCATCTCTTTTGTTTGAGGGTCTTCTAATTCAGTAGTATACTTAACGCCAATATCCTCAAAACTGTCAAATTTCACATTGAATCTGTATTTATTCCCATTGTGATAACTTGTGTCAAAAAAAGCATAAAACGGTATAGTTTTATCCGCCCGCTTTTTCATAACAATTTCTTCATTGATAGTAATATCTTTTGTAGTGCTTATAAAATTGTCAAAATCAAATTCATACGGTCCGTGTAATTTTCCAACTATAAAAGGCATGGCGCGCATCATATACAAAAAATACAGTACAGTTATAATTATATTTATAATTAAAAATTTTCGTCTTCCACGCACCATCCCGTTATAAAGTATTTGACCTTTTCTTATGTTTTTCAATTATATCCCCTCTAATATTTACTTTTCATATTCATTATATACTTCTCTTTTTGGAATACCTCTCTCTTCAGCCGCTTTTTTTATGGCCTCTTTTTTGGTATATCCTTCTCCAATAAGCCTGTCCACATGTTCCTTAACGGGAACTGACAATGCAATTTGTTGTTCTGCATGTTTATGAGCAGATTTATCAAATCCTTCAACAACAAGAACAAATTCGCCCTTAGGCTCATCGTCATTATATAAGTTAACCGCTTTATCCAAAGTAGTTCTTATAGTCGTTTCATGTATTTTGGTGAGTTCCTTTATTATAGCAATTTTTCTATCCCCTAATTTTTCATACAAATCAGTTAATGTACGTTTTAACCTATGCGGCGCCTCATAAAAAATAAGTGTATGCTCATCAAAGCATATTCTTTCAAGCGCTTCATCACGCTCGTTTTTTACAACCGGCAAAAACCCCTCAAAAGCAAATATGCGTGTTGAAATTCCTGAAATAATCAGAGCATTGATACCTGCAACTGCACCGGGCAAGGAAACAACTTTAATGTTGTTTTCAATACACAGTTTAACCAAATCTTCTCCGGGGTCAGAAATTGCCGGAGTTCCTGCATCTGTTACCAAAGCGATATTTTTACCACTTAGCAAATCTTCAATAAGTGATGGTCCTTTAGATGCTTTGTTATGCTCGTGATAACTTACAAGTTTTTTGCTAATTTCCAACCTGTTTAAAAGTTTTAACGTATGTCTTGTATCCTCACACGCTATCAGATCAACTAATTTCAATACTTCAACAGCACGGTATGTAATATCATCAAGATTTCCTATAGGTGTAGCACAAAGATATAAAATTCCGTTTTCCATTTTAATCCTCCCTGCGCACATATATGGATTTTTCAAGTTTCAACGAAGCATTACCTCCGTACATTCCTTCAATCAAAAACAAATTAGGTGCAGCATTTATATACGGATAAACCATTTGCAGACGCTTTGGCTCAATTGAATATTTACGTAATGCACATATAACATCTGCTAATCTGTCACAACGATGCACCATATAAATTTTACCGCCATATTTCAATAATTTAGAAGAGATTCTTGCAATATCATCAATAGTTATCAACACTTCGTGGCGGGCAATTGTTTTGGTGTCAACGTCATTTTTAAAGCCTGAGCCGTTTATCATATACGGCGGATTGCAAGTGATTACATCAATGCTGTTATGTTTAAAATATTCAAGAGCATTTTTAACATCTTCATTTATAAAATCAACTCTGTCAGCAATATTATTTAATTCTCTGTTTCGAACAGCAAGTTCATATGGCTGTTTTTGAATTTCAATTCCCGTTATGTGCTTTGCACGGGTTTTCGCACATAGCAATATTGGAATTATGCCGTTCCCGCTGCACAAATCAACAACAGTTTGATTATATTTTGCAACAACAAAGTCAGACAGCAGTACGCTGTCTGTACCAAAACAAAACCCGTCAGAGTCCTGAATAATTTTATATCCGTTTCCCAAATCATCTGTTCTTTCCATAATTTATGCTCCGAATAGTTTAGTAATATCAGAAAAAGTTACTATCAGCGCAAAAAGCATAAGTAAAGCCAAACCAATAAAATGAATCATACCTTCTCGATTTTCCGACAAAGGCTTTTTGCGTATTTTTTCTATTATCAAAAATAAAATTCTTCCGCCATCAAGTGCCGGCAAAGGAAATAAATTAACAACTCCAAGATTAATTGAAATAAGAGCGGCCAGACTTAACACAGATTCAAAACCAACCTTAGCAGCCGTATTAATCTCACTAATAATCCCAACAGGTCCCGATACAGAAGTTAAAGGTACTGTACCTGTAATAAGTTGCCAGAATGATATTAAAACAACCTTAACAACAAACGCAGACTGGCACAATGCAAGATATATCACATTGCCAAAATTCTTATCAAAGGCAGCCGGCTTAAAGCCATATATCGGTGTGCCGCCTTCCTCAATAATTTTAGGAGTTACATTTACAGAGATTATTTCTCCATCCCTTTTCAAAGTTACTTCGGTTTCAGCGCCCTGATTCTGATATACAAAAAAACTTATATCACTGTATGTTTTAATTGTTGACGAAAAGTTCTCGCTTTTCATTTTAATTATCTCGTCGCCAACAAAAATCCCTGCATCTTCAAAAGCACTTCCTGCAACTACTTCGCCAACAACATTAGATGGCTGCGCAGGTGAAACAGAAAATAAAAACACGAATATAACAATCCCTAACAACACATTCATTCCGGCGCCGGAAACGAGAACTAAAAATCGTTTCCAGGCACTTTTGTTACAAAAGGCATTCTCATTCTTACTTTCGCCATTTTCGCCATCCATAGAACAAAAGCCGCCTATAGGAAACAAACGAAGTGAATATTTTGTTCCGTTTTTTTCAAAACTGAATATTTTAGGTCCCATACCTATGGCAAACTCAAATACTGTTATCCCTGAAAGTTTTGCAGTTATAAAATGTCCGAACTCGTGTATAGCAATTATTGTGCAAAAGATAACTATAGTCCATATAGCAGTTCCCATCTAAATACTCCTTTAAAATTTTAATGAATAAACAAATTCTCTTGCTTCGCTGTCGGCTTTCAAAATTGCATTGATGCTGATATCTTCCGGTATGTGGTTCTCCATAGCACCTTCAACAGCATCGGCAATCTGCAAGAAACCGATTTTTCCTTTTAAAAATAAATCAACCGCTGCTTCATTAGCACCATTCATAGCGGCGGGAACAGTTTTACCTGTTTGCGCTGCACGAACCGCCAAAGATAAACATCTGAAAGTGTCAGTATCCGGTTTATCAAATGTAAGTGCACCAATATCAAATATGTTCATTGGCTTGGAAATTGATTTTTCTCTCTTAGGATAATTAAGCGCATAACTTATAGGTAATCTCATATCAGGCATACCCATCTGTGCAATAACCGAACCGTCTTTAAATTCTACAGCAGAATGAATAATGCTTTGCCTGTGAATAACGGGAATAACATTATTAATATCAACACCAAAAAGCCATTTTGCCTCTATCATTTCCAACCCTTTATTCATTAAAGTGGCGCTGTCTATAGTTATTTTACTTCCCATAGACCAGTTCGGGTGATTCAAAGCGTCTTTTACTGTTACACATTTTAGTTCATCGCTAGTTTTTCCGTAAAACGGTCCTCCGGAGGCAGTAAGAAAAATTTTAGAAATTTCAGCCTTATTTTCTCCGTTAAGGCATTGAAAAATTGCACTATGCTCGCTATCAACCGGCAATAAACTGACACCATATTTTTCACACATAGGCATTATCAGTTCACCGGCTGTTACTAATGTTTCTTTATTTGCAAGCGCAATATTCTTTTTCGCTTTAATTGCCTCAACAGTAAGTTGTAATCCGGCATTACCGACAATAGCGGTTAAAACAGTATCACACGCATAAAGTGTTGATGCCTCTATTAACCCATCGTATCCGGATGAAATTTTCACCGGTAAATCAGCAACTAAAGATTTTAATTCTGTATATTTACTTTTGTCTGCTATACACGCAAATTGAGGCCTGAATTTACGTATTTGTTCAGCAAGAAGTTTAACGTTATTATTTGCAGTAAGAGCCACAGCACGCAAATCATCAGAATTTTCAATAACCTCTAAAGTCTGAGTTCCAATTGAACCGGTGGAACCTATCAAAGATATATTTTTCATATTGTACCTCAATATATAACAGGAAAAATTTGAATATAATAAAATACAAATGGTGCTACCACAAGAACAGAATCAAATCTATCCATAACACCACCGTGTCCGGGGAGTAAATTGCCATAGTCCTTTATCCCCTGTTCACGCTTAATCCATGATGCAGCAAGGTCTCCAAACTGAGAAAGAATTGCACCTGTTATTCCTAAAGCAATTAAAGATATCCAGTTTACTTCTCTGTTAAAACCAGAAGCACATACAAAGCCATAAATCAGCATAAACACTAATCCGCCAAAAACACCGCCAATTGCGCCTTCAACGGTTTTTTTAGGGCTTACTTCAGGAATAAGTTTATGCTTTCCAAAAAGTCTTCCAAACGTATATGCCATAGTATCAGAAAGCCATGCAATGATAATCGGAATCCATATTAAAAACTTTCCGTCTGTGTGCATTACTAAAAAAATAAGATGAACAAAGAAAAACATTACATAAAATGTTGAAAAAAAACATTGAGATACATCAGAAAAACTTGTTTTATTATGATTCAACACCATATAAATCAACAAAGTAAAAGCAAAAAAGAAGACGAGAGGAGCAAAACCAAGCAGTAAATAGAAATCAAACATACCGCATATTCCGGTAATTAACAGAAGCGTCACAGATGCTATGTATCCTATAATAGCCAAAGGAATATTATTTTTAAAAAAGCCGATAGCATTATACATTTCTGTAATTCCTATGATTGCAATTACCGATATTATTATACTAATTAATAATTCGTTTCCAAACAGTAGCAATGCTATGGCTAAAATTGCACCGACAATGCCTACTATCAATCTATCTTTAAGCATAATTATACACCCCCAAAACGTCTGTTGCGCTGCTGAAAATCAATAATTGCCCTGTCTAAATCCGAAGTTTTAAAGTCGGGCCAGTTAATATCAGCAAACCAAAATTCGCTATATGCGCTCTGCCACAAAAGGAAATTTGACAAACGCCTCTCACCACTTGGACGGATAATTAAATCCGGCTCAGGACAATGTGACGTATACAAATGTGAAGCAATTACGCTTTCATTAATTTCGTCAATATTGATATTTCCATTTACAACTTCCGCGGCAAGAGTTTTAACAGCAGAAGTTATCTCTTCCCTACTTCCGTAATTGAGAGCGATATTCAAAGTTAATCCGTCATTTTGGGCAGTTGCTTTTTCGACCGTCTTAATTTTTTCAAGGATTTCATCGGAAAGACCTTGCTTTGTACCTAAAATGCGTATACAAATATTATCGTCGCCAATTAAATTTTTATAATCACTTAAATACTCACCAAGCAATACCATCAAAGCATCAACTTCGTCTTTGGGACGTTTCCAATTTTCAGTAGAAAATGCATATACAGTCAGGTGCCTTATACCTAAATTACCGGCGTAACGAGTAATTTTTTCAAGCGTTTTTGCACCGGCCCTATGTCCGGCAGAACGGCTGAGCCCTCTTTTCTTAGCCCATCTGCCATTTCCATCCATTATTATTGCTATGTGCTTCGGTAAATTATTTATGTCAATTTCTTCAGTAATTTTTCGTTTTTTAAAAAACATATTCTTCAACATTGCACACGAGGTCCGCCCACCGTTAGGTGAACCGACCTCAATGCATTCCTTTCGGATTAATTTATACTTCCATAATTTCCTTTTCTTTTTTAGCAGTGATTTCATCTATCGTTTTAATATATTTGTCGGTTAATTTCTGGATATCTTCCTCAGCGATTTTAAGATCATCTTCAGTAATTTCAGATGCCTTTTTCTGTGCTTTGAAATTTTCAATAGCATCACGTCTTATTGAACGGATAGCAATTTTGCATTCCTCTCCATACTTTTTAACAGTTTTAGAAAGTTCTTTTCTGCGTTCCTCTGTAAGTGGTGGAAAATTAAGTCTTATGGATTTTCCGTCATTATTAGGATTAATACCTATATCAGATTTTAAAATTGCTTTTTCCACCTCGCCAAGTATACTCGCGTCCCAAGGCTGTATCAAAATTGTGCGGGCATCCGGAACAGAAACTGTACCAATTTGCGTAAGAGGTGAATCAACACCATAATATTCAACAGTAACTTTATCTAAAATCGCCGGATTTGCACGGCCTGCACGGATACTTGCCAAATCTGCCTCAAAAACAGAAATAGATTTTTTCATTTTGCTTTCAAATGCTTCGTATTTACTCATAATATATCTCCTCTCTATTTAAAATGCGCATCAGCACATAATATTTATTTACTAACTATAGTACCGATTTCCTCGCCGTGAATGGCACGTTTTATATTATTGGGGTCATCTAAACCGAATACACGAATTGGGATGCTGTTGTCCATACAAAGTGATGTTGCAGTTGAATCCATCACGCCAAGACCTCTGTTAAGAACATCTATGTATGTAAGACTGTCAAATTTAACTGCATTTTTATTTATATTGGGGTCACTGTCATATACAGCATCAACCTTTTTAGCCAACAAAATAATTTCTGCTCCAATTTCAGCAGCCCTTAATGCAGCGGTAGTATCAGTTGAAAAATACGGGTTACCTGTTCCGCAACCAAAAATAACAACCCTGCCTTTTTCAAGATGGCGTTCTGCTTTACCGCGAATATAAGGTTCTGCAATAGCACGCATTTCGATTGCAGTCTGAACGCGTGTGGGAACGCCTCTTTGTTCTAATGCATCACAAAGTGCCAATGCATTTATAACAGTTGCTAACATCCCCATATGGTCTGCCCTGGTTCTGTCCATGTTTTCGCCGGTTCTTCCTCTCCAGAAGTTACCGCCGCCAACAACAATTGCCATTTCTACGCCTTCATCTACACAATCTTTTATTGTATCTGTTATCTTACCAATAGTTTCTTCGCAAAGTCCAAATCCTTTACCGCCGGCAAGAGCCTCGCCGCTTACCTTAAGTAAAACTCTTTTGTATTTTAACCCCATTGTATTACCTCCGTATGGCATCAAATAAATTCTATTTAACATATTATAACACACAAAATCGAAAAAGAAAATATATATTTTATTAATTTTTGAAATTTTTGATGAATTTCACTTTATTAGCAGGAATCACGTGATTCAAAAAAAATTATTATTATACATTTATTCAAAACTATTTACTTTAAAAATAAAAAAGAACTTGCACAGTAAGCAAGTTCTTTTTTATTAAAGATGGAATTTATGATTACCAATTGTAGTGTAATATGGTCTGTTATTAGACGCCCACGAATTAGGTGCAGTTTTTGGATTATAGAAGTACAAACTGTTTCCCACATAGTTAACGCCGTTCAGCGCGTCTTTAGCCGCATTGATACTGCTTTGGGCAGGTGTATTATAAATTGCTCCGTTTGCCACAGGGGTATACTGTGTACCATATTTGGTATCAAATATTACACCTTTTACAGTATTTGGGAAATCAGATGATTTAACTCTGTTCAAAATAGTATTTGCAACAGCAACCTTACCAGCATAACTTTCTCCCTGTGCTTCGGCATGGACAATTCTTGAAAGCCAATAAAGGTCGGTTTCGTTATAATCGTTGCTAAAAAGTTTTCCTCTTGTTTCAGGACCTACAATTCCGTCTACACGGATATTGTTGTCTTTCTGAAATTCAATTACGGCTGATTGTGTAATATGACCGTAGTAGCCTGTTACGCTATGATTAAAATATCCTCTTTCTAAAAGTTCCTGCTGTACGGAACTTACTGCATCGCCTCTTGACCCTATAGATAATAAAGTGGAGGTTGATGCAGCAAATGAAGTCATTGATAATGTCGCAGCCGCAAGTAATGCAGCAACTGTCATTTTTAATTTTTTCATTTTCTTTCCCTCCAAATTTTCGTTTTGACTTTCGACACGATACATTCTAACACACACGCTGCAAAATGCGCAAACTGCATATATCTGTATTTGTCGGAATATGCAGGGATAAGACTTAACATTTTTGTAATGTTTTTAACATATTTAAAATTTCTTAAAAATGCTCTTAAATAATGTCTAATACCATTTTAAGGATATATAAATCGTATATATATTGGCAAATACGGATAATAATATCTATATAAATACATTGGAGGTTTTTTATGAGTTCAATTAAAAAGATAGGTATATTAACCGGCGGCGGTGACTGTCCAGGGCTTAATCCGGTTATACGTGCCGCAACAAGAACGGCAATACTGAAATACGGACTTGAAGTTGTAGGTATACGAAACGGTTACAGAGGTCTTTATACCGGCGAATTTACACCCCTTACACTTGAAAATATATCAGGTATACTTCCATTGGGTGGTACAATTCTCCACTCTTCTAACAAAGACAATCTTTTTCAGTATCCGTTTGAAGAAAACGGAAAAACGGTTTTAAAAGACGTATCACATATAGGAATTGAAAATCTAAAAAAAGCAGAAATTGATGCTTTGCTAATTGTAGGAGGCGACGGTACTCTTACAAGTGGACGTGATTTTTCAAATTTAGGTGTAAAAGTTATTGGCGTGCCAAAAACTATTGACAACGACTTGGCATCAACTGACGCAACATTTGGATTTGACACAGCAGTAAGCGTGGCAACAGAGGCACTTGACAGACTGCATACAACCGCATCGTCGCACCACAGAATAATGGTGCTTGAGGTTATGGGTAGATATGCCGGCTGGATTGGTTTAAATGCAGGTATTGCAGGCGGAGCCGATGCAATTATGATTCCTGAAATCCCATACGACATAAACAAGATAGCAAATGCCATAAACACACGAAAAAAATTCGGCAAATCGTTCAGCGTGATAGTTGCATCTGAGGGTGCAAAATCTGTAGACGGAGAAATGGTTGTAAGCAAAGTGGTTGAAGACAGTCCCGACCCTATCCGTTTAGGTGGTATAGGCGCAAAAGTTGCCGATGAACTGGAAGAACTATGTGGTTTAGAGGCAAGGGCAACTACTTTAGGCCATATTCAGCGCGGCGGCACACCAACTGCATACGACAGAATACTCTCCACCCGGTATGGCTCATACGCAGTAGACCTTGCTATGGAAGGGAAATTTGGTAATATGGTTACTCTTAAAGGCAACGAAATGAGTTACGATTCGCTAAATAATGTAATCGGGAAGAAAACAAAAAATGTCGACCCAAATGGTGAATTGGTTCGCTTTGCAAAAAATATAGGAATTTCGTTTGGTGATTAACCACATATAAAATCACTATTTTGGAAAGGGTGATTTTTGTTTGAGCAAAAACAGCAAATCATATTCTATAGCAGAAAAAATCGGAAAATTAATTCCCGATCCCGTTATAATATTTGTTATTTTATATGCTATACTTCTGCTTATATCTTTGCTGCTCGGCGGCAGAGAATTTTCTATAACCTCTTATGACGGCACAAAAACTGTATATGAATTCAAATATATGTTCACATCTGAAAATATACGATGGATTTTTTCTAACGCAATACTAAACAACTGGCTGGCATACGGAAGCGGTATACTCGGTATTATTTTAGTTGTAATGCTTGGAATTGGTGTTGCAGAGGAATCAGGTCTTTTATCAGCACTTATAAGGCGTTTGGGCATTGTGGTACCCGAAAAATGGTTGCCGTATGTACTTGTTTTTATAGGGATAATGACAAACATCGCAACAGATGTAGGCTACCTTGTGCTTATCCCACTTGCAGGTATGCTTTATGCAGGAATAGGCAAAAACCCTTTGGTGGGTATGGCTGCGGCTTTTGCAGGGGTATCAGCAGGATTCAGCGCTAATCTTGTACCCGCAACATTTGCCGATGTGGTAATAGGTGCTAATGCAAAATCATTTGCACTGAGTCAGGGAATACCATTTATATCACAATCTGGAGAACCGCTTACTCCTGCAACAATGAACTATTATTTTTTAGCGGTATCCACCTTTTTACTCGTTATAGTCGGTGGCATAATCACTACTAAAATCACCGAGAAAAAATATGGTAACACAGATTTAACCGATTTACACAAAGATGACAATATAGAAGTAACATCCGAAGAAAAACGTGCTCTTAAATTTGCATTACTCGGTTTTATACTTTCTCTTGTGTTTGTTATACTGCTCGCTGTTTTCCCTCTGCGGTCTTATATTGACGATAGCGGAAACAAAGTATCGCCTTATATAGATAATGTTATACTACTAGTTACTTTAGTGTTTTTTGTATCTGGTGCGTTTTACGGATTTGCAGCAAAAAAATTCAAATCAGCATCAGACTTAGTAGGTGCAATGGCAAAACAGATAGGCGGTATGGGATATGTAATAGTGCTTACTTTTTTCTGCTATAACTTCCTTTCATTACTCGCTTATACAAATGCAAACACATTTATAACAAGCATTGGTGCGTCGTTTTTGCAAAAAGTCGGTATTTCTTCATCGCCCATATTGCTAATTTTAGCAGTTATTCTGGTTACTTCCATTATCAACTTATTTGTTGGCGGAATGACGGCAAAGTGGATGCTTTTAGGACCTCTCTTAATACCAATGCTATATAATGTTAATCAATCTATGACTCCTGATGTTGTTGCAGCAGCATATAGATTGGCAGACTCATGCACAAACACCATAACACCGCTTATGACATATGCAGGTGTGGTAATCATGTATATGCGCAAATATAAAGACGACTTTTCCGCAGGAAGTCTTATATCTATGATGGCACCCTACTCTATAATATTTTTAGCAAGTTGGAGTTTACTGCTTATAATTTTCGTTATATTTAAAATACCTCTTGGATTTTGAAACTCTCACATTCAACCGAAATATAAGGGGATACTAAAAAATGCTGAACGATTAATTCGTTCAGCATTTTTACAATCACTTATTTTTTAAATACTCCGCGGCTTTTAATATGCCTATTACTGTTTTGGCGTCTTGCAGTTCATTATTCATAACCATTTTAACAAGGTCATTTATATGATATTTTTCTACGGACAAAAATTCGCCCTCGTCAAGATGCACAGTTCCTTCGTACAAATCTGTTGCAAGGTAAATATAGATAAGTTCCTTTGCATAACCGGGCGATGGCATCATAGAACCGAGCGAAACAAAGTTTTTTGCTTTAAGGCCTGTTTCTTCCTCAAGTTCGCGTATTCCGCAGTTAAGCGGCTCTTCTCCGTTATCAAGTTTTCCTGCAGGAAGTTCCATAACCATTTTTTCGTAAGGTTTACGGAACTGTGTAACCATAGGCACATATCCGTTTTCATCAACTGCAATTACCGCAACACCGCCGGGATGTTCTATAATCTCACGCGTTGATGTGGTGCCGTCTGAAAGTTCAACAGTATCTACACGCATAGTAAGTATTCTGCCTTCAAACTTAACGTCGGTATCAATTGTTTTTTCAAAGAAGTCCATTATTTTGATTCCTTTCTGTTACTATTTCTGTTAAGTATATCTTTAGCTGTTGCATTATATACCACTATACCGCCAACAAGCACACCTAAAAAGATTATACCGTATGCTATAAGCCATCTGTAATCAAACTCATCTTCAACAGCGTACTCGCCTTCTTTGATTACATCTTTTATCTTTGCACTTTCAATAACCTGACCGCTTAAATTTACAAAAGAGATAGTTTCCCCTATGTTTTCTGTCGGGTATAACGTAAGAGGTCTTTCGTCAATATACGTGGTTAAAGTGCCATTTTCAAAGCGAAAATCACGCATACTGCCGTCTGTGCGCACAAAATATGCAAGTGCCACAATATCTGCAAGGCAATCACTTTCACGCATACTTTCAGATGCATAAAATGTAAGCAGTTTATAATCAACGGAACTTATTTTATATGCACCATTTGCCATAGAATACTTAGAACCGTTTTTATCAAGAGAGATAAAGATATTATCCCCCACCCTTGGCGACATAGAAATATCAGTATGGTCGTCACAATACGAATATCTGAATTTTTCAACTGCAATATTTTCGTTAAGCGATTGTGTAGGCTTATCATTTTCTGTGTAGATTGAATGGTATGGTGCCAATATAATTGACGAGCCTTCAATATCGACTACAGTTGCCAGCAGCAGATAGTCCTGAGCACCGCCTATAATATCCGAAACATTCCCCTGCGCACACATAGCGGAGGATGCACAAAGAAGCAGCATAAAAGCAAGTAATATTGATATGATAGATTTCATTATGTAACCTCCTTCGGATTATACAACAATATCCAATGCAATATTATTACATTGGATATTGTATAAATTCAAAAAATTATGTCGATTATTCAGCGTCTGCAGCAGGAGCGTCTTCTACAACCTCTTCTGCTACGGGTGCATCTTCTGCAACTTTCTCAGCAGGTGCTTCGGGTTCAAGCAAAGCACGGATGCTCAAGCCAATTTTTTTGTTTTCCATGTCGAGTTCAACAACTTTAGCCTGTACGTGCTGACCGATTGTGAGTTCTTCTTCAACACGACCAATTCTCTTGTTAGCAACCTGAGAAATGTGGATAAGACCATCAACACCGGGGAAGATTTCTGCAAATGCACCAAAGGGAACGATTCTTACAATCTTACAATCGATAACTGCACCCTCTGTGATTTCTGCAGCAACTTTATTCCAAGGGTTGTCCTCTGTCTTTTTATAACCCAAAGAAACTTTGCCTTTTTCTTTGTCTACATCTAAAACATATGTTTCAACAACATCGCCTTCGGAAACAACCTCTGAAGGGTGTTTAATTTTAGCCCATGAAAGTTCAGAGATGTGGATAAGACCGTCTACACCGCCGATATCAACGAATGCACCAAACTTGGTAAGAGATTTAACAGTACCTGTGTAAACTTTACCTACTTCAACCTCTGCCCAGAATTTTTCAGAAAGTGCTGCTTTCTGCTCTTTAAGAACGTCTTTAACAGAAGCAACGATTTTATTTCTGCCGCGTTCTTTTTTCATATCAATAATTCTGAAAGATACTTCCTGACCAACCAAAACGCTGAGGTCACTTAAATATCTGTCGCTTGCCTGAGATGCAGGAACAAATACTCTTGCACCTTTATAACTTACTACAACACCTTTATTTACTACCTGAATAACTTTGCCTGTAAGAATTTCTTTACTCTCAGCAGCAGCAACAAGCAGGTTTTCGCTGTTGATTGCGTCAATCTTTTTCTTTGAAAGTGTAACTTCACCCTCAACGTCATTAACTCTTACAACAAACACTTCAATCTCGTCGCCGGGTTTAACCATTGACTTAATATCAGCACTGGGATCATCGGTCATTTCGCCGGCAGGGATAAATCCGTCGGACTTATAGCCGAGATTTACGCTAACGCCTGCGTCCGTAACACCGATAACGGTGCCCGTTACTCTGTCTCCTGTATGTAAAGTTATGAGAGATTTTTCATACTCCTCAAATTGCTCGGCGAAGCTGTCGCCAACAGTCTTGTTCATTTCTTCCATTTTAAATGAAACCTCCTTTATAATGCACGCAGGAGTTGATGCCCCCGCCGTTATACCGACGTTTTTCGCCGATATATCTATATTCTGAGGAAAATCCTCAAAACATTCAATCTGATAAGTATCTTTACAATACTTTTTGCAGACTTCAGCAAGTTTACGTGAATTGGAACTGTGGTATCCGCCGATAACAATCATTACGTCGGATTTCTTTGCAAGTTCCTCTGCCTCTGTCTGTCTTTCATTGGTCGCACTACATATTGTATCAAAAACCTGTATGGTTTGGCAATGGTTTTTTAAAAATTTTTCAATTTTTGTGAAAGTTTTTCTATCCATAGTAGTTTGCGACACTACACAAACCTTATCATACTCTTCTATTTTACCACTTAAATCCGATATGTCAAGTGCAACTATTGCCTTATTTTCACACCAACCGTTAATTCCTATAACCTCAGGGTGTTTTTTATCGCCGATAATTACTATTTTATACCCGTCAGCATATTTTTCTGCAACTATCTTATGGATTTTTTTTACAAACGGGCACGTTAAATCAACATACTTATATCCCGCTGAATCTATCTCGTCATACACGTGTTTGCCTACACCGTGTGTTCTTATGGCTAAAACGGTATTATCTGGAAGTTCGTCTATTTTATCAATTGCTGTAACACCGTTAGATTTTAAATTTTCTACTACAGCAGTATTATGGATAATAGGTCCTAATGTAGCGGTTGGGTTATCTGTATTTTCTAAAAATTCAACTGCACGATTTACTCCAAAGCAAAATCCGGCAGTTTTTGCCACTGTAATCACTCGTCAACCTCCGCAAGCGCATAAATATTTTTAAACAAATCATTACTTATCTGCCCCAATTGTTCAGAAGAAAGCCTTGCTTTGTTATATACGGCAAAGTCCTGCGCCTTACCTATATGTATTGTAACTTTAGAAAAAGGCTTATACGTTGCATCAATATACACCGGTACAACAGATGCAGCCGCTTTTACGGCAATAAATGCAACGCCTGCTTTGGCAGAGCCTGTCTCTCCTTTTTTAACTCTTCTGCCTTCCGGAAAAATGCCAAGTGCCTTACCGTCATTAAGAACAGATATTGCTGTGCGTACAGCGCTTATATCAGAAGCATTTCTTTTAACGGGTATCATACCGATCCCCTTAATAATAGCACCGATTACAGGAATTTTAAAAAGTTCTGCTTTTGCAAGGAAATACAATCTCCTTGTAAGAAGTACAACAAGGAAAACAGGGTCCCAGTTGCTTGCGTGATTGGCGCATACTATACATCCGCCTTCTGCAGGAATATTTTCTTCTCCGACAATGCGTATTCTGAAAAAGACCTTTACAAAAGCCTTAACTAATGTTACCAATACTTTAAACATCTTATTCTCCTTTAACGCAATTGTCAATTATTTTTATTAAAGCATCTACCGATTGTTCTATATTCATTCCTGTGGTATCTACCTCTATGGCATCATCAGCCTTTTTAAGCGGCGAAACCGCCCTATGAGAGTCGTTATAATCACGTGTTTTAACATCTTCAATAACCGCTTCAAAAGTAACGTCTTCGCCTTTTGCAATCAATTCTTTATAACGTCTTTGAGCGCGCTCCTCAACTGATGCGGTAAGAAATATTTTAACATCTGCATCAGGCAGAATAGTTGTACCAATATCTCTGCCGTCCATTATACAGTTATTTGTTTTTGCAATGTCTTTCTGCATGTCCAAAAGCCACTCACGAACAAAGCCAATAGCAGATATATCGGACGCACCCATTGATACAGCGGCAGTTCTTATATAATCAGAAACATCTTCACCGTCCAAAAAAATACGCTGACCAAGTTCATTATATGCAATATTAAGTTTTGTTATTGAAAGCATGTCCTTAACTGATTCAGCATCGGCTATATCTATTCCGCTCTCTATGGCTTTATATGCCAAAGCACGGTACAAAGCGCCCGTATCTACATAAATATATCCGTATTTTGCAGCAACAGCCTTTGCCACACTGCTTTTACCTGCACCGGCAGGCCCGTCTATTGCAATATTTATCATCTGTATATCTCCCTTAAATATCATACTGTAATATCATATCACAATTTCATATATTTTACAACTATAATTTCACTTAATTCCAAATCTCCCAAAAATTTTTAATCCGTTATCTACTCTTATCTCTCTATCCGCAGTATAAAGAACTAATCTGTCGCTTATATCTGTAAGTTTAACATTAACTATGCTTTCGGGCGCGTAAATTTCCACAACAGCCGGCTCTGTAATTTTTATCTCGTTATTGCCTGCCGTAAGTGCAGAAAAACTTTTTCCGTTCAGACGGATTTCTGCCTTATTAAAATTATCTGATTCTGCATACAGGGTAACCGTATGCTCCTGATTTGTATACACCTCAGAGGTGGCCTCAAAATATGCGCCCTCGTATGTGTCTATGTCTGTAAAAAAATGCCTTGTTGCATTAGTTTTAAGGCCTACTTGTGCAACAGCAATAATCATTACACACACACATGCAGACGAATATAAAACCATAAAAGTTTTTTTACCGAATACATCTGCCTTTTTTATTTTATTATAAAATTCTGACCATATTTTTTTCATATTCCGCCTCCTCAATAATACTGGTATTATTTTATGCGGTGATATTAAAAAAATTCGTGCTGAAAAAACCTCAGTTTCGCAAAGACAGATATTGAAAAAGGTGCAAAAGCGAATATCCCCTATATGAGGTCGCCAAGCACCATTTTCAACCGGATTAATTTGCAATATGATATTTTTCGTTATATGCTTCGTACATTTTATCGAAATCTTCACCGCCCGCTTTAATCTGTTTAAGATATTCGTGGGTTTCAAATGAATCGTTGGCAATCTCTATAAAGCATACGGCAATATTTGAGCAATGGTCGGAAATTCTTTCAAAATTGCTTAATACATCGGACAAAATAAATCCCATTTCTATGGTACATTCTCCCCTGTGGAGTCTTTCAATATGCTTTGCCTTAATTTCCGAGGTAAGTGAGTCTATAACCTGCTCCAAGGGTTCAACCTTGTTTGCAAGGGCAATATCTCCTTTTATATAGGATGTTACCGTAATATCTAAAATTTCTTCTGTTGCCGCCTTCAAGATGTTGAGGTCATGCTTTGCTTCTTCGGAAAAGGCAAGTTTCTTCATTTTCAATTCTTTCGCCGCTTTTAAGAGG
>JAZRKQ010000018.1:0-39927 GCA_045646385.1 Clostridia bacterium | reverse complement strand
AGTCTGGTGCACAACGTAATCGCCCGTATTGAGTTCGTCAAAACTCTTTATCGCTTTTTTTGAATCTGCGCTGCGTGTGCGTTTTTTCTTGGTTGTGCGTACGATTTCTCCGTCGCTTACAACAACCGTTTTAACGGCGGGATATTCAAAACCTTTTGCCAGAGAGCCAATTGTAATTAATATCTCGCCTGTTTCAGGAAGGGCATCTGCATTTTCGTTTATATAATGCGGATATCCTCTGTCGGTAAACTCTCTTGAAAAAGCCTCCGCTTTGGCGCGTGTCGAAGTAACCATAATCATTCTGTAACTGTTTTTACGCCAGAACTCTATATCATCATACAAAAACTCAAGTTGACCGCCATACGACTGCAATGTTTTGGCGGTTAATGCCACAAGAGATTTTGGCTTAAATTCAGGTGTTGCATACGAAAGAGTACTGAGCGAAATTATAGGATTTTCGCACGCATATTTTACAATATCGGCATACGAAAGCATAAACTTACCTTTGAATTTAGGGAATATGCCTTTATCAAGCAAATCCACTATTGTTTGCTCGGATTCCTCATCATACGCTTTGGCACGCTCTGCCGCCTCGTTTGCTTCGTCTATAAAAATAACCCTGTCATTATCTATATAATCCATAAGCGACGGGAAGTCTTTATAGAAAAACGGCATATACTTATCCTGCGATGCAAAGTAATGCTGGTTTGAAAACTTTTCAATATCGGTATTGAGGTTCTCGTTATTCTGCTTTTTTATCTGCTCTGTAACTTTTTCAATCTGCTCATCAGTATACAAAAGTTCACGGACGGGGCAGATAACAACATCATCTTTCCGCTCGGAGGATACCTGTGTCAAAACATCAAACAATCTTACAGAATCAACCTCGTCACCAAAAAGTTCTATACGCATAGGATTACGCTCTGTAGGCGAAAAAACGTCCACAATAGAGCCACGCACGGCATACTGCCCCATACCCTCTACCGAAGGAACACGCTTATATCCTGCAAAGTTTAACTTCTCTGTAAATTCATCACGGTCTAAGGTGTCGCCAACCGATATGGAAAACGTATATTCATCAAACAGTTTTTTCGGCAAAGTATACTGCATTGCCGCTTGAATACTTGTTACAACCACATCTGCACTATCCAGATTCGCCAATGTACGTATGCGGTCGGTTTCCCCTCTTCGCGAAGACGAGTCCACATCATAAAAAACGTATTCCTTAGTTTTAAAAAGTAATACGTTGTCAGAATAAAAATATGAGAGGTCCATATAAATTTTATGCGCCTCTATTTCATCAGCCGCTATAACCACACATTTTTTGCCGAGTGTTTTTGATGCGGCATAAATGAAGTGGCTTTTTTGAGTGCCTGTAGTGCCTGTAACAGATATGGGAGTACGCCCCGCCGCCGCTTCGCTGCAAATTGCGGAAAACTCCGGCATATCCTCAAGCATCTTTGAAAAGGCTTTCATTTTTATTCCCGCTTTCCGTTATATTTGTTCATCGCTTTGGAAATACCGTTTTTAATTATACATTCAACTGCATCAGCAGTGTCTAAAAGTACCGGCTCTAATGTTTTAATTTCGTCAGAAGTAAATCTGCCCAGAACATAGTCTGCCAAATCAAAATCCGCATGAGGCGGTGCACCGATACCGAGTTTTATACGCGGAAATTTATCGGAATTCAACTGATATATAATAGATTTAATCCCGTTGTGTCCGCCGGCACTACCTTCGGGACGTATACGCATACGTCCGCATTCTAAACTGACATCATCAAATATTATAATAATGTTTGATACGTCCACTTTATAAAATGCAGCCATATCACGGATTGCCTCGCCGCTTAAGTTCATATATGTCTGCGGTTTTGCTAAAATAACCTTTTCGCCACCGATAATTCCGTCACCATACGATGCTTTGAACTTTAATTTATTAAGTTTTATATTATATTTATCGCACAATACGTCAATTGCATGAAAGCCTATGTTATGACGTGTGTGGTCGTACTTTGACTCGGGATTGCCGAGCCCTGCTATTATATACATAACTATTCACCTGTTTATTAAAATAGAGTACATTAGTTAAATGTACTCTATTTTATAATTCTATGTAATTATTATACAAACAATGTACTTACTGACAAATCTTCGTAAATTCTTTCAATAGCCTCGCCAAAAATATTTGCAACACTAAGTGTTTTAATTTTGGAGATTCTCTTTTCTTCGGGAAGCGGAACTGTATCGAGTACAACGAGTTCGTCTATAACAGAATTTTCAATTCTTTCGATAGCAGGACCTGATAATACTGCGTGTGTGCAGCAAGCATATACTTTTTTAGCACCTCTGTCGCGAAGAGCCTGAGCACTGTTTACAATTGTTCCTGCTGTATCTATCATATCATCCACAAGGATAACGTTTTTATCTTTGATATCACCGATAATATTCATAACCTCTGATACGTTAGCCTTAGGACGGCGTTTATCAACAATAGCAATCGGCACATCTATTTTCTGTGCAAATCCTCTCGCACGTGTTACGCTGCCGAGGTCAGGAGAAACAACAACTGTATCTTCTTTAGAGTCTTTGAATTTTTCTTTATAGTATCTGCTAAGTACAGGCATACCTAAAAGGTGGTCAACAGGAACATTGAAAAAGCCCTGAATCTGTGGTGCGTGAAGGTCCATTGTAAGTACTCTGTCAGCGCCTGCAGTAGCAATAAGGTCAGCCACAAGTTTTGCAGAAATCGGATCTCTTGCTTTGGCTTTTCTGTCTTGACGTGCATATCCGAAATAAGGGATAACTGCTGTAATACGTCCTGCAGATGCACGTTTGAATGCGTCTATCATAATAAGCAATTCCATAATATTGTCATTAACGGGTGAGCAGGTAGACTGAACTACGAATACATCGCTTCCGCGAACTGTTTCACCAATATTAACAAAAATCTCGCCGTCAGAGAATTTGCCTACTTCGGATTTACCGATCGTTGTGCCTAAATACTCTGCTATTCCCTGAGCAAAAGCAGGATTGGAATTAGCTGTGAAAATCTTAATGTTTTTACCATGTGCTATCATTAGTAAAAAACCTCCCCGAATTTTTTAGTCGTTCTTATGCCACATAGCAATGCCATATGAATGGCAGTAATTTTTTCTTGGACACAGACGTCCACACTATATATTGTATGCTTTTTTAAGACGAATTTCAAGTGTATTTTACAATTTTTTTAAACTTTATATAATACCTCTAATAAAACGTGTTTTTGCGCAGGTTACTATAGCAATTTATTACCTGTCGGAACGGAATTTTTCAAGTTCCTTGATAGCGTCACTCAAATTCTGCATATTTTTTCCAAATCCATTCCAATCGCCCCGTGCGCTGTCGCTTTGCGCACTGCGATACGCCTGTGCTATTGAATCTATCACACTATCGAGCGTAGCACTTTGGTTATCGGTAACACTTTCATTGTTTTCAGCCTCAGGCTCAATGGGGGATTCCTCAAGCCCATCAAGCGTTCCAACAGGGCCCGACGGTGCTAATGAGCCGAATATAACTTTAAGTGCCTGCTCTAAAGTAGGCTCCATAACGATTTTATCGCCATAGGCAACTATCATTCGTTTAAGTTCAGGGATAGAGCCGTTTGCAGTGCCGCCGGTGGTATTTGACGAAATGTAGATTGGCTCAATATATATCAGCGAACCGTCTACGGGAACAACAAGCATATTACCCCTTATAACATTAGAGCCGCCCTGACCCCACAGAGTCATCTCCCTTGAAATAGCAGGGTCGCTGTCAATTCTGTTTTCTATCTGCATTGTGCCGTAAACATTCTTGCCTTTGGGGAAATGATATGCCACAAGACTTCCGTAATTGTCCATATCGCAGTCTGCTGCAAGCCAAGCCACCATATTATCTTTATTGGCAAGCGTATAGGGTATCATTATTATAAAATCTTCATCAGACGGAAGTTCGCTTACGTTCATAAGATTATAATACGGCGAAATGGATTGTTCTTCCGCTCCGTATTTTTCTTTTGCAAACACCCACAGGTCAGATTTATTATAAAGTGTATTCGGGTTTGTTACATGGTATTTTCCGTATACCTGCGCCTGAATATTGAAAAGATATTCTGGATATACAATATGTTCTCTTATGCCGTTGGGCAACGGCGCATCGGTGAAAACACCGGGGTAAATTTTCATATATGTCTGTATGATGGGGTCATTTTTATCTACCACATACAAATCAATAGTGCCATCATAAGCGTCTACAACAGCCTTTACCGAGTTGCGGATATAATTTACACCGCCGTAACTTTGAGAATACGGGAAATATTCAGACGTTGTGTACGCATCTATTATCCATTTTAAACGTCCGGCATCGTCTATAACCATATACGGGTCATCATCAAACTGGAGGAAGGGAACTGCTTTTTCAACTCTGTCCTTAACATTTCTGTTAATTAAAATTTTGCTGTCGCTTTTAACAAATTCCGAAATCAGCATTCTGAAATCAGCATTTTTCACAGAATAAATGAGCCTGTTTAAAAATCCGAGTTTTATACCACCGGAACCATCATACGAATACTCTACCTCTTCCGAGCCTTCGTAATAGTCAATCTCTCTCAAAGACGAATTTACAATAACGTAATCGTCCGACGTTTCGCCATAGTAAATTCTCGGCTGGGAAACATTCGGCGCGCCGTCTGCCGATACTGTTGGAATATCTTTAATATAAAATTCGGGCTGACCTTCGGCAGTAACCTTATTAAGCGGATTCATAACTACACCGAAGCCATGGGTAAACCTGAAAATTTCGTTAGCATAACTTTTGGCGGTATCGGGCAGGTTTTTCTTATCTATCTCACGCGGAGCAATAGATACCAAGGTCTGCTTTCCGCCTATATTATAAGACGTAACATCAGAATCGTTAAATTTATAGTAATTGCGTATACCTTGCAAAGAGTTTACTGCCGTAATGGTGGAATTAAAATCCGTTATACGTATGCTTTCAAACATATCTTTGTTTGTATCCAGCGACTCAATGGTTAAAGTATCCTCAGCAGGGTATTCCGCCTCACGCACATTTTCTATATTGAACGCCATTTTTGTATATGTCATATTATGCTCAAGATACGGACGTTCTTTAACCGCTTCGTTAGGCTCTACAATAAGTTGCTGAACACCAAATGCCGTTATTGATACTGCTATTAAAACAGCAGGGTATGATGCAATTGATATAACCATTGCTTTATACTTGCCCTTAGATAAAAATACAAGGCTTATAACTATAATGGCTATAAGCAAAAACGGTGCAACACGGTAAAAATTAAACCACACATTAATAGCGGTAAATCCAGCACCCGCAACATCGCCGAACGAAGAATAAAGCACTTCTTCAGAACGGAATTTATAAGTGATTGCCTGTATAAGGAAAAATATTACTACGTTTACAATGTTATGAATTACAACAGGTTTATCATAAGTTATCTTCTGGAAATTCAAAAGTCCGTTTACGGCATATATTATAATGTAAGATGCTGCGCAATAAGCCGTAACCACAAACCAAACAGACGAAAAACTGCCCACAAGTGCATCTAAAAACGGTCTGCTGAAAATATAGTAACCTATATCGTGACCGAAAATAGGGTCAACCGCATTAAAAGGTGTACTGTTTGCAAACATAAGGTAACGGCTGTATACAGTTTCGCTTATAAATGTACTGGCAATAACAGAAAGCACCACACAAACCAACACTCTGCCCCAAAAACGATTTATAATACTGAGTACTGGACTGTTGGTTTTTTGCATAACACGTAAAACTATACGTGTGCTTATATAAAACAGTATGAACGACACAAGAAAACTTACAGCCTGTGCTATGGCACGGACTGCAAAATTAGTCCAGAAAACAGTTAAAAACTTCTCACCGAGTTCACGTGTTTCCAGAATCTGAATGTACATATTAACAGAAAAAACAGCCGCAAAAGCAAGCAGTATCAAAACCGCTCCGATTACAGTTATTTTCCGCATTTTACCGTTCAGATTTGCGTCATAATAGTTCATCTGTCCAACTCCTTAAGCAATTTCTAAAATACACTCAGTGATATTAACCAAAAAGTGCACTTGAAAAATCTGCGGCATCAAACTTTTGCATATCGTCTATGCCTTCGCCAACGCCTATAAATTTAACGGGGATTTGTCTGTCGTGCGATATAGCGATTACTATGCCGCCTTTTGCAGTGCCATCAAGTTTTGTAAGCACAATGCCCGTAATGCCTGCCGCCTCCTGAAATTGCTGTACCTGAGATACTGCGTTCTGTCCGGTGGTGGCATCTATAACAAGCAGGGTTTCTTTTGAACTTTGGGGAAGTTCCCTTTCAATAACCCTTGAAATTTTATTAAGTTCATCCATAAGGTTTTTCTTATTATGAAGTCTTCCGGCGGTGTCTATAATAACCACATCTGCCCCTCTTGCTTTAGCGGCATTTACAGTATCAAACACAACCGCCGCAGGGTCAGCGCCCTCTTGAAGTCTTATAAGGTCACAACCAACACGCTCTGCCCAGATTTGCAACTGGTCAGCAGCAGCGGCACGGAATGTATCGGCAGCGCCAAGGATTACTTTTTTACCCTCAGCAGTAAGTCGTGCCGCCATTTTACCGATAGATGTGGTTTTACCCACACCGTTTACACCTATAACGAGTATTACGGCAGGGGAACCTTCTAATACGAGTTCGTTATCTGCACTGTTTAAAATATCGCAAATAATCTCTTTAATAACATCGCGCACTTGCTCGCCCTCTGTAATGCGACGTTCTTTAACAGTATCACGCAGGCGCTCAATTATATAAAGCGACGTATTAACACCAACGTCTGCAGAAATAAGAGCCTCTTCAAGTTCTTCAAAAAGTTCTTCGTCAACCTTTACAAACGCTTTTATAACGCTGTCAATCTTATCATTTAAAGATGCACGTGTTTTTTGAAGCCCCTCTGAAAGTTTTGAGAAAAACCCTTTTTTCAAAGGTTCAGTTGGCGCTGATTCTTCCTCAATATTTTCTATATGGTCGTTATCAATTTCATCCTCATACTCCGCTGTGGGCGGTGTAAGTGTTGAAGTTACAATGTCTTCTTCCTTATCTTTTTTGTTTTTGAAAAAATTAAGCATTCTCTTCCTCCAAATCTTTGATTTGCAGTTTAAGCACCTTGGAAACGCCTTTTTCCTGCATAGTTACACCATACATGATATCTGCCGCTTCCATAGTACCTCTACGGTGGGTTACAACTATAAACTGGGTTTTCTTACTGTATTTTTTTACATAATCGGCAAAACGATACACGTTTAC
Source organism: Clostridia bacterium (assembly GCA_045646385.1). GTDB lineage: Bacteria > Bacillota > Clostridia > UMGS1810 > UMGS1810 > SIG455. Next base: position 32,580 of record JAZRKQ010000018.1, on the reverse strand, counting down.
ATCGTCGAGCGCCGCTTCAACCTCGTCGAGTATGCAGAAAGGTGTGGGGCGCACTTCAAGTACGGCAAACAAAAGTGCAATTGCGGCAAATGCTCTTTCTCCGCCCGACAAAAGAAGCAAACTCTGCAGTTTTTTACCGGGTGGCTGAACTTCTATTTCTATTCCGCTTTCAAGCACATCGCTGGGGTCGCTTAAAGCAAGACGTGCAGTACCGCCGCCAAAAAGTTCTTTAAACACAGAATCGTACTTTTCTTTAATCTGTTCAAAGCACTCTTTAAACCTTACGGTCATCTCTGCCTGCATTTCGTCAATTATCTTTTCAAGTTTCGCCTTGGATTCGTCAAGGTCTGACTTCTGTTCAGACATAAAGTCAAACTTTTCTTTAACAACTTTATATTCATCTATAGCGTCAATATTGATATTTCCGAGCGCTTTTATACGGCTTTTAAGTGCTGCCGCCTCTTTTGCCGCCTCAACTAAATTGATGTCGGCTTTTTTATATTCAAGTGCAGTTGAATATGTAAGTTCATAATCCTCCCACAGTCTTGAAATTGCCTGTTCGGACTCCATCTCATAACGTGAATTTTTATTCTCTATACGCGCAATTTCCTGCTGAATGGTATAGATTATTTCACTCTGTTCTTTGGATTTTTTCTGCAAAAGTTTAAGTGCAGCAGAGTCGTTTTCGTACTTTTTCTTACTTTCGGCAATCTGCTCCGCTATCTGTCCGCTGCCATCGGCAGTTGATGCTGCTTCATTCTGTGCCTCTGCTATCTCTGCCTTTATAGATTCAGTATTTTCGGCGATGGAAACTTTTTCAGAATCTTTGTTTGCTTTTTCAGCATTATGAGAGGTTATATTGCCTTTCATAGCCTCTATGCGCTCGCCGATAAGTTCCATATCTTTGCAGATATTACTGAAATCTATTTTGCTTTCAGTAAGCGTACGCGCATTTTCGTCTTTCTTATTTTCAAGCGAAATATATGCAAGTTCTGTTTCCGTAAGTTCCTTACGTACGCTTTCAACAGAGGTTTCAAGCACGGATATGCGCTCTGCAAACTGTGAGGATTTTTCCTTAATACCGTCTATCTCTTTTAATATATTTCCGCTTTCGTCTGTTAATGCACTGATTGTTTTTTCAAGTTCTTCCAATGATGCGTTTTTCTGCTCAAGCGATGCGCTGATGCGCACGTGTTCGTGATTGCACTCAGCAACTGCATCGTCACAAACCTGCTTTTTCTGTGCAATAACTTTAATTTTACCGTTAGCGTCATCTATAACGTCTTCGTGAGAATCAATGGTTTTTTCAAGTTCTGCGATTTCCTGTTTTAAGCGTTCTATGTCTTTTGCACGGCTCAAAAGTTTCTGATTCTGGCTGATGCTTCCGCCCGTCATAGAACCGCCTGCGTTTACAATCTCGCCCGCAAGCGTTACGATCTTGAATTTATAGCCGAATTTTCTGGCAATGTTAACGGCATTGTCAATATTATCGGCAATAGCCGTTTTACCGAGTAATTGCTTGAATATTCCGTCGTACTCGTCTGCATAATCTATAAGGTCGCACGCAAGACCAAGGTAACCTTTTTCGCCCGTTGGCTCTTTTTCAAGTGTTACACCTTTAACGGTTGAAACAGGCAGAAATGTCGCACGGCCTACATTAGTGGATTTCAAATGCGCAATGCATTTTTTTGCAACATCTTCGGTGTCTACTATAATATGCTGAACAGCGTTACCAAGCGCAATCTCAATTGCAACTGCATATTTTTCGTCAACATCGATTATTTTTGAAACAACGCCGTGTACGCCGTCAAACTTTTTATTTACAATTTCTTTAACACCCCTGAAATAGCCCTCGTAGCCTTTTTCCAAGTCTTCGAGCGCATTTTTTCTGGATTGTTTTTCGTTAAACTCAGATGCAACAGCATTTAATTTTTCTTTTGTTTTGGTAAGTGTATCGGTAATTTCAAAATATTCTTTTTTAAGTTTTTCGAGTTCTTTTATCTGCTTATCCTTTGCAGCATTGTTTTCTTCAAGTTTTTTATTAAGTTCATCAATCGCCTTTATTTCTGCATCTTTAAGTGCAAGTTTTTCCTCTTGGTCAATTTTGATACCTGCTTTGCGCTCATCAAAATTCTTATACAGCATTTCCATACTGTTTTTCTGCGCACGCAGGTCGGAAATCTCGCTCAAATTATCTGTAATAACGCTCTTTTTGCCCTCTATCTCTTTATGGCTTGTTTTAATCTGCTCATCAAGATTGGCACCGTCTGCCTCTATAGAAGCAATTTTTTCAGACAATGCTTTTGCCTCAGAACGTCTGGCTTCAAGTGCATCTGTCTGATTTTTTATTTCTGCTTCAGTCGCGGTAATTTTTTCGTTTAAAATTGCGATTTCTTCGTTTATTCTGGTTATGTTGGCATCGTTATTGGCAATATTGTTGTTAAGTATTTCTATGCGGTTTTTGGCGCCGCTGCTGTCACGCTCAAGTTGGAACATCTGCTCAGTTAAAGCGTTTATCTGCTCCATCAATGCAGAAAGTTGTGCTTCAGCCTTCTCAGCATCAGCGTCCATCTTGGCAGACTTTGCACGTTCGTCATTTAACTGAGCGACAGCAATAGAAAGGTTTTCGTCGCCTTTTTTGATATTATCTCTTGCGCGGTCAATATTGTTTATGGCAATATTGACATCCAATCCCTTTAAACTTTCACGCAAATCAAGATATGTACGTGCTTTTCTGCTCTGCTCCTCCAACGGGCCGACCTGCTCTTCCAGAGCGACAATCATATCTTTAATACGCAAAAGATTGTCCTCTGTCTGCTCAAGTTTGCGCTCTGCCTCTAATTTTTTGTATTTATATTTGCTTATGCCTGCCGCTTCTTCAAATATACGGCGGCGGTCCTCCGATTTAGACGACAGTATCTCGTCAATCTTACCCTGACCTATCATAGAATAGCCGTCACGGCCAAGACCTGTATCCATAAAAAGTTCGTGAATATCTTTTAAACGGCATGGCGCGTTGTTTATAAGATATTCACTTTCACCGCTGCGGTGAACACGGCGGGTAACCTTAACCTCGGAAGTGTCGATGTTAAGGTTTTTTGCAGAGTTATCAAGCATAATAGTTACAGACGCAAACCCCAACGGCTTACGCTTTTGTGTGCCTGCAAAAATTACGTCCTGCATATTGGAACCGCGAAGCGTTTTGGCGCTCTGTTCGCCAAGCACCCAACGCACCGCATCGGACACGTTACTTTTGCCGCTTCCGTTAGGACCGACAATAGCAGTAATGCCCGAACCGAATTCCAAATCTATTTTATCTGCAAAGGATTTAAACCCCTGAACATTTATACCTTTTAAGTACATTTATATACTCCCTTTAAATAGATATCTAACCTTATAAATTATATCATAATTTTTGGCTTTTTTCAACCGTTTCAACTATTTTTAAATCAACACCGTGCTTATCTTTAAAATATTTTATGTTAGACCGCTTATGCCCTACTGCTTTGGATATTTCACCTTTCGGCACGCAATAAGTTAATGTGCCGTCAACTGTATTGGTATTGATACATTTCTCTATTCGGCGCCTGTAGACCTCGGTGCGGACAAGTTCGCCCATAGCACTATGGTAGGGGCCGATAACCGTCTGTTCGTTTATATTGTCTGTTGTCTGCAAGCCAATCCGTATAACTTCAATTCCGGCATCTTCAAACATCTCTGTAATCTCTGCGGCAAGTTCAACTGCGTAGTCTTTTGTAATCGGTGTGTATTTACCCGATTTATACATATCATAAAGGGCGGTGTCTTCAACCACCAATGTGGGATAAATCCTTACACAGTCGGGCGAAAGGGATATAATATCTTTTGCCGTTTGTATGGATTTTTCCTTTGTATCGGCAGGCAGACCCAACATCATCTGCAATCCCAATGAAATACCGTGTTTTTTAATAAGTTCTGCTGCTCTAAACACTTCTTCTCTGCCGTGACCTCTGCCGGATTTTAAAAGAACTTCGCTATCAGTTGACTGCACACCAAGTTCTATCGTTTTCATTCCGTATTTTTTGGCATTTTCAAGGATTGCATCATCTATGCAGTCGGGCCGTGTGGAACAACGAAGGCTGTCGATTTTACCCTGTTTAATATATTCATAAGCCGCCTGCATAAGCGATGTCTGCAAATTAAAGTCTATCCCCGTAAAACTGCCGCCGAAAAAGGCAACTTCTACATAAGAGTTTTCCTTATCTATAAATTCAAGATGTTCGTCAATAGTTTTTCGTACATCTTCTGCACATATTTCACTTTGTTTTCCCGTTATATGGCGTTGATTACAGAAAACGCAGTCGTGCGGACAGCCGATATGCGGAACAAACACAGGTATATTATAGTGTCTTTTTTTCATAAAGTTCTCCTGCTAAATATTATATAAAACTGTAGGGCCGATGCTTCCACCGCCCCTACAAAGTTGATTTTAATTTATCTTACCATTTCGTCCTGTATGCCGGTTGACTTGTGAGAGGAAATTACAGACTCAACCTCGTCGATTGAACTGATACTCATATCACCCGAAACGGTATTTTTAATTGCACTCAAAGCATTGCCGTACGACATAGAGTCTTCTATGCTGCCACCCGAAAGAATACCGTAAAGCACACCGGCAACATAAGCGTCGCCGCTACCGACACGGTCTATAACCTCAATATTTTTATAATGCGGCTCCTCATAAAATTTGCCGTTGCAATATATGCGTGAGCCAAAATTATGCTTTGTGGGGCTTACAACCTCACGGCGTGTTGTAGCAACAATCTTGCAACCGTAAGTGTCTGCATAGCCTTTCATAATTTCGTCAAGAGTTCCTGTTCTCTGTAACATTCTTCGGGATGTTTCTTCAGACACGAACAAAATATCGACAAGCGGCAAAATACTTTCTACCACTTCGCGCGCTTCTTCCTCACTCCATAGAGTTGCACGGTAGTTTACATCAAAACTTATTGCAACCCCGTTCTCTTTCATTTTTTTAATCATTTCCAGCGCAGTACGGCGAAGTTCCTCTCCTAAAGCAAGAGAGATGGAACTTATATGAAACATTCTTGTTTTTGTGTAAATCTCGTCAGGAATTTCAGAAAGTTTTAAAGAGCATACAGATGCATTTGCCCTGTCGTACACAACTGCGGATTTTCTTGGATAGACGCCGCTTTCGTAAAAATAAATTCCAAGACGTTTTGTGTCGGTATTATCCCAAACAACATAGTCGTCAGACACAGATCCGTAGCGGATACGGCGCGCAATAAAATGACCAAGTTTGTTTTTGGGGAGTTTTGTAACGATGGCAGAGCGAATACCCAGGTTTGCCGCACCCGAAGCCACGTTAAACTCAGAGCCGCCGCAGTTTTTCTCAAACGCCTCGCTCTGTGAAATTTTTTCTTTATCGGGTGGCGAGAGCCTAAGCATTACCTCGCCAAAACTTATAAGGTCAAAATCCGCTGTTTTTTTAATAAAGTCCATCCTATATCCCCCTTTTTTCAAAAACAACTTTACGGGTTACAAAATTGTAAACCATAACGATTGCAGTAACTATGATTTTTGAAAGCATATAATGTATTTTAATGCGTTCAACAAAAAACAACATAAGAATTTCTGTAAGTACAAGTCCGATGGCACTCATTATCACAAAAAGCGTAAATTCTGTACGCTTTGTATACCCCGCCGAGGAAGCGAACACAAATCTCATACTAAGAACATAATTAAATACTGTAGAAATAATAAAAGATGCCGCACACGAAACAAGATAGTTGATATTGAAAAAATCTGTAAAAATCACCATTAAAACATAGTCTATAACAGTGCATACAAATCCAACTATACCGAATTTAAATATCTGACGTATCAATCTCATAAAATTTCCACCCAAAACAATAAAATCCTGTATATTCATTATACAGGATTTTAAATGATTTTGCAATATTTTATATTCTTTTCAGCACATTATCTGTGCTTTTAATTATACAATCTGCGCCATAAACACCTCTAAGCGATGTAAGCGGGTACGCATTTGTATTTTTACCTATAACTGTTCCGGGATTTAAAACACAGCCGCAGCCTACATCTGCACCGTCTGCCATAATAGCGCCCACCTTACGCAAGCCCGTTTCGTGCTCTTTATCACCGTGAACTACAACCGCCTTGCCGTCGGATTTTAAGTTAGAGCATATTGAACCAGCGCCCATATGCGCTTTATTACCTAATACAGAATCGCCTATATAGTTATAATGCGGTGCCTGAACTTTATCTAAAAGTACGCAGTTTTTAAATTCAGAGGAATTGCCAAGAACACATCCTTCACCCGTTATAACCGCACCGCGCAGATATGCGCCGGGACGTATTTCACATCTGTGTCCGATAATGGCAGGAGCAATTATCGTTGCAGACGGATGAATGGCAACATCTTTTCCAACCAAAACACCATCAGCAATTTTTGTGAATCCGTCTATACCTTTTTCAATAAGTTCATTTATATATTCTTTGATTTTCGGAAGAATATCCCAAGGATACTCAGAATTTTCAAACAAATCTTTCATATAAGGTGTTACGCAATCAAAAAGTTCATGTGTTTTTACGCATTTTTTCAAGCGTTGTGCCCCCTTGATATGATAGTATTTGCAATCCTGTCGGCGTAAGTGATGCAGTCTTCTTCGCTTTCGCACTCTATCATTACACGTATAACAGGCTCTGTTCCGCTTTGGCGCAAAAGCGCTCTGCCCTTTCCGCCTATCAGGATTTCAACCGCTTTAAGTTCTTCCAATACAGCGTCATCTTCTAAAACTTCCGCTTTGTTTTTAACAGGGATATTCCTTATATACTGCGGATAAAGAGTTAAAGGCTCGGCAAGTTTTGAAAGAGTTGTTTTCATATCACACATCTCTTCAGTAATCATAATTGCCGTGAGCAGTCCGTCACCCGTTGTAGCATATTTTTTAAGTATAATGTGTCCCGATTGTTCACCGCCGAGGCAATAGTCGTTTTCCTGCATACATTCATACACAAACCTGTCGCCGACAGAAGTATGCACACAGTTTATGCCTATTTCTTCAAGACCTGCTGTAAGACCGCTGTTTGACATAACCGTTGCAACAATAGTATCGCCGGTAAGCACACCGCGCGATTTTAACCTTTTGCCAAGAATGTAGAGCATAGCGTCACCGTCTACAATCTTGCCGTTTTCATCAACCGCTATGCAACGGTCGGCATCACCGTCAAATGCAAATCCTAAATCAAGATGATTCTCCTTTACAAGACGGCACAGATTTTCTATGTGCGTAGAACCACAGTCACGGTTTACGTTAAGTCCGTCGGGCTCTGCACCTATAACAGTAGTCTGCGCGCCCAATGCACCGAAAACCGCCTTCGCAATCATCCACGATGCACCATTGGCACAGTCAAGGCCTATTTTTAAATTTTTATATGAATGTGATGCTAAAGATATAAGGTAACCAACGTATCTGTTTCTGCCCGAAACGTAGTCAACTATGCATCCTATACGTTCCCTTGAAGCAAGCGGCAAATCGTCACCGCCAACACCAAGCGAACTTATGTCTCCGTCTATATACGCCTCTATTAAAGCAGTTGTCTTATCGTCTAACTTTTCGCCGTAACGGTTTATAATCTTAATGCCGTTGTCGTAGAAAGGATTGTGCGAGGCAGTAATCATTATTCCGCAGTCAAATTCGTCCTGACGGGTAACGTATGAAACGCTGGGTGTGGTGGTAACGTGGAGCATATACGCATCTGCTCCCGAAGCAGTTATTCCTGCTACTATAGAATATTCCAGCATATAACTGGAACGGCGGGTATCTTTACCTATAACAATACGCGGTCTGTAACTGCGCTTTGTACAACCTGAAAGTGCCGATGAATAATACCAACCTAAAAATCTGCCGACTCTGTACGCCTGCATAGATGTAAGGCTCACATTAGCCTCACCTCTGAATCCGTCTGTGCCGAAATATTTATTCTGCACGGGCGCAGAAGCAATTTCTGTTTTGTTCCGCAAAAACTCGTCTACACTTATGCCGAACAGTTCACAGAGTTGCAAAACCTTGTCAATCTGCGGAAGTGCCTGATCCATCTCCCATTTTGAAACGGATTGCCTTGACACAGAAACTTTTTCAGCCAACTGCTCCTGAGAAATCTGTGCAGATGTGCGCAGATGCAATATTTTTTCGCCAATGGTCATTAATTATTCACCTTTCTTCAACCTATAAACTCCAATAAATTATCTTCTTATCATTTCCCGCAACCACAGGTTGCGGGAATTTACGTTTATACTTTAGAATATGCAAAATCCCCGTAATTCTATACGGGGATTTTTGATTTTTTTAATTTTTAAGATTAATTCCTTCTGTTGCAAGTGCTTCAATAATTCCGTCCACAACTTTCATTACCTCTTCACGGGTTAAGGTGCGTTCATTATCAGCAAATTTTATCTTTGTTGTAATGGATTTGCCTGCCTCGTCCGTATAGATATCTGTAACACTTACAGACTTAATCATCGGGCAGTTTGCAGCCGCTATAGCCTTTGCAACAGGCTCAAATTTTTCTGTTACAAACGAAAGGTCAATCTCGATTTCGGGAAACTTGGAAGGCTCCTCATAAGCAATGGAAGCATTTGCAATTTTAGCGAATTCTTTAACGTCAATCTCTGCATAAACGATATTTGCTTTTTTATCTATCTTTTTAGAAATGGCTGAATTTACTATGCCGATTTCTCCAAGCAGAATTCCGTCGCAGTAAATACTGTTAAGGTTTTTCGGGTGCTGGTATGAATGCGATGCTTCTGCCTTTTCATACGTCAACGGCTTATGCTTGAGTTCGTCTGCGATAACGGCAAGAACATCACGCAGTTTAAAGTAAATCTGCTCTGTTGTGTTTGTTTTACTGTAGATGGTGATGGCAAGTTTTTTCTGCTCATTACACATTCCGTCGTCTTTTAATCCGTCTACAACTCTGCCGATTTCAAACACGGCAAAATCGCTTGCATACGAGGTGTTATATTTAACCTGACACAACTGTGTAGGCACGATAGATTTGCGGATTGTCTGGATATTGGGGTTTGTGGCATTTACAAGTTCAACATTATCCTCTATCTCAATACCGAGTGCCTTGTATTCATCAAAGTACGCCCATACGTACGAGTGAAGTTCGTGCATGGAATAGCGCTTAACGAGTATATCCTTAATTCTTTCTTCATCGTCTTTTTCCTGCGCTGTTCTTATAGGATAAAGCGGAAGAGCGATTGTATGAACATCAAAATTGTCATATCCGTATATACGTGTGATTTCCTCTATGATATCGGCTTTTAAGGTTACGTCTTTGGTTGCTCTCCAACTGGGAACTTTAACGGTGAAGTTATCGCCTGAAAGTTCAACTCCAAAGCCTAAGGATTTAAGCGTTTTTACAATGGTATCATTGCTGATTTCTATACCTGTATATTTGTCTACAAACGCTTTGTCGAACGAAAGCGATATATCGTCATATTTAAACGCATATTCATCTGTGAGCGCCGATGTAACCTCTGCACCGCTGTCAATATCAGTAAGTAATTTTACAAAACGTGCAATTGCAGAAACGGTCATTTCGGGGTCAAGGCTTTTTTCATAGCGCATAGATGCATCTGTTCTATGCGCAAGTTTAACAGTTGATTTACGGATAGATGTAGCATCAAATGTAGCAGAATCAAGTGTTAAGGTTGAAGTGTCTTCAACGATTTCGGAGTCAAGTCCGCCCATAATACCTGCAATGCCAACGGCTGTGTTGTCGTTGCAAATCATAAGTGTATTTTCGTCAATATCACGTTCAACACCATCAAGAGTTGTAAATTTAAATGGCTTATCAAAGCGTTTAATTCTTATTTTTTCAACTTTTCTGAAGTCAAATGCGTGCATCGGCTGGCCCATTTCAAGCATAAGGTACTTTGTAAGGTCGGCTAAAAAGTTAATCGCCCTCATTCCGCAGTAGTAAAGGCGGATGCGCATATTAACAGGGCTTGTGTGAACACCTATATTGCCAAACTCTAAGCAAGAGTATCTGTAGCAAAGCGGGTCTTCTATTTTAAGGTCAACTTTTTTAAGATTTTCGTATGCGGCAAGGTCTGCAACGTCTAAAGGTTTTAACTCTCTGCCCGCAATTGCGGCAAACTCACGCGCTATGCCATAGTGCCCCCAAAGGTCGGGGCGGTTTGTAAGCGATTTATTGTCAACCTCAAATATAATATCGTCAATCTGGTAGATATCTTTAAGGTCAGTACCCACTTTAACATCGTCGGTAATTTCCATAATGCCGTCACCGCTGTCGCTGATGCCGATTTCTTTTTCGGAACAGCACATACCGTTAGATGTATATCCTGCAAGTTTACGTGGTGTAATGGTAATATCGCCGATTTGCGCACCGAGTTTTGCAAACGCAGTTTTGAGTCCTACTCTTACATTGGGCGCACCACACACAACGTCAACGAGTTCAGCCTCGCCGATATCAACTTTTAAAAGATGCAGTTTTTTAGATTCGGGGTGATCCTCTACACTTTTAATTTCAGCAACCACTATACCGCTTAAATCGCTTCCCTTGAAGTAAATTTCATTTTCAACCTCTGCAGTTGAGAGGGAAAATTTATTGATAAGTTCCATTTTGTCAAGACCTGACAAGTCAACAAAGTCTGAAATCCAATTTAATGATAAAAACATATTTTTCCCTCCTTATATTATTTGTCGTCCGTAAACTGCGACAAAGTTTTTAAACTTCCGCCGTTTAAGTCACGGATATCTTTTATACCGAACTTCATCATAGCAAGACGTGTAAGACCGAGTCCGAATGCAAAACCTGTGTACTCGTCAGGGTCAATTCCGCCGGCTTTTAAAACCTCGGGGTGAATCATTCCGCAGGGGCAAAGTTCCAGCCAACCGCTGTGCTTACACGAGGGGCAACCCTCACCACCGCAGATAAGGCAACTGATGTCAAGTTCAAAACCGGGTTCCACAAACGGGAAGAATCCGGGGCGCAAACGTACTTTGATATCTTTTTTAAACACCTCTGAAAGCATTGTTTTCATAAAGAAAATAAGGTTTGATATAGAGATGTTTTTGTCTACCATAATACCTTCCATCTGGAAGAATGTATTTTCGTGGCAAGCATCTGTTGCCTCATTACGGAAGCATCTGCCGGGGAATATTGCTTTAATAGCCTTGCCCTCGTTTATAAGCGCATCTTTATATTTTTTATAGATAGCGTTCTGTGCAGCAGATGTGTGTGATTTAAGCAACTGACCGTTTCCGAGATAGTAAGTATCCTGCATATCACGCGCAGGGTGTGTTTTAGGTATGTTGAGTGCCTCAAAACATTCGTAGTCAGTTACAATCTCGCTGTAATCTTCAACAACGAATCCCATAGATTTAAATACCTCTTCGCACTGGCGCTGCACCAGAGTGATGGGGTGATATGAGCCTCGCTTTAAGTCGGCGGGGACTGAAATGTCGAATTCAGGCATACGGCTGTTTTCAAGTTCAATCTCTTTAAGACGTAATTCTTCTCTTTTTTCAGCCAGTTTGTCGTTGACTTCGTTTTTGAGTACATTTACTTCCTGACCGAAAGTCTTTTTCTCCTCGTTAGAGAGGTTTTTCATATCCTTAAGCAAGTCGGTAACATAACCTTTTTTACCGGTGTATTCTACACGCAACTGCTCAAGTTCTTCCATATTGGTGACTTTTGCAAGAGCGTCGCAGAAGTTCTGCTTAACTTCAAGTGTTTTTGGAGTCATAATATCTATCCTTTCTAAAATTATACAAATTTGATGCAAATAAAAAACTCGCCCCTAAAAAGGGACGAGTATAAAACCCGCGGTACCACCCTGAATTCAGAAAAATTTTCTGCACTTTGGTATGCTTTTGGCGTGTGGCATTAACACCTTGCTTATATCAAAACGACTTTCGCAAAAGACTCCAATGCTGAAATTCACATCTTTGCTCTGCCAGGTTGCTCACAGCCGACGACAACCATTCTCTGAAAGACAGGTCACAAAGCGCTACTTACACATTTTCTGCGTCTGCATTATTTATCATTATATATGATAACTCAATTTTTCGTGAATGTCAAGAGGGAAAACTATAACTTTATTTTCTGTGAAATAATTTTTTGTTGAGATTTTGCACAGAAGTTAAACTTTTTCAAAAGAAAAATGAGCAAGGTTTATCCCCTTGTCCCGTGCAAATATTTAATCATTTTCTTCTCATTTCATTTTTTATAAATGCCACAACTGACGCAGCACTTCCGTTAAACTCAATCAAATTACTTTCTTCATCAAATCTAATTGAAGCAAGAGGAGAACGTAAAACGGCATCTATTCTTGTTTGCTCATATTCTTTTGGCAACATACTAAGGTAATATTCCTTTTCGTCTTCTGTTAAAACATCCTCAATGGTATCACTACTTACCCAGCCTAATGGATTAATTGGATTTTCAACTCCGTTTTTATCTTTATAGGTAGTTTTTGGCTCTCCATATAGTTCTGTTAATTTAGTTAACAAAATTTCCTCTTTTTCTTCGGCAAACTGTAAAAATACACTATGCAATCCGTTTGTTTCTGTTTCTTCGCCAATATCAAATGCCAATCCTACCATATCTAATTTTACACCTAAATATTCTATATCTTCTATTTTCACTAATTGCCTTTGTCCGTTTTCGGTAACTTCATATTTGGCATTTTGTAAGTTCTCATTTTTTTGTGCTGTTTCCCAATCAGTTCCGTATTGAAGAGAATAAAACTTAAAATCGCCTTTTTCTGCTTGTTGGTTCTGTTGGGAAGGGTTGCAACCAACTAAAAACAAGGTCAATAACACTGAAAATGATACAAGAATTCTTTTCATATTAACACTCTTTTCTCAAATATTCACTCTATTTTCTATGTTTTATCTAAATCATAGCAAAATCACCCCCCAAAGTCAACAATTTAGCACCATTCCGGGACTTTTCAAACACTATTTCTTTTATTATATGACGCATTGTCATATTTGTCAATATAAATTTATGACACAATGTCATTGAGGTGTTTTTATGGAAAATAATTTAAAACTATTACGCAAACAAAAAAGACTTACCCAAATCGCACTGCAAATGCAGACGGGAATTGAGCAAGCCTTATTATCTAAATTTGAAAACGGCGAACGCATACCGCCGACGGAAACACTTTTAAGATTGGCAGAATTCTATGATGTAAGCATAGATTATATTCTTTGCAGAACAGATAATCCAAAAGTTAACAGATGATTTGAACCAACGACCTTTCGGGTTGCGGTGCCCGTTCGCCGCTTTTCGTAGGATAACCTACGGCGGCTCTCGACCGCTGCCCCTTTCTTGCCTCGCTTCTTCTGCCACCGGCAGCGCTCGGCTCTAAAGCAAGTTATTCGCCCCGTCGGGCTCATAACCCTCAGGTTTTTGCACACATATCACTCTACAACAAAAAAGTCTGCGTACTTCAGTACACAGACTTTTTTCATTGCGGGAGCCGGATTTGAACCAACGACCTTCGGGTTATGAGGTGTCGAAAGCTGTTATTCAGCATTTTTTTGCAGATTTTTTAATGCTATTTAGTGATATTCTATTTTCTGTTTTTCTATTATATATCATTATGTATTTTTTCTATAATTTGGATTTGTGGTCAAAATTGTGGTCAGATAAAACAACCTCTAGCATTATAAATATTGACAAATAGTAGTTTTAGTGCTATACTGTGTGTACAGTTTAATTTGATAAGGAGTATAAAAATGGGAATTTTTAGAACAAAACAATACAAAGCGACTTGTAAGTCGTGCGGATTTGAGTGGTTTTACACGGCAGAGCAGAAGGATAAGTATGATTTAAGCCGAATGTTTGTATTTGCCACTCCTGACCCAAGACAATGTCCAAGATGCGGTTATAAAAGGATAAAAGAAATTTACATAGGTAAAGTTAAAATTTAGAAATAAAGCATACCTTGGTTTATTCCTTGGTATGCTTTTCCTATACCTGTAACAGACCTAAATTTCATACCTATACAAGAGTTGTCTGCCGAAGGATAGGTATTGATAACTTATATATGCTATTTAGCTGTTACTTACTTCTCTATAGACACTAGGTATCTTTTTCGTTTTCCGTCCTTCCCGCTCAAATTTTAAAACACTTGGTAAAAGTGGTACAGTTTACGGAGCGGAAAAATAAGATTTTAACAAAAAGGTACTTATAGTAGGTATAAGTTACTACCTTCCTTTGTTGTGGTACCTTACATTCGTATAGTCTGATGTGCATATCGGGTATGGTATACGGTGTTTAATGGTGGGTTGCAGAAAACTACTAAAATATAATGTTTGCTATACTATACATATATTAAAAAACAACTCCATATAGTATAAACTATCTATACAAGGAGTTGTTTTATATGGATAAGCAAAAATCAACACGAGGACGTCAGGCTACAATAGACTTTGTGCGTATGGGAGCCATCATCAAACAGGCAAGAAAAAACGCAGGGATTACACAGGAACAATTATCTGAAATGATAGATGTCACTCCAGCGTTTGTCGGTCATATAGAGCGTGGAGAGCGTTCTGTGTCATTAAAGACATTATTTGCTATTGCAGAGCGGTTAGATATAAGTTTTGACTACCTGTTATCGCAGAAGGTCGTTTTAGACACCATCCAGCAAAATGTAGTAGCATTTGAACAATTAATCAAAGATAAGTCCCCTGATGCACAAAAGGCGGTTTTAGATATTGTACGAACTGCCCTAAAGTATATGGACTAATTATATATCAGCAATCATTTGTTTAAAATCATCATACGAAAGGATGCCTTTTAAGGCATCTTTTTTTAATTTAGAAGCTTTTTTCACCCATTCGTCAAATTGGTCTTGTGTGACAATCCCCTTTCTTTTTCGTGCATAAAATCTTTTATATACTCTTTCGTATTCATTGTATATAGGATTGTTTTTCACCTTGTCTTTAAAGCTTCTTACTGCTCCGACCTTTTGACAAATTTTTTCACCGTCTATTTCTCTTTCGCAGTATTTCATATCATAATTGCCCTTAGGTATAAAATACCTTCCGCAATTTTCGCATACCGAAACAAACACGTTATTCTGTAGCATCCTCATAAATTCAATGTATAAAAGAGATGATATATCAGATGCCATAAATACCTCGTAAATTGTATTATCAGAAATCTCAAATACAAGCTCCGCTTTTCCGTCTATTGAGCACTCATTCATTTCAAAGCGTTGTATTGATGTTAAATCTGAACCGTCCTTTAAAAAGCACTTTTTCATTGCTTCTTTATATCTTTTTTGAAGAGATACTAAGTCAAACCTTTCCAAAACTTCATCTGTAGCGAAGCTTGATAAAGATGGATAATTTAATATATTAAAATATTTATGTTCTATCGGAAGTAAAGCTTTGTATATTGCATACACCGTATATTTGTTTTCCAAAGACATATCGTCTGTAATTCCAAGTTGTTCAAATGCCAAGCCCTTAAATCCTCTTTTTAATTCTTTTGCGGATAATTTGGTAAAGCTTTGCATAAACTCCTCGTTGTTCTCTTTTAATGTTTCCATTATATTTAAACGTTTGGCTTCATATTCGCTTAAATCAAGTTCCAAAAAGTCAATAAATAGTTGTCCTAAAGGGTATATTTTACCAAGGCAATCAACCTCTTTTTCTGAAAATGATATTGTGTATACATCAGACATAACAGCACCCCTGCAAATATAAAATCTATAATTTATTTTTATATTATAAATTATACTTGACAATTTGTCAACGTTTTGTTATAATAATTATATAATATAAAATATTATATTAAATTATCTATTCGAGAAAGGGGTGCTACTATTATGAAGGTGCAAAAGAAAATAACTTCTTTTGATACTCTTCCCGTTATTATGAATGTAGATGACGTTACTAAGGTATTAAGAGTTTCAAAACCTAATGCGTATAAAATAATGTCTTCGGACACATTCCCCAAGCTTACTATCGGGAAACGGGTTTTAGTAAGAAAAGAAGCATTTATGCAATGGCTTAATAATCCGATATTCTAAAGGATTAAAAGCAAAACTTTTGTAGCAATAATAGTAGTATTTATCGTAGCAAATATTGAAGTAATTAAAAGGAGCTTTAACTATGGCAAAAAAGAGAGCAAACGGAGAGGGCACAATCAGGCAACGTACGGATGGTCGCTGGGAAGGTCTTTATACCATAAATTACAAACGAAAAAGTGTATATGGAAAAACTCAGGATGAAGTCAGAAAAAAGCTTAATAAGGTATTAAATGACATAGACAGCGGCATATACATTGAAAATAACAATATTACTTTTGGTGCGTGGCTTGATGAATGGTTAGAGATATACGCAAAGCCGTCTGTGAAATTATCTACATACGGAAGCTATGAAGGTTATATCAGAAACCATATAAAACCCGAAATTGGCAAAATCAAACTATCCGTTTTAAGAGCAGATGTTCTCCAAAAATTCATTAATCAAAAGCTTATAAATGGCAGATGTGATAAGGTCAAGGACATCAACACAAATAAGCTTGTTACAAAGAAAGGCGGTCTTTCAGAAAAGACCATTAAAAATATGTATAATATGATACATTCTGCTTTGAAACAAGCTTATAGAAATGGTCTTGTTAATCAGAATGTAAGTGAGCTTATCACTCTGCCAAAGCAAAAAAAGAATGAAATGTGTGTTTTATCACTAAATGAACAAAAGGCACTTCAAACTGCTGTACAAGATGAAAGGCTTGGCATAGGTATTATTCTTAGTCTTTTTACAGGTATTCGTCTTGGTGAGCTTTTAGGGTTAAAATTTGAGGATGTAGACTTTGAAAATAAAACAATTACTATTCGCAGAACACTTAATCGTTTAAAGGTCTTCGATAATCCTGACAAAAAGACCGATATAGTAATTGGAGAACCAAAAACAAACAAAGCTAAACGAGTAATACCTCTGCAGGATTTTATTATACCGCTTCTTAAATCGCACAGAGCAAGAATATTGATGGAGCGGATGAAGGCATCCAATTTGTATAAAAATGATGGGTTTATTATGTGTAATGAGTTTGGAAAGCATTTAGAACCAACTATATACCAAAATTTTTTTAAAAATATGCTTAGAAAGGCTGAAATACAAGAAACCCATTTCCATACACTCCGTCATACGTTTGCTACAAGAGCTTTAGAAAATGGTTTTGATGTAAAGGTGTTGGCAGACATATTAGGACATGCAGATGCAAGTACAACACTAAATAAATATGCTCACGCACTCCCAGACCATAAGAAAGCGTCTATGGAAAAGTTAAGTTGTTTATATGAGAGGAAAGAGATATGTGTGTAAGTTAATTGTAAATAAAATTAATCATTGTGAGGGTTTTACGACTATTGATAATACATTACTTAGTGATAAAAATACTTCATTAAAGGCAAAAGGACTTCTTTGTTTTATACTAAGTTTATCGCCTAATTGGGATTTTTCACGTGAAGGATTGGTAGCTTGCCTGAAAGAGGGGAGAGATGCAATAAATAGCATATTTAAAGAGCTTGAAACAAATGGATATTTAAAGGTATATAAGTCACGAAAAAATGGGGAGTTTTTTTCATCGTATGAATTTTATGAAATACCTTTCAATCAGTATTTAGCCCTTCCTGAAAAATCAAGACGGAAAATCCACTACGGAGAAGCCAATACGGAAAATCACACACAAATAAATACTAAAAAAATAAATATAAAAAAGAAGAATAATAAAATAATTAATAGAGTCGACAGCAAGATTATTACTGATATTAAAACTAAAATCAACTACAATATGCTCCTAAAAAAACACAAAGAATATGATGTTAATAAAATAGTTAAGGTTATTGCGGAAGTTATCACATCAGATGAAGAAGATGAAAGCACTAAATGTATTTTCAACAGCTTAAATTCGTATCACATTGAGTATGTATTAGAAAAAGCAAAGTCAAATTCAAAAAACATAAAAAATTATAGTGCGTGGGCAAAAAAAGTTATGAGCAATATACCGCCTGAGGAAACTTTTAGGATTAGAGAAACGGACTGGTCAACTCACGTTGAGTCAGAAGATGGCTGGTAATATTGATTTTAGGTCTATATACGAAAATACCGCTCCGATTATGGAGCGGTTGTTTTGTTATATGTAATTGTAGTAGTCACTTTTTGATACTTCATAATTTATTTCTTTATCTACATCAATTCTATAGTTTATACATTCTTTTTCTCTGTAATACTTGTTTTCTAAAGTTCCAATTGTTATACCAGAAATTTTAGAAATATAATATGGATTTGCACCGTTTTTAACTAAATTATACATAGTTGTATTCATGATTGTTTCAACAGAATATGTTCTTTTTTCTTGTGGGATATCTAAAATATCATATTGCTTTAAAAACAAACAGAACCACTCATTAAATTTTGTATCTAACGTATATTTATGCCTTTTTGCTGTGTTTCCTTTTTCTCCATATATCAAATAATTAAACAATAGTGTGTTATCATCATAGTTATCAAATGAAATCTCTTTTCTAAAATTTAATGCAGAAATAATATTATTCCTCAGACTATTTGGAATGCGTATTTTAACATTATTAATTATCAAAAGCCTAAAGTCTTTACAAAAATCTTTTATTTTAATCTTTAAAATCATATTTTTCTTGGCAGGCGCAATCAAACCTAATTTTATAAATAATCTTAATGATATTCTATTTAAATATTGTATTCTCTTTTTCTCTGATAATTTGATGTAATTTGTACTGCAAAAATAATTGTCTATACAATCTAAAATTTCGCAAACTATTTCGTCTGCAAAATACTCTCTTTCCCTTGGAGATTTTAACGAATATTTAACAGTCAATCTATCTTTAAAATCAGCATAATCAACGCTTTGAAACACATCAAGATTTATATAACCCATTCGTATCATATATGTATAAAAAGCTTTTACTGCTTCTAAATGATTTGCCATTGTAGTAATGTGGCTTATCTTGCCCATCTTATTATAATGTCCTATGCAGTTATCAATATCTTCGATTGTAATATGTGCGGGTGTATTGCACTTATTAACAGCTGGCAGATTTAAATATGAAACAAACTTGTTTACATGATTACTGTATTTATCATCAACAGATAAATATTCGTCTTTCCAAATCTCAATACAAGGTATCATCTTATCTCCCCATTGTGGTCAAAATTGTGGTCAAATGACCATTTTATCTTTTTTAAGCAAAGTAACAAAAAGCCCACAAACCGCATGGTTGTAGGCTTTTTAAAGAATTGCGGGAGCCGGATTTGAACCAACGACCTTCGGGTTATGAGCCCGACGAGCTACCAGACTGCTCCATCCCGCGATATATTAAATTTTATTTGCAAGCGGATTTGCAAAAAACAAGCAAATGCCGGAGACCGGAATCGAACCGGTACGAAGGGTTAGCTTCGCAGGATTTTAAGTCCTGTGCGTCTGCCAGTTCCGCCACTCCGGCTTGCACACTCTATAATAACACATATAAACCGGATTGTCAACGATTTTTTTAAATATTTTTCCTGCGAACATACATATTATTACCGAGTATTTAATTTTTATACTTAAATCATGGGAACGGCACCGCGTTTTCCGCGACGTTTGCCGTCATGACCGTTCTTTTTCTTTAAATCGCCGAGTTTTTCATCACTGGCAAGTTTAAATTTATTGAGTTTATCCTCAAAAGACATATCAGCATCTGCAACCGGTGATTCCCACATAGCATCGCCCGGTCTGCCCGGTGACTGATATTTCGGTTTCGGATTATGCACCTTTTTTTCTTTAAACTCTTTTTTAGCAGGCGCAGGAGCCTCAGTTTGTTTAATAGAAAGCGAGATTTTGCCGTTCTGGTCAGAGATAATTTTAGCCTTAACCTCATCGCCAACGCTGTATATATCGTTTATATTTGCAACGTAATGCGAAGCAATCTCAGAAATATGGACAAGACCAACCTTTCCCGGTGCAAATTCAACAAACGCACCGAAATTAGAAATACCTGTAATTTTACCCTCTACAATGTCGCCAACATTCCAATCCATAAAGAAACTGTTCCCCCCAAGGAATATTTAAGTGATTCAGTTAGACTCTGTATTATTGGAGTCTATATAAACCTTTTCATTGGCACGGACCAGTCCCAAAGTATCTCTGGCGATTTTTTCAACGTATTCTTTAGAAGAATACACATTCTGCCGAGTGGAAAGTTCATCATTAATTTCCTGTTGCTCGGAAATTTTATCCTCTAACTCTTTTATCTGTCCGTTATAATAATTAAGACGGCTGAACTGATTTACAAACATAACCGCAACAAAACAAATCGCAACTAATGAAATTATCTTTTTAAAAGAAACTTTGCGTAAATTACGTTTTTTCATTACGTGTCACTCCTCCGCACATAATTATCTACCGCATATAATTATATAATAAATTTTTCAACTTGTAAAGTTAAATTTTCTTAAAAATCCTGAGAAATCTCAAAAAATTGCACTTTTGTGTGTTAAAAATACGTCTTTTTTTCTTGGAAAGCCATTTCCCGATTGCTTTTACAGGCGGAGCAAAGATTTTAAAAACAATTTTGAACGGGAATAAAACGATATTGAATATAAACAAAATGACCTTTTTAACAAACGATATAACTGCTGAAGAAACCGCCACAACCACACGGCTTAAAAGCACCATATATACCGATATGCCTGCACCGAACCCCGCAAATTCGTACCAACGCACCTGTGCGCTGTTTGTTATAAAAAGTGTTATGTATACTACCGCCAGCATAACTGTCCACATAAGTATATCCTGAAGCCACACCAAAGATGATGCGCCTTTGAAATTTTTGCGAAATATACGGAAAAGGTCAAAAACAGCGCCTAAAACCAATCCGCCTATAAAAGTGCCGAGCAGCACGTAAAGTTCGTGTCGGCTGGACAAAAACATATATATCTCCTATCTGAACATTCTGCTTAAAATTCCTGCGCCTTTTGTTTTTTTAGTTTCAACATAGTCTATGCCGTCTATTTCTCCCTCTAAGGCCACCTCGCCGATTTCCACGCTGAGTTTATTGATATGAAGTCCTGAGCCTTTTATCAAAAGCCCGCCCATATCGGTATGCAGAATAATTTCGTCTTCGTTGAAACTCTCTACGTCGCTCACCCCCGACACACTCAACTTACGGCGGTTTTCCATAATAAGGTTATGTGGTGTTTCTGTTTTTACTGTTCTTATAAGTTTTTTCTCTTCCATAAATATTCTCCTTTATGCTAAATATTTTCTTTACGTTAAAAATCCTATGTCATAATATATGACACAGGATTTTAGTTTATGATATTATTTACTGTTTTTGCTGAGTAAATCGTGCTTTATCTGCCATAGTGCAGGCGAGAGGTCTACATAATATTTATGCGGATTTTCAAACCTTTTAACCTCGTCCCAAAGGGTATCTATCTGCGCTTTGCAGAATGAGCGTATCGACTCAACAGATGGCGACTCATACACGCACTTACCTTTTTCAAACACGGGCACAAGCAGTTCTTTTACATAGTAATTTTCAACTGTTTTTCGCTTCCAGGTGTGTTCTGGATCAAAAATCTCGTATGGCGAGCCATCGGGAGAGGCCTCATCAGCAAGCGCCAGAACATCACCAATTGCCTTGCCGGTAGCATTTTCATAAAGTCGGTATATTTTTTTGTTACACGGGGTGGTTATCTTGGCAGTGTTTTCGGAAATCTTTATTTTGGGGATTTCCTCTCCGTCTTTATATACTGCGGCAAGTTTATACACTCCGCCAAAAACAGGTTCGGAACTTGACGTTATCAGTCTTTCTCCAACACCGAAAACGTCTATCGGCGCGCCCTGGCGGAGCAAATCACGGATAATGTACTCGTCCAGCGAATTAGTAGCAGTAATTTTGCAATCCTGCATACCGTTTTTATCAAGTTCGGCACGGATTTTTTTAGAAAGATACGTAATATCACCCGAATCTATACGCACGCCTGCAGGTCTGTGCCCTTTGGCGATTAGTTCTTCTTTAAAGACTTTTATGGCATTAGGCAGTCCTGATTTTAAAACATTATACGTATCAATCAAAAGCGTACAGTTATCGGGATATGTGTTTGCATAAGCCTTGAAAGCCTCGTATTCACTATCGAACATCTGCACCCAACTGTGCGCCATTGTACCGAGTGCAGGAATAGAATAGTTTTTATCAGCAATAGTACAGGCAGTACCTACGCAACCGCCTATATATGCGGCACGCGCACCGTTGATTGCGCCCGTTACACCCTGAGCACGGCGTGAGCCAAACTCCATAACAGGTCTGCCCTCAGCAGAGCGCACTATTCTGTTTGCCTTTGTAGCAATAAGGCTCTGGTGGTTTATTGTTAAAAGTATCATCGTTTCCACAAACTGCGCCTGAATGGCAGGGCCTATAACTTTAACTATAGGCTCATTCGGGAATATCGGCACGCCTTCTTCAACCGCCCAGACATCACAACAAAACTCAAAATTGCGGATATATTCAAGAAAATCTTCTGAAAAGAGTTTCTTTGAACGAAAATATTCTATATCGCTGTCTTCAAAATTGAGTTCTTTGATATAATCTATAAGTTGTTTAAGTCCGCCCATAATGGCAAAACCGCCATCGTCGGGGACTTTTCTGAAAAACATATCATAACATACGATGTTATCCTTAAAACCATGCTCAAAATAGCCGTTTGCCATAGTCATTTCGTAAAAATCCATCAGCATGGTAAGGTTTTTTGTTGCGTTCACTTGAATCATTCCTCCAAAGCGTCTTTAAGCCAGAATTCGGCTATATCCATAGCGTTGAACATACCCTCACGCTCGGCAGTTTTTAAAATACGCATACCCTGCATAAGAGCAATCTGAATGTTACCTGCAACTTCAACGCCCTCTACTTTGTCCATATCAAGCGCAGTCAACTGAACATAATAGGGGTCTGCAATGTTGCCGTAAATCATGGTATTGCCTCTGCATATAAGGGGCTGGCCCTGATATGTTACATAATTATATCCTTCTTTTTTAGCAGCCATTTAATCTATCTCCTTTTACATTATATATTTATCCATTATAACCATTTTAACACAATTGAAAATAGTTGTAAATACAAAAAAGTAAAAAACAAGAGCAAACCATTAAGAGTTGCTCTGTATTTTTCATCTATTCCATATCTTCAAGCGAACGTATTATACCCTGCGCTATGCCCCATGCGGCGTCTTCCTGCCATGACGGATCAATGAGTTTTTGCTGGTCATCTGCATTTGTAACAAAGCCAAGTTCCACAAGTGCGGCAGGCATTTCAGTCCATTTAAGCACCGCAAGACCGGGACGTTCTCTTAATCCTCTGTCAAGCATATCTCCAACGTCTACCATATACACAAGGATATTATCCGCCAAGTCTTTACTGGATATGCCATACTCTGTTTTTTCGTCAGTATCGTAATAAAGGACTTCTGTTCCGTTTGCAGTTGGTACGCCGTCAACAGAATTGCTATGTATACTTACAAAAAGCGTTGCTTCGGCATCGTTTGCTATATCGGCAATATCACGCAGTTCTATAAACTCGTCATCATCACGCGTCATCATTACATTAACGCCCTCGTTATACAAATATTTATACGTTTTAAGTGCAACGGCAAGATTAATGTCTTTTTCCATAACGGCAATCTCGTCATCTTCATTATAGATAACTTCGCCCTCTTCATCTCTGCCGAGTGCGCCTGAGTCTTTACCGCCATGACCTGCGTCTATTACAACAAGCGGACCTTTTCCGCTTGGGTTTT
The DNA here is from genome assembly GCA_045646385.1 of Clostridia bacterium. Lineage (GTDB taxonomy): Bacteria > Bacillota > Clostridia > UMGS1810 > UMGS1810 > SIG455. The sequence continues at coordinate 8,683 of JAZRKQ010000018.1, read as the reverse complement.
TCTTGGGTCCTGTACGGTCTAAAGGTTTTCTTTCTTCCTCTTTTTCAGTTGTATCTTTATTGTCTTCTTGCTTATTCTCGTCTTTCTTATCTTCGGTTTTTTCTTCGTCTATAACTACTTTAGTTTCGGGTGAGCCGACTATTATACTGAATTTATCGTGACCGGTCTGCACAAATTTATAAGGTTGCTCGTCAGTACATTCTATAACAACTCTGTAGTAGCCGTCGTGATCTGCCCAGCGCACCTGCTTGATAAATGGTGAGCCAATGTTTAGTTTATCGTCATGACCGTCGAACTTGGTCTGTTTAAAATCAAGCACTATGCGGAAAGGTTCTTTAAGCGTGAAAATATCGGGTTCTTCGTACTGGGACAGTTTAATATTTAAAAGATTATCGTTTTCTGTTTCCTCAACATCTATTTTTTCTATTGCTCCGTTTGTCTTTTCGTCAATTACAACACGTCTGTTTTCATTATCCCACTCTACGTCGTAATCAAAAGTTTCGCCGATAAAGCGCACGGGTACCATAGTACGGTCATCTATAAGTTTTGCAGGTACATCAAGTTTTTTTGTTTCTCCGTTTACTATAACTTCCCTCTCGCCAATAGTTAAAAGTATTTCCATTTCGTCTTTTAAAACTGTAACAAGTTTAAGTTTGCCGTTCCATTTAACATCTGCGCCCATTCCGCCCTCGGATATAGCGCGTACGGGAACTAAAGTTCTGCCGTCCTCTATAACGGGAGCAACGTCGCAGGCAATCTCTTCGCCAAACATATATAACTGAATGTCGTCAGCACTTACGCTTATACACGTAAGCATGCAGTATATCAAAATTGCAAGTATTACAAACTTCCTCATGCTTCACCTCCGAAAAATGTGATAATAGCACGTTACCATTATAACATATTATTCGACATTTTTTTGAGGTGCCTTGTTTTTGTAATGTAATTTTAACGTGTATGTCATATAAAATATAATTTTGATTGTCTATCTATTGATTTTTCAGCCGGATATTGATAAAATAGAGATAGTATTAAAAGAGAGGTTTTAATATGCGAATTTTAGGTATAGACCCCGGCTTTGCCATAGTGGGTTGCGGGATAGTGGATTACACGGGCAACAAATTTTCGGTAGTGGACTACCGCGCCATAACCACAAAAGCCGGAGAGAAACTTGAAGACAGACTAAAATCTATATACGACGACCTGTGCGAACTTATTGACACTTACAAGCCTGAATGTGTAGCGGTAGAAGAACTTTTTTTCAACACAAATGCAAAAACGGCTATTCAGGTTGGTCAGGCAAGGGGCGTTATTCTGCTGGCGGCGGTAAACAAAGGTCTTACCGTAGCAGAGTATACACCGCTTCAGGTTAAGCAGGCAGTTGTCGGCTACGGAAGGGCAGAAAAAATTCAGGTGCAACAGATGGTTAAAAGTATTCTTAACTTAAAAGCCATTCCTAAGCCCGATGACGTGGCTGACGGATTGGCACTTGCCGTTTGCCATGCGCATTCCTACAGAATAGGAGGATTATTCAATGTTTAGTTATATAACGGGCAGAGTTGCCGAAAAATCTGCTAACTTTGTTGTGGTAGACGTAAACGGCGTTGGTTTTAAAATATTTACATCGCTCAACACCTTGCAGGACACATCTGTTATATCGGGTGAAAAAGCAACCTTTTACACGTATATGTACATAAAAGAAGGTATTATGGACTTGTACGGATTTTCCACAAAGGAAGAACTTACATTATTTGAATTGCTTATAACGGTATCGGGTGTTGGCGCTAAAGGTGCTACGGCGGTGCTTTCTGTGGCAAATCCGTCTAAACTGGCACTCAGCATAGTAACGGGCGACATTGCAACAATAAAGCAGGCATCAGGTATTGGTACAAAAACTGCACAGAGAATATCGCTTGAACTTAAAGACAAGATTAAAAACGAAAGCCTTGTATCAGACGCTACAGACGCATTTGAGCAGGTTGCTCCTGTCGATACATCTGCACAAAGCGAGGCTGTAAGCGCGCTTATGGTACTAGGTTACAGCGCAAACGAAGCGCAGAAAGCCGTTGCATCGGTCAGTGATGCAGGCAACGTAGAAGAAATAGTTAAACAGGCGCTTAAAAAACTGTTTTAAAACGGGAGATAAATTATGGATTTAGACGAAAGAATTGTAACCGGCGAAGTGCTTGGCGAGGACAGCGAAACCGAAGTCGGTCTGCGTCCAAGAGTTTTAAGCGAATATGTCGGTCAGGATAAAGTTAAAGAAAACCTTAAAATATACATTGAAGCCGCAAAAAGCCGTAAAGACGCACTTGACCACGTTTTGCTCTACGGACCTCCGGGATTGGGTAAAACCACGCTTGCAAACATTATAGCAAACGAGATGGGTGTTAATCTTCGTATAACAAGCGGCCCGGCTATAGAAAAACCGGGCGATTTGGCGGCGCTTCTTACTAACCTTTCAGAGCACGACGTTCTGTTTATTGACGAGATACACAGATTAAGTCACAGCGTTGAAGAAGTGCTCTATCCTGCTATGGAGGATTTTGCGCTTGATATAATTATCGGTAAAGGCCCGAGCGCTCGATCTATAAGGCTTGACTTACCAAAATTCACACTTGTGGGCGCAACCACAAAAGCAGGTAATATGACATCTCCTTTGCGTGACCGTTTCGGCGTTATATCACGTCTTGATTTATACACACCTGCGCAACTTGCGGACATAGTTAAACGCAGTGCAAATATACTCGGTGTAAGCATTGAAGATGATGGTGCAGCAGAGATTGCTTCACGCTCACGCGGGACACCCAGAATTGCAAACCGTCTGCTTCGAAGAGTGCGTGACTTTGCGCAGGTTAAATACGATGGTGTTATAACGAAAGAAGTTGCAGATGCGGCACTTACACGTATTGAGGTCGACAAAATCGGGTTAGATGCCACCGACAGTAATATGATACGCACCATGATACGCAACTTCGGCGGCGGTCCTGTTGGTCTTGATACATTGGCGGCAACAATTGGCGAAGATGCAACAACTATAGAAGATGTATACGAGCCTTATCTGCTGCAACTTGGGTTTATAAACAGAACTCCCAAGGGCAGAGTAGTTTCAAAACTTGCGTACGAGCATTTTAATATTCCGTTTGAAAAGTAATATAAATTCAAAAGCCTCCTGAAAAGGAGGCTTTAATTTTTGTCTTATTTTTTATTAAGAATTTCAAGTACCTGATGAACGTCTTTATCTCCGCGGCCTGAAAGGTTAATTACTAATATTTTATCTTTATCAAGCGTGGGAGCAAGTTTTACGGCATAAGCAACTGCGTGTGAACTCTCAAGTGCGGGGATAATACCCTCTTCCTCACAAAGCAGACAGAATGCGTCAAGCGCTTCGTCGTCAGTAACAGTTACGTACTGTGCTCTGCCGCTGTCCTTATAAAAACTGTGTTCGGGACCCACACCGGGGTAGTCAAGTCCTGCTGATACAGAGTATGCAGGCAGGGGCTCGCCGTTTTCGTCCTGAAGCAGGTACGATTTAAAACCGTGAAGCACTCCGGGAGTTCCTGCGCACAATGTTGCAGCGTGCATACCGGTTTCAAGACCCTTTCCTGCAGGTTCAATGCCGATAAGCGCAGTTTTCTCGTTATAAAATGGTGCAAACATACCAACTGCATTACTGCCGCCGCCAACGCAAGCAAGGACGTAATCCGGAAGCACACCCTCCGCTGCTTTTGACTGTTCTATAGTTTCTTCGCCAATAACGGACTGGAAGAATTTAACCATCTGCGGATACGGATCAGGGCCTACTGCCGAGCCAATCATATAATAAGTATCTTTATAATTAGCCGCAAGGTCTGCCAAAGCAACGTCTATAGCATCTTTTAAAGTTTTTGTGCCCTGAGTTACAGAAACCACATTTGCGCCCAGCAATTTCATACGGAATACATTAAGTTCCTGACGGCGGATATCCTCCTCGCCCATATAAACGATACACTCCATATTAAACATAGCACAAGCAGTAGCGGTTGCAACACCGTGCTGACCTGCACCCGTTTCGGCAATAACTCTTTTTTTACCAAGACGTTTTGCAAGAAGCACCTGACCGATTGCATTGTTGATTTTATGTGAACCTGTGTGGTTAAGATCCTCGCGTTTAAGATAGATTTTAGCACCGCCAAGACGCTCCGTTAAGCGATGCGCAAAATATAAAGGTGTAGGTCTGCCCACATAATTGTGCAGGTAGTCCTTAAACTCCTCTACAAAGGAAGGGTCGTTTTTGCACTTTAAAAATTCTTCTCTTATTTCCGCCATAACGGGTTTCAGTTCGTCTGAAACGAACACACCGCCATGTTCGCCGAAGAATCCATGTTCATCGGGAAAATTAATCATAGTTATCTCTCCGTTTATATAATAAATATGTGTTTTCAAATAAACATTACCTATATATTATATTTCAGTTTTTAGGGTTTGTCAACCATAGGGCAAAAGAAATAATTTGAAATCACCAAAAAAGAAGAGCACATAAGTGCTCTTCTTTTAAACAGATAACTGTTTTAATTATTTAGCAGTCTTAATAACTTTTACAAACTCGTATACTCTGTTAGAAAGTGCTGCCGCTTCTTCTCTGGTGATATTTGCTTTCGGGTTAGCGTATACGCCGTTTTCACCAGCGCTACCTCTAAGAATACCTATTGAAGAGAGAAGGTTAAATGCATCTGCTGCGTAGTCAGAAACGTCTGCTGCGTCTGCAAATTTAATGCCTGTCGCATCTACAGATATATCGCCCATAGCGAGTTTAACCATTCTTGCAAGCAGAGTTATGTAATCCTGTCTTACAACCTGATTTTCGCCAGAGATGATTACAGTACCATCTTCGGTTGTACCTGTACCTGATGTGATACCTGTCTGAGCTGCCCAAAGGTCAGACTCATAAGACCAGTGTGAAGGATCTGTATCAATCTTAACATCAGCGTTTACAGTAAGTTCAAGTTTAAGAACTTCTGCAAGGTTTTTCTTAAGTTTGTTTGTTTCGCTGCGTGTAAGGAGATCAGCGGGAGCATAAGCGTTTGTACCTCTGCCGTTTACGATGCCGAGGTCAGCGGCTCTTGCAACTTCTTTATGAGACCATCTGTCTGCAGTATCTGCGAAATCTACGGGAGCAGTTGTAGAAACTGCAACTATTGTGCCGTCTGCAACGCCTGCAACGAGGAGTTTGCCTGTTTCTGCATCATAAGCAGATTCAAGTCTTACTGTGTTACCGAGTTCGTCTACTGCATAAGCATAAGCCTGTTCTTCAACGTCGATAGCGATTGTTGCTTCAACAGCAACTGCTGTGCCGTCGCTCTTAGCGTCAACTTTAACTTCGATAGCATCACCAACGATACCGTCAGCCGCTTTACCTGTTACTTCAGCGTCTGCTTTGTCAGCAGAAACTGTGAGTGAGTCAACTGCTTTTTCAGCAACGTCAACTGTTACGTCAACTTTAGCACCGCTTTCAGTTGTTACTGTAGCAGCAACTACTGATGCGTCTTTAAGGTCAGCAGCAGGAACTGTTGCTGTTTCTGTTTTAGATTCTACAACAACGTCTGCTTCAGGAACAGTAATTGTTGTTGAAGGTGTTTCAGTTTCACCAGTTGAAGGTGTCTCACCTGTAGAAGGTGTTTCATCTGCAGGAGGTGTAGAAGGTTTAGTTGGGGTTGTAGCACCGCCTGTTACAGGAGAAAGTGTGCCGCCTGCTGCTTGTGTAGTAGCAGTAGCAGTTGCGGGTTCTGTTCTGCCTGCTCCGTTTACAGCAACAACTGTGATTGTGTAAGTTGTTTTAGAATCAAGACCTTCGAATGTGTAAGTACCTACGCCTTCAACGATAGTTGCTGATACAGGCTCAGCATCACCAAGGGTGATGAGGTAGTCTGTAATTTCAGCACCGTTAGCGTTTGCGGTAACTGTTACTGCGATAGAATTCTTTGTTACTTCTGTAGTGATAACTACATTTGAAGGAACGAGGGGTTCTACATAGTAAGTATCAAGTGAAAGGATTTCACCTGTGTATTCGTCACCTTTAGCAACGATTTTAGCGCTGATCTCTTTACCGAGGTCTGCGTTTGTGATTGTATATTCTGTTCCGGTTACAGCAGATGCTTCACCATCAACAGTCCATACTAAATCATAGTTTGCAGCGTCAACAGCACTGTCAACAACCGCTTCGATAACTGCACCAACTACAGGTTCGAGTGCTTCGTCAGCAAGGCTGAGAACAACGCTACCTGTGAGTGATTTCATACCAATTTTACCAACTGTAGCGATGATTGAGCCTGTGTAGTCAGCAGAAGGAGTTACTGTTACAGTAACAACGCCTGTTGCATCAGCAGGGATAGTAAGTGTTTCATCGGTTTCGCCTTCAACCGCAACGCCATTGATATACCAAGTATATGTGAGTCCCATTACTTCGTTACCGTAAATACCTGAAATATCTGCAGTTACATCTGTACCTACTTCAAGAGTTTCTGTGTTGATAGTTGTATTAACAACACCGGTCATTTCGTACTTATCAACTGTTACGGCAGCACTTGAATCAGATTCACCTGTGTAGTTTGTATTGTCTACACCTGCAACTGCCTTAACGGTAATTGCTTTGTTAGAATCTGCGATAACAGGAACATAGTAAGCGCTTGTAGCATCAACTACTGCTTCGCCACCAACATACCACTGGAATGTGGTTACCTGCTCATTAGCGAATGTAGCGGCAAGTGTTCCGCCTACAACTGCATCACCACTGATAACGGGAGCGCCTGTTACGGCTGCTTTGTTGATTGTGAGTGTACCTTTATTATAAGTATACTCATAGTTGGGGTTAGTAGCTGTTAATGTAATGTCGTAAGTACCAGCATTTGTTGTTGTTGTAGCAACACAATCAAATGTAAGACCGAGGTCCTCAGGTGTTGCTTCAGTAAGTGCAAATGTTGGGTTTTCATCACCGTATGTCTTAAAAGCATCTGCTACAGTAAGAGTGATAGGTTTCTTAGCGATTGTGAATGTATCTTCTATTGTTTCAGCATAATAATCATTATGTGTTAAAGTAGCAATAGCAGTATAAGTGCCTGCTGCTGTGGGTTTTGTTTCACTGATGTTATTCTGAGCGTCCTTGTATGTGATTACAAAATCAGCATTTCCGCCGGAAGCACTGTCATCAGCATATTCCCAAGAAAGGTCGATATTTTCACTAACTGTTTCACCGTAAACAATATTTTCTACAGTAAATGTACCTGTTACAGTAGCAAGTTTCTTATCAGAGATTAAAATTGAAACAACAAGTGCATTTGTATTTGTAACTGTAACGTGTTTGTAGTCATCACCCAATGTTGCTTCAACATCAAGTTTAACATCTACTGGAACAACATTATTGATTGTTACGTCTGCTACCGCAGATTTAACTTTTGCAACTATATCTTCTTCCCATACAGGTGTAACATTAATAGGTTCATCATTACCTATTTTAATTCCAACCGTTGAGGGAATACCAAGTGTTTCAGCAGTAGCATTTTCTGCTTCATTTTTAGAAATAGCCGTCTTGCTTACAACAGCGCCTTCAATTGTTGCATTAACAGGTGCAACATTAACGGTTGCTATGTATGCAGGTAATGTTGAAACATCAATATTATCGCTTAAAAGTGTAGCGGTATATTTATATGTTTCGTCACCTTTATCTTTCCACTCTTTATCTGCTGCACTCCATTCAGCAGCGACAGTTCCTGCTAATGATTCACCAAAGAGAACATTTACTTCAGAAGGAAGTGCTATTGCGGTTTCAAGAGCGTCTGCATCTGCATAATCGCCTGCATTGAAATTCCAAACAATAGCGTCGTCTGTGATCTCAGTAGCAAGTGCTTTTTTAATTTCAAGTGTTGTTTTAACATCAGCAGGATCAGCGTAGTTAGCATTGAGCGATGTGAACGGAATTGTTACATCGTATGTGCCAACATTGATGGGATCTGCACTATATGTGATTGTGCCGGGTTCTACTTCAGCCTCATTATAAGTAAGAGTACCGTTATAATCAATAGCAATGCCTGTGTAATTTGCAATAGCAGGAACGGCTGTGATTGTGCCAGCATACGCTGCTTTGTTAACAGTTACGTTGTAATAAGGAGCACCATTGTCGATAATTCTGCCTTTAATGTCTTCCGGATATGTTGCGTCGTCCGCTACCTTAAAGTAAACTTTAGCCGGATAAGGAGTATCTCCGGTAGCATTAAGAACCTCATTAACATCTCTAACATAGAATTTACCATCGTAATCTACAGTATCAATGTTAACTGTACCATCTGCAAATGCACCTGTTGTAGCATCAGCATTTTTAAATGCTTTGTAGAGTTCGTCACCATATGTAATCGGCTGAAGAACTTCCTGACCAGGCCATGTAGGACCAACTACAACTTCGTCGATAACTGTGATTGAACCATTAACTGTTTTGAAAACAACCTCATCTTCATTGTAGTTTGTAATCTCTTTGTAAATAAGTTCAATTTCATAATCGTTACCTATTACAGCACTGGGAAGAACCTCAAATGTAAGTGTTACAAGATCACCATTTGCAGTAATATCTTGTTTCATTGTGGGGTTACTCCAGAAAAGTGTGTATGGATTAGGGGTGAGTACTTCTGAATGTGTGCTTCCACTCCATAACCCT
>JAZRKQ010000017.1:0-108201 GCA_045646385.1 Clostridia bacterium | reverse complement strand
TGCATACTCCTCTGAAAGTATACCAATATCTGCACACATCTTCTTTTTATTATTAACATACACTCTTGACGCAGGATCATCGCCTACTATTATTACTGCCAGACCTGCGTGAACTCCTGCTTCTTTCATTTTTACCACTTCTGTTGCCAGTTCCTCTTTTATTCTTGCTGACACCATTTTTCCGTCGAGTATTTTCATGTTTTTCCTCCTGAATTTTATCTTTAGTATTTGAATCGGGGCGAATAAGGCATCCGCTTCCGTAACCTATTAAGTCCAATCTGCCGGCAAGTTTAAGTGCTTTTTCAACAAGACGGCGGTTTTCTTTTTTGTTATATTGCAAAAGTGCACGCTGCATCTGCTTTTCTTCAAAAGTTTTTGGAACATACACTTTTTCCATTGTGTTTGGGTCAATACCGGTATAGAACATACAAGTTGATTTTGTAAACGGTGTGGGGTAAAAATCCTGAACCTGTTCAGGATGAATATTATGTTTTTTCATATAAAGTGCAAGTTCTATCGCATCGTTTAACGTACTTGCAGGATGGCTTGACATTAAATATGGGACTACATATTGTTTTTTATCGAGAAGTTTACTCTGCTGATAAAATTTATCACAGAATTTATCGTAAACTTGTCTTTTGGGCTTTCCCATACATTTTAACACTTTATCACTTATATGCTCAGGTGCAACACGCAGTTGACCGCTTACATAATGCGAGCATAGGTCTTTAAAAAACTTATCGCTTTTATCCTCCATAAGATAGTCGTAACGTATTCCCGAACGTATAAACACACGCTTGACACCGTCAACATTTCGGATATCACGCAGAAGATTTGCATACTTTTCGTGAGATGCCTTAATTGCAGAACACGGCTTCGGATAAAGACATTGGCGGTCTTTGCACGTACCTTTTGTAAGTTGTTTATCACACGCAGGACCGGAAAAATTTGCCGTAGGTCCGCCGACATCGTGAATATTTCCTTTAAAATCAGGAAATCTCGTCATACGCTTTACTTCATTGATAACAGATTGACTGCTTCTTGATTGTACTACTCTGCCCTGATGCACAGCCAATGCACAGAACGAGCACGCACCAAAGCAGCCACGGTTATATGATATACTGAACTTAACTTCGCTTAAAGCAGGAACTCCCCCAAGCGGTTTATACATAGGATGACAATCATTCATATACGGAAGTTCATATACGCTGTCAAGTTCGTGTTCATTTAAAAATTTAGCAGGCTTGTTCTGAACAAGGTATCTGTCGCCGTGCTTTTGCACAAGGCTTTTTCCACGTATAGCATCTTGCTCCTCATACTGAATTTTAGTGGCCTTTGCATAAAGATATTTATCTTCTTTTACTTCTTCATATGACGGTAAAAGTATAAAATCTTTTGTATAGTCAATTTCTTTTCGAATATAGCAACAACCGTCAATATCGGTATCGGCAAGTTTAATACCATCACGCATGGCACGGGCAAGTTCTATTATAGACCTCTCACCCATTCCGTAACTTATAACATCCGCACGTGAGTCAAAAATAACGGAACGGCGAACGCTGTTCGACCAGTAATCATAGTGTGCGAAACGTCTTAGGCTTGCCTCTATCCCACCGATTATAATGGGCACATCGCCGTATGCTTCACGGATACGATTACAATATACAATAACTGCCCTGTCCGGACGCATACCCGCCTTACCACCGGGCGAATACATATCGGTACTGCGTATTTTTTTATTTACTGTGTAGTGGTTTACCATAGAATCAATATTACCCGACGAAACCAAAAAGCCGTATTTAGGCCTGCCCAGACGCATAAAATCGTCTGCAGATTGCCAATCGGGTTGAGGTATTATACCAACAGTAAAACCATCTGCTTCAAGGCAACGGGATATAATGGCGTGCCCAAAACTGGGATGGTCTACGTACGCATCACCACACACATATACAAAATCAAGTTGGTCTATGCCACGTTCACGCAAATCCTGAGCAGAAACGGGCAAAAACTGGTTATTTGACATTATCAATCACCTTTGCCGCCAAAACGGCCGTTCATAAGCATTTCGTTATATTCATCACGGGATATAAGTACCTGTCTGGGTTTGTTACCGTCAAGTCCGCTGATAATTCCGCGTTCTTCCATCTGGTCTACAATTCTTCCTGCACGATTATAACCTATTTTAAATCTTCTCTGCAAAAGCGATGTTGATATCGAGCCGCTGGTAATGGCCATATCGATTGCTTCGGGGAGAAATTCATCACAATCACCGGGGTCATCGCCGTCCGGATTATAGATTTCTTCTTTTTCAATTTTTTCTATAACATCGGCATTATATTCGGGTGAGCCATTTTGAGTAACTGCGGCAACAACCTTTTTAACCTCGCTGTCTGAAACAAACGCACATTGCATACGTGAAGGTCTTGTTTCGCCAACAGGCAGATAAAGCATATCTCCTTTACCTACAAGTTTTTCAGCACCGCCCATATCCAGAATTGTCTGTGAGTCGCGTACGCTTGCCACCATGAACGAAATTCTTGACGGTACGTTAGCCTTGATATTACCGGTAATAAATTTAACAACAGGTCTTTGAGTAGCAATTACAAGGTGCATACCAGCCGCACGCGCAAGTTGCGCTATACGACACACATAGTTTTCAACATCAGACGGAGCAACCATCATAAGGTCTGCAAACTCGTCTATTATAATAACAATCTGCGGCATCTTTTTCTCGGGAGTGCCGTTTGCTTCCATAAGTTCGTTATACCCTTGAATATTACGCACGTTATTGCGTTCAAACTCGCTGTAACGCTCTGTCATTTCAGTAACAGCCCAGTTAAGTGCTCCGGCGGCTTTTTTAGCGTCTTTTACAACAGGGATAAGAAGATGCGGAATACCATTATAAACACCAAGTTCAACTTGTTTGGGGTCAATCATAACAAGTTTAACCTCATTCGGGTCTGCTTTGTACAAAATACTCATTATAAGTGTGTTAATGCACACACTTTTACCTGCGCCCGTAGCACCCGCAACAAGCAAGTGAGGCATTTTGGCAAGGTCCATAATAACAGGTTTACCGCTTATATCTTTACCGAGTGCAACAGCAATTTTTGAAGGATGATTTAAAAATTCCTGAGTTTCCAATACTTCGCGCAATGTAACAACGCTTGGTGAAGAATTTGAAATTTCTATACCTATAGTGGATTTGCCCGGAACGGGAGCAACCATAACACCTTTAGCGGCAAGACTAAGTGCAATATCATCAGCAAGACCTGTAATCTGATTTACTTTTATACCCGCCGCAGGACGCAGTTCGTAACGTGTAATCGTAGGTCCTTTGCTGATTTCAACTATTGTACCATCAACTTTAAAACTCCTCAATGTTTCAATAAGTTTTCTGGCATTGTTTTTAAGTTCATCCTCTACCTCGTCATCGCCTTTTTCATTCGCAACGGGACGGGCCAGCAGTTCAATATCAGGATACGTATACTCTATATGTTCAAATTCCTCTTCAGCATCTTCATCTACGGTTCTGGTCTTTCTTAAATCCTCGGGGATATCATCTTCAGTAACTCTGTAGAATTTTATCTCAGGCTCTGTTGTTTCTTCTTCGTCATCAAGATAATCGTCTATATTTACATTATCGTCACCGTCAGAAAGCACATCATTTACAAAACTTTCAATATCACGCTTTTTAGAAGGTGTTTCAATTGGTTTTACCTCTTTTCTGTTCTTCTCTTTGAGTTTTGCCTTTTTCTCTTCCTCACGGATATGGCGGAGTTCGTCCATATCACCTTTGATACCGGAGAACAGTTTGCCAAACCATGTTCCAATTGCGGAAAATACTTTTAATATCGAAATTTCAAATATGCATATAATCATAACGATGAAAAATGCTATAAGGAATATATGCGCACCAACACCTAACAGAGAACGAAGCGGTTCTGCAATCATGGCGCCTGCCACACCCGCACCATACAAAAATCTGCCTTCTCTGTAATAATGCGCAAAGAAATTGCCGTTATGAGAACCCTCACTTGCAAAAAGATGATATATAGCAGCAGCAGACAGAAACATCAGTATTATGCAGATGTATTTGGTTGTCTTTTTTGCTGATTTTTCGCCAATCATAGAATAAATAAGCGTAGCAACCGCCACAGGAGGTAATACGTATGCAAATGTGCCGAATATCCCTTTAAAAATATCCGATACTGTTGTACCGATAATTCCGCCCGCATCAAAATACACGCTTATGCCGACAAATACCGAAAGTGCTATCATAAACACAGCCAGTATTTCGTAATTGACCATAAGCCTTTCTTTAGAAGAGGTTTTCTTATTAGTCTTTTTCTTTGCCATCAGTATATCTCCCTATAAGTTTTTCACTTTCTGTTATATATTAAATTCAAAATCATCTACATTATCGAAAAAGCACCATATTTCATCATGAACAGCAGTTTCACCGTTTGCCATGTTTTTATATGTACCAACAGTTTCCATCTCAATAAAACTCTTACACGAATACGTTTCAAAAGAGCAGTTTCCGTCCGGATATTCAGCATCAGGATAATAAGTGTACCTTTTCATAAATATATTGTTATTTTTAAGATAAACTGCCCAAGGATGAATCTGTGAAATACCAATCTTGAACGGACAAGACATTTTAGCCGCCTGTTCATTGGTCTGGTCGATAACCATATATTTATCGCCCCAGTTCACACGGGGGTCGTTCATTTTAGTATAAGGCCAAAGCACAACATATCTGTTTGCAAGATAACCTGTATCATTATCATTGACGGGGATTATTTCGTGTCCACCATTTGCAAGCATAGTTATGGTCCAAGGCGCAACTTTGCGTTCACTTCCGGTATTATTGGTTAGATAGTGGCGCAAATCTATCCTGTTTTCATCTGCACTCATGGTAATATCGATTTTAAGTGCAAAACCGGTTTTTTGCTGAGGTTGTGTAAAGGTAACTGTATCACCGTTTACAGAGTACGAAACAGGTGCATTATCGGGATAATATGTATCGGGAAATGTTTCAGGCGAAATCCAAAATCTGTGTCCGCCGTAATTATAGAATTTTTCACCGTTTACATCGGTTGAGTATTCTCTTTCAGTATCCTCCCACAAAAAATTATCTTTACCGACAAAACCTGCGCGTATAACTCTTGGACCGAAATCAAGTGTAACTGCTAGTTCTATAGCCCCGTTTGTTATGTGCAGACATCTGCCAAAGTTTGAATAGGTAATTTCGTTAAATTTAATCATTGAAATATCTCCTTAAAAAAGTAATTTTGAAAATCTTTTGCTTATTTCAGATATAAACAGGCTCAGTGCAATGTCATATATTATCGCAGCAACTATCGCCACTGCAAAAATAAATATTTTTGAATAAGGAAAAACAAATGCGTTTGAAAAAAACAGTATAATCATTAAAAATGTAAGTGTTACATATGCAATAAACAATATAATCTTTACAATCCACTCTGCTTTTAAATTGTGCATATTTTCAACAAATGCCTTTATTATAGGATAATTTCCGAAAAACAAAAGATAACCGAAAGCAACCGTTTTATCAGGCGATATAATAAGCGAAACAACAGATGTTGCCAGATAAAGAACTACTGCTCCCCTTGCGCCGTATTTTATCATAGTAATGCACACAATTGCGGATGCAATCATGCATACAGCAAGTTTCAATGTTGGCAGCACAGAAGCAATATACAAAACCACAACCGACAATGCCGCCATAACACCACCAAAAGCAATTTTCTTTGTACTTATGCTAATCAACCCCTAACAACAGGATATTAAATCTCCACCCATCATTTCGCAGCAACAATCTGCGCAAATAAGGTTTGAGCAACAATCACACGTATTCATTCCGCCCTGGCCGTATCCTCTGTCTGCTCCCATGTTTCTGTACATATTACCTGCACGGCTGATGCTGTTAAATGCATTGCGGTACTCAGCATTATGCGGAGCCATCTGTGTAGCGTGTAAAAGATACTGATACGCGCTATCGTACCAACCTTTACGCATCATAACAAGTCCCATAAGGTAATTCCACTCAGCATCACGGATTTTAATATTATTGAGTTGTCTTTCAGCCTCACCAATATTTCCGCCGTTTATAAGGCTGCGTATATAAGCATAATTATTATTGTTCTGGTACGAATATCCCTGACCGCCACGATTTGAATTACTCCAGTTACGGTTAGCATTACCACCGTTTTTCATAAGATGATCATACGCTTCGTTGATTTCTTTCATCTTTTCAGCCGCAAGATCACCAAGCGGATTATTGACGTATTTATCAGGATGATACTTTTTAGCCAACTCCTTATAAGCGGCTTTTATCTCTTCTGCGGATGCACCTTCGCGCACACCCAACACTTTATATGGATTTTCCATCAGTTAATTTCCTTTCTTTTCGCAACTATTGGTACACAATATAGAATCCATTCTGTGCCTCAAGCCAAGATAAATTATATTATCAATCAATTCCTTGTTTTTTATAATATTCAAAGACTCGTAATTCTGTCCTGCCATAGCAAGTGTAAAAAGCATAGAATTGCCTGCATACTCTTTAATCTCTTTAACTGTTTTATTAGGATAAGCAAATCTAAATGGATTATATTTATTTTTTTTAACATCATTTTCATAATCATTTGCTGCATCGGCTATATAAATAAATCGGCCTATGTTATAGCCTAACCTTTTAAGGTCATCATTTCCATTATCAAAAAGTACTTCCATAATACGGGCAAATGTGTGTGCAACCTCATCAATATTTTCGCAGTTTTGCTTTTCCAGAACGGAAAGTGTTTTTAAATTTGCACATACAACATCAGTTATTTCCGGATATTTACACCTTACTTTGCGCACAGAAAACCAGTAAGGCAAAATTGCAAATGCAGATTTTAAAGAAAAATCATCGCGTATGTCGTCTAAAAGTTTAAAATACATAAACAATACACTCATATCAGCGGCATACTCAATATGTGAGTTTTTCTTAACGGTTGCTCGTTTTTTTCCAAGATGTTTAAAGCAACTCTCCTGCGAAAACACGGTTTCATTTTCATCAATCGAATCTAAAAGCAAAGCGAGGAACGTAAAATCATAACTTAAGCCAAGACGCACAAGTTGATTGAAACTCTTCCCCAGTTCTTTGCACAAACCGCAGTAATATGCTTTAAACTTATTATAATCTTTAATTTTTAATTCATCTTTATAAAAAGTAACATATCCGAACAATACTATTCTACCCCTATTATATATTGTTTTAATTATACAGTATTTTGCTTTCCATTGCAATAATTATTTTTTAAACAATTCGTAAACAAAATTATTGTTTTTTTGCCAATTAATGATATAATATATATTAGAAAAACTTAAGAGGAGATTTTTATGAAAAGAAACACCTCCATAGATTATTCTAATCTTGACTGGATTGTTATAGCATTAACGCTTTTCTGCACTGTTTTTGGCATAGTTATAATATCAAGTGCGGTTAACACCATGTCAGGTGGGACTAAATATATAATCATTCAATCTGTTGCTGCCATTGTAGGCATATGCGCAATGGCTGTTTTTGCTGCAATTGATTATGAAGACCTTGGCGACTTATCAAAATTTATATATGGTTTATGCATACTCTCTCTTGTAATGGTACTTATTATTGGTATCGGCAGGGAAAGCACAGGCAGTAAAAGTTGGATAAGATTTGGTCCTATAGGTATACAACCGTCAGAATTTGTTAAAATCGGGTTTATTATTACATTTTCTGCACACGTAGCAAGTTTGAAAGACGATATTAACCGACCTGCAAATGTATTAAAACTTTTAACCCATGCAGGTGTACTTATATTTTTAATACTGCTTCAGCCTGACTACGGCACTGCATTAGTATTTATATGCATAATGGCAGGTATACTGTTTGCGGCAAACATTTCATGGAAATATATTGCCGGCGCAGGCGGGCTTATGGCTGCAATTCTTCCCATTATATGGTTTTTCTTCCTTAACGAATCACGCAAAAATAGAATTCTTGTATTTTTAAGTCCCGAATCTGACCCAAGCGGTGCGGGATATCACGTTTTGCAATCCAAACTCACCATCGGAAGCGGACAGATTTTCGGCAAAGGCTTATTTCACGGTACGCAGACACAGCTGGGGTATCTGCCCGTTAAACACACAGACTTTATATTCGGCGTTATAGGCGAAGAACTTGGCATAATCGGTTGTATATTTGTGACGGCACTTCTTTTTGCGCTGATATTTCGGATACTTACAAATTCACGCACGGCAAAAAACGATTTTGGCTCATACATCTGCATAGGTGTGGCATTTATGCTTATTGCACACGTGTTTGAAAACATCGGTATGTGCATCGGCTTAATGCCTGTTACAGGTATTCCGCTTCCGTTTTTCAGTTACGGAGGGTCGTCTCTTTTAACGAATCTTATATCCATAGGGTTAGTGCTCAGTGTGTATATGAGAAGAAAGGTTATTAATTTTTAAAGGCTATTATGAATTACGAAATATACAATATATCCAATCCCATTACGGAACGAGAATTTGAAAATATTTACACTTTACTTGCAAATTCACTCCCGCAAAATGAAATGCGTTCTTTGGACGGACAGAAAAAACTATTGAATGATTCCCGCTACAATCTTCTTGTAGCGTTTAAAGATAATAATCTTATTGCATTTATGGCTATATGGGATTTAGGCAAATATTCGTTTATAGAACACTTTGCAGTAGATGCTTTCCTTCGGGGAAACGGTATCGGCGGAAAGTTGTTGGACAAATGCAAAGCATATTTTAAAAACCCTATAATTTTAGAAGTTGAGCCGCCAAAAAGCACAGAAGATGCTGCGCGCAGAATAGAATTTTATAAAAGACATGGTTTTTTGTTTAATGACTATCCGTATGAACAACCGCCGCTTCAGCCGGAATTTATGCCACTACCGCTTAAAATTATGTCTTACCCCAACGCACTTGACAACAACGATTTCATCGATGTAAAAAACACTTTATACACAAATATATATGGTGTTTTATAAAAAGTTCTTGATTTAATACAGAATTCGTGTATAATTATAAATGCAGTAATTTTAATGAAACGGAGAAATATAAATGACTATATCACAATCTCTTGGGTTGATGGTGCAGGAATTTTCCCACTCATTTTACCTGAACTTCATAAAAGACGACAGATATATGCAAATGGTTAAAGGTTTGGGAAATACCTTACTTATATCTATACTTGCCATAATTTTAGGTGTTACATTCGGTGCTCTTGCATTTTTGCTGAGAAATTCTTTTTTTCTGGATAATTCAAGATTCAAAATACTTCGCGGTATAGGTAAAGTGTGCAAAGGCATAGGATATGTATATGTAGATGTTATACGTGCTACACCTATGGTTACACAACTTTTGATAATATACTTTGTAATATTCGCAAGCGTAAATATAAACGCTATATTTGTAGCGGTGCTCGCTTTCGGTTTTAATAGCGGTGCGTATGTTTCTGAAATTTTCCGTGCAGGTATACAGTCTATCGACAACGGACAGATGGAAGCAGGCCGTTCGCTCGGTCTATCCAGAATTCAGACAATGGCTTACATAATAGTTCCTCAGGCAATTAAGAATATTCTGCCCACTTTAGCAAATGAATTTATTGTACTGATAAAAGAAACCGCCGTTGTAGGCTACATTTCCGTACAGGATTTGACAAGAGGTGCTGATATTATACGCTCGTTGACATTTGAGCCTTTTCTGCCATTGGTTGCAGCAGCAGTTGTATACTACATCATTATCAAATTCTTAACTCTTGCAATAGCCGCATTTGAACGTAAATTGCGCGCTTCCGACAACCGCTGACAGAAAGGAGAATTGAACTATGATTATAACAAATAATCTGCACAAAAGTTTTGGCGATCTCCATGTTTTAAAAGGAGTCAGCGAACATATTGAAAAAGGCGAAAAAATAGTTGTTATTGGTCCTTCGGGCTCCGGTAAAAGCACTTTTTTGCGCTGCCTTAATCTTTTGGAAGTACCTACTCAGGGCGATATTATTATAGAAGGCGAATCTATAACTGACCCAAAAGCAAACATTAATAAAATCCGCCAGAAAATGGGCATGGTGTTCCAGCAATTTAATCTTTTTCCGCATTTGAGTGTTTTAGACAATATTATTCTTGCACCTATGAAAATAAAGAAAATGAAAAAAGACGAAGCAGTTGTAATTGCTGAGGATTTACTTAAAAAAGTTGGTCTTTTTGACAAGATAGATTCATTTCCTGGGAAATTATCCGGTGGTCAAAAACAGAGAATTGCCATTGCAAGGTCTTTGGCAATGTCGCCAGATATAATGCTTTTTGACGAGCCTACAAGCGCGCTTGACCCCGAAATGGTCGGCGAGGTTTTAAATGTAATGAAAGAACTTGCGGACTCCGGTATGACAATGGTGGTTGTAACACACGAAATGAATTTTGCAAAAGAAGTAGGCTCAAGACTTTTCTTTATGGACGACGGCGTTATTGCTGAGCAGGGTGTTCCTGCAGAGGTTTTTGAAAATCCGCAGAACGACCGTACAAAAGAATTTTTAAGACGTGTTCAGTAAACTATTACCTTACATAAGGTAGTAAAAATAAATAATATCTTAGGAGGATATCATTATGAAAAAAATGTTAAAAACAGTTCTTGCTGTAGCGATGATTGCCGTAATGGCGCTCTCATTTGCAGGCTGCGGCGAAAATGCAGATGGTGCTAAAGTAATTATGGCTACTAATGCTGAGTTCCCACCTTTTGAGTTTATCGCTGCTGACGGCAACGGCCTTTGCGGTGAGTTTGACGGTATTGACGTTGCTATTGCTAACGAAATCGCTAAAGACATGGGTGCTACTTTAGAAGTATCAAATATGGACTTTAACTCAATCATCCCCGCAGTTGATGCAGGTAAAGCAGACATGGGTATTGCAGGTATGACAGTTACTGCTGACAGACTTGAAAACGTAGATTTCAGCGATCCCTACTGGGTAGCAGTTCAGACTATCCTTGTTAAAGGCGACGACACAGGCATCACAAACGTTGAAACATTAAAAGGCAAAAAAGTCGGTGTTGTAACAGGTTACACAGGCGACCTTACACTTTCTGAAATTGACGGAATTAACCTTGCAAGATACCAGAAAGGTATCGACGCTGTTCAGGACGTTTTAAACGGCAAAATCGACGCTGCTGTTATAGACTCTCCTACTGCTGAAAGTTTTATCGCTAAAAACCCAGAACTCAAAGGCATTACAGATGACAGCGTATTTGAAACAGAGGCTTATGCTGTAGCAATCAAAAAAGGCAACACAGAATTACTTGAAAAAGTAAACGCTACTATCAAACGCTTGAACGAATCAGGCGAAATTGCTAAAATCTCTGCAGACGTTGACGGCAGATTGGCTGAATAATTTTTGTTAAATATTGTGTATAATACATTAAGCGAAAGCAGGATTGCATACGCAATCCTGCTTTTATAAACTAGAAAGGTGATACTATGAATATTTACATTGCAGCATCGTGGAAACATCAGCACGCAGTTGAAATGCTTACAGAATTACTTGAAAGCAACGGCGATTTTGTTCTTTCGTGGCTTAGAGAAGGCAGACCTGAAGAAGCATTTTTATCAAAAAGAGAACTTACCGCTTTTATTGCATCAGAAGACGGCAAAAAAGTATTTGATTTCTGCTCTACATCTGCAACTACGGCAGATTTACTCATCTATATCGGTCCATCCGGATGTGACGCATGGGCTGAAATCGGTGCTGCATATGGTTCAGGTGTACCTATTTTCGGTTTACTTGCAAAGAATGAAGAAGTCGGCATTATGCGTCATATGATAAAATCTTGGTTTGGATCTGTAACGGAACTTATGAGTGCAGTATCAGAATTTAAAAAGGAGAACGGCTATGTTTAAAATTGGTTGTCACCTTTCTGCTTCAAAAGGATTTTTGCATATGGGCAAAGAAGCAAAATCAATCGGTGCTAATACATTTCAGTTTTTTACACGTAACCCGAGAGGTGGCAAAGCAAAGCCTATTGACGAAGCAGATATAAAAGCATTTTTGGAATTTGCCAAAGAAAATAACTTTGCCAAAATTTTAGCCCATGCCCCCTACACTTTAAATGCGTGCTCTGCAGATGCAGGTATACGCGAATTTGCATTTAATACTATGAAAGACGATCTTATGCGTATGGAATACGTGCCCGGAAACCTTTATAACTTTCACCCCGGAAGTCACGTCGGACAAGGCATAGAAAAAGGTATAGAACTCATATCAGAAATGCTCAATAAAATCTTAACTCCTGACCTTACAACTACAGTTTTACTGGAAACTATGGCAGGTAAAGGAAGCGAAGTTGGTAGTAAATTTGAGGAATTAAAAGCAATAATTGACAGAGTAGAATTTTCAGAAAAACTTGGTGTATGTTTAGACACCTGCCATGTAAATGACGGTGGCTACGATGTAGTTAATAACCTTGATGGAGTTTTAGAAGAGTTTGACAGAGTAATCGGAATAAAAAGATTGTGCGCTATCCACATAAACGACAGTAAAAATCCGTTTGCCAGCCACAAAGACAGACATGAAAAAATCGGTGACGGAAGCATAGGATTAGAAGCGTTTGAGCGCATTATAAATCACCCTCAACTTAAAACCCTTCCGTTTTTACTTGAAACACCTAATGAACTTGACGGCTATGCAAAAGAAATTGAACTTTTGAAAAAAATATATAAAGATTAAAAAAAGACCTGAATTGTTAATAACAGTTCAGGTCTTTAATTTTAGATATCGTATCTTTAATATCACCCATATTTTCTACAATATACTCAGCAGCAGATTTGTATTTTTCATAACGTCTATCAAACAGTTCAAATACTTTGTTTTTATTTTTCGCAAGCAACGGTCTGCCGTCTAAAGATGAATTTTCCATTATCTTTTCAGGCGTTGTATGAATAAATATTACTATACCGCTGTTTCTCATAATCTCATCATTGCCAGCCGTTTCGATTATACCGCCACCCGTCGCCACAATGAGGTTATCCATGTCACTAACCATTTTAAGGCACTCCGTTTCTACAGAGCGAAAATGCGCCTCTCCAACAGAAAAAAGTTCTTCTATACTCTTTCCCGAACACCTGATAATATACTCGTCCAAATCAATAAATTCTCTGTTTATTTCCTTGGAAATGATTTTGCCTATTGTACTTTTCCCGCAGCCGGGCATACCAATTAAATATATGTTATTCATTTTGCCTGCGCCACCAAAGCATCAATAGCCATCTTATATCCAAGTTCGCCAAAGCCGCATATCTGACCGCAGCACGCTCCGGCAGTTACGCAATTTTTACGAAAATCTTCCCTTGCATGAACATTTGAAAGATGCACCTCCACACACGGCAGGCTGATACTCTTGATTGCATCATATATGGCAATGCTGTAGTGCGAATGTGCACCGGGATTAATTACAATACCGTCATATTTTTCAAAGTATGCTTTTTGCAGACAGTCTACAATTTCGCCTTCGCAGTTACTCTGGAAAAGTGTAAGTTCTACACCTTTTTCTTCAGCGTATTTTTTTACGTCTTCGCAAATTGAGTTAAAATCCTTATTGCCGTAAATACCTTTTTCGCGTATTCCTACAAAGTTTAAATTTACTCCGTTAATAAGCATTATTTTCATAATCAGTTCGCCTCCGTATTTTTTAAAAACTGTGCGTATATATCATCTATAATATTTTCATCAAAATCCGTACCGTGCCAAATTGCCTCTGCGCAAATCGCCTGTGCAACAAGCATATAGATACCATTAACCGCTTTAATACCGTGCGCTTCCGCATTTTTTAGAAGTTTCGTTTTTGAGGGGTTATATATTAAATCAACAACTGCCTCAAAACCGTCTACAAAATCTGTCGGTGCAACATCAATATCAGGATACATACCAACAGGCGTACAATTAATTAAAATCCCACCCGACGGCACATCTCTAAGTTCATCGTAACCAATTGCATTGCCTGACGGCTTACGCGATACAAATATAACTTCTGCCCCGTTATTTGAGCAATATGCAGAAACAGCATTTGCCACACCGCCCGTACCTAAAATATACGTTTTTTTACCATTTATATCAATGCCGAACTTATCTAAAGTCTTACCAAATCCGTAATAATCAGTATTAAACCCAAAAAGTTTTCCGTTTTCAAACTTAATGGTGTTTACCGCACCTATAGCCGCCGCTTCAGGCGCAATTTCGTCTAAAAACTCCATAACCGCTTTTTTATGCGGAATGGTAACATTTATTCCTCGATAGCCGTTATCCAGAAAACTCTGTAATGTTGATTTTAAATTTTCGGCAGGTGTTTCGATGAGTTCATATGTGGAGTCTTCACCAATTACAGCAAAATATTTTTCGTGTATTCCCATAGAAAACGAATGTCCAAGTTTACCGCCTATCAATCCGTATTTGCCCACAGTATCACCCCTTAATATGCTTTATAGTTACCCAAATACTTAAACTCGTTGGATTCTGCTCTGAGTTTTTCAATAAAGTCGGCAACCTTGTTATCCAATACATTTCCAATAAAGTCTATAAAGAAAATATATTTGAACGGACTTCCGATATCAGGGCGCGACTCAATTTTGGTCATATTTATACCCGTGCCTTTAAAAAGTTCGATAAAGTCTGCAAGTGAGCCGGGTCGGTCTTCTATAGACACAATAATGCTAATCTTGTTGCAGTCATCTTTCTCCCTTGCCTCGTTCGACAGAATAATAAATTTTGTTACATTATTCGCGTTATAGTTTATATCGTGCTCTATAATTTTTAATGAATACAATTTTGCGGCTGCTTCACTTGCAATAGCGGCAATATCATCTCTGTCGCTCTCGCTTACAAATTTAGCGCTTACAGCAGTATTAAAATGAGGGATTTGTTTAAAATTATGCTGATTTAAAAAATCTCTGCATTGCATAAATGCCTGCGGATGAGAATATATATCACGCACATTGGAAATATCCGTTCCCTCTTTAACCATAAGGTTATGGCTTACTTTAACGTACACCTCACCTACAATATAAAAATTATATTTACTGAGTAAATCATAAACATCTACAACGGGACCGGTAGACGAATTTTCAAAAGGGATTACCGCTCTGTCAATATCTCCGTTTAAAAGGGCATTGCAAAGGCTGTCAAAAGTATTGAAGTTTTCTGTTGTGTATTTTATTTCTTTATTTGCAGAGGTGTATTTTAAGCAAGCCTCGTGCGAGAAACTGCCTTTAACGCCCTGAAAGCCTATAGAAAGTTCTTTTTTTGACAAATCACTCTGTTTTTTCTTGCTCTCTCCCATTATGCAATTATAGATATTTTCTACATATGGAGCAAGTTTTTTATCCTCAAGGCGAGAAAGATTTTTTGCGATTACTTCTCTCTCCCTTGCGGAATCATAAACTTTAAGTCCGTTTTGCTTTTTATATTCACCAATGGCTGTACTTACGCCCATTCTTCTTTCAAGAAGCGATGTAAGTTCAGCATCTATGGAGTCTATCTCTTTTCTTAATTCATCTATATTCATTATCAGTTACCTCTTAAAATATCAAGAATGGTAAGTGCAGCAGCCGCTTCAACAACAGGTACTGCACGCGGAACTATACAACTGTCGTGTCTGCCTTTAACTTCAACTGAAGCATCAGTTTTTAAACTCAAGTCTACCGTTTTCTGTTCCATTGAAACGGACGGTGTGGGTTTGATTGCAGTTTTAAATATTACGGGTGCACCGTTTGTAATACCACCTAAAATACCGCCATTATTGTTGGTTTCTGTAACAACTTTTCCATCATCGTATCTGTAAGCATCGTTTGCTTCGTAGCCGCTTAAAGCGGTAATACCAAATCCTTTTCCGAATTCCACACCTTTAACAGCAGGGATAGAGAAAAGCATTGCGGCAAGGCGACTTTCTACAGATTCAAAAAACGGATTCCCAATACCTGCGGGCACTCCCGTTACGGCACATTCAATAATACCGCCTATGGAATTGCCCTCGCTACGGTATTTTTCAATCTCTGCCATCATAGTATTTTCCAAGTCATCATCTGCCACAGCAAAGATTTTCTCTTTTAATCTTTTAACAGCATCATCACAGATACCGGTATCAACAAAACTGTTGCCTACCACATTACCAATTGACAGAATATGAGCAAAAACATCTATCCCTTGCTCTTTTAAAATTTGTTTAGCAATAGCACCTGCCACAACAAGCGGAGCAGTTATTCTGCCGGAAAAGTGTCCGCCGCCACGATAATCATTAAACCCGTTATACTTTACGGATGCAGGATAATCTGCATGACCGGGACGAGGAGTAATATTCAAATTTTTATAGTCAGAACTTTTTGTGTCTTGATTACGGATGATAAACGAAAGCGCCGATCCTGTAGTTCTACCCTCATAAACACCGCTTAAAATTTCAAAAGTATCAGCCTCTGCACGCGGTGTAGAATATGACGCTCTATGGTTACGTCGGCGAAGTTCATGATTAATTGTATCAAAATCAATCTCAACTCCCGCAGGAAGCGACGATATAACACCGCCTATTGCCGGACCGTGAGATTCACCAAAAATGGCAAATTGAATATTCTTTCCCCAAACATCACTCAACGCTTACACCTCCCAATTTTGCAAAATCCTCAAAGAATTTCGGATATGATTTTTTTACACTTTCGCTTTCTTGTATTGTAATACTTCCATTGGCGGCAACCGTAGCAACTGCAGCCGTCATGGCAATGCGGTGGTCGTTGCACGCACTGACCTCTGCACCATGCAGATGCGCTCCGCCTTTTATATAGATATTATTATCATCGATTTTAACTTCAGCACCCAATTTATTTAAAAGAGTCTGAACTGCTAAAAGTCTGTTGCTTTCTTTTATTTTTAAACGGCTTACATTAGTTATGGTCGTATCGCCAATACATTGTGTACACATAAGTGCAAGAGGCGGTACAATATCAGGAAAATCCCCAGCATCAATAACACCAAGCGATTTAAGTTGTGATTTTTCAGCAACAATCCCATCAGCAGTTTTTGTTATTTTACCACCCATTTTTTCTACGAGGTCAACTATTACGGCATCCCCCTGAGATGTGGTTAAAGACAGGTTTTTAAGCGTAATTTTACCGCCCATAACAGCCGCCGCCAGATAAAAAGCAGATTGCGAATAATCACCTTGCGCAATAACATTTTGCGGTGTAAATTTTCCGTTCCCGTCAATTATAAATGATTTTCCGTCAAATTCAACTTTTATGCCGAATTGTTGCATAACTTCACGTGTGATATCAACATATGGCGATGAAGAAAGAGTTCCTTTGATATTAAGTTTTTTTCCTCCGCCAAGATACGCGAGTGCTAAAAGTATCCCAGTTACAAACTGCGAACTTACACCCCCGTCAAGAGTATATTCGTCTTTAACAAATCTACCCTCGGCAAGCAGATATTCGCCTTCTTTATAATCATACGTTATTCCGTTATCGGCAAACATTTCAAAATATGTATCTAAAGGTCTTCTCATAAGCGTAGACGTACCTGTAAATTTGCCTTTACCTGCAGCAGCAAGCACAACAGGAATCATAAATCTTAATGTAGAAGCAGATTCATCACAGTTGTACAGATTTAAGTCATCAGTGAATTTTCCACCGTAAATTGTAATTTTATCATCTGTAACGATTGATTTACACCCAAGTGTTTCAAGACATCCAAGAGTTGCAGTAATATCGTTTGAAAAATTCACATTCGATATTGTGCTTACACCGCAAGAGAGCGCGGCACAGATTGCCATTCGGTGAATATACGATTTTGAAGACGGTATATTTACAGATGCATCCGCTGAAAAACTGCCTGAAAATGTAACTGTTCTGTCCAAAATGCCGCCTCCCCTATTTAACAATGAAATTATCGTCTTTACTGCGTTTCACTATCTCGCAAGTACCGATGTTTTTGATAAAAATGTAATTAATATACTCGCTGTCACTCTTTTTATCAAGCGCCATAATATTCATAGCATCATCTGCATTAAATGTAAAGTTATCAAAAATAAGATTATACTTGGCAAGCAGTTTATTTAACTTATCTGCCGTGCCTTTTTCTGTATAACCCATATCCTCCGTTGCACGTGTTATCTTTGACATTCCTATGGCAACCGCTTCGCCATGCGTATATGTTTCGTAATTATACATTTTTTCAACTGCGTGACCAAATGTATGACCGAAATTCAAAATCATTCTTTCGCCCTTATCAAATTCATCAGCTTCAACAACCTGACGCTTTATATCAAGGCACATATATACTATTTCGTCCATACGCTCTGATATATCGTCGCATAAAATGTCAAAAAGTTTGTCATCGCGTATACAAGCGTATTTTATAACCTCTGCCATTCCATCGTTAAACACTCTTTCGGGCAGAGTATTTAAAAAGTCAGTATCAATAATTACCTTTTTTGGCGGATAAAAACTGCCTACAAGGTTTTTTCCCTGAGGCAAATCTATCGCCACTTTTCCGCCAACACTGCTGTCTACCTGAGAAAGCAGTGTTGTAGGAATGCCGATGAAATTTATACCACGAAGATATGTAGCCGCCGCAAGTCCTGTAATATCACCTATAACGCCGCCACCAAATGCAATGATAGTATCTGAACGCGACATTTTTGCATCAGCAAGCGCACAATAAATCTTACCAAGCATATCCATGCACTTAGTCTTTTCGCCTGCGGGAAGAACCAGATATTCAAAATTATAATTATTTAAATTTGAAAACAATTTATCATGATATATAGCGTCTACATTTTCATCTGTCACAATAAAAAGTTTACCTTTGGCAACATCAGAAATCGCTTTTTCAAGATTTTTGAATATGCCTTTTTCAATAATAATATCATAATTATGCGAACTGGTTTTTACATTCATCAGCATTTTTAAAAAATCTCCTTAGTTTCTTAAACTGTGAATAGGTGCCGGAATTCTTCCGCCACGTGCAATGAAATCATCGCTTGAGTATTTGCTTACTTTCATAACAGGCCCTGTACCTAAAAGTCCGCCGAATTCAACTACATCACCCACGTTTTTGCCGGGCGCAGGGATAAGTCTTACTGCGGTTGTTTTATTGTTAATCATACCGATTGCGGCCTCGTCTGCAATAATAGCAGAAATTGTAGATGCAGAGGTATCACCGGGAACTACTATCATATCTAATCCAACAGAGCATACGCAAGTCATAGCCTCAAGTTTTTCCAAAGAAAGCGCGCCTATGCTTGCCGCACTTATCATACCGGCATCTTCGCTGACAGGGATAAACGCTCCCGAAAGTCCACCAACATAAGACGATGCAAACACTCCACCTTTTTTAACTGCATCATTTAAAAGTGCCAAAGCGGCAGTTGTACCGTGTGCACCGCATTTTTCTATTCCCATCTCCTCTAATATATAAGCAACACTGTCGCCAACAGCAGGAGTCGGTGCCAACGATAAATCCACTATACCAAATGGTACATTGAGTCGTCTTGATGCTTCCTGTGCAACGAGTTGTCCCATACGAGTAATCTTAAACGCTGTCTTTTTAATTGTATTGGCAACCACGCCGAAATCTTCGCCCTTAACTTTTTCCAAAGCGCATTTAACAACACCGGGGCCGCTTACGCCAACATGGATAACGCTGTCGGGTTCACCCACTCCGTGAAATGCGCCTGCCATAAACGGGTTATCCTCTACTGCGTTTGCAAAAACAACAAGTTTTGCGCATCCAAAACCGTCTGTTGAAGCAGTTAAGTCAGCAGTTTTTTTAATAATCTCTCCCATCTGCTTAACCGCATCCATATTGATACCTGCTTTTGTTGAGCCGATATTTACTGATGAGCAAACACGCTCAGTAGATGCAAGTGCTTCGGGGATAGACTCTATAAGTATATGGTCGCCTTTTGTATAACCTTTCTGCACCAATGCAGAAAAACCACCAATAAAGTTTACACCCGTTTCTTTTGCCGCTTTATCCAAAGCCTTTGCAATGCACACATAATCTTTAGCATCTGTTGCACCACCGACAATAGATATAGGTGTTACAGAAATACGCTTATTTATAATCGGTATACCATAATCTTTTTCAATATCTTCGCCTGTTTTAACCAAGTCTTTTGCTGTATGGGTAATTTTATCGTAAATATTATCACAAGTTTTCTCGGCGCTTGCATCTATGCAATCAAGCAAGGAAATTCCCATCGTGATCGTTCTTATATCAAGATTTTCTTCATCGAGCATTTTCTTGGTTTCTAAAACTTCAAACTGATTAATCAAGATAAGCCCCTCCTTAAATTCTGTGCATTGAGTTGAAAATGTCTTCGTGCTGAATTCTTATTTCAACACCCAAATCTGTTCCTGTAGCAGTAAGGCTATCTCTGATAGCAGATATGTCCATATCACTTTTTGAAATATCTACAATCATCATCATAGTAAACATATCCTGCAAAATTGTCTGTGTAATATCAAGTACGTTTACACAGCACTCTGCGAGTGTATTTGTAACTCTGGCGATTATTCCTACTTTATCTTTACCTATTACGGTGATTATTGCTTTTTCCATTATACATACCTCTTTCATATTATAATTTTATTTTGCGTAGTCTTAATGCATTTGTAACTACAGAAACGCTGCTAAATGCCATTGCACCTGCGGCAATCATTGGATTTAACAAAATACCCAGCGGTGCATATAAAACACCTGCCGCTACCGGAATAAGCAATGTATTATATACAAATGCAAAAAACAAGTTTTGCTTTATATTGGTAAGTGTTGCATTACTCAGTTTTATTGCCTGAATAATGTCTGACAAATCGTTTTTCATAATAACAATATCAGAAGACTCCATAGCGATTTCAGTAGCAGAGCCAACGGATATTCCTACATCAGCAGAAGTTATGGCAACAGAATCGTTAATGCCATCGCCAATCATAGCAACCATTTGCCCAGCACATTGAAGTTGCGTGATTTTATCCGCTTTTTGGTCGGGAAGAACTTCGTATATAACATCGTCAGCATCAAGTTCTTTTGCAACTGCTTTTGCCACATATTTATTATCGCCGGTTAAAACAACCGCTTTTTTGCCCATAGAGTGCAAGTCATCAACAACTTTCTTTGCTTCACTCTTAACACAGTCCATTGCAGCAATTATTCCTGCAAAAGTTCCGTCAATGGCAACTAAAACGGGGGTTTTTCCATTGCTTGCAAGAGAGTCTTTCTTTTCTGTTTCTATTATCTCTACCCCGTTATCGGCAAGTAAAGCCGCATTGCCTAAAAGGACATTCTTTCCGTCTACCTGTGCAGCAACGCCTTTACCCACAACTGCTTCAAATGACGAAACTTCAAGTTCCTTAACATTTTCTGCTCTACCAAGAGCGACAATGGCATCACTTAAAGGATGCTCCGAAACTTTTTCAGCAGCAACCGCATATGCTACAATCTGCTCACGCGTAAAATTGTTTGCCGGAATTACATCTGTAACCTTTGGCTTACCCTCTGTTAAAGTGCCTGTTTTATCAAAAACAACGGTATCCACCTTATGCAAAATTTCAAGCGCTGACGAGTCCTTTACAAGAACGCCCATAGATGCCGCTCTGCCGACAGATACTATAACCGCCGTCGGTGTTGCAAGTCCTAATGCACACGGGCAGGCAATAACCATTACAGATATAAATATATTGATTGAAAATGCAAAATCATGGCTTATTGCAAACCATATAATAAACGACAATAACGCTATACTTATAACGGCAGGTACAAAATAACCCGATATTGTATCTGCAAGTTTGGCAATTTTAGGCTTCGAGCCGCTTGCCTCCTCAACCATACGTGTTATTTGCGAAAGCAGCGTTGCTCCCGAAACTTCTGTTGCCTTAATTTTAAGATAACCATATTTATTAATGCACCCTGCGTATACTTTATCACCAACAGTTTTTTCTGCAGGAACGCTTTCTCCGGTAAGCATAGACTCATCAACTGTGCTTGTCCCCTCACAAACTATTCCGTCTACGCCGATTTTATCTCCGGGGGCAATCAGTACGATATCGCCCATAATAATCTGCTCAACCGGAAGTTCTATTTGCTCGCCGTCACGTATTACAACCGCTTTTTTGGGAGCGAGGTCAATGAGTTTTAAAATTGCATTATTAGTTTTAAGTTTTGAACGTGATTCTAAAAATCTGCCCATAAGAATGAGCGTGATAATAACTCCGACAGATTCAAAATAAAGGTTATGAACATTGCTTACGTGGTCAGGATTTAAAATCAAATCTATCGTTAAAACAACACCATATATAAATGCTGCCGACGTACCTGTAGCAACAAGTGAATCCATATTAGGTTTAAGTTTTAAAAGGTTGGCAAAGCCAATTGTATAAAATTTATATCCCGCCACCATACTCCCCACAGAAAGTATCAACTGAACGATTGCAAAATTCAAAGTATTAATATGCGGATTTATAATCTTCGGAACGGGAAGCCCCACCATATGCCCCATAGATATATAAAATAGAGGGGCAGCAAATATAAGCGAAAAAATAAATTTACGAAATATAACGTCCGACTGCTTGCGGCGGTCTTCATAATTTTCTTTAAAACTATCGGTATTTGCACCATAACCGGCATTTTCAATTGCGCTTATTATAACTTCTAAACTTATAACAGTTTCATCATATTCCAAACTAAGTTTTGAAGATGCCAGATTAACTGTTGCCGACGTTACGCCGCCTAGTGCAGAAACAGTTTTTTCTACATTACCTGCACAAACAGCGCACGACATACCGGTTATCGTAAGTTGAGTTTTAATCATTAATTATCTCTCCCGTTGCAACGGCTGCGCACCACTTCATAAATCATAAGCGCACCTGCTACAGACGCATTTAAAGATGTAATCTCTCCAAACATTGGTATTTGAACGAGGAAATCGCATTTTTCCTTAACAATTCTGGAAATGCCCTCACCCTCACTGCCTACAACTATTGCCACTCCGCCGGAAAAATCCTGAGTATAAATGGTGTTTTCTCCATCCATATCGGCTCCTATAACCCAGATATTTTCCTTTTTGAGTTTATCTATGGTATTGGCAATGTTTGAAACCTTTGCAACCGGTGTAAACTCCACCGCACCGGCAGAAGTTTTTGCAACAACGGAATTTAAACCAACGCTTCTGCGCTTTGGTATGATTATACCGTGAGCACCCGCAGCATTGGCAGTTCTTAGAAGTGAGCCAAGGTTATGAGGGTCGGTAATTTCATCAGCAATAACAATAAACGGATTTTCGCCTTTGTCTTTTGCAGACTTTAAAATATCTTCAACCGAAACATACTGGGCAGCAGCAACATATGCAACTATACCCTGATGGTTTTTTGTGTTACTCAAAGAGTCTAATTTAGCTCTGTCTGCCTCCTGAATAACAATACCTTTTTTCTTTGCATCGGATATAATTTTTATTATAGAACCGTTTCTCTCACCTTTTGCAACGATGATTTTATCAATCTCTCTGCCGGCTTTCAACGCCTCAGCAATAGGATTTCTTCCTTCAATGATATCTATATTAACAATATTCTTTTCTTCTCTTGCCATAAAAATCCCTCAGTAAATCAATCATTTATTTCAAAACAAGGCATAAGAAAGCAAGTGCTTCCTTATGCCTGTTATTTGTTTAATTACGCAATATGGAATTTATCGTGAATTGCAGCAACTGCTTTTTCAGCATTTTTCTGATTAACAAGAACAGAAACTTTAATTTCGCTTGTAGAAATCATATGAATATTGATGTTTGCATCTGCAAGTGCCTCGAACATCTTTGCAGCAACACCGGGGTTATTAACCATACCTGCACCTACGATAGACACTTTTGAAACTTCGCTTGTTGCTGTGATTTCTTCAAAACCAATTATATCCTTGTTTTCATTAAGCAAATCTATGGCAGCCTCTAAGTTGCTTTCTGTCACTGTAAAACTGATATCTTTTTTACCCTCACGGCCGATTGACTGAAGAATGATATCAACATTCACATGGTTTTTAGCGAGCAATGAGAAAATTTTGAATGCCACACCGGGCTCATCTTTAATATTAACAAGGGCTATACGTGCCACGTCATTATCACGTGCTACACCTCTTACGTCTAATTTTTCCACTCTTTCTACCTCCTTAACAACTGTACCTTCATTTTTATTAAGACTTGAACGAACTACCATATTAACGCCATACTTTTTAGCCATTTCAACTGAACGGTTGTGCAAAACATTAGCACCAAGAGATGCAAGTTCAAGCATTTCATCGTATGATATGTCATCAAGTTTTTTTGCATTAGGAACTATTCTTGGGTCAGCGGTATAAACACCGTCAACGTCTGTATATATCTCACAAAGGTCAGCACGAAGTGCCGCTGCAATTGCAACAGCAGATGTATCTGAGCCGCCTCTGCCAAGAGTTGTAATATCATCATATTTGTTTATACCCTGAAAACCTGCAATAATAACAATATTATTACTGTCAAGTTCTTTTTTAACTCTCTCACTATTGATAACATCAATCTTGGCAGTTCCGTAATTACTGTTGGTTTTAAAACCAGCCTGCCATCCTGTAAGCGAAACGGCATTGTATCCCAGTTTCTGGATTGCCATTGCTAAAAGCGATACTGAAATCTGCTCGCCTGATGACAAGAGCATATCCATCTCACGCTTTGAGCCTTTCGGATTGATTTCCATTGCTTTTTCGATTAAATCGTCGGTTGTGTCACCCTGCGCAGAAACTACTACCACAACAGAGTTACCTGCCTTGTATGTTTCTACGATGCGGTTGGCAACGTTCATAACACGTTCAGCGTTCGCAACAGACGAACCACCGAATTTCTGTACTATTAAACTCAACTAACACGCCTCCTAAAAATAAATTACTATATAAAACAATTTCAATAAATTGTTTATTTCTACTCAATAATCTGCACACCGTTATTATCGGCTTTAAGCATTGTAAGATGCCAGTCGCGCAGTTTACCGTCCGTTACACGGGCAATCTTGTTTTTAAATGTATTTTCGTCACCCGTAATAAGAGCCATAATTGTCGGGCCTGCTCCGCTTAAATAACAAGCATCAGCACCTGATCTGCGGCAAAGACGCATAACATAGTCACCGTCTTTTATATGAGATATTCTGTATCCCTGATGCAGTCTATCCTTAATTCCAAAGCCAATATCCTTTAAATCGCCTTTCATAAACGATGCAGCAACAAATGCGGCATGACCGACATTATAAACAGCGTTTTTATGTGACACATATCTTGGAAGAACATTCCTTGATTTTTTTGTCTGAAAATAAAAATCAGGTATCATAGCACCAAAGGTAATATCCTCAGATACATCTGTTTTAATATAACGGACTTTATCACCATCACGAAACGACACCACAAACCCGCCCAAAAGTGCTGGCGCAACATTATCAGGATGCCCCTCTATGTCGCAGGCAATATTTAAAAGTTCGTCAACGGGTAACGGATTGCCAAGAATATGGTTGGCTCCGGCAAGCCCCGATACAATCCCTGCAGAACTGCTGCCAAGACCACGTGTCACAGGGATAGCATTATTAATTGTAATTCGGTAACCGCCAAATTTTATTCCCGCTTCTGCAAACACCCTGCCCATAGCGGCATAAACGTAGTTGTTTTCGTCTGTCGGGAGAAAGTGTCTGCTTTCATCAAGCACAACCACCTCAACGCCTTTTGCATCAATTTCCTCTATGCAAACCTCGTTATACATATTAAGTGCCACACCCATGCAGTCAAATCCCGGCCCCATATTTGCCGACGATGCCGGCACTTTAACTTTTATCATTTATATCAATTCCTTACAAAATCCTCGTAAAGTCAATCACTTTGTACGAAAGCGATGCAAACTTGATTTTTAAATCGCCCTCAGAAATTTCACTTGTAACAAATCCGAATTCATCGTCGTACAAATCAATACAGGTACATTCGCCAAACACTTCGCGTATCTGTGCTTTTGCCTCAGCATAAGAGCCTTCAACACGTACAAAATATTTAAATTCAGATTTATCCTGTGGCATAATAACATCTCCATCAGTTTTAACCCAAAGGAGTCTGTTTTCGCTTCCGCGATTTTTAGCAATGTCTATAACATCGGCAACAACAGCACTCGCCGTTGGCAGTTTACCTGCACCGGGGCCATAGAACATTGCACTGCCGATAGCATTACCGTCTACCATGATAGCG
The DNA here is from genome assembly GCA_045646385.1 of Clostridia bacterium. Lineage (GTDB taxonomy): Bacteria > Bacillota > Clostridia > UMGS1810 > UMGS1810 > SIG455. The sequence continues at coordinate 81,856 of JAZRKQ010000017.1, read as the reverse complement.
TTGTTTACACCTTCAACAGATGCAAGAGGATGCTCTTTAAGTATCATCATAGGTGCAACCATAACATTAACTGTGCCATCGTCACAGACTCTGCTCATACCAATTAGTTTTATTACATAACCAAGTTTACCTGCATACTCAACATTGCGTAGAGTAATTTTGGTTATACCCTCTGTATAAACTTTTTTATATTCAATCTTTTTACCGGTGGCAAGTGATGTTAATATACAAATCTTTCTGCACGCATCATGACCGTCAACGTCTGCAGATGGATTACGCTCTGCATATCCCAAATCCTGAGCGTCTTTAAGGGCTTCCTCAAAACTCTGACCGGATTTTATCATTTGGGTAAGTATATAGTTTGTAGTGCCGTTTAATATACCTGTTATACCACCGATTTCATTAGCAGCAAGGCACTGATTGAGCGGTCTAATAATAGGAATACCACCGCCGACACTTGCCTCAAACAAATAACTGCAACCATTATCGTATGCGATTTTCAAAAGTTCATCACCGTATGTAGCAACTAACTCTTTATTAGAGGTAACAACGCTTTTTCCGCACGAAAGTGCACGCTTTGTATACTCATAAGCAGGGTCTAATCCGCCCATTGTTTCTACGATAATCGAAACCTCATCATCTGTAACCATTTCATCAAAATTATTTACAAATAAATGGCTTTCTTCATGAGATGAAAAATCACGGATATCCAGTATATATTTAATGTCAATTTCGCCGCCGGATTTACGCGCTATGCTTTCCTTATTTTTTCGGATTACTTCGTAAACACCGGAGCCTACTACACCAAAACCTATAATACCTATTTTTATCACCGGGTATTTCTCCTTCCAATCAAATACTATCTTTTGATTTTATCATATATTATATATTTTGTCAATTTTCGTAGATTTCAATATTTTCGGGAAAATCTTTTGAAAACTGTTCAATTTTTCCAAAGAAATCGCCATTTTCAGTAGGTCTCAATTCGGGAATCTGATTTTTGCTGTAATATTCAACATTTATATCAAACCCGAACACCTGACGGATATATTCTGAAATTTTAGTCTTATTATCACCTTTTGCGCATCTGTCTCGGCTTTCAGCATCGTTGAAAACAAGATGCAGATTATCACCCGCAGGAGTAGGTCTTACTCCCCTTAGTGCCATATAAAGGGTAATACTTCCGTCCGACATAATAGCATTTTCAACCTCAGACCAGTTCTCGCACACCATATTTGATTTACCGACAGTTTCAGGCGCGTCACTCTTTTGAGTTAAATCGTTTTCTTTGTCAGCACTCTCCTCCACAGGTACAGACGGTTCATCCCATGTAAGTTCCTCAAAATCAGGAACATCTTCTGGCACATACTCATACGGTGGCTCAGAAAAATCATCTGTTTGATTAACTGATATTGTTTTCCCAGATTTTATATTGCTTTCAAGTTCAGCAATACGTGCCAGAACGGCAGCATTACTGTCGTCCAAAGCAGGCGAAGCCATTTTGATAAGCGCCATTTCTATATACACCTTAGGCGCTGAAGAAAACTTAATATCATTTAAAAGTTTTGTTATTACATCTATGCAATACATAAGTTTTTCTGCAGTATACTTCTCTGCAGTTTTTTGAGTGTTCTCAGATTTCAAACCTGCATACTCAAGATTTCCTGATATTTTATACAAAAGTGTTGACCTGTAAACCTCAAGCAAGCCTTCGGCAAAGTAATCTGTATTTTTACCATCAGCGATGCAGCGTTCAAAAACACTTACTGCCCCTGCGGCATTGCCTTCGGCAATACTTTGTGCAATATCATAAAGAAATGTACTGTCAATTGCACCAACTGTATCTACAACATCTTCATAAGTTAAATTATTCTCTTTAAAAGCCAAGCATTGGTCTAAAATACTTAAAGAGTCCCTCATAGAGCCGTCTCCAAGTTGCGCTACGTATCTTACGGCAGCATCATCAGCGATGATATTTTCGTTTTCCAATATATATTTTATGCGCGATACAATGTCTGTGATATTAATAGTTTTAAAATCAAATCTCTGGCAACGCGACATAATAGTTGCCGGAACTTTATGAATTTCAGTAGTTGCAAGGATAAATATAACGCCCTGTGTAGGCTCTTCCAAAGTTTTTAGCAAAGCATTGAACGCACCGGCAGAAAGCATATGCACCTCATCTATAATATACACACGGCAACGGCTTTCAGATGCGGCATACTTGGTCTGGTCAATAATATCACGTATATTGTCTACACCGGTATTTGAAGCGGCGTCAATTTCTATGACATCAAGTATACGCTCACTTAAAATACCCTTGCAGATTTCGCACTCGTTACAAGGATTGCCGTCTTTCGGATTCAAGCAATTCACCGCACGACTGAATATCTTGGCAGTAGAGGTTTTACCCGTACCGCGTGTTCCCGTAAACAGATATGCATGAGAAATTTTATTATTAAGTATCTCATTTTTAATAGTGGCGGTAATATGCTGCTGACCAATAACATCATCAAACACCATAGGACGCCACTTACGGTACAATGCCTGATATGCCAAAACCTCATCTCCTTACAAATATGTTCAAATATTAAAAATGCCGTACACTCTTAAATCGAATTGGGCACATATGCGTTTTACTGCAGTTAACTCAAAACAGGCACTCTGCGGCACACACAAAGCATCGCTTATGGCTGCTTGGTTCCCCACCTGACCAGGTTCACGAGTTTGCATTGCGCAGAACCCGCTTCTCAACATCACTTACAATACACATACATATATACTACAACCCTCATTAAGAGCATCACCCTTGCTATAGCGGATTGCAAGTACAGGGCACCGCTACCGCCCCGGCTGTACGACTTTATTATTATACTACATCTTTTTTAAAAATACAAGAACTTTTCAATATTTTATTTTATAAATAATCTTGATAATTTCCCTCTTATATTCTATAATATTTATATATTGAATCAGGAAGGTGAAAGTATATGGACAAAGTTATATTACATTGCGATTTGAATAACTTTTTTGCGTCCGTTGAAACACTTTCACATCCTGAATTTAAAGACGTACCTATGGCAGTTGCCGGAAGCAGCGAGGACAGACGCGGCATAATACTTGCCAAAAACGAGCACGCAAAAAAGTTTGGTGTACAAACTGCCGAGCCTATATGGCAGGCAAAGAGAAAATGCCCGAATCTGGTACTTGCCAAACCTCATCACTACAAATATAAGCAGTATTCAAAAATAGTTTATGATATATACCTCCGTTATACCGATCAGGTGGAGCCTTTTGGAATTGACGAAGCGTGGCTTGACGTTACGGGAAGCCAAAAACTTTTTGGCAACGGAATGGAAATTGCCAAAAACATTAAAGACACCGTAAAACGTGAAACGGGACTTACACTCTCTATCGGCGTATCTTTTAACAAGGTGTTTGCAAAATTGGGCAGCGATTATAAAAAGCCTGATGCAATAACAGAAATCAACCGTAATAATTACAAAGATATTGTATACCCCCTTCCTGTAAGCGCAATGCTTTTTGTAGGCAAAAGCACCTGTGCAAAACTTTTACAATACGATATTAAAACGATTGGTGATGTAGCATCATCAAGCAAAGAACTTTTAACAAGCATTTTAGGCAGTCGTGGTGGAGAACTGTATGATTATGCGTGCGGCTGTGAGGGTTCCGAAGTTATACGCGCCGACCAATGGGAACCTCCGAAAAGTATTGGCAGAGGATTAACTTTTAAGAGGAATCTTTTGTCCATAGAGGAAGTACGGACTGCTATTGTTCCATTGGCTGAGGACGTAGCAGAAAGACTGCGACGCAACGGAATGTGGTGCAACTGCGTATCTGTATCCATTAAAAATGACGCACTGAAAACAATTACAAGGCAATGTAACATAGAGCCGTCTACTAATTTAGGCAGAGTTATATCAAACACAGCGCTTTCCCTTGTAGAAAACAATTGGGATTTTAAAATACCAATACGTATGCTTACCGTTACGGCAATGAATTTATCTGAGCAATACAGAGGTGTTCAACTTTCGCTTTTTGATACAGAAGACGAAAAAGCAGAAATTTTGCCCGAAAAATTAGAGCGTTTGGAATCTTCCGTAGACAAATTAAAACAACGCTTCGGCAAAAACATTATTTCATTTGCATCTACAAAAGAAAACGAACTAGGGCTTGAAACTATTGGCAGAAAGGAAGCCAACGATGAAGATTAAAATTGTTTGTGTAGGAAAACTTAAAGAAAAATATCTTAAAGACGGTATTGACGAGTACTTAAAACGTATAAGCAGATTTGCAAAAATCGAAATAACCGAACTTGCAGACGAAAAAATACCCGATTCACCCTCACCTGCTCAATGCGCAGCGGTACTCAAAGCAGAAGGTGAAAAAATCAAAAAACATCTTGAAGGGTATAGTATTTCTCTTTGTGTTGAGGGCGATAGTATGTCCAGCGAAAAACTTGCAGAAAAAATTGCATCTGTTCAACTTAGCGGAAACAGCACTATAACCTTTGTAATCGGTGGTTCATTAGGAATCGACAGCGAAATAAAAAAACAGTCACATTTTAAATTGAGTTTTTCCAAAATGACATTTCCTCATCAACTTATGCGTCTTATCCTTACAGAACAAATTTACAGAGCATTTAAAATAAACAATAACGAAAATTACCATAAATGATTGTTGAATTTTATCTTAATTTATGGTATAATGTTAAAGATTAATTTTAAAGGAGAACTGTAATGTTACAGGAAAACAATACACGCAAAGTCGGTGGTGTATCGTCCGGAAAAGGCAGGGCGCTGTACATCAACCGTGAAAAGAGAAAAAAACGCAAAAAAATAATAAGTAAAATAGTTGCCTGGTCTGTGCTTATAGCGATTGTTGCGCTTGTTTTATTCGGAATAACAAAAGCATTCAAGTTTGTAACCAATCTTTTTAAAGATGATTTTGAGTTTTCATATAGCACTTGCGAAAACTGGCCGGAGCACGACTCTGTATCAGAAATAAAAAAAGATTATGCAATCGGCATACAATACCCCTTAATTAACGACAAAACCGATAAAACAATTCAAAGAGATGCCGAAAAAATGCTTAAAGATTTCAAAGATGAAATCAAGCAGTTTGAACGCGGCAAAAAAGAAAACAGAGCAGTATATACCACCAATTATTCGATAGTTAAAAACAGCGACATTTACGTTTCTCTTTTATACACCGTTCACAGATATAACCCTGTAAGAGAAATTGACGATACTCAATACATTGCAAAGATTTATGATATTTCAACAGGTAAACAGGTATCTGCCGAGGAGATATTTGACGAAGGATATACTTCTATTGTATCAAATCATGTAATAAACGCTATGGAATCCGACGGAAAATATGTGGCTGAAACCACTACCAAACTTTTTACAGAAAATACAAAAGCAGAGTTTTCTAATTTCAGCAATATTGGTTTTACTGATAAAGCAATGACAGTATATTTCAGTGCAGGCGATATTTTTCCAACCGACATGGGTGCGTTAACGGTTAATATTCCGATGAGTAAAATTTATAAAAATATGAAAATCAATATTAACGGCTATACTGCCCCACTATACGATGCGGACAAGCCTATGATAGCACTTACGTTTGACGATGGTCCAAGGACTTCCACAACGTCTAGAATTTTAGATGCATTGGAAAGCGTCGGCGGCAGGGCAACCTTTTTTATACTGGGTGAGCGTGTTGCCGCTGAAAAAGAAATGATTGCACGAGGCGACAAATTGGGCTGCGAGTACGGAAACCATTCGTGGAATCATATGAATTTATCTACCGCTACAGAAGACGAAATATTTGAGCAATTAAACAAAACAGATGATGCACTCTTTTCTGTAATAGGTAAAAAAAGTTCTCTTATACGTGCGCCATATGCCGCAACTAACGAAACAGTATTTAAAGCCGCCGGCAGACCGTTCATAGGCTGGGCGGTTGATACAATGGACTGGGATACGCGTGATGCCGAATCCATTAAAAACGAAATTTTATCCAATGCTGATGACGGCGACATAATACTCCTTCACGATATATACGGCGATACTGCCACAGCGGTTGAGGCGGCTATTCCGGCATTGGTTGAGCAAGGATTTCAACTGGTTACCGTAAGTGAACTTTTAGAAGCAAGATATGTTACACCCACATCAGGAAAAGTTTATTACAGTGCACGCAAAAAATAACGCAATAAACGGAGCAGAAATCTGCTCCGTTTTCATTTACTGATTTCATTTATTGCGGCAACAGCGGTTTTTATATCTTTGATACTATTAAATGCTCCTACACTCAAACGAAGAGTTCCTGTATGGCGCGTATCTAATGTGGCATGTGCCAGATACGAGCAATGATATCCTGCACGTGTAGCAATTCCGTATTTTTCGTCAAGGATTGATGCCGCCTCAATGCAGTCTACCCCATCAATAGTAACTGATATCACACCAAGTCTGTCGGCACACGTTACATAACCTTGTATTTTAACACCTTTTATCGCACACAAATCTTCAAGCAATATTCTTGTAAGCATCATATCGTGATTATAAATAGTTTCCATACCGACACGGTTAATAAAGTCTATACCTTTAGAAAGACCGCATATACCGACTGCATTAACCGTACCGCTTTCGTATTTATCAGGCAATTCCTCGGGTTGTCTGGGATCCTGAGAATTACTTCCTGTTCCTCCTTCTGTTAGTGTGTCAATATCAACACCTTTACCTATACACAAAGCACCCGTACCCATTGGCCCGTACAAAGCCTTATGGCCTGCAAGTGCCAACATTGATATATTGTCTTTTTCCATATCTATCGGCAAAACACCGCCTGACTGGGCAGCATCTACCAGAAACGGAATATTATGCTTTTTTGCTATAGCACCAATCTCTGATATAGGATTAACCGTTCCGCAAACATTGGAAGCATGTATGGCAACAATCAGTTGTGTGTCTGGTCTTACAAGCGCTTCAACAGTTTTCGGATCAACGTAACCATATATATTTGCATTGGCAATGCTATAATCGATGCCTTTGGTTTCGGCAAGTTTATATACGGGCCGCACAACCGAGTTATGCTCCATAGACGTAAATATTACGTGCCCTCCACGACGAAGTATACCTTTTATTGCAAGGTTAAGCGCTGCGGTAGTATTGACAGTAAATATTACCCTTTCCGCTCCACCGGCATTGAACATATCCGACAATTTTTCACGACAGGCATATACCTCTTCGCTGATTTTTATACTCATCTTGTGTCCCGAACGCCCGGGATTTGCACAGTACCGCTTAAGACATTCATTCATTTTTTCACGCACTTCGCGCGGTTTAGGAAATGTCGTGGCACTGTTGTCAAGGTAAATCAACCTTATCACCGCCCAACTTTATTTATAATTATATGCGTGTACCATCCTCACGGAATACGCCTTTTATGGTTAATCCGTTTTCTTTGGCAACTTTTTTTACCATTTCTAAATCTTTCTCCGCCATTACAAGACAGTAACTACACCCCGATACAGAAAGATTTCGTGGTGTCTGGCGGAGTTTTGATTGTATATTATACTTTTTCGACAAATGCTTTTTTACACCCGTCGCAGAAGTAATCGATGAAAAAACTACTATTATCTGTTCCAACAAATTCACTCTCCTTTGTAACCGAAACAGATGTATCATTATCTGCTTAATACAGTTTATTCGTGTCGATTTTCTTTTGTTACTGAAAAAAACTATTGATTTATTTACAGATAAATGTATAATTAAGATATATATACTACTATATTGGAGGAAAATTATGTTTAAATCGCAAGATATAGCTATTGATTTAGGCACGACTACCATCCTTGTGTACACAAAAGATAAAGGTATAGTAATAAACGAACCTTCTGTTGTAGCAGTGGAAACTTCTACAGGAAAACTTATGGAGGTGGGTCAAAAAGCACACGATATGATCGGCAGAAATCCTGACGACATCACCGTTATACGTCCTATGAGGAAGGGTGTTATATCCGACTTTGACTCTACTATGACTATGATTAAATATATACTTAACAAATCGTGCAAATGGTCATTTTTTAAACCACGCGTTATTGTGTGCATACCAAGTGTTATAACTGAAGTTGAGAAAAAAGCCGTTGTAGACGCTATGACGGGTGCAGGAGCAAGAAGTGCTTACCTTATAGAAGAGCCTATTGCTGCGGCTATAGGTGCAGGTATGGATATTTCAAAGCCTGCAGGTAATCTTGTAATAGATATAGGTGGCGGTACTACTGATATTGCAGTTATATCTCTCGGCTCTATGGTGGTGCACGCATCACTTAAAATAGCCGGCGATGAGTTTGATCAGGACATCATTAAATACGTCAAAAAAACTCATAATATGATTATCGGCGAAAGAATGGCTGAACTTGTAAAAAAAGAAATTGGCTGTGTTTATCCGCAGGGTGAGCAGTCGCTTATGAAAATAAAAGGCAGAAGCATGGTGTCAGGATTACCGATGGAGGTTATGATTTCGTCAGATGAAATGCTTGATGCATTAAAAGAAACTGCCGATATGATAGTTGCGGGTGTTAAAGATGTATTAGAACGTACCCCACCCGAACTTATAGGTGATATCAGTACAAGCGGTGCAATTTTAACGGGTGGAGGCTCTCAAGTAAAGGGGCTGGACAAACTGGTTGCTCTTGAAACCGGTCTTGAAGTACGTCTTGCTGATGACCCCGTTTCGTGCGTTGTACTTGGCACGGGCAAAGCGCTTGACGAAATGAAAACTTTAAGAAGAACAAAAAGAAGATTTTGATTAAAATATGGCTAAGCAAATGAACATATATAGTCAAACAATTGAAATGCTCGAAGATTATTTTAAATCATTCGGTGAAAATACGGCAAAGGCAAAAATTGTTTTCAACGCAATATATAAGAAAAATTTAACATCATTTTTTGAAATAAATACTCTTTCGCTCTCTATAAAGGAAAAACTGGCAGAAGATTTTGAGTTTACCAAACTTGAACTTATAACAAAAAGTGAAAGCGAAGATACCTGCAAGTATCTGTTTCGCCTTTATGACGGATACACTATAGAAACCGTTTTGATGAAGCATGATTACGGTAACGGAATTTGTGTTTCTACACAAGTAGGATGCAATATGAACTGTGTGTTCTGCGAAAGCGGAAAACTTAAAAAAATCCGAAATCTTGAAACTTGCGAAATAATCGGACAACTTTTATATATAAGAGATACACTGCAAATACCTGTATCACACGTAGTTCTTATGGGCATTGGCGAACCATTTGATAATTATGATAATGTTATGAACTTTATTGATATCGCAACATCTCAGTCCGGCATAGCAATTGCAGCAAGGCACGTCACCATTTCCACCTGTGGCATCACACCTAAAATAATTGAATACGCAAAACGAAAATCTTTCAATAGTCTTGCCATTAGTTTACACGCACCCAATGATGAATTGCGTAACAAACTGATGCCGATAAACAAGGCATATCCAATAAAGGAACTCATTGAAGCCGTAAAAACATATACTGAGCGCAGTAATAAAAAGGTGACTTTTGCCTATATTATGATAAAAAACTTGAACGACAGTAATTGTTGTGCTGAGCAATTAATTGAACTTCTAAAGGATATAAACTGCTATGTCAATCTTATCCCCTACAACAAGACACGTTCAACTGATTATCAGCCAAGCGACAAAGAACGTATTTCTGAGTTTTTTGATATTTTAAAACAGAATAACATAAATGTTACTGTGCGTCGTGAATTCGGCAGTGATATGAATGCTGCCTGCGGACAACTAAGTTCCGATTACAAAAATACAATTTGAAATATTTATATTTTTAATAAAATAAAAAATGCTGAACGGATTAACCGTTCAGCATTTTTTATTTTATTATGTACTATCAGATAATACCCTGAGCCATCATAGCCTCTGCAACTTTTGCAAAACCTGCAATATTTGCACCGGCAATAAGGTTACCCTCCATGCCGTACTCTTTTGCAGCGTTATTTGCAGCGTTATAGATATTAACCATAATGCGGTGGAGTTTTTCGTCAACCTCCTCAGCAGTCCATGCAAGGCGTTCGCTGTTCTGGCTCATTTCAAGAGCAGAAACTGCAACACCACCTGCGTTAACAGCTTTAGAAGGAGCAACTACTACGCCATTTGAACGTAAGTACTCAACAGCCTCGTTAGTTGTAGGCATATTAGAAACTTCTATGTAATATTTAATTCCGTTTGCAACAATCTTTTTAGCATCTTCCAACTGAACTTCGTTCTGAGTAGCACAAGGCATAATAACGTCTGCCTTAACACCCCAAGGTTTTTCACCTGCGTGGAATTCAGCACCAAACTTATCAGCATAATCCTGAACTTTATCACGGCCTGATGCACGCATTTCAAGCATATAAGCGGCTTTTTCAGTTGTTACGCCGTCTTTGTCGTAAACATATCCGTCAGGACCGGAAATTGTAAGTACTTTACCACCGAGTTCATTGATTTTCAAAACTGCACTCCAAGCAACATTACCGAAGCCTGATACTGCAAATGTTTTACCTTTGATATCCTCGCCGTAGCCTTTTAATACTTCGTCACAGAAATAAACTGCACCGAAACCTGTAGCCTCAGGACGGATAAGGCTTCCGCCGTAAGAAATGCCTTTACCGGTTAAAACTGCGTTTTCAAAGTTATTGCAGATTCTCTTATACTGACCGAAAAGGTAGCCAATTTCTCTTGCGCCAACACCAATATCACCGGCAGGAACGTCAACGTGTGAACCGATATGACGAGAAAGTTCTGTCATAAAACTCTGGCAGAATCTCATTATTTCGCCGTCACTCTTACCTCTTGGGTCAAAGTCGCTACCGCCCTTACCCCCGCCGATTGGCAGACCTGTAAGAGAGTTTTTAAATATCTGTTCAAATCCTAAGAATTTGATAATACCCAAATAAACTGAAGGATGGAAACGCAAGCCGCCTTTGTAAGGACCGATTGCACTGTTGAACTGTACACGGAAACCTCTGTTAACCTGAGTTTTGCCGTTATCGTCTACCCACGGAACACGGAATACAATTGTTCTTTCGGGTTCAACAAGTCTTTCCATAAGGCCTGCAGCCTCGTATTCAGGATGTTTTTCAATAACAGGTTCCAATGACTCGAACACTTCTTCTACTGTCTGTAAAAATTCAGGTTCGTTCTTATCTCTTGCTTTAACCTGTTCGTATACTCTTTTGAGATACTCATTTTTAATAGCCATTTTAATTTTACCCCCATTTAACATTTCTTTTATTATACTACTCAAGTCTTTATTACGCAAGAACTTTTTAACAAAATTTCATATTTTTCGCTAAAAATTGTCATTTTGCAAAATTATAATAACTAAAATGAAAGTTTTTGTGTGAAATCTTTCATTATTTCATTATCTTTTTTAGATATTTACCGGTATATGATTTTTTACATTCAACAATTTCTTCCGGAGTTCCGCTGCAAATAACAGTACCGCCTGCACTGCCACCCTCAGGTCCTAAATCTATGATATGGTCTGCAACCTTTATAACGTCTAGGTTATGCTCTATTACTACAACGGTATTACCGCTGTCAACCAGCATATTTAGCACATCAACGAGTTTATGAACGTCCGCTATATGAAGTCCTGTTGTGGGTTCGTCAAGTATATACATAGTTCTGCCTGTACTGCGCTTTGAAAGTTCTGTAGCAAGTTTTACACGCTGTGCCTCGCCACCCGATAGTGTTGTTGACGCCTGACCAATTTTTATATACCCCAACCCAACATCATAAAGCGTTTGAAGTTTACGCTTGATTTTGGGGTGGTTTTTGAAAAACTCAACGCCCTCTTCAACTGTCATTTCAAGAACTTCGTAAATGTTTTTACCCTTATACTTAACTTCTAAAGTTTCGCGGTTATAGCACTTGCCTCCGCACACTTCACAAGGAACGTATACATCCGGCAAAAAGTTCATTTCAATTTTTATTATACCATCACCTGAGCACGCCTCACATCTGCCGCCGCTTACATTAAAACTGAATCGGCCTGCTTTGTAGCCACGCATTTTTGCCTCGTTGGTATTGGCAAAAACCTCTCGGATATCAGTAAACACACCTGTATATGTTGCAGGATTTGAACGCGGTGTTCTGCCTATAGGCGACTGGTCTATATTTATAACTTTATCAAGATGTTCTATGCCCTCTATTTTTTTATGCTTACCCGCTTTAGTTTTGGCGCGGTTAAGTTTGGCGGCAAGTTTTTTATAAACAATCTCGTTTACAAGTGACGATTTACCCGAACCTGAAACACCTGTAACAGCCACAAACTTACCAAGTGGAATTTCAACATCAATATTTTTAAGGTTATTTTCTGCTGCACCTATAACTTTTAAAGAATTGCCATTGCCACTTCGGCGGGTTTGGGGCACATCTATTTTTTTCTTCCCGCTCAGATACTGACCTGTTATACTGTCTTTGCATTTTTTGATTTCCTCCGCAGTACCTTCGGCAACTATATGTCCACCATGAATACCTGCACCCGGTCCTATGTCTATAATATAGTCGGCTGCATACATAGTATCTTCGTCGTGCTCTACAACAATAAGCGTATTGCCTAAATCACGCAGGTTTTTAAGCGTCTGCAAAAGCATATCGTTATCTCGCTGATGCAGACCTATACTCGGCTCGTCAAGAATATACATAACCCCCATAAGACTTGAGCCTATCTGTGTGGCAAGTCTTATACGCTGTGCCTCACCGCCGGATAGCGTTCCGGCACTTCTTGAAAGAGTAAGATAATCAAGACCGACATCTACTAAAAATCCAAGCCGTGTTCTGAGTTCTTTCAAAACCTGCTCAGAGATAAGTTTTTCTTTCTCTATAAGTTCTAAATTTTCAAAAAAGTCACGGCATTCACGAACGCTCAGTTCAGTAACGTCGTATATGTTTTTTCCGCCTATTGTAACTCCCAATGTAACAGGCTTTAATCTTTTTCCTCCGCACTCCGGACACGGCTTGTTACCCATAAGTGCCTCAATTTCTGCACGCATATACGATGAAAACGAGTCTTTATGGCGTCTGTACAGATTATTTATAAGCCCCTCAAACGGCTGCAAAACAGTTTTGTTTTTATATACGAATTTTATAGGCTCTACTGTACCGTAAAGGATTTTATCCAGTATTCCGTCGGGAAGTTCGTCAATAGGTGTTTCCAAGGAAAAACCGTAGTGCTTTGCAAGGCAGTCAAACCACGCTCTTGAAAATGAGCCAACATCTGCAACATTATTCCAGCCACAGACATTTATTCCCCCCTCCAGTATAGATTTAGAGGTGTCTTCAAGTACCATTTCGGGATCTATTTCCATAAGTGTGCCAAGACCATCGCAATGCGGACACGCACCGAATGGAGAGTTGAATGAGAACATTCTCGGCGAAAGTTCTTCCATACTGATTCCGCAGTCTTTACAAGCATAATTGCGGCTGAAAGTTATCTCATCACCGTCTATAACATCTACAACAGCAAGACCATCGCCAAGATTTAATGCAGTTTCAAAAGAGTCGGTCATACGTGATATAATGCTGTCTTTAATAACAAGTCTGTCTATAACAATTTCTATTGTATGTCGATGCGTTTTTGCAAGTTTTATATCCTCTGTAAGTTCACGAACATTGCCGTCTATACGTACACGTACATACCCGTTTTTACGCGCATCTTCCAAAACTTTTACGTGCTCGCCTTTTTTATCGCGAATAACGGGTGCTAAAATCTGTATTTTAGTTCCTTCGGGAAATTGCATCACCCTGTCTACTATCTCGTCAATTGTCTGCTGGCGGATTTCTTTTCCGCATTTCGGACAATGAGGGATACCCACTCTTGCATAAAGTAATCTCAGATAATCGTAAATCTCTGTAACCGTACCAACTGTTGAACGCGGATTTCTTGAGGTGGTTTTCTGTTCTATACTGATTGCAGGGGAAAGCCCCTCTATATAGTCAACATCAGGCTTTGTCATATTACCTAAAAACATACGCGCATACGACGACAAAGATTCCACATATCTTCGCTGTCCCTCAGCATAGAGAGTGTCAAATGCCAACGACGATTTACCCGAACCGGAAAGACCGGTCAGAACAACAAATTTATCTCTCGGTATAGTTACGTCAATATTTTTAAGGTTATGCTGTTTGGCACCTTTAATAAATATATTCTCTTTCCTCATTTTATCACCTTATTTTTGCTTCTTCAGTCTGTTTATCTCATCTCTGTATTTAGCCGCCTGCTCGAATTCCAGACGAAGCGCAGCCTCGTTCATCATAGCGGTAAGTGCAAGTATTCTCTCATCATTTGAAAGTGCCTGTTCTGCCTTTTCAGGCACAGTTTCTTCCATATGATAAGTCTGTATAATTTCGTGCACATCTTTAACAATGGATTTCGGTATAATTCCGTGTTCCTCATTATATTTAATCTGTATTGCACGTCGGCGGTCGGTTTCGTCTATTGCACGTTGCATTGAGCCCGTAATGGTATCGGCATACATAATTACACGTCCGTCAACATTACGCGCAGCACGGCCTATAGTCTGTATAAGCGATGTTTCGCTGCGCAAAAAGCCTTCTTTATCGGCATCAAGTATTGCTATAAGCGACACTTCGGGAATATCAAGACCTTCACGAAGCAGATTGATTCCTATAAGCACATCAAATACTCCCAGACGCAAATCACGCACTATTTCCATACGTTCAACCGTTTTAACGTCTGAGTGCAGATAGCGTACTTTAATTCCTGCATCACGCAAATAATCAGTAAGGCTTTCTGCCATTTTTTTAGTAAGCGTTGTAACAAGCACACGGTCGCCTTTTTCTATAACACCGTTTATCTCCCCAATAAGGTCGTCTATCTGTCCTTTTATCGGGCGCACCTCTATCTGTGGGTCAACAAGGCCTGTCGGACGTATAACCTGCTCTGCCACAGCGGTGGAATGTTGCTTTTCATAATCTGCCGGAGTTGCACTTACAAACACTACCTGATTTATTTTGTTTTCAAATTCTTCAAATTTAAGCGGTCTGTTATCAAATGCCGACGGCAATCTAAATCCGTAATCTACAAGTGACTCTTTTCTGGAACGGTCGCCTGCATACATTGCACGCACCTGAGGTACCGTTACGTGCGACTCGTCTATAACAAGCAGAAAATCGTCAGGGAAGAAATCCATAAGTGTAAACGGCGCACTACCGGGTGCTCTTCCGCTTATAATTCTGGAGTAGTTTTCGATGCCCTGACAGAATCCTATTTCACGCATCATTTCTATATCATAACTTGTGCGTTGCATAAGGCGCTGAGCCTCTAAAAGTTTTTCCTGACTTTTAAGTTCTTCACAGCGCTCATACAGTTCTTTTTCAATCTCTTTTATGGCAATTTCCATCTTTTCCGGTGTAGTTACATAGTGTGATGCCGGAAATATAGCAGTGTATGTTCTGTATAAAAGTATTTCACCCGTTATAATATCAATCTCGCTGATACGCTCAATCTCGTCACCGAAAAACTCTACACGTATCGCTTTTTCGTTTGTGCTTGCAGGAAAAATTTCCACAACTTCGCCCCGAACACGGAATGTTCCGCGTGCAAAAGCAATGTCATTGCGCTCATACTGAATAGCCACAAGTCTTTTTAAAAGTACATCCCTGTCTATTTCCATACCCACACGAAGAGATATAATAAGGTCTTTGTAATCTTCTGGATCACCAAGGCCGTATATGCACGAAACACTTGCAACTATGATTACATCTCTGCGCTCAAGCAACGATGCTGTTGCACTATGGCGAAGTTTATCAATCTCATCATTTATGGAAGCATCTTTTTCTATATACGTATCTGTATGCGGTATATATGCCTCCGGCTGGTAATAGTCGTAGTAAGACACAAAATATTCAACCGCATTTTCAGGAAAAAATTCCTTAAACTCGCTGCAGAGTTGTGCAGCCAAAGTTTTGTTATGTGCAAGCACAAGCGTGGGTTTGTTTACACGTTCTATAGTTTTGGCAATAGTAAAAGTTTTACCCGAACCAGTAACACCCAAAAGTGTCTGTCCGCGCTGACCGTTTTCTATTCCGTACACCAGACTGTCAATCGCTTTAATCTGGTCGCCCATAGGCTCAAACTTAGAATGTACTTTAAACATATTTTCTCCTCTGGTTTACTTATAACGTTTACCAATCTTCTCCGCTGTTTTTATGCCGTCCATTGCAGCAGATGTAATGCCTCCTGCATAGCCTGCCCCCTCTCCGCAAGGGTAAATTCCCTTTATTGACGACATTCCGTCATCATTGCGTTCAATTCGCACCGGCGAAGATGTTCTGCTCTCTACAGCGGCAAGAATTGCATCATCATTATCAAAACCTTTTATCTTTCTGCCAAAGTCCAGAAATGCCTCTTTAATCGCATCACATATATTTTCAGGCAATATGTCATTAATATCTGCAAATTCGTAACCACCTTTAAAGCAAGGTTTGATATCACCGTATTTGCAAGATGTTTTTCCGTTTTTAAAATCACCAAGTAATTGTGTTGGTATTTTACCGTTTCCTTCAATATATGCCTTTTCCTCCAACAAACGCTGAAACTCTACGCCGTCTAAAGGATTGTTACCAAAATCATCGGGTGTAACGGTTACTATAACAGCACTATTGGCATTATCTCCGTTACGGTCGTTATAACTCATTCCGTTTATAGCAAGTCTGCCATCTTCACTTGAAGCATTTACAACATATCCGCCAGGGCACATACAGAAAGTATATACTCCCCTGCCGTCTTTTGTCTGATACGTAAGTTTATACGATGCCGGCGGAAGATAGTCTTTATATTTTGCTCCGTATTGCGAAAAGTTAATCATACCCTGACTATGCTGAACACGCACCCCAACCGCAAAGGGCTTTGCACGCATATCAATGCCATGTGAGTGTATCATAGAAAAAGTGTCCCTTGCGCTATGCCCTATAGCAAGCACAAGCACCTCACAAGGAATAGTTTTTTCGCCATTTATAACTATAGCGGAAATTTCACCGTTATCCTCAACAATATCTGTCAGACAACTATTATACATAACAGTTCCGCCCATAGATATGATTGCCTCACGCATATTTTTAATCACTTTTGAAAGTAAATCCGTACCTATATGAGGTTTTTGTTCGTAAAGAATATTTTCAGGTGCTCCAAACTTAACAAAAGTTTCAAGAACCTTACGGCAACGATTATCTTTATCTTTAATCAAAGTATTGAGTTTTCCGTCGGAAAAAGTTCCTGCCCCACCCTCGCCAAACTGGACATTTGAATTTTTGTTGAGTATTCCGTTTTCCCAAAATTTCTCTACTGTTTTCATACGGGAATCTATATCTTCCCCACGTTCAATTATTATAGGCTTATATCCGTTTTCACAAAGAATATATGCAGCAAACAACCCTGCCGGCCCTGCACCCACTATAACAGGACGGTGTTTAAGACATTCCATACCCGTTTTACTGAATTTATACCCCATATCAGGCGTATTAAACACATCAGCACTTTTTATTCTTTTAAGAACAGATGCTTCACATTTTACGCTAACATCAACCTCGTACACATAAAAAATTTCATTTTTATTACGTGCATCTATTGATTTTTTAAATACAGAAATACTTCCGATATCTTCACAAGAAATTTTTAATTTCTTTGCAACGGCTTTTAAAAGATTATCTTCTGTATCTGAAAGAACTTCAATTTTTACCTGTCTTATCCTTAACATTATACGCAACCACCTGCTATATATCCGCTGATAAATGCAAATGCCAAATTATACCCTCCGCATCTGCCGTCAACATCTAATATTTCGCCAACTAAATACAAACCGCTTTGAACATTGGATTCCATTGTTTGCGCATTAACTTCGCTTAACGGAACACCGCCAGTACAAATCTGCGCTCTTTCAAAATTTTCTGTACCTAATATATTAAGTTCAAATTCTTCTATTATCTTGCAAAGCATTTGCTTTTTGTTTTCAGGCAATTTATACCAGTAATCGTCTTTAGAAACACCCGACATTTTCAAAAGAACAAACATAAGTTTATAATTAAAAATACTTTCAAGCGCTTCCTCCAATGTTGGATTTGAAAGAATCGCACAACGGTTTGAAAACCAGTTATAAAAACCATCTTCAATATGCGGCATAAAGTTTATCTTTACAGTTACTTTTTCGCCATTTTCCATACATTTTGCAGCAGCACCACTTATGTTAAACGTGCATATGCCACTTATTCCGGTAGATGTAAGTTGTATTTCACCAATATCATCTTTCACAAACTTACCGTTTGAAAAAAGGCTCACCTTTGCATCACAACGAATTTTTTCCCATTCTTTTAAAAATTTACCCGACGACACAAGCCCCGTTAATGCAGGTAAAACAGAATTTATTGTGTGACCTGTCTTTTTCGCAAGAATATATCCGCTTCCGTCGCTTCCTGTTTTTGGTGCGGCTTTAGATCCTGTTGCAAGAACGACCTTATCGCATTTAACAGTTTTACCGCTATCAGAAATAAGTATAAATCCATCGTTTTCTTTTTTTATATCTGCCACCTTGAAGTTTGTTTTAAACTCAATAG
The DNA here is from genome assembly GCA_045646385.1 of Clostridia bacterium. Lineage (GTDB taxonomy): Bacteria > Bacillota > Clostridia > UMGS1810 > UMGS1810 > SIG455. The sequence continues at coordinate 63,171 of JAZRKQ010000017.1, read as the reverse complement.
CGCTTTCAATTATTTTCTTTTGAAAAATCTCTCTTATGCTCGCTGCCTGATTTGAATATGGATAATAATATCCGTTTTTAATCTTAGGATATATACCGATTTTCTCAAGCCAATGCAAAGTATCGGAAATGTTATCTTCACTAAAAAGCACGTCCAGATTATCTTTACAATCAGTTTCGTACATTTGAGTTCCAAGAACGCTGTTCCAGTAATTACAACGCCCGTTGCCCGTAAGCAATATTTTTTTGCCGCATTTATCGTTACCGTCAAGCAAAATAACACGATGTCTCCTGCAAGCTCTGAGTGCCGCTACTATACCTGACGCACCTGCACCTATCACAGCAACTGTGCTCATAACATCTCCTCCTTATAAAACAAAATTCCACAATAAGTATATCATTTTTTTATCTGATAATCAATATCCCGTGTTTACATTTTTTGCAGTTTATGATACACTTTATATGGAGGCGAAAATGATGTTTGACACGCATATACACACCCACAACTCACACGACTGCGAACAGGATATTGATGAACTTTGCATATCCGCCATCAAAAAAGGGGTAAGCGCGGTATCTTTTACTGACCATATAGATGTTTTTGCATATACTGAAGAACACAATACAAATGTTATATTAGGAAGCGTAAACGATGCAGACTATGCAAATAAAATTTATGGAAGTAAATTAAAAATTTTCAAAGGTGTCGAAGTTGGTCTATACCATTACAATTCTGACATCTCAAAAAAGATTTGTTCTCTTGTGGACCTCGATATTATTTTAGGCTCTGTACATTCTTTTATGTTGAATGGTAAAAAAGTTCATTTTTCACGTGATGATATTTCCGAAGAAGCAGTTTCAAAAGAAGAACTTATACTGCAGACAGACGCATATTTCAGCGAAATGCTTGCAACCGCAGAAACTGCTGATATTGATGTTTTGTGCCATCTTACTTATCCGTTAAGATATATCAACGCGAAATACAAACGAAACCTTTCTATAGACATCTATAAAGATAAAATAACCAAGATACTAAAAGCATTGATTGAAAGGCAAATTGCGCTTGAAGTAAACACATCCAGAGTCGGAACTGATTTCAATTATACCGCGCCAACATTTGATATTATAACCGAATATTATCGTTTAGGCGGCAAACTTATAACAATAGGTTCCGATGCACACAAAAGCGAAAAAATCGCAAACGGATTTGATTATGTTAAAAAAGAATTAAAATCTATAGGTTTTGACGAATATAATTATTTTGAAAAACGAAAGTCAAAATCAGTAAAATTAAAAAAGAGATGCCTTAAGCATCTCTTTTTTAATCTTTATATTTAACGAATACGTTACTCATACCTGTAAAAACACCTGTACGCGAAATATTCATATCTCCTTTAACACGTACAGATGTAAAAACTGCATCTGTTTCAAAATAAAGCGGCACAAAAGGACATTCGTCTTTAAAAACAGTATCAAACGATTTATACGCTTTTTTTATACCGTGATTACCTTCTGCAACGTGTATATTATTAAGCGCACCCTCCATAGCGGATGAACCGTATCGGAAAAAGTTTTTGTTACCGTTGCTGCTTAGCATAAACGAAACATCACAATCATTAGAAAAGTCTGTTCTGCCGATAAACATATCAAACTCACCGTTTCCTATGGCAGCAACATATTGCAGATACGGGAGTGCTACAATATTTAAACGGATACCCTCATTACCCATATGTTCAGCAAGGTATGAAGCAAGACGCATTGTATCGTTATTTTCGGAATTAACAATAAGATTGAAAGATAAACTTAGTTGTTGCTCATCAAAGTATTTATCAAGCACGCCATCGCCGTCAAGGTCAAGCCATCCTGATGCTTTAAGCAGTTCTTCTGCCTTGCCTCGCTCATAAACAGCATGGACATAATCATTATCGGCAAAATACGCATTAGGGTTAATTGGTGATGAAGCAGATGCGGCATGTGTAAACATAACATCTGTTACAATAGCAGATTTATCTATAGCGGTGGCTATTGATTTACGTACCAAAGCGTCAGACAGCACTGTATTGGCACAGTCAAACCCAAGATAAGTCAGTCTGTTACTTTCATATTCCTCAGTTGTAAAATCGCCCGACATAGAAGTATTTCCCCAAGAATAAAGGTCAGTTGTTATTACATCAAACTCCATTGCCTCAAATGAATATTTAGCAATTGTCGTATCTTTTATATAAGTTACAGACACACTTTCCACATACGGTTTATCACCATAATAATCTTCATTTTTACTCAAAGTAAGTTTGTCCGAAACCATCGTTTCAACTTTGAATTTTCCGGTGCCTATGGGAGTAAAATACTTATTTTCAACTGCATACGCATCTGCACCGGACTCGGACGGCATAATAGGAAAATCGAGCAGATTTATAAAATTAGACTGCGGTGTGGCAAGGTTAAATACAACCGATCCATCACTCTGCGCTTCACACGACACCACATTGCTTAAGTTCATACTGTATTTTGATGAATATTTACGGATATTTTCAATGGTTGAAACTACGTCCTCTGCGCCAAAAGTGGTACCATCATGAAATTTTATGCCTTTTTTTAACCGTACAACATACTGAGTATTGCCTTCTCCGGCAGAATAACCTGATGACAAAACAGGAGTTGCGGAAAAATCGTTCTCAGTACGGAAAAGCCCGTCATATACCAGATACATTATCTCCGATATACTTTTATAACCTGTAACAATAGGATTAAGTGTATCGGGAACATCACAAAACAGACGAATCTCTCCGCCTTTTACCGGTGTTAGATTTTCGTCGGGTGACACTTCGCCTATTAAGTCAATATTGTTGCTGCATCCGCATAAAAGAAGCAAACACAACAAAATTGCCGATACTCTCTTCATAAATACCCCTACTCTATATGAACTCGTCTGACACTTATGCATTTGTCAGTATTATCATCAGTTTCAAAAATTGCTCCGCAGAGCATTGATTTACCGAATGCAGGCTGAAATTTGGCCGGCATCATAGTAGTTAAACGCTCTATAATAATATCTTTATCCACGCCCAAAACAGAATTAATAACGCCTGTCATACCAACGTCACTTATATACCCTGTTCCGTGCGGCAGTATTCGTTCATCTGCAGTTTGCACATGTGTATGAGTGCCAAAAACGCCGGTTACTTTGCCGTCTAAATAAAACCCCATAGCAAGTTTTTCGCTGGTGACTTCTGCGTGAAAATCCACAAAAATCATATCGCATTGGTCTTTCAATTTTTCGATTTCTCTGTCGGCCGCTTTAAACGGACAATCCACATTAAGCAGATTTATTCTGCCCACCAAATTTATAATACCAATCTTTTTATTACCCACACTTATAACCGTACTGCCTTTTCCTGGAGCAGACGGATAGTTTGCAGGACGTATAATATCGCTATTATTGAGTATATTTTTAACTTCCTTACGGTCAAACGCATGATTTCCAAGTGTAATAACATTTGCCCCGCAATCTGTTATAACATCATATTCGTGCGGAGTAATGCCATTGCGCACAGCAGAATTTTCGCCGTTTACAATACAAAAATCTATATTCTCATCATCTATCAGGTAGCGCAAATTAGCACTTAAAAAGTCTAATCCGCAATCTCCTGTAACATCTCCAACCGCAAGTATTTTCATAGTAAAAACCTTTCTGTAATGGTGCAAAAGAGAGTGACAATAAAGTCACTCTCTACTCGCTCATATTATGTGTTTTTTTATTTAGCATATTCTACAGAACGTGTTTCCCTGATCACATTAACTTTAATCTGTCCGGGATATTCCATTTCACGTTCAATCTGTTTAACAATATCTCTTGCTACAAGTACCATGTCGTTGTCGTTAATAACTTCAGGTTTAACCATGATTCTTATTTCACGGCCGGCCTGAACTGCATAAGATTTTTCAACACCATTGTAACTGTTAGCAATTTCTTCAAGTTTTTCAAGACGTTTGATATAACTTTCAATATTCTCTCTTCTTGCACCGGGACGTGCAGCAGATATAGCATCTGCGGCCTGAACGATACAAGCAATAACCGATGTTGCTTCTACATCGCCATGATGCGCTGCAATTGCATGGATAACCTCGTTAGACTCGTGATATTTTTTAGCAATATCCACACCGATGTCAACGTGTGAACCCTCAACCTCATGGTCGATAGCCTTACCAATATCGTGCAAAAGACCTGCACGTTTGGCAATTTTAATATCCACGCCGAGTTCTGCAGCCATTATACCTGCTACATGAGCAACCTCGGTAGAGTGTTTAAGCACATTCTGACCATAACTTGTACGGTATCTGAGTCTGCCCAAAAGTTTAATAAGTTCGGGGTGCAGACCGTGAACACCAGTTTCAAAAGTAGCGTGTTCGCCCTCCTGCTTAACAATGGCGTCAACTTCTTTACGTGCCTTTTCAACTGTTTCTTCAATTCTTGCAGGGTGGATTCTGCCGTCTGAAATAAGTTTTTCAAGTGCCAGACGTGCAACCTCTCTGCGAATCGGGTCAAAGCCCGACAGAACAACTGCCTCAGGTGTATCGTCTATAATAAGGTCGATACCCGTTAAAGTTTCAAGTGTTCTGATGTTTCTGCCCTCACGGCCGATGATTCTGCCTTTCATATCATCGCTGGGCAATGCCACTACAGACACAGTAGCCTCAGCCACATGGTCTGCTGCGCATCTCTGGATAGCGTTGCTGATAATGTTTCTTGCTTTTTTATCAGCCTCGTCCTTAGCGCGCATTTCTATTTCTTCCACCATTTTGGCGGTTTCGTGACGAATTTCAGATTCTACGCTTTTAAGTAAATAATCCTTCGCTTCCTCTACACTCATGGAAGAAATCCTTTCCAGAATTTTCATCTGGTCGGCTTTCATTTTATCTGTTTCTTCCTTCAGTTTATCAATCTCTTTGATTTTCTGATTGAGTTTTTCGTCTTTCTTATCGAGAGAATCTTCTTTTTGCTGGATACGTCTTTCCTGACGGGAAATTTCTCCTCTTCTCTCTTTAATTTCGTTTTCAAACTCTGCTCTGTTTTTATGAATTTCTTCTTTTGCTTCTAAAAGTGCTTCTTTACGCTTGCTTTCGGAACGCTTTACTGCCTCGGCAACAATTCTTTTTGCCTCTTCTTCAGCGCTGCCTATTTCAGCCTCTGCAATCTTTTTTCTGTAATTGATGCCGACTATAACGCCGACAATACCCAAAACGATTGCAACAGCACTCATTATTATGATTATACCGGTTGTTCCCAAATTTCTCTAACCTCCTTTTCTTAGTAATTTTTCACATTTATCGATATTGTCATAATAGCCAAAACACACCATATATTGTACACTTTTTTTGTATTTTTGTCAATGGCAAAATGATAAATTATTAATTTTTTCTTCCAAAAAAAGGGGATGTAATCTTATAATTACATCCCCTATAGCAGTTTTATATCGTAGCAGCGATTATTGCCTTAATTGCGTGCATTCTGTTTTCTGCTTCTTCAAACACTATTGAAGCATCACTTTCAAACACATCATCTGTAACTTCCATAGCAGTCATATTGAATTTCTCGCCCATTTCTTTGCCTACATGGGTTTTAAGGTCGTGAAATGCTGGCAGACAATGCATAAACACAGTAGTATCATTACCAGTTTTGCTCATAAGTTCTGCATTTACCTGATACGGTGAAAGTTCTGCAATTCTTTCTGCCCAGACCTCTACAGGCTCGCCCATTGAAACCCAAACATCTGTATAGATTACATCTGCGCCTGCAACTGCTTTGGCAGTGTCTTCCTCAAATCTTAAAACAGAGCCGGTTTCAGCAGCGATTTTTTCACATTCTTCAATAAGTGCTTTATCCGGAAAATACTTAGACGGACAGCAAGCGGTAAAGTTAAGTCCCATCTTAGCACAACCAACCATAAGTGAATTTCCCATATTGTATCTGGCATCGCCCATATATACAAAGTTGATGCCTTTTAAATATCCAAACCTCTCTTTAATGGTTAAAAGGTCTGCTATAATCTGCGTTGGATGAAATTCGTTTGTAAGTCCGTTCCAAACGGGCACTTTAGAATATTTTGCAAGTTCTTCCACTATTTCCTGAGCAAACCCGCGATATTCTATACCATCGTACATAGATGCCAAAACACGTGCAGTATCTGCAATGCTTTCCTTTTTGCCTATCTGTGATGCTGACGGGTCTAAAAATGTTGCATTCATACCCAAATCGTATGCTGCAACCTCAAAACTGCAACGTGTACGGGTGCTGGTTTTTTCAAATATAAGCGCTATATTTTTACCCTCACAAAGACGGTGAGGTATACCTGCTTTTTTCTTTGCTTTAAGTTCGGCGGCAAAGTCGATTAAGCCGCTTATTTCTTCACTTGCAAAATCAAGAAGTTTTAAAAAATCTCTTCCTTTTAAGTTCATAACCGTTTCTCCTTATAAATTCAGTCTGCGCACACATCTTTTAAGATTTCTATGGCTTCTTTAAGCATATCAAACGGAATATTAAGTGCCGGCAAAAGCCTTACTTTATCTTTTGCAGTAAGAGGCAGTACACCTCGGTTGATACACTCTGCCACAACGTCTTTTGCAGGTTTTACGGTTTTAATGCCTATCATAAGGCCGAGTCCCGTAACACTTTCTATGCCATTGGCGCCATTTAAAGTGTTAAATATATATTCCGATTTTTCCTTTACCTCCGCTAAAAGGTTATCATCAAGACGGTCAATTATATTAACTGCACCTGCACAGCAAACAGGGTTTCCGCCGAATGTAGAGCCGTTCAAACCGGGAGTAAATATATTTTCAACTTTTTCGCCAAGCATTGTAGCACCTATAGGCAATCCACCACCAAGGCCCTTTGCAGTTGTAACTACATCAGGAGTAAAGCCGTAGTTCATATAACCATAAAGCATACCGCTTCTTCCGTTGCCGACCTGAACTTCATCTGCAATTAAAATAATGTCTTTTTCCTCAGCAATCTTAACCATTGCGTCTACAAAATCTTTTTCAAGCGGAAGTACTCCGCCCTCACCGCGAACAACCTCAAACATAATTCCGGCGGTTTTATCGTCAACAGTATTTATAAGTTCTTCCACAGTCGGTTCTATATGTACAAATCCGTCAGTAAGCGGAAGAAAATGCTCGTGAAACGCTTCCTGTCCTGTAGCCGCCAGCGTGGTGTGTGTTCTGCCGTGAAAACTGTTTTTAAGCGTTATTATTTTATATACGTCCTTGCCTTTTTTATCAGCGGCATATTTCCTTGCCGCTTTTATGGCAGTTTCGTTAGCCTCTGCACCTGAGTTTGAAAAAAACACTTTCTTCATACCCGTTTTTTCGCATAATTTCTTTGCAAGCAATGCGCAAGGCTCTGTATAGTAAAGGTTAGATGTATGCTGAAAGGCATCAATCTGTGATTTAACAGCGGCAGACCATTCATCATCTGCAATGCCAAAAGTATTTACGGCAATACCGCTGCCAAGGTCTATGTATTTTTTGCCTGTACTGTCAATAAGTTCGCTACCTTTTCCGCCAACTATATTTATAGGAAAGCGCGCATACGAACCCGACACATACTCTTTATCCAATGCAATTACATCAGTCATCGTTATCCCCCTCAAACATAGTACCGATACCTTCATCAGTCAATGTTTCTATAAGAATTGAATGAGGAATTCGTCCGTCGATAATAAACACTTTTTTAACACCATCTTTAATGGCATCTGTGCAGCACTCTACTTTGGGAATCATACCATCGGATATAACACCCTTAGCGATAAGTTCCTCTGTACCTTTAACGGTTATATGCGGTATAAGTGTGTCGGGGTCGTCTTTATCCATCAAAATACCGCTGATATCCGTTAATGATATAAGGCTTTCCGCTTTTAACGCACCTGCAATTTTTGCAGCAGCAGTGTCGGCATTTATATTATATACATTACCGTTTTCATCGCACCCAATAGTAGAAACAACAGGAATATAATCTTTTTCAAGCACATCTAAAATAGGTTGAGGATTAATCTCAGTAATTTTACCTACATAGCCAAGTTTTTCGTCTTTGACTTCTGCGTGTATCATATGTCCGTCAATACCCGACAAGCCGATAGATTTACCGCCGCAACATTCGATAAGGTTAACAAGGCTTTTATTAATTTTTCCTGCAAGCACCATCTGTGTAACTTCTATAGTTTCTTTATCAGTAACACGCAACCCGTTGATAAACTGAGTTTCTTTGCCTACTCTTGCAAGCATATCGGTGATTTCAGGGCCACCGCCGTGAACAAGCACAACTTTAACACCTATAAGACGTAAAAGAACGATATCACGTACAACAGAGTTTTTAAGTGTTTCGTTTATCATAGCGTTACCGCCGTATTTGATAACAACTATTTTGCCGTTATATTCCTGAATATACGGAAGTGCACTTACCAGAATCTGTGCACGGTCTGCATTTGATATTTTCATTTTATCATCCCCCTATCAGGTACGGTAATCACCGTTAATCTTAACATAATCATACGTAAGGTCGCACCCCCACGCAACGGCTTCAGCATCACCGGAATTAAGGTTTATACTGATGGTTATATCACGTTCAAGCAAAATTTCTTTTGCAATATCTTCTGAAAAATCTACGCCTGCACCGTTTTTGCAAACAAGGATTTCACCCTTTGCAGATATAAACGATACATCAACTTTATTAACGTCAACATCTGCACCGCTGTATCCTATTGAGCACAACACTCTGCCCCAGTTGGCATCTGCACCAAACATTGCCGCTTTTGTAAGTGATGAGCATATAACTGCTTTTGCAACTGTTTTGGCGGTCTGTTCATCTTTAGCACCGTCAACGGTACATTCAAGCATTTTTGTTGCGCCTTCGCCATCACCGGCAATCGCCTTACAAAGGTATACAGTAACAGTATTAAGAGCCTGCATAAACACATCAAAATCTTCGCCATCGCAGGAAATTTCTTTATTGCCAGCAATACCGTTTGCCAGAACTGTTACCATATCGTTTGTAGAAGTATCGCCATCAACACTTACCATATTAAAGGTGTTTTTTATATCTGTTGAAAGTGCCTTTTGAAGCATTTCGCTGCTAATGGCACAGTCAGTTGTAATAAACACAAGCATTGTTGCCATATTAGGATGAATCATACCCGAGCCTTTGGCAATACCGCCGATCCTGCACTCAACTCCGCCGATTTCAAAACTTACGGCTACATCTTTTTTTACAGTATCAGTTGTCATAATACCCTCGGCAGCATAATCGCTGAAATTGCCAAGTCCGTCTGCCAAAGGTTTAATGCCGTTTGCTATTGGCTCAATCTCTAAAGGCTGGCCAATAACGCCGGTAGATGCCACAACAATATCTTCAGGCGATATTCCAAGTTGCTTTGCTGTAATATTGCTCATCTGTTCGGCAATTTCAATTCCGTTTGCATTGCATGTATTGGCATTTCCGCTATTGCATATAACCGCCTGAGCCATTCCGTCGGCGAGGTGTTTTTTTGTAACGAGAAGCGGTGCTCCTTTAACAAGATTTGTAGTGTATACCGCTGCGGCGTTTGCCTTAACCTCGCTGAAAATAAGCGAAAGGTCACGTTTTTCTTTATTTTTTCTTATTCCGCAATGCACTCCGTTAGCAGTAAAACCTTTTGCCGCGCATACACCGCCGTCTATAATTTTCATTATAAAATTCACTCCGTTTATAAAATTTCTTATAATGCAAAAAACAAATCTTCGGATTTCAGAAAATCTGAAATCCGAATTTTTAATGATTATTAAAGTTCCAGACCGATAGTTTTATCGACACCTAAAACAATATTAAGGCACTCTATCGCCGCACCGGAAGCACCTTTTCCAAGATTATCGTATCGGGCAGTTAAAAGTATTCTTTCATCGTTTCCAAAAACAGACACTTCCATGCGGTCTGTTCCGCCCAATCCAAGTGCAGAATACAAACCATCTTCATCAGCAGTTTCAACATACGAAACTATTTTATCATTATAACGCTGACGGTAAATGTTTTTGATATCCTCTACCGTAGCACTGTTTTTAATGTCTGATGCAAAAAGTCCTACAGTAACAGCCATACCACTATAAAAATCAGCAACTATAGGGCAAAAAATCGGTGCGTTTATTCCTGTTAATACAACCATTTCAGGAATATGTTTATGTTGTTGAGCAAGTGCATATTGACGGGGAGCGTTTAAAAGACTATCACGCTCAGCATCTTCATACTGGGCAATCATTTTTTTGCCGCCACCGCTATAACCGGTAATGGAATGACAAACAAGATTAACCGATTTATCTATCACTCCATGTGCCGCCAAAGGATGCACCAACGCGATATATCCGCTGGCATGGCAACCGGGCACTGCAATTCGCTTGGAGGATGCAATGCAGTGTTCTCCGTTTAAGAAAAGTTCCGGAAAACCATATGTCCAATCAGGGTTTGTGCGGTGTGCCGTAGAAGTATCTATAACAACAGTATTTGGATTTTCTATCATAGACACAGACTCTCTGGCAGCATCATCGGGCAAGCATAGAAATGCTACATCAGCGGCATTCAGCATAGCCTTGCGGCAGGCAGGGTCTTTTCTGTCCTGCTCAGAAAGAGTTAAAAGTTCAATATCATCTCTTCCCTGAAGACGCTCGTATATTCTAAGACCGGTTGTGCCGGCCTTACCGTCAATAAAAATCTTTTTCATTATTTACTCCAAATTACTTATTTGCGTTTTTTGCATTTACCTGAGCCTGAACAGTTACGGGCAGTCCCCAGAGGTTGATAAATCCGGCACTGTCTTTCTGGTCATAAACTTCGTCTTCGCCAAATGTTGCAATTTCCTCTGAATACAATGACCAGTCACTCCACACACCTGCTTTGATAATATTGCCTTTGTAGAGTTTGAGTCTTACTTTACCTGTGATGTGCTCCTGTGTTTTTTCAACAAAAGCAGAAAGAGCCTCACGCAAAGGTGTGTACCACTGACCGTTGTAGAGTAAGTCAGCAAATGTAATTGCAAGTTCCTGTTTTTTATGCATAACGGCTTTATCCTGACACATGGTTTCAAGGTAGTTATGTGCAAAATAAAGAATTTCGCCACCGGGAGTTTCGTATACACCACGGCATTTCATACCAACAAGACGGTTTTCGATAATATCTAAAAGACCGATACCGTTAGCACCGCCCACTTCGTTGAGTTTTAAAATAATTTCTTTAGCACTCATTTTTTCGCCGTTATATGCTACAGGTTTGCCTTTTTCAAATTCCAATGTGATATATGTAGGAGCATCAGGTGCCTGAATTGGTGATACACCCATTTCGAGGAATCCCTCTTTTTCATACAAAGGTTCGTTGCCTGCATCTTCAAGATCAAGACCTTCGTGAGAAAGATGCCACATATTTTTATCTTTTGAATAGTTTGTTTCACGATTTATTTTAAGAGGTACATTGTGTGCCTCAGCATATTCAATTTCTTCTTCACGAGATTTAATATCCCACTCTCTCCAGGGAGCGATAATCTTCATACCGGGAGCAAATGCCTTGATAGCCATTTCAAAACGCACCTGGTCATTACCTTTACCTGTGCATCCATGGCAGACAGCGTCAGCGCCCTCAGCGATAGCAATTTCGGCAAGTCTTTTACCAATAATAGGACGAGCCAAAGCAGTACCGAGCAAGTATTCCTCGTACTTAGCGCCTGCCTGAACTGCTGGGATAATAAGTTCTTCAACAAATTCTTCTGTAAGGTCTTCTACATAAAGTTTAGAAGCGCCTGTTTTAATAGCCTTTTCTTCCAAGCCTTCAAGTTCGTCTGCCTGACCTACGTTACCGGAAACTGCAATAATTTCAGGATTATCATAGTTTTCTTTCAGCCACGGAATAATGATAGATGTATCCAGACCACCCGAATAAGCCAATACGATTTTTTTGATTTTTTTCTCACTCATTTTCATTTCCTCCAATAATAAAAATAATGTTTGAAATATTATACACAAATAATATCATATAATGAATTATTATGCAAGCAAATTTTAGTGTTTTTTACGCATTTTTCGGTTTTTTACAAATAAATATCTGCTTTCGGCATAGTTTTGTGCAAGTTTTATGTACGCTTATTCACATTTGCATAATTCTATGCATAATTATACATTTTTCTATGCATTAATGTATAATTAAGCAAATTTTACACTCATAACAATCAAAAGTATTATAAGTATACCGAAATTAAACGCAGAAAACAATTTAATATATGTACCGATTTCGTGCGGAGCACGTTTGGAATATTCACGAAAAGTTATAAGGCTCGCCAGCGAAGCAACCAATGTGCCCGCCCCGCCAATATTTACAGCAACCAAAAGTTCCTGATAATTCTGTGTAAATTTAGAAAGTAATATAGCGCTCGGCACATTGCTTATAACCTGACACGAAAGCACTCCGTAAAGAAGTGTGTTTTTTGATATAAGCCAATTAAGAAAGTTATTAACAGCACCAATGCGAGCCATATTTCCGGAAAATACAAAAAATGCACAGAATGTAAGAAGTAATCCATAATCAACTTTTAAAAGCGCTTTTCTGTCAAGTATCAAAAGTGAGGCGGGTACTATAATAAGCCCCCAATAATACGGAACTGTACGGAAAACTATCATTATTGAAAATATAAAAAGTACGCTATATACAATAACTCTCCACGCACTTAATTTTTCTTTATATTCTCCATCAAGCACAAGTTCTTCTTTACCTAAAAGAAAACAACAGGCAGTTATAAGCGCTATAGAAATTATAAATGGCAATGCCATTATCTGCACAAACTCTGCAGTTGGTATATTAAAGTATGAATACAGATACAAATTCTGCGGATTGCCGAACGGAGTCAACATACCACCCAAATTAGCAGCAATATTCTGCATTATAAATGTAAACGCCATATACTTTTTGTTATTCGTAGAACTGAGAACAAAATAACCAAGAGGCAAAAATGTAATCAGTGCCATATCGTTAGCAAGTATCATTGAGCCGATAAATGTTATATACACAAGAGCAATAACTGCCGAGCGTACTGTTTTAAACATACTTACGATTTTGCGTGATATTATCTCAAATATATGTATATTTTTAAACGCACACACAACTGCAAGTGTACAAAATAAACACGTAAGTGTTTTAAAATCAAAATAATTTATATATTGTTTATCCGGCTTTACAATAAATGACGTAATCACAGCCGCTGCAACGGCAATGCAAGCGACAATATTTTTCCGAATAAAAGCCAATAAAGATATACGAATTTCATATAACAATTTCTTAACCCCCATAGGTTTTTCAAACCTAATTATTATATCACAAAACATTCAATAAAACAACATAATTATATATAAAAATTTTGCTGATCAACACTATATTTAAAAAGGCTGAGCGTTCGCTCAGCCTTTTACGTTATCTTTTATCGATATTAATATAACTCTGTGCATCTTTTACATTGATATATGCCGGACGTATAATTTTGCCGTTATTTTGTATCTCCTCAATTCTGTGTGCACTCCAACCGGAAATTCTGGATATTGCAAATATCGGTGTATACAATTCATACGGAAGTTCGAGCATCTTATATATAAGTCCGGAATAAAAGTCTACGTTAGGGCTTACTCCTTTATACATTTTGCGTCTATCAGAAATAATTTGCGGAGCAATAGTTGCTACGGTTTCATACAATGCAAAATCTTCTTCCTTACCTTTTTCAACCGATAAATCCTTTGCACATACCTTTAATATATCGGCACGCGGGTCTGATTTTGAATAAATGGCGTGTCCCATTCCATAAATAAGACCGGCATTATCAAAAGCATTTTTGTCAAGAAGTTTCATAAGATAGTCTTCTATTTCGCTTTTACTGTTTGTATTGATTGATTTTTTCATATCATCAAACATCTGCACAACCTTAATGTTAGCACCACCGTGACGTGGGCCTTTTAATGAACCGAGAGCCGCCGCTACAGATGAATATGTGTCTGTACCTGAAGATGTTACCACGTGAGTTGTGAAAGACGAGTTATTACCGCCGCCATGTTCAGCATGCAATACAAGTGCAAGGTCTAATATTTTTGCTTCAAGATTAGTATACCGACCTTCCCCGCGAAGAAGATGCAAAACATTTTCAGCAGTTGAAAGTTCAGGCTTGGGCAAATGGATATTCAAACTCTGTTCATTATAATAATGCTGAAACGATTGGTAACCATATACAGAAAGTAGCGGAAAAACAGAAATCAAAAACAAACTTTGTCTTAATACGTTTTCTACAGAGATATCGTCGGGATTATCATCATAAGCATACAAAGCAAGAACGCATCTGGCGAGGATATTCATAAGATTACTGCCGGGTGCTTTTAATATCATATCACGCACAAATGATGTAGGAAGACTTCTGTACTCTGCAAGAGTCAGTGTGAACTTTTCAAGTTTTTCCTTATCGGGCAATTGAGAAAACAACAGAAGATAAGTAATTTCTTCAAATCCAAAACGGTCATCTTTTTTAAATCCGTCAACAAGGTCACGCACATTCACACCGCGATAGTAAAGTTCGCCATCACACGGGATAGTATCTCCATTGGGAAGTTTTTCTTTTGCTTTTATATTAGATATTTCGGTAAGTCCGGTTACAACTCCGTTACCGTTTAAATCACGCAGTCCTCTTTTAACATCGTGATTCTGATACATTTCCGGTTTTATATTATTATTTTCACAGGAAAGTGCGGCAAGTTCCTTTATATAAGGCGTTATTTCTGAGTAAGACTTTTTCATTGTGAATCACACTCCTTTTTATAATTATACCATTAATAGAAATATTTTTTCAATATCACTGTGAATATGTTCACAAATTGTTAAAATTTAAAAGTACAAGAAAATTTTCTTGTACTTCATTTTCACCCTATTATATCAATTTGGCACATTTTCATTGTTTCAAGTGCCGCATTATGAGATTGGGGAGTTACGCCTGCACAACACGAAGCATCTACACTTATTCTGGCATCGGGGAACATTGCTTTTAATATAAGTGCATTGGATACAACACATATATCCGTACACAAACCTACAAGTTCTATATTGTCAAAGTTCATATCTTTCCAACCAAGCCAGCCGAATGTGGGCTTATCTATATAAATCGCACCATCTGTTTCAAGGCCGTCTGCAATTTGCCAGCCGTGGGTGTCCTTTACGCAATGCACAACAGGAAGTTTTATTCCCTCTGCCGTTTCGAGGTAATCATCATTATGCGTATCACGAGTAAAAATGATTTCATCACCACGCATTTTATATTCTTGGATTTTAGATTTGACATTACCGACTATTGCCTGCGCCTCTTTAGTACCAAGACTGCCATCGATAAAATCGTTTTGCATATCAATAACAATAAGTGTATTTTTCATATTTTTCTCCTGTCACATATTACTATAGTTAGTAAAAGGGAGGATTATCTCCTCCCCTTTTTATAATATTATTTATGCTTTTTTCTTAGAGAGTATAACATTTATAATGATACCCAAAATCAATGATACTGCAACAGGTGTAACTGTTACTTTACCGAAAGTAAGGCTTAAACCACCGATACCGGATATCAAAATTGTACTTACTACAAATAAGTTTCTGTTATCATCCAAGTCAAAATCCTTGAACATTCTCAAACCGCTTACCGCAATAAATCCATAAAGTGCCATACATACACCGCCCATTACGCATGGAGGAATAGAATTAACAAATGCGATGAACGGCGATACAAACGAAACTATAATTGCCCCGATTGCCGCAGCAATAATTGTAGCAACAGAAGCATTACCTGTGATAGCCACACAACCTACGGACTCCCCATAAGTTGTATTGGGGCAACCGCCAAAGAAAGCGCCAACCATAGAGCCTATACCATCACCGAGAAGTGTTCTTGACAAACCGGGGTTTTCTAAAAGGTCTTTTTCTATAATAGAAGAAATATTTTTGTGGTCTGCAATGTGCTCTGCAAATACTACGAATGCAACGGGTACATACGCAACTGCAATAGAGCCGATATATGCAGCATTGATTTCGCCAACACCTTTAAACGCCGTAACAAATGTGAAATCGGGAAGTGCCACAAAAGTATTTAAGTTAACACCATTTGCAACAAGTGAAGTAAAAGGTGTAAAATCTATAATTTTAAGAGCATCAATGCCTGTAGCATTACCAATCAAAGTAAACACAAGTGCAGCAGCATAACCTGCAAGTATACCGATAATAAACGGAATCAGACGCACCATTTTTTTGCCGTATGTTGCACATACTGTAGTAACAATCAAAGTTATAAGACCGCAAAGAACACAAAGATGAGGTGAAGCAGTAGCAATATCACCAAGTTGCAAATCACCTATAGCATTACCGGCAAGTGAAAGTCCTATAATAGCAACCGTAGGACCGATTACAATTGCAGGCATAACTTTATTAATCCAGCCAACACCTACAATTTTAACAATAATGGCAATAACCACATACACAAGGCCTGCAAACACAGCACCGATAATTAATCCCATATATCCGAGTGCCATAGATACGCCGCCTGCAAATGCAGCCGTCATAGAACCAATAAACGCAAATGAAGAACCTAAAAACACGGGACTTTTCGCTTTGGTAAAAAGAACGTATACCAAAGTACCTAAACCTGCACCAAAAAGAGCAGCAGCCGAACTCATACCGTTACCTACAATAACAGGTACAACCAATGTTGCCGCCATAATTGCCAGCAACTGCTGAATGGCAAATACAATAAGTCTGCCAAACTTGGGTTTGTCGTTTACATCGTAAATCAGTTTCATAATTTACTCCTCCGTAAAAGTTTTAGAATAAAATCTCCTTAACAAGAGCAAAGTTTATGTGTAATTACGGCATAAAAAATGCCTTGTCTGCATACGCGACAAGACATGAGCAATACCTTCCCAACACTAAATACGACTATCCTGCTGATGTCCCGCATCAAATTAAAGATACATCTTATTCATTGAGAAAATTATATCACATCAATTTCGAAAAGTAAAGAATTATTTATATTATTTTGTCAAAACAAGGCAGAATTTTAGTTATTCTGCCTTGTTAAATATACTATTTACAGTTGCTACAATTTTTTTTACGCTATCGGTTTGTTCCAGACGCATAAGATAATTCTCTGCCTCCGCTTTGCTGTAATCAAGTATAAACTTTTTGTTGGAAGTATTTATCTTTGATATTTTCATATCAGGAACAATGCTGACATTCAATTTTCCCGAAAGTTTTCTCGGATAATTACCTGTTGTTGACGTATTAACATCTGCAAGTTCTAATTTAAGACCGCCTTTTTTAGTGCATATACCACTGTACGACAATGCTTTCGTTGAATATATATCGGCACCTGTAATACTGCCGTTAACAGTCCCCTCTTTAAAATCAAGTGCTACTTCACTGTTTAGACTGTAGTTGTAACCGTTACTCACCAAATTAACGCTTGTGATATCAGTAAATACTTTTTTGCCACCGCTGTGATTTCCTGAAGAAGACAAGGTATACGAAAAATCTTTATCGCTGCCTTTTACGTCAACCCAGAATTTTATATTATCAGTTAAATATTTTAAATCCTCCGAAGACAAAAGAGCAATAATACGTGGATTTTTCCCATTTTCAGTATAGGAAATATCCAGTTGCGCGCTTCTAACAACATTTTTATAAACTGCAAGTGTAATGCGTGCATCATTTATAATTACACTATTTGCCAATCTTGCCGAAACATCATCAAACAACAACCCTACTTGCTCTGATTTTCCGATTGCAGATAAAACTTTAGACAATTCCTCATCTTCTTGTGTAAGGTGCAAAATACCCGTCAAATACTCAGTAATATCTTCCTGTGCAAATGAAAACACAACTGAACGAGCCAATTTACTTTCTCCGTTTACATCAATTTCAGTTTTTCCATTATACTTTGCTTTTGAAGAAGATATCAGTCTTTTTGTAAGACGTTCTGCTTCTTTCTTACCTTGTTCGGAAATAAATGTTTTTCTACCGAATGTATTTAAAAATGAAAGGTCAGCATCTTCACCGACAGCATCGAAATACAATACTTTTCTAAGTCCGCTTTCATTCCATTCTTTTCCAAAAGAATTTGCAGGCGCAGTCCAGTATTCACTAAAAATCTGAGGGACACTAATGCCCACTTCATCTTCATTTATATATGCCGTCGAAGAAATTAACTCTTCGCCACCATAAACGCACTGCCACCTGGCAACCGCATTAGAATTCTTTCTGGAAAATCCCGTTTCTATATTTACTGATAAATCATTGGCAATATTTGCAGAATCTGCATCTATACTGCCATTAGCAGACAACGTCAGTTCTTTTTTATCAAATAAATCAAACCCAAATATATTTTCTATTATCTGCTCAGTTTCATATTCAACTTTTGATACAGTTTCACAAAACGCATCTGCAACATATTTTTTTGGTGCAATTCTTGCAATTATAGGATTTTTAAAAATCAAAAGCAATATTAAAACTAATGCTACTGCACTAACTATATTTATAATATTTTTAGTAATTTTTATCTTAGGCAGTTTTATCTTATTCAAAGCTAGGCGCTTATTGTATGATTTTTTCTTTCTTTCTCTTCTTTTTCGCCTGCTGGCGGCGGAAGTATCTTTACGCATACTATTAATTTCTTCAGGTGTCAATATGTCATCAAGCGGAATACCGTATAAACTGTCGCCAAGAC
Organism: Clostridia bacterium; assembly: GCA_045646385.1. Taxonomy (GTDB): domain Bacteria; phylum Bacillota; class Clostridia; order UMGS1810; family UMGS1810; genus SIG455. The sequence continues at coordinate 44,375 of JAZRKQ010000017.1, read as the reverse complement.
CGATCTCACGTTTTTTCGTGCTTTTCATTTAAACGCTCCGTTCATTATTCTATAAATTTATGCAGGGAATTTTATTTTAACAAACGCAACGTCAATTGTCAACATAATTTATGCACAATATTAACACAAAAAGAGGCTATAAAAATAGCCTCTTTTTGTGTTAATTGAATTTTAGATTACTGCATTCTGCTTTCCATATCTTCAATCATTTTTTTAACCATCTGGCCTCCAACAGAACCTGCCTGTCTTGATGTTAAATCGCCGTTGTAACCTTCTTTTAAGTTTACGCCAACTTCGCTTGCTGCTTCCATTTTGAACTTATTCATAGCGGCTCTGGCTTCTTTTTTTACATTTGAATTTGAATTTGAACTTGACATTTGTTATCTCTCCTTAATTTTTTTACACAAGTGCAAAATTTACTTGCAAATATATTTTGTGATAATAACAAATGTTTATTCAGGTAAATTTATACAATCTCAATTTCAACAGTTTCTTTTTCTACTACCTCCATTTTAGAAACAGAAATTTCATAAGCCGTCTTAGTAATACTTTCAGTTTCACTTATTTTTTTCTGATATTCTCGGCTTTGTATTCTTCCCCATATCTTTATATTATCTCCAACATTTAAAGTTGATGAGAAACGTGCATTTCTTCCCCACGCTATACACGGTATGTAATCTGATTTGTTATATGCTCTGTTAACCGCAAGCAAAAGGTCGGTTATTTCTCTGCCAAATGGTGTTGTTCTATACACGGGCGGTTTGCACAAAAAGCCATTTAAAAATATTTGATTTGGATTTTTTTCTGAATCAGAATTGCCTGCAGAAATATCCCTTGCAAATACTGTAAGAATAAGTTTATTGCCCTCCTGAGAATAATTATTGTAAGAACGAAACTGTCCGGCAACAGAAATTTCGCATCCTTCGTACAAATCCAAATCCTTTATCAGTCTTTCTGAAACGGTAACATTTATTCTATCAAACATATTGCTCAAACGAAAAATTTTAATAAAAAAAGAATAAAAACCTTCTCCATACACCTCGTGACTGTATGTGAGTTCGCTATCTACCGTACCTGTAAGAAATACTTCATTATTAGTGCTGTCTGAAATCAATTTCTACACTCCTCTCGTTTGTCTTACAATATTTGTATTCAAAAAAATACAAGTTTATTACCAAAGTAATCACTAATATTTTACAAATCAAAAAAAGTGTGTTATAATAAATCCATTAATTTTCAAGAACGAAGGTATGATATGAAATATTCACTTAAATCAAAATCAAACAGAAGCATTTTTTCAAACGGCATGGTAGATGGTTTTCCAATTGGATTGGGGTATTTTGCTGTTTCTTTTTCGCTTGGTATAGCAGCAAAAACCGCAGGACTTACGCCATTTCAGTCTATGTTGGCAAGTCTTTTGTGTAATGCTTCTGCAGGAGAATACGCAGGATTTACAGTTATAGCCGCAAGTGCCGCATATATTGAGATTGCAATTATCACGCTGATTGCAAATGCAAGATATCTGCTGATGAGTTGCGCTATGAGTCAAAGGATTGACCCGCATATGCCGTTTTTCCACCGATTTTTTATGGCTTTCGATATAACCGACGAACTTTTTGCCATAAACATTTCACGGGAAGGTTACTTGAACCCATTGTATACATACGGAGCAATGCTCACATCCATACCAATGTGGGTAGCAGGTACGGCTCTCGGTAATATCGCAGGAAATATGCTTCCATTGCGTTTAGTAAGTGCTTTCAGCGTAGCATTATACGGAATGTTTTTAGCAGTAATTATTCCGCCGGCACGCAAAAACAAAATTCTGACAGGTCTTATTCTTATTTGCTTTACAGCAAGTTGGGCAGCGGCTAATCTTCCGTATGTTTCTTCATTATCAGACGGAACACGCACTATTATATTAACTGTTGTACTGGCATCAGCAGCCGCAATGTTATTTCCTCAAAGCGGCAGTAAGGAGGCTGAAAATTAATGAACACATATATATACATATTTATTATGGCGGCTGTTTCTTATGCCATACGTGTTTTACCGATGACTCTTATACAACGCCCCATAACGAACAAATTTGTTCAATCGTTTCTTTACTATGTACCATATGTTACTTTAGCGGTTATGACTTTTCCTGCAATTGTTAACGCAACACAATCGCCTATATCAGGTACGGTTGCACTTATTGCAGGGATAGTTGCTGCATGGTTTGGGGCTGACCTTTTTAAAGTGGCTATTGTTTGTTGTTCAGTAGTTCTTTTTGCAGAATTTTTTATTATATGATAAAACAAAAGACAGTTCACAGAGAACTGTCTTTTTATGTTTAATATGAATTTATTTGCATATACTATCTACAAAAGATAGGTGGTATCAAATGCAAAAGTTATTAAAACAGATTTTTCTATTTCTTGTTGGCGGAACCGTGTATATTATAATAGAGATAATATGGAGATGGCTTTGGAAAAACTCTCCTACTCATTGGACAATGTTTGTTCTGGGCGGCTTATCATTTGTATCTATCGGGTACATTAACGAAATTCTTCCGCGCAAAACTTCTCTATGGATTCAATGCTTAATCGGCACCGGAATGATTCTTCTTTTAGAATTCATATTCGGTTGCATACTCAATTTATGGCTGAAACTTAATATATGGGATTATTCGCATCTGCCATTTAACATTTTAGGTCAGGTATGTTTGCCGTTTGCATTTGCATGGTATGCCTTAACAGCCACCGCTATTATAGCAGACGATTACCTAAGATTCAAAGTGTTTAGCGAAGAAAAGCCAAAATACAAATTATCTTTTAAAAATGAGTAAAAAAGACAGTTCGTACAAACTGTCTTTTTCTATTACTTATCTTTATTGCTGCACCGGTTTCTCTATCGGGTTTTATAACGGCTTGTGCCATATACCGAGCCCCCTTTTATCGAGTGCAGGAAAAATGATATTATATTCTGATTATAAAAATTGCTAATTTTTTATTAATCAAAAGCCAATCCAAAATAGGAAGGAGTTTTTTGATTATTTTTATTAAAATTTATATGCATTGCAAAAGGTCTTTCATCACCCGCAATACGGAATTTACCCATTTTGCACCCAAGCGCACTTACTATTTGCGGGGCACGTGAAGTGTTGCCTAGAAGTTCTGTGCCATTAAGCACATCTCCTTCATTTTTTGCAGTAAGTAAAAAATCTTCTCCTGCATAAAAACGCATATAGGCAGAAAGAAACCTAAGATTTTCGCCCTCCTGAACCACACCTCCGTCAGGCAAAAATTTTCTTCTTAAACTTGCATATTCTTCTACATCTATCTCATGTACCTTCACGCTTTCAAAATCTGCTTTACACTCAATATGGGCAATAGTTGTACAAGAGGTATACCCTATTTTTTCATAAAAACTAAAAAGGCCTTCGCTTGCAGGAACAAGTATAGCACCTGCATATCCCAAAGAAGCCAGATGAAGATGCGTATATTCCATAAGTTTACGGCAATAGCCTTTTCCACGATGTTGTTTTGCAGTAGATACTGCGTAAATATATGCAATACGCTTTCCGAAAAAAGTGCAATTGAACCAATAAAGAGATGCCTCTATACTTCCGTTAATAAAAACGCACATACATCTGTCAGAACTAAAGGCTTTTGCAAAAAAGGTATCTATAACAACATCAGTATCGCCAAATGATTCTTTCCACAAATTTTTCAACTGCGAAATATCTTTTTTTAAAGGTTTATTAATATTCATATTCTTCCTCAAGCAAACACGCCCAGCATTTATCAATCATATGGTGGGGATAGTAACTTTCTTTTGCTTTCCTAAGACCTTCAAGCCCCATATCTTCCTCACGATCAAGATAAAGTATATCGGGATATTTATTGTGTATATAACCGGCAAACTCACGGTTTATAACTGCATAAGCACCCTGAACATCAGAACGCGCCTTTTCAAAATTAACATCAAATGTTGTATCGGACATAATGTTGCCCATTGTAAATGCTACTGCCTCGTTACAGATTAAAAGCACCATTCCGTCCATACCGAGTTTCTTGTAATCTCTTAATGCCTTTTCAAGCGCTTTACGTTCCATGTGAAAATCTGCATCCGGATTTTCGGCAAGTTTATCAGCATACCATTTATCTGCCAGTTCCTTTGCAAGATAAATATTATCATCTGTCAAAGGTTGTGTACTATAATCGGGATATGTTAAATAAAAGCGGTTGCAGTGGTTACGCTTACTTTGATATTTTCTGCCCTTTAATTCAGCAAGGTCGCATATATCATACACATAATCAAAACTGCCGCTATCGCCATGAAATCTGAATTTGTTCGGGTACAGATTTTCTATAATTTCTCTCTGCTCGGGGCGTATTCCTGTAATTCTGCAAGGTATTCCGCGTTCTTTGGCATCACTTATAATATCATCAAGCACTGCCTTTTTATCTCCCGTCCCTACAGGAAAAGGATATACCGTTCTTCTGTTAAACTGAGAAAAAATCACAAGATGGTCATGTATTAAAGCCGCATTTTGTCTTCCCCAAAGATACAAGTTGGCAAAAGAAAATTCACAACCACGCTCTTTTCCGTCTTTAAGATATTTTTCATAAATGAGTTTATCATCTATTGTAATAGGTTTAAAATTTATCATTTTATCTATCCTCTGTATTACTCGGACGTTTTTGTGTTATTTCTGTCGCCGATTACCCTTTTCTTATATTGAAGTGGAGTAAAACCATAATTGCGTTTAAAAAGCGTTATAAATTTAGACTGGTCAGAGAAACCGCTTTTATAGCAGGCATCGGTTACTGACGAGCCGTTATAAAGCATTTCGGCAGCATTGGACAAACGTTTATTTTTAAGATATACAGACGGTGTCATTGTGAGCGCATCGTAAAAGTGCCTTTCAAGCGAACTCAAACTGACGTGCGCCTCTTTTGCAAGTTCTGAAATTGAAATCTGCTCTGTAAAGTTAGTATTTATATAATTCAGTGTCTTATATACATCATGCGGATACAAATTTGAACGTATATCGGTAGTCTCAGCAGAATTGAGATAATGCAGAAAGCGCATAAAATTATAATTTTTAGCAAACTCTGTATCGGAATTATTCATAAGGTCATCACAAACGCCAAGAAATGCCTTTTGTTTATCCGCAGGTAAAATCAGTAAATTATTTTCCCCAAGTTCACGATTGAAAAATATTTCAAGCAATTTTTCGTTATTTTCCGCAGGAAACCATATACAATAATGAGTATGAGTGTCGTTCGTATGGCATATACAATGATGATACTCATACGGGCGTGTAATTACCACACTTCCGGGAAATACCGGATATATGCGGTTTTCAACCATAAACGAAACCTTGCCTGTTATCGCTATATAAACCTCGCACTCATTATGAACATGAGAGTAATCTGTATTTATTTTAGAAAATCCGTCCAGTTCGCCGTAAGAAACAGTAATATCAAAAGGCGCCAACCCACCACAATGTATATTTTTATTATAAAAAACTTCTTCTCTGCTCTTATTTGCCACACAAAGCACATCCTTTGCAAATAATGGTTATGACGATTTTATCATATTTTTCGCTTAAAAGTCAATGGCTTTAACAATTTTTATGTTAGATAATAAATTTGTTACAATGAATTTAGAGAGGAACCTGTTTATGAAAAAAATTATAGCAAGCGAAATCGCTATTTTAGACAGTAATGTTCATACCGGCGGAGGTACTGATGTTACTGATAAACTTCAGGCAGCATTAGATGAAGCACTATTATGCAATGGTGTTCACCTTATAGTTGACGGTGCTGCTTTGGTAAAGGGTCTTAAAATCCATTCAAACACTATCATCGAATGTATAAGCGATGACTGTGGTTTCTTTATGGCTGACCATACCAACAGACCTATACTTACAAACGCTAACTGGGCGCTTAAAGGTAAAGGGAACAAAAATATTACAATTATTGGCGGTACGTATAACCACAACTGCACTAAGCAGGCTCACGACGTACCTGCTTCTGAATATCCTAATCCAGAAGGCGAAATGACTCCCGAATATGCCACAATTCACCGTATGTATCTTATGGAATTTTACGGTATAGAAAACTTTAAACTTTCAGGCGTAACATTTAAAAATCAAAGAACATACGCCTTTACTATGGGTAACTTTAAAAATATTATTATTGAAAATTCTTCTATTGATATGGCAGAGCACGTTCACCCCAGTAATCAGGACGGCTACCATTTCTTCGGTCCCGGTCAGTTCCTTACTATGAGAAACTTACGCGGTTGCACCGGCGATGACTTTATAAACCTTGCACCTGACGAGATGGATGGAAAATCCCCTATTACAGACGTACTCATTGACGGAATTTTCTTTGATAATGTTTGCCAGGGTATTCGTATGCTTACCGAAAAAGACGGACTTTTGGACCGCATAACAGTACGCAACGTAACTGGCACATACCGTATGTTCGGATTCAGCATTATTCCGTTTTACACAGGAAATACTTTCGGTAATGCTGGCGATTTGTATTTTGAAAACATTGATTTAAGACAAATCCCCGAAACATATCACTACACACCAATGCAATTTTTCGGTGCGGGCGGAAATATAAAATCTCTTACTCTTAAAAACGTGCGTTTCCACAATCCCGTAAGAGGTTCTTTGGTATTTGATATTGGTACTCCGTTCTTCTTTGCACCCGATGAACTTACTCAGGAAGAAATTGAAGAGTATAATATCGATATGAGTCAGTATCCCGTTAAAGACTGGATGCCCGATAAACAGTACAGACCTACAATAGGCACTCTTACCATTGATGGCTTGCAGATTAACGCTAATGAAGTTATGGACGACAAAAACTATATGGAATTCAGATATAATTTCGATAATCTGATTCTTAAAAACATTCAGTTATTCCGTAATGGCAATGCATCAACATCAGGTACACTTTTCAAACTGGCTAACGAAGCTAATGTAGGCAATCTGATAGTTGAAGATGTTTTTGCTGAAAAAATTGATTCTGTTTTAAGTGCAGATGACGAGCATAATATCGGTTTATTAAAAGCATGCAACATCACATTAAAAGACGGCGGAAAGATATTGGATACCGATAAAGCATCAATCGGTGCAACAGTTACCTCCGATATAAACAACGTAACAACAAATAAATGAACGGATAGTTAATGCTTAATCGGTTTAACAATGTTTGTTTAAAATTAAAAGCCTTGAAATTCAAGGCTTTTTTCTTTTTGTAAACCGATTTGCAAAATCATACAAAAAAACTTTACATATTTCTTCAAAATTTTATGTTTAATTAATTGACAATGGGGTAAATCTCAAGTATAATAAGATTAATATTGATTAATCTTTTACATGACTGACGGATTTTGCGGAGTTTACCGCAATGGAGTGTAAAATGATAATATAAAGGCATATTTTCTTTTGTGCCTTATAGAGCCGACCGTCTGGGCAATTCCGTTTTACACAAAACAGAATTGTCTTTTTTATTTGCAAAAATCTATCGGAGGAGGATAAATATATGATACATAATAATTGGAATGGCTTTAAAAAGGGAGTTTGGCAGGACGAAATTAACGTGCGCGATTTTATCCAGACCAACTATAAAGAGTACACAGGTGACAGTAATTTCCTTGCATCTTCCACAGAGCGTACTGATGCATTGATGAAAAAGGTTCAGGATCTTTTCAAACTTGAAAGACAATTTGGCGGTGTACTGGATATTGATACGGCTACTGTTTCATCACTTACAAGTTTTTCTCCGGGATACATCGACAAAGACAATGAAATTATTGTCGGTATGCAGACTAACCGTCCTTTAAAACGCAGTGTAAACCCGTTCGGTGGTATGCGTATGGTACGTCAGGCGTGCGAAGCATACGGATATAAATTGAGCGACAAAGTTGAAGAGGAATTCCGATTCCGCACAACTCATAACGATGGCGTTTTCCGAGCATATACAGAAGAAATGCGTAACGCTCGTAAATGCCACGTAATTACAGGTTTGCCTGATGCTTACGGCAGAGGAAGAATTATAGGAGACTACCGCAGAGTGGCACTTTACGGTGTGGACAGGCTTATCGAAGAAAAGAAAAAAGATAAAGCGAAACTTTCTGACGGGGCATTCAACACTGAACAAATACGTCTTGATGAAGAACTGTATCAGCAGATAGCCTTTTTAGGTTATCTTAAAGAAATGGCAAAAATGTACGGATTCGACATTAGTCAGCCCGCATCAAATGCAAAAGAGGCTATTCAGTGGACATACTTCGGATACCTTGCAGCAATTAAAGAACAGAACGGTGCCGCAATGTCACTCGGCAGAGTAAGCACATTCTTCGATATTTATATTGAACGCGATATAGCAAACGGTACATTAACAGAGGAAACTGCACAGGAATTAATGGACGATTTTGTTATTAAACTGCGTATAGCGCGTCACTTGCGCACACCTGAATACAATGAACTTTTCGGCGGCGATCCCATGTGGATTACCGAGGCCGTAGGCGGTATGGGAAAAGATGGCAGAACCTTAGTTACAAAAAACAGTTACCGTATGCTTAATACTCTTTACACACTCGGCTCATCTCCAGAGCCAAACCTCACTGTACTGTGGTCTAACAGTTTGCCAGAAAACTTTAAAAAATTCTGTGCAAAGGTTTCTGCTGATACAGACTCTATTCAGTATGAGAGTGATGACGTAATGCGCCCAATTTACGGTGATGACTATGCCATTGCCTGCTGCGTATCTGCAATGAAAGTCGGAGAACAAATGCAGTTCTTCGGTGCAAGATGCAACCTTGCCAAACTTTTACTTATAGCAATCAACGGCGGTTATGACACCACCAGCGGTATGCATATAGGCCCGCAGATGGACGTAATGGATGTTGAAAAACTTGATTACAACGATGTTATGGAAAGATTTGATATTTACATTGCGTGGCTGAGTCACTTATATGTAAATACAATGAATATTATCCACTATATGCACGACAAATATGCCTATGAAAAAATACAGATGGCACTGCACAATACTGACGTTGAACGCTTTATGGCGTTCGGTATAGCAGGATTGTCTGTTGTGGCAGACTCATTAAGCGCTATCAAACACGCTATAGTTCGTCCAATAAAAGACGAAAATGGCTTTATAGTTGATTTTGACACAGCGGGCGATTTCCCTAAATACGGAAACGACGATGACAGAGTTGATTTAATTGCCAAAGACATGGCTCATAAAGTGATTACTGAACTCCGTAAAACCCCTACATACAGAAACGCTATTCACACACTTTCTGTACTTACAATTACCTCTAATGTTATGTACGGTAAAAATACTGGCGCTACTCCTGATGGAAGAAAAGCAGCTGCCCCCTTTGCACCCGGTGCTAACCCAATGCACAATCGTGAGGAAAACGGTGCATTGGCATCACTTAACTCTGTTGCAAAAATCAGTTATGACGATTGCCGTGATGGTATTTCAAACACATTCTCAATTACCCCCGAAGCACTCGGAAGAAACGATGAAGAACGTGCCGAAAACCTTGTTAATATCTTAGACGGCTACTTTGCTAAAGGCGCTCACCACATAAATGTTAACGTGTTAAACCGTGAAACACTTATGAAAGCATACGAAGACCCCGAGGCATATCCTAACCTTACAATAAGAGTATCAGGCTACGCTGTAAACTTTAATAAACTATCACGTGAACAGCAGAGAGAAGTTATCAGCCGTACTTTCCACGAAGCAATATGAGTACGGCTTTAAAAGGAAATATTCACTCTATTCAGTCACTTGGAACATTGGACGGGCCGGGGTTACGCTTTGTTGTGTTTATGCAGGGGTGTCCCCTACGCTGCTCGTGTTGCCATAATCCCGATACATGGGAAATGAACACCGGTACACAGTATACGGCAGATCAGATTGTAAGCAAAGCAATACGCTACAAAGAGTATTTTGGCACCGTTGGCGGTATAACCGTTTCAGGCGGAGAGCCTCTGCTTCAGGCAGAGTTTGTATACGAAGTTTTTAAACTTTGTCATAAAAACGACATTAACACCTGCCTTGACACATCAGGATGCATATTAACAGATAAGGTTAAAACTGTGCTTGCCGAAACTGACAGAGTGTTGCTTGACATTAAATATACAAATGACGAAATGTACTTAAAATACGTCGGTTGTAATATGAGTAAGGTAATAGATTTTCTTAAGTATCTTGATAATGAGAAAATTCCTACAACACTAAGGCAGGTTATAATCCCAACAGTTAACGACAACGAGGAAAATATAGTTGCCTTAAAAGAAATAATCAAAAAGTATCCGTGTATTGACAAGGCAGAACTTCTACCGTTCCGCAAAATCTGTCAGGTTAAATATGATGATATGGGAATCACTTTTCCTTTCGGTAATCTACCCGAAGCAAACAAAAATGATACTGATAAGATGCAAAAAAGACTTGGTTTTTAAACCAAGTCTTTTTATTATTTACAGACCGTATTTTGTTTTTATTCTTTCAAGTTTATCAAACAACGGTGTCGACAAAAACCATAGAAAAAATACTGTCGAAACTGCGTGGACCATATCGAACGAAAAACCAAGAACGAATGAAGATATAATTAAATCTTTTGTAGGATACGGATTCCACATAAGTACAGATGCAGGATTCATTATTCCGCCGTATATCACGATTGCAGAAACAATACCGAACACGCACAGGTTTACCCGTTTTTTTGAAATTATACCTTTATTGAAAATAATTCCGGAAATGAATCCCACAATACCCATAGCAAACATTTGCCATGGTGTCCAGGGTCCCTGTGCTGAAAAAAAGTTTGACACAAATGCAATTACTGCGCCCGATAAAAACCCTGCTTCTCCTCCAAAGCACACACCGATAATTATAACAAGTGCAAGAACCGGTTTAAACTGAGGAAGCATAAAAAATGCCTCTCTACCTAATACGGCTATAGCACACAAAATGCTTAGCACAACCAACTCTCGTGAATTGGGGCGACGTTTTTCAAACAGAATTACAAACGGCAACAGAATTTCCAATATTATCATAAGGCTTATAAACATATATTTTCTGTCGTTCAAATGATATATCCCAACATAAATTGTAAGCGGAACAACCGCAAGGACTATAACCGCCGTTATAAGTGAAATAATCGAAAATTTATTTTTACTATTTGGTTTTTTTTCAACAGGTTGATCGCACAAAAGTCTTTTCGGAATAAAGTTTGACAAAGAAATTCCGGCTAAAGCAACACTTAATATCTGCAACAAAATATTCAGCCAACCGCTGTATTTATCCACAAACGCAAACTGAGCAAACAGAAATAGAATAAGAAAAACAATTCCGCAAACATAATTCCGTTTGGGCTTAGCAACTGCTTTCTCCTCTTTTTTTATTTCAATTTTTTCTTTTTGAGGTATTTTATTATCACAAGGCATTTTACCGCCGCAGGCAGATATTATATCCTCTGCAACAATTGCATCAGGAATTATATTCCGTGCCATTCTGTTAGCCGCAGTTGTATAAAAACTTTTGCCCGAAAAGAACTTCCTCGGCGAATCACAGTTTACGATTTTACCGTCAAAAAGCATTGCACATCTGTCAGCATATTTTGCGCAGAATTCTATATCATGTGAAACCATTATAATAGTAATTCCACTTGCTTTAAGTTCTGCAATGATTTCTGCAAACTTTTCTTTAAAATGAACGTCAAACCCCTTTGTAGGCTCATCAAGAAGGAGTATATCTGGCTTAGTCATCAGTACCTTCGCCAAAGCAACGCGCTGGCTTTCACCACCGGAAAGGTCGTATGGATGACGCTCAAGCAATTCTTCCAATTCACACATCGATACAACATATGATATATCCTCTCCCATTTGAGAGATATCGCTTTTAACTGTTTTTTCTGTAAACAGTACTTGTGGATTTTGCGGAAGCATTCCTATTTTTCCATATGAATTGATTTTGCCGCGATAACTTTTTAGATGAGATGCCATAACCGACAACGCTGTACTTTTGCCTACACCGTTACCACCGAGTATGGCGTAAAACTCACCTTTTTTAACAGTTAGTGACAACCCTTTCAAAACATCGGGTAAATTCTTTTCGTATCTGAACCAAACGTCATTTAAAATTAATGCATCGTCAAAAAATTCGTCATCGGTTTTTACCGGAATGTTTTTATTTATGTCTATCTTTTTATTCATGCTTTCAAGCCATACTTTGCCATCACGCACAGTAAGTGGGCAATCCCGCTCATTCGGAACGGAAAAATATACCTTCATAGGCGTTGGTAAAGCCACACTCATAGGATGGCTTATATCATTTAAAATTTTGCCAACCTGTTGCGGTGTACCGTCGGCAACAATAGTACCGTTATCCATAACGATAACTCTGTCCGAAAGAGGGATTGCATCTTCAAGCCTATGTTCTGTAAGTATAACGGTAGTGCCGATTTCACGGTTAATTTTATATAAGGTTTCTAAAAACTCTCGGGCGGCTATAGGATCAAGTTGACCTGTAGGCTCGTCCAACAACAGAATTTCAGGTTGCATAACCATAACAGAAGCAAGATTTAAAAGTTGCTTTTGTCCACCTGAAAGTTCAGATGTGGATTTATGGAACCAATCCTCTATACCGAAAAACGAAGCCATCTCAGCAACACGTGCACGTATATCTCCATTATCATATCCCAGATTTTCCAAACCAAATGCAAGTTCGTGCCATACTTTATCAGTTACAATCTGTGTTTCGGGATTTTGCATTACAAATCCTATTTTTTCGCTTTGTTCACGGTGTGTAAGACTTTTTATGCATCTGTCTTTGAAAAATACGTCGCCATGCATCTCACCAAAAGGGATAAGCGACGGTTTCAAATGTCGCAAAAGCGTAGATTTTCCGCATCCGGACCGTCCGCACACAGTAATAAACTCGCCTGCATTTACAGATATGGAAATATCCAATAACGCAGACTTGTTGCTATCAGGATATGTAAAGGTCAGATTCTGCGTTTTAATAATTTCCATTTCCAAGCCTCCCAACATTCTATAATTATCGGCATAGCGCACAATACAAAATACGCTGATACCACACTTATGCTGTACAGGGTTATCTCCCCTATCTGCACATACGGAACATACGCATGATATGTAACATTAAAAATATGGCCTGCAAGAACGTATATCCCCAAAGCAAGTATGGCTGTTAAAATTGCTCCGTCACGCCTATCAAAAACATATTCAGAGTATGCAGTTCTGTTCGGCAACCCATACCCCCGGCTTTTCATACTGTCAGCAGTTTCAACAGCATTTTCCAATGACCAGCTTATCATAGCGGAAAGTATTTTAAGGCCTGCCTTTGCTCTTTTTATTATTTTGCCGCCCGTTACATCGTTCCCCAGACATTTTTGACCGTTACTTACGTTTACAAATTGTTTTTTAAAATTTGGCACAAAGCGTAGTACCATAGAAAACACCAGCGAAAGCGACGGCATAATTCTGCCAAAAAGATAAATGAATTTATCACTCGTCATAACTTTATTATACGATGCAAAAAAGCATATGACGGACGCAAGCATAATTCCCATTGCAAAGCCGTAAACAATTGCTTCCGCAGTAAGCGGATTTCCGCTTGGCAAATAGCAAATAACGGTAATTCCTGCGTGATTGAACATCGGATTTATAATTGTTGTTAAAATAATAAGCAAAAACATATAAATGCTTATAAATTTCAGCATTCGTCTGCCGCCTGTAATAATCGCATACGAAACAGAGCATACAAACGATATGCCTAAAAACACAGGATGCAACAAAAGGCACGAAAAAATAATAACAAAAACGAAATATGTAAAATTAACTATAGGATGATATGTTTTGAATTCTTTCACTTACCTTCTTCACCTTTCGTCATTATTTCAACCTTCCGTAACCTGCCTGCTGTACACATTCCTGTCCCGACTCCGTAAGCATAAATTCTGCCATTTTTCGTGCAGGTGCATCTTTTGGAGTGTCTTTTCTGATAACTATATACGTATTGTTTGAAAGCGGATACGTACCGTCTGCAATAGTTTCATCTGTTGGCCCCACACCGTCAATCTCTAAAAGTTTAAGTTCAGTTGATGTACTGTAAAACGGGTCCATATTATGATAATAGTAATAAATGCTGTACCCAAGTCCATAGCCCAAAGGATTTTCTGTTTTAGCATCAATCACGTCGGTAAGGACATTGGACATCGTTTTAGATGTTGTTTCGGTGCGTATCTTTTCGTGTATATCATTACCATTTAAAAAATGGCGTTCCATTTGCGCATGTGAGCCGCTGTCATAGTTTCTGCAATACGGATACAGAAGTGCATCACTACCTCCTACCTGCGACCAATTATCATAAGCATTATTAACATAAATATCTGTTATCTGCTCCTTGGTAAGACCTTTTGAGGGATTTTCGATATTGGTAAAGAAAATCATGGCATCGTATGCAATAGGAATAAGTTCAAGTTCCACACCCTTTGATGCCGCTATTTCCAAAATATCCGATGAAGGATATACAGATGCAAAAAGCATATCAACCTCGCCATCTATAAGACGCTGATACGATGCATGGCTTTTACTATGCGAAGCAGGTTTTTGCGGATGCTCGAATCCGTTTGAAAACAGTTTGTTATACACTGCCTCAGTAAACGGATATGTAGATGTAGAGCCGTCAATAACGGGCATATTTTTATCAAACCCATACTCCACAGCCGCCTGTGACGGATATAACTGGCAACTTCTTCCTGAATAATACAGAAGATATGCCACATCAAAACGGGTAGCCGCTTTTTGAGGTGCAAAAAGACGTGTAGGATTTTCCGAATCAGTATTATCCGGCTCAGTGATTGCGCTTGAGCCTACAATTTCGTATGCTTCTGCAGCCCACTCGGATATATCGGCACTATCAGCAGCATAAGCAATACCGTCACGCGATGCGGCAAGGCCCGCATATTTAATTGCACGCGCTGTCATTACAGTAATTTCTTCACGCGATACATCTCTGCTGGGAGAAAAAATATTTTCGCTGTCGCCTTTGATAATTCCTGCATTATAAGCAGATGCAACATAATTTCTGTACCAACTTTTATTATCAACATCCTCAAACGGATGAGAAAGGTTACTATCAGCATCAAGTCCTAAAAAGCGCATAATCATAGCAACCGCTTCAGCACGTGTTACATTATCAAACGGTCTTGCACGACCATTATCGTCACCTAAAATAACACCGCTTTGAGCAACCCACTTCATCATACTGAATTCATAATGTATAGCATCATAATCTGTAAATGTAATTTCTTCAGGCTCAAAGCCTTCTATCTCTCTATCAGCATTATAAGATGGTACTGTTGCAAACATATACCCGTCGTAATACTCAGATAGATGTATCGGTTGTTTTGTGTCGGTATACCGTGCCTTATACCCATATACTGCCGATTGAGCAGGTATCTTAATTACAGTAAAGGTGTTTTCTGTTTCGGCAAAAGCAGAAGTGAAAACACAACTACAGTATAACATTACAAAACACGTTATCAACGCAAAAATCTTTTTCATTAATGATACCTCCCCAATTCTATAATTTGTGATTATATTCTATCATATATCCCAAAAAACTGCAATATTCTATTTCAATATACCAGATTCAAAGAAATTGACAAGAGACCGATTTAATAGTATTATAGTGTATATAAAAACAATTTGCGAGGATATAAGATGTCTTACAAAAATTATAAATATATAGATTATTTGCGTGTGTTTTCTATATTTATGGTCATGCTTCTGCATTGTATATGCGATTACTATGCAAATATAGCGAATGCAGGAAAAACATTATGGTATATAATTGGCTATGCCAACGAACTTTCCAGAGTAGGTGTACCTTTGTTCTTTATGATAAGCGGTTATTTGCTGTTGAACAAGGATATTACAGATATAAAGGCATTTTACAAAAAACGCTTCCTCAAAATAGGTATTCCGTTCATTTTGTACGATATATTCTATTACATATATATGAACTGCTCACATGGCAACAATATATCTGTATCAGGCTTTTTCAAAGAATTAATAAACTGCGGAAGTACATATCATTTATGGTTTGTTTACTCTATTCTGTTTATATATCTGCTTATGCCGTTTTTGCAGATGATTGTTAAAAACTGTGACACAAAAAAATTGATGCTGTTATTTGTAATAGCAATATTCCAGACAAGTATACGCCCCCTTATAAACACATTGGCAAACGGCAGTTTTTATGTGTTTATGGCAGATGACGGACTTACGGGATATATCGGCTACGTTTTGCTAGGGTTTATTCTTGGCACGTGCGACCTTAAAAAGAATACGAAAAATATTATATATGCTCTTTCGGCAGCGACTCTCATTATAGCACCTTTATATTCTATGTTTACAGTTTTAAGCACAGGTAATTTTCTTTTTATGAGTGGCTACTCGTTAAATCATTATGTAGAGGCAGCAGGCATATTTATATGGTGCAAAGAGTATCTGCATAAAGAAAGTAAAATCATCACAAAACTTTCTGCACTTTCTTTTACTGCTTATCTTATACACGTGTTCTTTTTAGAAGTATTGAAGCCCATTCCGATAGACCTTGCCCCATCGGCAGTTATGCTGATTTGGTTTGTAAGTGTTTGTATACTGAGTTTTGCGTGGAGCGGTGCAGAAAATTCTGTTAAAGCAGTTATAAATAATATAACAAAAAGGTGATATTATGAATTATAAAAAGGTTATAGCATTCAGCAACACTTGTGTACTTTTTGAACTTGACAATGATTTTTTTGCGTTAGTTGCAGTAGATGACGAAGAGGCAAAGCACTTGATTACCATATCCAAATATGCCGAATCGCATATGAAACTGGCAGTTTTTGAAAGCGGTAATAACATTCCGCAAAAGACTTTTCTTAAAGCAGTATCTATGCTCAACTCAGGTGAGCACGTTTTTATTTGCAAAGAACTTCCCGAAGAATTAAAACATTTTTTAGAAGAAAGGTAATTAAATGAAACACAAAACATTTTCTAAAATCAACGAATTACCAAGCGGAAACGCCACTGACAACTTTACCGATGGATGCATTGTTATGGAAGGCGGTGCATTCAGAGGTATATACGTAGCCGCCGCACTTGATGCGCTTATGGAAAACGGCATCAACCTGCGCTCTGCAATTGGTGTATCTGCAGGTGCATTAAACGGAATGAACTATATATCAGGACAGATTGGCAGAGCAGGTAAAATTACTTTAAACCACAGATTTGATAAAAAATACGTAGGCAGCCGTGTACTTATCAAAAAAAGAAGTATTTTTGGTTATGATTATGCCTTTAACGATTTAATGAAAAAATACCCGTTTAACAACGAACGTTTTGAAAGCGGCAAACAGCGTTTTGTGGTGGTTGCAACTAATTTAAGAACTGCCCAAACGGAATATTTTGAAAACGGCGGTTGCGACATATATAAAGTTTTAGAAGCCTCGTCTTCTCTGCCATATATTTCAAAACCTGTTATAATAAACGGCACTCCGTACCTTGACGGAGGATGCACAGACAAAGTGCCCTATCAATGGGCTATTGACAATGGCTATGAAAAAATAATCGTTATAAAAACTCAGCAGGATGGTTTTAGAAAAAAGCCAACATCTGAACGCTCTAAAAAACTTGCCGAAAAGGTGTACCACAAATTCCCTGAATTTGCAAAAGCGCTTAGCGAAAACAACGAAATGTACAACAGGCAGTTAGACAAACTTGACTCTCTCCGTAATGAAGGCAGAGTTTTTGTTATAAGTCCATCAGAACCCGTTGATGTAAGCAGATTTGAAAATGACATAGAAAAACTCGGTGCACTTTACTATATGGGATATAATGACACACTTAAACTAATACCCGAAATCAAAAAATATCTTAATATAAATTAAACACCAAAACAAAAAGAGAATTAACGGTTTAAACCGTTAATTCTCTTTTTATTTATAAGCAACCATACTTACATAATCGTCGTTGTATTCAAACAAGGTATTGTCTTTATCCGGCAACTTTCCGTTAAGAGATATTTCAATATAAACAATATCAGCATACTTACGCACAAATTTAATATATCTCTCATCAGTGGTGCAAACTGATATATTTCCATATTTTATAACATTGTTTGTATTTTTTAATTCCGACAGTTCTTTATAAAATGCCTGAAGTTCTTCATTGATATTATCCCATTCAAAAAATGCACGGTTTAGCGGGTCTTCAAATCCCTGCATACCTATCTCATCACCATAGTAAATGCACGGGTTTCCGGGAAGTGTAAACTGCAAAAATGCTGCGGCTTTTTCAAGTGATACAGCACGTTTAAGTTCTTCGCCCGTTAATTTGAAATTTGCTTTATCAGTCTTGCTCATACCTTCGCCTGCTCCGCTGATTTCGGTGAGCACACGCCGTGTATCGTGCGTTGAAAGCAAATTCATAAGGCAATCCATAACGGGACGAGGATAATTTTCTGCAATGGTCATAACTTTATCTGCCAAATCATTACCGCTTACATATCCTTTAACAAAACCCAAAATTGCGTCACGGAAAGGATAGTTCATAACAGAATCAAGTTCGCTGTCAAAAAAATACTTTCTGCGCTTGCTATAACTTATTTTATTGGATGCGTCCTCCCAGACCTCACCTATCAGAAGTGCATCGGAGTCAATCTGTTTAAGACGCTTTTTAAATTCCGCTATAAATTCATCGGGCAGTTCGTCTGCAACATCAAGGCGAAATCCATCTGCACCAAGGTTCAGCCAATGCTCTATAACACTATCGTCATTAAAGATTATATAATCCATATAATCTTTGTTCATCTCGTCTACACAAGGCAGAGTATCTATCCCCCACCACGAGGTATATTTATGCGGATATTCCTCAAACATATACCAGTTTCTGTACGGCGAATTTTCGTTTGAGCACGCACCGTTGCCAAATATATGCTCGCTATCAAAATAAATACTGTTACTTCCTGTATGAGAAAACACACCGTCCAGTATTACTTTAATACCGAGTTTATGTGCCTCTTTACACAGTTTTGCAAAATCCTTCTCATCACCCAAAAGCGGGTCTATGCGCTTATAGTCAGCCGTATCATATCGGTGATTTGAATACGCCATAAATATAGGGTTTAAATATAAAATCCCCACCCCCATATCTTTAAGATACGGAAGTTTTGCGCAAATCCCTTTAAGATTACCGCCGTAAAAGTCGTTATTTACAATTCTTCCTGACTCATTTGGCATATATACAGGAATATCGTGTGTATCTTCGTGCATTACATACGGCTCAAGTTTACCGGCAGCATCAACCATACCCGATTTATAAAATCTGTCAGGGAAAACCTGATACATAACTTTGCCTTTAAATTCGGCAGGAGTATCATAATTTTTATCAAAACACGTTATCTGCCACAGGTCACCCTCACCGATATTAGTGTCTTTCCCCTGCTTATACAAGTCAAATTCTCCATCTTGTGTTTTCACATTAAAATAATAAAAATACAATCCTTTGGAAAAAACCGAAAACTCTGTTATATATGTTTCGTACCCGTTTTCTGTTTTCTCTTTACAAAAAGGTACAAACATCTCAAATCCGTCCTCTCTGCGAATACAAAGGCGCACGAGAGTAGTTTTGCAATTTTCGGGAATATCAATCCTTAAAGTGCATTTTTCGTCCTGACGTAAGCACCCAAACGGTGTTTTGTGATATTCATTTTTACTATCGTACAAAATTCTCATTTATAACTCCAAACGGGCATAAGAGGAATCCCCTTATGCCCTTAATTTTAATATTTCATATGCCAGATATTATCTGCGTATTCTTTAACTGCTCTGTCTGATGAGAAGATACCTGCTTTTGCAATATTAACCAACGACATACGAGCAAAATCAAGTTTTGATTTATATGCATTTGCAGCGTCTTCCTGTGCTCTTACATAATCGGCAAAATCCGCTAAAATCATATATGCATCGGCAACACCGAAATCGTTTGTTAAAAGTGAGCGTGCAATATCGTGGAATTTAACACCGAGTTCGCCTGAGGTAAGCATATCGATAACACGTTTAAGTTCAGGATTGTTATCAACATACTCTGTGGGGCGGTAGCCTTTCTGCCAGAGTGCTTCTACCTCATCTGCGTGCATACCGAAAAGGAACATATTTTCGTCGCCAACCTGCTCGTGAATTTCCACATTCGCACCGTCCAATGTTCCCATTGTAACTGCACCGTTTATCATAAGTTTCATATTACCTGTACCTGATGCTTCTTTACCCGCAATTGAAATCTGCTCTGATATATCTGCAGCAGGAATAATGATTTCAGCAAGAGAAACTTTATAGTCCTCTATAAACACAACTTTAATCTTATCACGCACCTGTGGGTCTGAGTTTATCATATCAGAAACTGCAACAATAAGGCGGATTATCTGCTTTGCCATAACATAGCCTGCAGATGCTTTGGCGGCAAAGATAAATGTTCTGGGAACATAATCTCCGTCAGGATTATCTTTGATTTTATTGTAAAGATAAAGTATATGCAGTACGTTTAACAACTGGCGTTTATACTCATGCAGACGTTTAACCTGAATATCAAACATAGAATTAGGGTCTACATTAATTCCGTTTGCTTTTGAAATATAGTTTGCCAAACGTATTTTATTATTATGCTTAATCTCCAAAAGACGGTTTAAAACTTTTTCGTCATCGACATATTTAAGAAGTTTTTCAAGTTCTGTACTGTCGTGTTTGAATCCGTCGCCGATAAGTTCTTCCAGATATGATGTAAGTTCAGGGTTTGACTGACACAGCCATCTGCGGTATGCTATACCGTTTGTTACGTTGGTAAACTTATCGTTATCAATATTAAAATAATCTCTGAATATTCCGCTTTTTAAAATTTCACTGTGAAGTTTTGATACGCCGTTTACAGTATGGCACGCTGCAAGACACAGATTTGCCATACGTACTTCACCATGAGCGATAACTGCCATATAATCAATCTTAGCAAGGTCACCCGTGTAAATATTATTAAGTTGTTCTACCAAACGGCGGTTAATCTCGCATACAATCTGGTATACGCGTGGCAACTGTTCTCTGAACAGATTTTCGTTCCAACGCTCAAGAGCCTCGCTCATAACTGTATGGTTTGTATAAGTGAGTGTTTCACAAGTGATTTTCCACGCTTCGTCCCAGCCGTATTCGTGGTCGTCAACCAAAATTCTCATAAGTTCAGGCACACAAAGTGCAGGATGAGTGTCATTGATATGAATAGCAATTTTATCAGCAAGGTTATCCAGCGTTCCGTAACGCTTCATATGATTATGAATAATGCTCTGCAGTGATGCAGAAACAAGCAGATACTGTTGTTTCAAACGCAAAATTTTACCTGCAATATGGTCATCGGCAGGATATAAAACTTTAGAAATAACCTCTGCCATTGTATTTTCTTCCAATGATTTTGCATAATCACCTCGTGAAAATGCCGCCATATCAAAACGGTTTGCAGATTTTGCACTCCACAGAACAAGTTTATTAACTGCATCTGTATCGTAACCGGAAATATACATATCGTAAGGCACAGCAATAACAGAACTATAATTTGTGTGTGAAATTCTGTATTTTCCGTTATCGTCCCAGCCGGATACGTCACCGCCGAATTTAACTTCAAAAGATTCGTCTTCTCTGGGATTCAACCATACATCGCCGTAATTTAACCAATCGTCAGGGAATTCCATCTGCCATCCATCTACTATCTTTTGCTTAAAGATACCAAACTCATAACGGATAGAAAAACCTGTACCGGGCAAGCCTACGCTTGTCATAGAATCAAGATAGCATGATGCCAATCTTCCAAGACCGCCGTTACCGAGGCCCGCATCGGGTTCCATATCATAAAGTTCATTTATATCAAATCCGCATTTTTTTACGGCTTTTGCAAAGTCTTCTTCTACACCCAAATTATAAAGATTGTTACGCAAAGATGTACCCACCAAAAATTCCATTGACATATAATAAACCTGCTTATCGTCGTTAGCACGGTATTTATCATGGAATTTTTTTCTTTTCTGCACAAGCAAATCTTTAACAACGTTGCAAAGTGCTTTATACATCTGTTGCTGTGTAGCCTCTTTTATATCGCAACCAAAAAGACGAACACAAGCGTCTGTAAGCATTTTTACTGTATTGTCTGCCTTAGGTGCGGCTTTTTTAGCAGTAGTTTTTTTAGCGGTTGTTTTTGCTGCAGTAGTTTTTGCGGTTTTTGAAGCAGCGGCTTTGGTGGATTTGTTTTCCTTTGCTGCATTCTCTGTCTTTGTTGTTTTTGCTTCTTTCATTTTTTACTCCTCTGTTACATAATTTCGTTATATACTCTCAGATATTCCTGCACAGATGATTTCCAACTACTGTTATATCTGATAAGATTTTTAACATGTTTGTTCCATTTTTCTTTATCGTAATAAAACTCTATGCACCTGTCAATAGCACCCAGCATATCATGAGCATTGTAGCCCTTGAACGTAAAGCCTTTTCCGTCTAATGTTTCAACATTAAGAGGCGGAACGGTGTCCCAAAGACCGCCGGTTTCGCGTACAATCGGAACTGTACCATAGCGCATTGCAATAAGTTGAGAAAGTCCGCAAGGCTCGCTTTTAGACGGCATAAGGAACATATCAGCACCCGCATACACCTTATTTGCAAGAGCAGGATTGAAAGTAATATTTGCAGACATTTTATCGGGATTTACATACGCATTGAAATTAAACATATCTTCGTACTTAGCATCACCCGTACCGATGACTATAAACTGCAAATTTCTCTGCATAATCTCGCCCATAACATATTCAACAAGGTCTAATCCTTTGTGAGATACCAGACGTGATATCATAGCAACTACAGGAACATCGGGATTTACGGGAAGACCAAGCATTTTCTGCATTTCGGCTTTATTTTTTGCCTTACCCGAAAGATTTGATGCGGTAAAGTTTTCAAATATAGTTGTATCTTTTGACGGATTATACAAATCAGTATTAATTCCGTTTACTATTCCCTCTATTTTATACTCATTTTCTTTAAGTATATCCTGAAGTCCGTGTGCAAAAAACGCATGGCGTATTTCATGTGCATATGTTTTGGAAACAGTAGTTATTTTATCTGCCGCAACGATAGCACCCTTCATAAAGTTAATACAGCCATCATAAGTCAGCACACCTCTCCAGTATTCGCCTACACCTATAACATCTGTCATAAACTCGTTAGGCATCTTACCCTGATACTCAATATTATGGATGGTAAAAACTGTTCGTGCATTATCGTAAATACCTGCATAAAGTGCTTTTTTAAGCACCGGAATAAGCGCAGTCTGCCAGTCATTACAATGGATGATGTCGGGGTAATAGTCAAGTTGGCGCATAGCCTCTAAAACAGCCATAGAGAAATAAGTAAATCTCTCGCCATCGTCATAATAACCATAGATACCGTCACGATAAAAATAATGCTCGTTATCTACAAAATAATACTTTAATTTTTTGCTTTTGCTTACTGCTCTAAATATTCCGACGTGCTGTCTGCGCCATGCAACCTGCACACCAAAACTTTTAACAAACTCTACCTCTATATCTGGGTTATCTTTAATGCTTTTATAATAAGGTATAAATACAGATACCTCTACATCTTTTACCTTTGCCAGTTCTGCCGGCAATGCCTGAGCAACATCACCCAGACCGCCGCTTTTTATAAACGGCGCTGCCTCGCTGGCGGCAAAAAGTATTTTCATATTGTTTCACCTTTCTTTACAATAACGGGGCTTTGTTTAGCACCAATAAGGCGTGCACCCTCTGTTATAATAACATTTTTATCAACAATTGCATTTTCTATATAAGCGCCCTTACCGATTTTTGTACCCTGCATAATTACAGAGCCAATTACTTTAGCGCCTTCTTCTACTTTGACATCACGGAAAAGCACCGAGTTTTCAAGTTCACCTTTAATAACGCATCCATCTGCTACAATACATTCGTTTACAGATGACGTATCGCCATAATATGTGGGGATTTCGTCACGCACTTTAGTATATATGGGTGCAGAAGGCTTGAAAAGGCCGTTATGAACTTGCTCGTCTGTAAGTTTAAGATTGTTCTTAAGATATGTTGCAATATCACGGTTACGAAGAACAGTTCCCCCAAAATTATATACATTAACGGTGATTTTACCTTCGTTAAAATACTTCTGCAAAAAGTCTTTTTCAAAGTGATAAAATCCTGCAGAAACACATTCTTCAACCACTTTTATAAGCGCTTCTCTCTCCATAATAAACATACCAAAACCCACATACGAATTTTTACCTGCAGAGCAATTTAAAGAAATTGATTTTGCACTTCCGTCACGGTTGATTTCAAAAACCGCAGGGTAGTTGTCGGCACCGCTATGTGGCTTTGAAGCAATTGCAGTAACGTCTTTTCCTGATGCAATGTGCTCAGAAAGCACAACGCGATAGTCGATATTGCATATTGTAATAGTGTCTGAAAGCACAATGTAATCAGTATTCTGAGATTTTAAGAAATTGAGTGCCGTGTGAAGTGCTTCTAACTTGCCATGGTATACATCTGACCTGCCGAATGCAAATGGAGGTATTATGTATAACCCTCCGTTTTTACGGTTGAGATCCCACTCCTCACAAGAACCCAAGTGGTCCATCAAAGACTCATAATTATATTTTGTAATAACACCCACAGAGGTGATATTTGAATTAACCATACTTGATAAAACAAAGTCTATCTGACGGTATCTTCCGCCAAACGGCAATGATGCAACAGTTCTTTTTGCAGTTAAATCGCCAAGCGCACCGTCATAAATATTAGAAAAAATGATACCTGATAATTTTTTCATATTCAGTCACTCTCCTTTAAACAACTTCATTTGGTTTTACTACGCTGTTCTTGGCTATCTGCTCGTCTTTACCAACTACGCTGATGCCCCATTCGCTTTCATCATAATAAACGGGGTCATCACCTACTTTGGCATTTTCGTTTATAACTGCGCCTTCGCCCACTATGGCATATTTTACTATAGCACCTTTTTTAATAACTGCGTCGGGCATGATAACACTATTGTAAATCTGAACGTCTTCTTCTATGGTGCAACCTGTAGATATAACAGAATGTTCTATCCTGCCTTTTACTGTGCATCCCTCTGCCACGAATGAATTTTTAATTTCGCTGGTTCCGGCTATATAACTTGAGGGTTTTGCATAGTTTCTTGCATAGGTTTTAAATACCTTATCACGGATATTGAACGTACCGTCCAAAAGTTCCATGTTAGACTCCCACAAACTGTGGATAGTTCCAACGTCTTTCCAGTAATCTGCAAATGTGTATGCATAAAGGCTTCTGCCATCACGCAAAAGTGCGGGAATTATATTTTTTCCGAAATCGTTATCAGAATTTTCGTCTGCTTCATCTTCAATAAGATACTTACGAAGCACTTCCCATTTAAAAATATACACACCCATAGATGCGTGATTACTTTTCGGATTAGCAGGCTTTTCTTCAAACTCATATATAGAACCATCTGGATTGGTATTCATAATACCGAAACGGCTTGCCTCCTCAATCGGCACATCACGC
Source organism: Clostridia bacterium (assembly GCA_045646385.1). Classification (GTDB taxonomy): domain Bacteria; phylum Bacillota; class Clostridia; order UMGS1810; family UMGS1810; genus SIG455. Next base: position 18,651 of record JAZRKQ010000017.1, on the reverse strand, counting down.
ACGGCAATGGTGCACTCAGCATCGTTATCTATATGGTATTTAAGCATTTTTGAATAATCCATTTTATAGATATGATCGCCCGATAAGATAATTACATTTTTAGGGTTATACCTCTCAACAAAGGGGATATTCTGGTATATAGCATTTGCGGTGCCTTTGTACCACTCCATTTTTTCGGATTGGGCATATGGAGGCAGAATGTGTACACCGCCAAAATTCCTGTTAAGTCCCCAAGGCTGTCCGTTGCCTATATAATTGTTAAGTTCCAAAGGCTGATACTGGGTTAAAATACCTACTGTGTCAATGCCAGAATTAACACAGTTTGAAAGCGGAAAATCGATGATTCGGTATTTACCGCCAAACGGCACAGCAGGCTTGGCTGTTTTGTGCGTAAGCACCAGCAGTCTGCTTCCCTGACCTCCGGCTAAAAGCATGGCAATACATTCTTTTCGTCTGTCTAACATAAGACATAACCCCCTATTTTTATATAATTAGTATATTACTTGTTGCCTTTATTCTCTTTTATATAATATACGGTTGAAAGCGGCGGTAGCGTAATAGAAATTGATTGTTCAAATCCGTGCATTACAATGTCTTTTGTTTTTACTTTTCTAAGCCTTGTGCCCGAACCGCCATACTTGGCAGCATCAGTTGAAAGCACAGGTTTATATACACCTTTTTGGGGAACACCTATGCAATATTCTTTCCTTTCTACAGGACAGAAGTTACATACTACAATCACTTCGTTGCCATCTTTATCCCGACGGATAAAAGATATTACACTCTGGCTATGGTCGTCGTGAGATATCCAACTAAATCCCTGCCAGTCGGAATCGTTTTCCCAAAACGGCTTATTTTCAATATAAAATCCATTAAGTTCCTTTACGAATTTTTGCATTTTCTTATGCTTGTCATACTCTAACATAAACCACTCAAGCGGATTTTCGTAATTCCACTCTATAAACTGAGCAAACTCATTGCCCATAAAGTTAAGTTTTTTTCCGGGGTGTGCCATCATATACGCATAGAACGCACGCAGATTAGCAAACTTATCTTCATAATTACCGGGCATTTTGCCTATCATAGAGCATTTGCCGTGCACAACCTCATCGTGTGAAAGCGGCAAAATATAATTTTCGGAAAAGGCATACGTCATAGAAAACGTAAGGTCGTTGTGCCTGCCTTTTCTAAAAAGAGGATCGGTTGACATATACCCTAAAAGGTCGTTCATCCAGCCCATATTCCATTTAAAGTTAAATCCAAGCCCGCCATCATACGAAGGTTTTGTAACCATAGGAAATGCCGTAGACTCTTCTGCAACCATTATAACCGATGGGTCAAAAGCAAAAGCGGCATTATTCATATCACGCAGAAAATCTATAGCATCAAGGTTATAATTACCACCATATTGGTTTGGTCTCCATTGCCCGTCGCGCCTGCCGTAGTCTAAGTACAGCATTGACGCCACAGCATCTACCCTTATGCCGTCTATATGATATTTATCGAGCCAATAGATTATATTCGATATCAAAAACGACTTTACTTCGTATCGGGAATAATCGAAAATTCTGGTCTGCCAATCAGGGTGCTCATTCCTCAACGGGTCGGCAGATTCATATAGACAACTGCCGTCAAATTCATAAAGTCCGTTTTCATCTTTAGGAAAATGCGCACCAACCCAGTCTAATATAACACCTATGCCGGCAGAGTGCATAATATCAACAAATTTCATAAAATCTTTCGGAGTGCCGTAGCGTGATGTGGGTGCGTAATAGCCGGTTACCTGATATCCCCAGGACGGGTCAAACGGATACTCACTCACAGGAAGAAGTTCCACGTGGGTATAGTTCATATTTTTCACATATTTTACAAGTTTATCCGCCATGTCGGTATATGACAGAAAATTTCCGTCTTTATGCTGAAGCCATGAACCAAGGTGTACCTCGTAAACATTCATAGGCTGATTTATTATCTGCTTTTTTGCTTTTACCTTTCGGTATTCTGCGTCAGTCCATTTAAAGCCGTCAATATCATACACTTTTGACGAATTTTCAGGACGCGTGCAAGCGTGGAATGCATACGGATCGCTTTTATAAACAAAAGTGCCGTTTGCTTTGCCTATATAATATTTATATTCATCATAAACTTTCGCATTCTCAACAATTGCCTGCCATATGCCGTAGCCGATATTTTCCATAGGGCTGGCCGACGTATCCCAATCATTAAACGTACCAACAATATGCACGCTTACGGCATTGGGTGCCCACACCCTGAAAACATACCCGTCTTTACATTTATGACACCCCATAAATTCATATGCACTTGTACAGGTGCCCGAGGCAAATTCACTAAGTTTTTCTTGTATATTATTACAGGATTTTATTCTCATAAAGAACACTCTCCTTTGACTTTTAGATACACTTTTAATATACTATGATATATACTGTATATATTATATCTCACAAATATACTTATGTCAAGCAAAGCAAGGCATTATGTGTGTTCTGGACTATATTCCCATTGAAAATTTTGTATATTTATGTTACAATATTTCCATATTTAAATTTATTTGTAACGGAGGTAATGTTTTGAACAGAAAAAGCGGTGTTCTTATGCATATTTCTTCGCTGTTTGGTGACTACTCAATAGGCGGATTCGGCAAAGAAGCAAAATACTTTATAGATTTTCTCGCTGATTGCGGATATACTTACTGGCAGGTGCTTCCATTCTGCCCATCAGATGAATGTAATTCCCCATACAAATCTCCTTCTGCTTTTGCGGGAAATCCGTATTTTATAAATTTAGAGCAACTTAGAGATAAAGGCTTGATTACATCTGAAGAACTTGAAAGCCAAAGGCAGACGAATCCATATGTATGCGAATACGAACGACTTTTCAATGAGCGTTTACATATTCTTAAAACAGCGTCTTTAAGAGTAAATAACAAAGACGAAATCAACGATTTCATATCAAAAAATATTTATATTAATAATTTTTGCAAGTTTATGGCGATTAAAACGGCAAACAATAATGATGCATGGTACAACTGGAAAAGCGAAGATTACAGAGAAGATGACCTTTTTATGTGGAAATTTATTCAGTACGAATTTTTTACACAATGGGCAGACATAAAAAAATATGCAAATGAAAAAGGCATCAAAATAATCGGCGATATTCCGATTTATGTTGACCTTGACAGCAGCGATGTCTGGGCAGACAAACACCTGTTTATGCTCGACAGCGAAAACAAACCTACCTCCGTAGCAGGAGTTCCTCCGGATTACTTCAGCGAAGATGGTCAACTTTGGGGAAATCCTATATACAACTGGTCTGCTATGGAAAAAGAAGATTTTCGTTGGTGGCGCAACAGAATTTCGCATATGACTGAAATGTTTGATGGTATACGTATAGACCACTTCAGAGGGATTGAATCTTTCTGGGAAGTCCCCGGTGATGCCCAAACCGCCAAAGTCGGTAAGATGAGCAAAGGACCCGGCATAAAACTTGTAAATGCAATCAAAGAAGAATGTGGCAATGCACTTATTATTGCCGAAGATTTAGGGCTTATAACAGAAGACGTTATAAAACTTGTAAACGAAAGCGGATTCCCCGGGATGAGGGTTTTTCAATTTGCATTTATGGGTGACAACGAATCTACCCACCTTCCCCACAACTATATAAACAATTCTATTGCATATACCGGCACACACGATAACAACACACTTTTGGGGTATCTTTGGGAACTGGACGAAGGCACAAGAAGATATATGCTTGAATACTGCGGTTTTAAAGGCGACGACTGGAGTGGCGGATGCGAACATATTATACGCACAATGATGGCATCTTCTGCAGGTGTTGTTATTATGCCAATACAGGATTTGCTTGGTTATGGTTCAGATACAAGACTCAATACACCCGGAAAGTCAGAGGGTAACTGGGCATACAGAATAACAAAAGAACAACTCGACAGTATTGATAAAAAACGCTTTAGGCGTCTTAACGAAATTTATTCAAGAATATAATGTTTTTTATTCCTCCGAATGCGCATACTAAATGTAAATGCATTTCGGAGGAATTTTTATGAAAAAATCTGTATGGACAGCAACAACATCATTAAATGAATTTAAAAAACTTGATAAAGATATCAAAACAGATGTACTTATAATAGGCGGAGGGCTCTGCGGAATTTTGTGCGCCTATTTTTTAAAGCAAGCAGGCATCGATTGTGTTTTGGTTGAGGGCAGCAAAATAGCATCAGGAACAACAAAAAACACAACCGCCAAAATAACATCTCAGCACAGTCTTATTTACGCAGATTTAATCCATAGATTAGGCAGAGAACAAGCCCAGATGTATATGACGGCAAACCAAAATGCTATTGATGAATACGAATATTTATGCAAATCATTAGACTGTGATTTTGAGACAAAGCCAGCATACACATATTCTATGATTGACAGAAGAAAAATCGAAAGAGAAGTTGTTGCTGTTCACTCACTCGGCGGAGAAGCAGACTTTGTATCCGAACTGGAGATACCGTTTAAAACAAAAGGTGCCATACGTTTTAAAAATCAGGCGCAGTTTAATCCGCTTAAATTTATAAAAGAAATTTCAAATGGTCTTAATATATACGAAGATACATTTATACGTGATATTAAATCTACCTGTGCTGTTGCTGACAACGGCAAAATCACCGCAAAGAAAATAATAGTAACTACCCACTTCCCTTTTATAAACAAACACGGCGGCTACTTTTTAAAACTTTATCAGCACAGAAGTTATGTATCGGCATACAAAAATGCACAGAGGCTCGATGGTATGTACGTTGACGAAGATATACAAGGACTTTCTTTTAAATCATACGGTGATTTGCTTTTTATAGGTGGAGGAAGTCACAGAACAGGCAAACAGGGTACTGCATGGGATGAACTTCATAAATTTGCCGAAAAGCATTATGATGGTGCATCGCTCGAATACGAATGGGCAGCACAGGATACTATGTCGCTTGACTCTATTCCTTATATAGGGCCGTATTCAAAGCATACTCCGAATTTGTACGTTGCAACAGGTTTTAACAAATGGGGAATGACAAGTTCTATGGTTGCGGCACAGATTTTGTGTGATATGGTTCAGGACAAGAAAAATGACTTTGCCGAAATTTTTTCGCCACAAAGGAATATGTTCAATTTTCAACTTTTTATAAATATCATAGAATCTACGGCAAATCTTTTAACCCCTACTCCAAGACGTTGTCCGCATCTGGGGTGCGCCCTGAAATGGAATAAATACGAACACACATGGGATTGCCCTTGCCATGGCTCTCGTTTTGAAAAAGACGGAAAATTAATAGACAATCCAGCAACAGGAGATGCCGATATAAAAAACTCAAATTAAAAAAACGCTCTTACGAGCGTTTTTGCTTTTACTTTTCTGCTTCTATCAGCATATTCTCGATAAATATCCCGTAACCTCTTGTCGGGTCATTAACAAACACGTGTGTTACTGCCCCAACTATTTTTCCATTTTGTAAGATAGGACTGCCTGACATTCCTTGAAGTATTCCGCCTGTTTGTTCAAGCAAAAGCGGGTCGGTAACTTTTATAACCATACATTTTGTATCAACGCTTTTTTTATGAGTAACTTTTTGTATTTCTATATCGTATTTTTCTACTTGTCCACCATCTATACAAGTCAAAATGTGCGCATCACCCTCTACAACTTCTGAGCGTGCTGCTGCCTGAACGGTTTCTCTTTTGAATGCATCGAAACTCGTAACTTTACCATATATTCCGCACTCAGTATTTTCTTCCACACTTCCCACGATATTATCGGCCATAAATGTTCCGCGAAGTTCACCAGGTGAACCTTTTTCTCCTTTTTTTACAGAAACAATATCTGCAAAGAGTACCTCACCTTTACCGACAGGTACAATCTTTCCGGTATCACTATCAGTTATTCCGTGCCCCAATGCGCCGTATGAATTATCTTCAGGATTATAAAATGTCATAGTGCCTATACCGGCGATTGAAGAACGAACCCATATACCAAGTTTCAAGTCATCATTAGAGTCTTTACATGGAGTAAGGCTATATTTAAATATTCCTCCGTTCCGCTCTACAGTAATAGTAACGGCATCACCTTGCGAATCTTCTACAATTTTTGAAAAATCAGACGCATTTTTTACCGTCTGTCCGTTTATTTCTTTAATTACATCACCGGTTTTAATTCCCCCATCACCACCCGGTGAAACCATTCGTCCGTCACTCGACGGAAAATTTGAAATGCCTACAACAATAAGCCCATCAGCATAAATTTTAACACCAATACTGTTTCCGCACGGTACAACCTCCGGTGTTTGTATTACTGAAACCTTAACTGTTTTAACCGGTATAACGCCTGCAAATTTAACTTCTGCAAAATAACTTTCATCTGAATAATCCATCTCATTGCCGCGCAGAACTCCTACTGTATCTGTCTGTGCATCAACGATAAAAATTTTTCCTAAGTTTAATTTTTCATTTTCAAACAGAATTATTTCATCAGGAATTGAAGATACTATTGCTGCGACGCCAATAATTAAAAAAACAAAAATTGAAGTTATCAGCACCTTTATATTAAATATTTTTTTCATTTTTACACTCCCAAGTTAATTGTTACACGATTAAATTAACCCGTGAGTGCATCATATATGTTGTTTATTTATTTGAAATTATGCAAAAAACCACCTGCAAATCCACACGCTGAGTATAATACCAACTACATCTGCAGTTAAAGCGCAACGCAAGGTATGACGGGTATCAGACGCTTTTGATGCACCAAAATATACTGCCAATGTATAAAAAGTAGTTTCAGTGCTACCCATCATAACGGCAGCCGCCCTGCCCGCAAAAGAATCTACACCATAATTTGTAAATATATCCGTAGCCATTGCAAGTGATGCTCCGCCCGACACTGGGCGCATAAGTGCAAACGGTACTATTTCTGATGGGATTTTCAAAAAATCTGTAAAAGGTTTTATGGCACTTATAATAAGTTCAAGTGCGCCCGACGCACGGAACATACCAAGTGCCGTTAAAAGTGCCAATACAGGCGGAATAATACCGACACCTATATGAAGTCCTTCCTTTGCGCCCTCTAAGAACACAGAATAAATATTAACATTTTTTAAAAGTCCAAATACTATTATACCCGCAATAGTAATGGGTACGGCATACACAGATATAACATTTACCAAATCCGTCATACGTTATTTTGACCTCCTTATATAATAAGAAGATGCACACAGTTTTGCCAGTACAATTCCGCATAATGCCGCACAAACAGATACTATCCAAACAGGCAGAATAATCTCAGTAGGAGCGACACTCCCCATAGATGCACGTATGCCTATCATAGTAGACGGAATAAGTTGAATTGAAGCAGAATTGATAACTGCAAACATACACATTGCGTTTGATGCAGTTTTTGAACTTCCGTTAATTCTGTCAAGTTCCTTCATTGCTTTAATTCCAAGAGGTGTAGCAGCATTTGCAAGCCCCAAAATGTTTGCTACCATATTGGCAGATACTGCCTCCATTGCTTTTTTCTCTTTTTTCAGTTCGGGGAAAATTATACGGTTAATCGGTCTTATAATACGAGTAAACACGCTTACAAGACCGCTCTCCTCCGCAATCTTCATAATTCCGCACCAAAGTGAAGTAACACCTATAAAACCAAATACAGTTTTAACTCCGTTATTCGCTCCGTCAAAAGCGGCTTGCACAACATCCTCCAACCTGCCGTTAAACGCACCCACAATGACTGAAAAGAGTATCATAAATGCCCATATATAATTAATCATAAAATAAAAATCCCCCTTCGGTATAACCTATGAGGGATTTCGCTATAATATTATTGTTCTTAAGCAGATGCTTAAAGTAAAAACGACGGCATATCCTTCTTTTCGCGTTTTTCTTCCTGTACTACAGGTGCCCTGCCGCTTGTGAGCGCCTCTATACCCAAACGTATTGCCTCTGAACGTGAAACTGAATGCTTCTCACAAAATTCGTCCAATGCTTTAACAGTATCTGCATTTAAACGGAAACTGAATTTATCCGCCTTGGGGTTGTCAGATTTAGGTCTTCCTACTTTAGCCATAAAAACCTCTCCTTTGTTTTTGTCTTACATAAATTATACACCAATAATTTAGAGATGTCAATATCTGAAAGAAGGTTTTAAAACTATGTACAGTATGAACACTATGCTATCTAAAAATACCGACGGCACATATGACATTATAATTTCGCTCTACCCTCCCTGCTCTGCTGAGTTTTCAAGGGAACTTACAACTATGGATGGCGGTATGCCGTCCAAAAAGAAAATACGTGCAGTAAAAATTGTTGTAGCAGGACTTATTGCTGTGTCTATACCATTTTATTGTTTAAGCAGCAAAAATCAACGCTATGCAATGTCATACGTATATTTTGGTTCACATGCAAACCAACTAGAATATATTGCTCTTGCAAAAAATACATTATCTGCCGTTTCGCCGTCATATTTTGACATTGAAAGTGATGGCAGCGTAAAAGTTAACTATATTTCAGAAAGTTATTTAGAAAAAGTTAAAAGTATGGGACTTAAAGTAGTGCCTTTTTTGTCAAATCACTGGAACAGAGCGGCAGGTGTTGCGGCGCTCGAAAATATGGATGCTACAGTTAATACCATAGTTTCTGCCATAAATCAATATAACCTTGACGGAATAAATATAGATATCGAAAATGTAACCCATACGCATAAAGACAAATACACAGAACTTGTCCGTCGCCTACGCCTTGCCCTGCCAACATCTAAAGAGGTTTCTGTAGCAGTTGCGGCAAATCCGTACAACTGGACTACAGGTTGGCACGGCTCGTACGATTATTCTGCATTGGCCCAATATGCCGACTATCTTTTTATAATGGCATATGACGAACACTACGAAGGCGGCGAAGCAGGTCCCGTAGCAAGTATGGAATTTGTTGAAAACTCCGTACGTTATGCATTAGAAGAATGTCCACCAGAAAAAATTGTGCTGGGCATACCGTTTTTCGGCAGAATATGGTCAACCAGCAATAACAGTATAAATGGGTTGGGTGTATCAAACAATCGATTAGAGCAAATAATTTCCGACACGGGTGGTAAAATAACTTTCGATGAAGAGCATATGAGTCCCAAAGCGGAATTTACAGTTAAAAAAGGAGAAAGCATAACTGTTTCAGGGAAAACTTTAAGTTCAGGAAATTACGTAGTATGGTTTGAAAATGATGATTCTATAAAGTCAAAACTATCTTTAGTTGACAAATACTCATTAAAAGGCGCAGGCAACTGGAGTCTTGGTCAGGAAACAAAAGATGTATGGGATTATTACTACACGTGGCTTAACGGAAAATATTTTTCGGATATACTGACTCACTTTGCAAAAGACGATATTCAAAGCGTATCTTCAATGGGACTTATGCTAGGTACAGGCACGCACACTTTTTCCCCATATAAATCTATGACCCGTGGAGAAATGGCAACGATAGCGGCAAGAATGCTTAATTTAACATCATCTGACACAAATATCCCTGCAGATGCAAAAGGACATTGGGCAGAAAAAGAAATCAGTGCAGTATACAAAGCAAAACTTATGGAGGGATACCCCGACGGAACATTTAAGCCTGATAAGCAGGCAAACAGAGAAGAAGTTTCTGTATTTCTTGCACGCGTTATAAAAGCCGACCTTAACTCCGGCAAGGCGGATTTTACAGATGTTTCTCCCGAAAGATGGTCTTATAATGAAATTGCCGCGCTGGCAAGCGCAGGAGTTTTATTAGGCTATCCCGACGGAACCTTCCGCCCTGAAAACATTATTGACAGAGGTGAAATGGCAGCCGTACTAAATCGAATATCGGCACAGTAAAAAATGTAGTTAATAAATTAATATTTAATTACCAGACAAAAAATCACCTTTCTGCAATACTCAATTTTCTCATTCCCAAAATTGTGTATATCGCAGAAAGGTGAACATGTCAATACAAATAATTATAAAACGTTATATAATACCGAAAAGCATAAATCCTATTGTATTTATAGAAAAGTTTGCAAACATATGCACAAACCATGATGTGTATATGTTATCACTGCGTGCGTCAAGGTAATTAAATATCAGTCCTCCTAAAAACAGTCCGGATATCGTTATAATAAATACACCTGTTGAGAACCATCCCGTCATTATAGCAACATGATACAGCGCAAACATTGCCGCGCTGAATATTGTTGCTGCTTTCCCCGACGTAACCCGTTTAAGAGAAAGAAACGCAAATCCACGGAAGAAAAACTCCTCCACAAACGAATTTATAAATGATATATAAACAGACACTATAAGAAAATTATCACCGTTTACGCCAATATTATTTGTGAGTGACCTGGTTATTCCGGAAAAATCAAAAACATCCTTTAAAAGCAAATATGCCATGAGTATAACAACATACACAGGTATGCAAAGCATAAATGCAGTCTTTATGCCGCGTTTGTTAATTTTAAAAAGTTCACGCAATTTCAATTTTTTATCAAATAAAGAATACACAAATGGAATTACAAGAAACAGTATAAGTTTCATACCAGATTTAAGCAAATATCGAGGTTGTATAACACCGTCTATTATAGCAAGAATTATGCAACTCAGCATTACTATTGTCACAATGGAAATTATTCTTTTTCTGTTATTCATAGCATCACCTTTATTATTTTTTATACATTATTATATTTTATGCAATCAGATTCAAAATAAGATTTTTGAGGGACCGGAACAACAAAATTAAATGCGTTAGGCATAATTTCAAATTCTGTTATACCAACATCGGTTATCTCCCCGTCAATACAAAGTCGTATATTGTCGTCAAAAGGTTTTACGGTAATCTTTTTACATTTAAGTGATGAAATAACTTTTTCTATGTTTTTAAGTTCTAAAAAATCACCTTTCATATAGTGTGGCAAAAGTTTTATAAATTTAAGCCTTGATACATTTTTTATTATATTTATATTTATAAAACCATCCTGCACGGAAGCCAAAGGATTACTCTTAACCCCTCCGCCACAGAAACAGCCGTTTGCAACTGAAGTTAAAAGCAAAGGTCCGTTATGTACGATATTTCCATCAAGTTCTATTTTTAAGTTTGCTCCCTTTTTCTTTATAAGCATAGCAAAAATAGAAAGCAGATATGCAAATCCTCCTGATATAAACGGTTTTTTCTTCATATTGGCAGTCATATCTGCAACGTTGCAGTCAAATCCTATGTTAAACATATTTGCACAGTAGCCTGTTTTTTTGATTCCTCCGATTGTTGTGGTATACATAATAACATCACACTTTATACAGGCACCTTTTATAAGATTGGAAATGTTACTGAAACTTCCGGCGTAATCAAAATTCCTACAAAAATCATTGCCCGTCCCTATTGGCATAACGCCTACTTGAGCATCAACACAATCGATTGCACCATTTATAACCTCGTTTAAAGTTCCGTCACCACCGCATGCAATAAAACGTGCCGCACCATAATCTTTGCAATACTCGTTTACAAATTTTCTAGCATCTCCTGCACTTTTTGTAATATATATCTGTATATCTGCACTTATATCAGACGCAGTTTCTTTTATTTGCGATATAATTTTATCAATGTTTTTACCTTGTCCCGCCATTGGGTTTACTACAAAAACAGTTTTCATATATGACTCCTGACTATATTAATTTATCTAAGCAATATCCAATATGTATTCTACCACAATGTATTTAATCAGTCAATTAAACCTTATGTAAACAATGGTATACAACTAAAAAAATACACCACCAAAAGTGTGACTCACTTTCGGTGGTGTATATCATATTCACGAACGATACTTCGTTTATTGATTATTTAGAAACTTTGGATAAGTTGAGAAACGGTATCCTTTGCATCGCCCAGCATCATTACTGTGTTTTCGCTTTCATAAAGCGGATTTGGTACTCCTGCATAACCTGCGCTTGTATCAAAATTACATACAATAACACTTTTAGCATCAGCAGCATTGAGGACCGGCATACCATAAATAGGTGTGCCCTCGGCAGTATTTGCAGCCGGATTAACAACATCGTTTGCACCAATTATAATTGCTACATCACATTCTGCAAATTCGCCATTAATCGCTTCCATCTCGTATAGTTTATCATATGGTACATCAACTTCGCAAAGAAGTACATTCATATGACCAGGCATTCTTCCCGCAACAGGATGAATAGCAAATTTAACCTCTACACCTTTTGATTCCAACTTATCAGCAAGTGCTTTAACTGTACTTTGTGCTTGAGCAAGCGCCATTCCGTATCCCGGTACAATCATAACCTTTTTTGCCTGTGATAACATATCGCCAACTGATATAGAATTCGCATTTTTTTCAGCAGCATTAGATTCACCATCAAGAGCCATAATAAGTTGAGAAACAGTATCCTTTGCATCGCCCAGCATCATTACTGTATTTTCGCTTTCATAAAGCGGATTTGGTACTCCTGCATAACCTGCGCTTGTATCAAAGTTACATACAATAACACTTTTAGCATCAGCAGCATTGAGGACCGGCATACCATAAATAGGTGTGCCCTCGGCAGTATTTGCTGCCGGATTAACAACGTCATTTGCACCAATTATAATTGCTGCATCACATTCTGCAAATTCGCCATTAATTGCTTCCATCTCGTATAGTTTATCATATGGTACATCAACTTCGCAAAGAAGTACATTCATATGACCAGGCATTCTTCCCGCAACAGGATGAATAGCAAATTTAACCTCTACACCTTTCGATTCCAATTTATCAGCAAGTGCTTTAACTGTACTTTGTGCCTGAGCAAGCGCCATTCCATATCCCGGTACAATCATAACCTTTTTTGCATTTGCCAAAATTTCGTTAACTGATAATTTGGGTTCTTCCTTTTCTATTGTTTCAGATTTTGCGGTATCATTTTGAACAGCAACAGGCTTTTTAGCGGTGCTTCCTAAAAGTATACTGATTAAACTTCTGTTCATAGCCTTACACATGATCTGTGTTAACAGAAGACCTGACGCACCAACAACACCGCCTATAGCAACCAATAATGGATCGCCAACAGCAATACCTGCAATACCACCTGCAACACCGCTGAGAGAGTTAAGAAGTGAGATTGTTATTGGCATATCGGCACCGCCAACACGAATTGCAAATGCAACCCCAAAAAATGCTGAAAGGATTGTGATAAACCAAATTGATTCAGGTTTGAATATAATTGCAATTACTATAAGAATCAAGGTTACTGCTACAATTAATGAGTGTGATTTCCATACAACAGGTTTCTGAGGAAGAACCTTGTGGAGTTTACCTGCAGCAACCAAACTACCTGTAAATGTAACCCAACCAACCAGAAGGGCAATGGCACCAACACATATAGCAAATTTATCGCCGTCTGCCTGATTGATTGTTAAAACCGCCACAAGTGCGCTGGCAAGACCACCAAGACCATTTAAAAGTGCAACAGCCTGAGGCATCTGAATCATTTTAACTTTAATTGCTCCAATAAGACCCACTACTGCACCGATTGCAAGGCCTATCAAAACCTGCCAAGCAGTTAAAATTGAATTGTTATAGAGGACAACTACAATAGCAATTACTGTGCAAATTGCAGAAATAGTGTTACCATTGTATGCCGTCTTAACCTTACTCATCATACTGATGCCGAGCAGAACACCTAAAACGATAACTGCACTGATTATGTAATAAATCGAATTATCTATTAACAATTCCACTTATTTATCCTCCTTTTTAAACATTTTGAGCATTCTGCCTGTTACTGCAAAACCGCCCACAACATTAACCATTGCAAAAACAATGGCTAATATCCCAATAATAATGCTTAAAGCAGGAGCGCTTTCTTTTACTGCAATTGCAGTAACCGTCAAAGCACCTAAAACTGTGATACCCGACAATGCATTCATACCAGACATTAAAGGAGTATGAAGTAAAGTAGGTACTTTATTAATAATAAGGTAGCCAACAATTGCTGCGACTATGAATATTACAATTAAAATAATTCCCACTGTTTATAACCCCCAAAATTATGCATTCATTGCTTCTATAGCACCTTTATGAACGATTTTACCGTCAATTGTTGTAAGTATACCATTTACGATATCGTCATTTGTGTCAAGAACAATCGCACCATCTTTTGTAAGATACTTAACAAGATTATAAATGTTATGTGAAAACATCCATGTTGAACTTGTAGGAAGCATACCGGGGATATTTTTGATACCTTCGATTGTAACCTGATGTTTTACTGATGTTTCGCCTGGATCTGTTATTTCACAGTTACCACCCTGATCTATTGAAATATCAACAATTACTGAACCGGGTTTCATTGTCTTAACAAGTTCTTCCGTAAGAATTACAGGGGCAAGTTTGGATGGAACAAGTGCTGAACAGAAGATAATATCCATATCTTTAATTGTATCAGCAAGGGCTGCTCTTTCTTTTTCAAGCCATTCTTCCGGAAGAGCATTCGCATAACCGCCTTCACCTACTGCAATTTCAGCAGGTACTCCTGTATCTACAATTTTAGCGCCAAGACTTTGTGCCTGCTCCGCTGCGGCAGGACGAATGTCTGCTGCATATGTAATAGCACCAAGTCCCTTTGCTGTAGCAAGTGCTCTCAAACCAGCAACTCCAGTACCAATAACAAGCGCATTACATGGTTTTACCTGACCTACCGCACAGAAAATGGGAGGAATAAATTTTTTGAGATCGTTTGCCGCCATTAAAATACCTTTGTAGCCTGCACATGTGCTCATTGAAGAAAGCGCATCCATATTCTGTGCTCTTGAAATACGCGGAACACCGTCAAGTGTAAGACTGATTACACCTTTTGCAGCCATATTTTTAACCATTTCGTGGTTAACCGGGGATGCGGGGTGAATAAATGTAATGAGGTACTGACCTTCATGCATCATATCCACTTCATGTTTACCCTTCGCCTCGTTAAACTGTGGCTCTTTTACCTTCAAAATTACATCTGATTTTGCATAGAGTTCTTCACAATCCGCAATCATTGTTGCTCCTGCCGCAACATAGTCGCTATCAGCAAAAAGCGCACCTTCACCTGCTGAATTTTCAACAAGTACTTCAAATCCGTCTGCCTTAAGTTTAGCGACTGTTTCGGGAATTGCAGAAACACGACCCTCTCCATGCATAATTTCCTTTGGAATACCAATTACCATAATACCAAATCCTTTCTTTTTTATAAAATATATTTATACATTTTATTCATCAGGGAGCAAACAAACTTCGTGTTTGTTTGTGGATAACACAACAGTAGTTCTTGTCAAAGAAACACCGTTGATTGACTTAATGTAATTAAGAATTTCTTCAAGTCTACTGGTTGATGATGTAACTACTTTAAGAAGAAAATCAAAATCACCTGCTATATAATAGCATTCAGCAACAGGATTATATTCATTTATATGTTTTATGAAACTTTCGTAATATTTAGGTGCATCTAGTTTAACATTAATAAATGCCATTAATTCTTTGCCGGTAATTTTTTGGTTTATAATGGTTGTATACTGCTTTATCAAACCGCTATTTTCCATTTTTTTAATGCGCTCTATTACTGCAGAAGTGGATAAATTTATTTTATTTCCAATATTTGTTGCGTTTTCTCTTGAATTTTCTTTAAGATAAGACAAAATTTGATGATCTATATTATCCAACATATACACCCCCATTTATTATAATTATATTAAAATTCCAACAAAAAGTAAAGCGGTTTCCCTAAATCCCCAAAATATTTTGCTAATTTTATTTAAATAAAGAAAAATATTTCTTGTCACACATTTGCTTGATTGCTAAACAAAAAAATATTTGCATCATAAAAACTTAGGCGTTCAAAAACACAAAAAAGACAATCCTGATGGATTGTCTTTTTGTAGTTATTTTCTAAAATTAATCATCAATACTGTTATCAGTAGCTTTTTCAAATATTGCTTCTACTTCCTTAGACGGTGCTTTATCGATAAGTGTAACTACAATAGCAGCAATTGCACCGATGATAAAGCCCGGAATGATTTCGTAAATACCGGTAATTGCTGTTA
Organism: Clostridia bacterium; assembly: GCA_045646385.1. GTDB lineage: Bacteria > Bacillota > Clostridia > UMGS1810 > UMGS1810 > SIG455. The sequence continues at coordinate 2,497 of JAZRKQ010000017.1, read as the reverse complement.
AAGTCTGTCCGTTTATAACAGGCATCCATAACCAAAGCATATCTACTAACGCACCAACGATAATTCCTGCAACAGCACCTTTATATGTAAATCGTTTCCAGAACAGAGAGAACAGTACTGCCGGACCAAATGCCGCACCAAAAATACCCCATGCATTTGATACCAAATCCATAATCGCCTGAGCAGCCTTTCCTTTACTGCTAGCAATAAAGAATGCCACAACAGCTATAACAATAACAATTATACGGCTTACCCAAAGCATTTCCTTATTTGACGCATTTTTTCTTACAATCGGTTTATAAAGGTCACTGGCAAAAGACGATGCTGCAACCAAAAGTTGTGAATCGGCAGTTGACATACTCGCTGCAATAATCGCAGCAAGCAAAAGACCTGCAATAAATGATGGGAATACATCGCGCGCAAGTTCCACAAATATTAATGACTGTTTACCATTAGCAAGTAAAACTGCAGAAAGGTCTGTTCCATTAGAATATACAAACATTCTTCCAAGATATGCAATCACAACTGTCGCTGCGAGCGAAAGTACAACCCATATTATTGCAACTGTAGCAGATTTTTTAACCATAGATGGTTTTTCAATCGCCATAAATCTTACTATAATATGTGGCATACCAAAGTAACCAAGTCCCCAGCCAAGTCCGGAAACAATATCTTTCCAACTTGCATTAAAGAAATTTGCTACAAACTTAAATTCTTCACCATTTGGTCCGGTATATACAGTAGACAATGCCGCTGTATCAAGATTTCGTGTAAGTCCTATAACAATCGGAACAATTAAAAGTGCACATATCATTAAAAGTCCTTGGAAAAAGTCTGTCCAGCAAACAGCATTAAAGCCGCCCAAGAATGTATATATTACAACGATAGCAGCAAATATAAGCATAGCGTTTGTTCTTGTTAACTCAGGAACCAATGTTGTAAATACATCTGCGCCTGCAACGAACGCAGAAGCAACATAAATTGTGAAGCATACCAAAAATACTACCGCACAGATAATACTTACTGTATGACTTTTTGATACAAATCGATTAGAAAGATACTGAGGAAGTGTAATAGAATCTTCTGCTGCTTTTGAAAATTTACGCAGTCTTTTTGCAACTAAAATCCAGTTTGCAGCAGTACCTATTGCAAGACCGATACCTATCCATGCCTGACCAAATCCGAATGCCAAAATACTTCCCGGCAGCCCCATAAGAAGCCATGCGCTCATATCAGATGCCTGTGCACTCATTGCTGCAACCCATGGTCCCATAGCACGTCCGCCTAAAAAATAATCTTTTTCTGTTACTGCTTTAGACTTACAGAAAAAGAAAATACCAATAGCAATCATCGCTACAAAGTAAAGTACGAATGCAAAAATATCCATAATTCAAATCTCCTTTTTTTGCTATTTTTCTGCACTATGTTAGTGTAACACATGTTTAACCAAAAATCAAGAAAATCATTCAATCATTTTTAATAAACACGAAGGGGTTCAAAAAAATGAGTTCCTCTCCTATATAACGGGGCAGTAACTCAGGTTTTCTAATATAATATATATCAATTGCTTATGCCAAAACTAATTACTTATTTTCAGCGTTTTTAAATACTGTTTATACTCTTTTGAAATTCTCAGACTTTCAATTGCTTTTTGTATGGTTTTATTATGCGTCCACACAACAATTACTCTGTTCTCTATGTACGGAAGCATATCTTTATATCGTTTTGCAAGTGCAGTTGCAAAATACCATGCACGCATCATATTAATGTAATATTCATCAGAATTTATATTTACAACCATTTTGATATAACTCTCATCAAAATTTTCGTCAAGATAAAAACTCATCAATAAATTTATTGGATATCTAACTGTATAAAGATCATTTGAATTAATCCATCTTTTTATATGCTTCAGCAATTTTTTGGGTTCTTTTTTTAAAATCTTCGGCTTCATACTGTCGCAGGTAGCCCAATTATCTATATAAGGCAAAAAAGCATCTATCTTTTCTATACATCTGTCAAAATCCTGTTCTCTTTCAATCAAAAAGGTGTGCAGATTATTTTCCTCAAAATATTCATGCGGAAGTGCTGCAAGAAACCACTCAAAATCCCCCGGGTGAGACTGTAAATAAAGCCTCACAAATGGCTTAACCGTGCGGGTTTAGGCACTTTTGCACAATGTCAAATACCCCCTTATCTAGCGGTTTTTCTAACCAATTCTAACAAAATTCTATATTGCTTGTTTTTTGCTCTATCAAAACGGAGCACTAACATATACACGGACAGGTATCGAAGAGGTCATAACGGGGCTGACTCGAAATCCCCCGGGTGAGACTGTAAATAAAACCTCACAAATGGCTTAACGGTGCGGGTTTGAGCGATTTTGCAAATCACCCAAAACACCTTTATCTAGCGGTTTTTCTAACCAATTCTAACAAAATTCTATATTGCTTGTTTTTTGCTCTGTCAATTCGGAGCGAATTAACATACCTGGAGA